>NZ_CBOO010000003.1:0-198412 GCF_000476015.1 Helicobacter pylori SA37A | reverse complement strand
GATACAAATTGATTGATATAAGATTAGATGGAGATATTGAAATTTTTGCCCAAATAGACAACGAGAATCAAAAAATTAATAGGGTCAATTACAACCATTATAATAGTGGATTTGTGCCAATCACTCAAAATGAAGCCCTATACATTTTAGAAAAGCTATTAGACAAAGACAATCAAGAAATCATTTTAAAATCGCAAGATTCTCGCAGTATTTCTTCAAGGTTACCCATCAAAATTCCTTTGTATAAAAACAGATAATATGAACAAATCAACACTTTTTACAAATAGAGCCTTAAAATAACTTATTATTTGCTATATATTTACTATAATAGTTTAACTTTTGAAAAGAGAAATTCAACTTAAGGATTAACCATTAGACAAGCGTTTAACAAAACAAGATTCATGCATTCAAGAACTCTTTTACTAGACATTGATTGCGTTATCCCTAATATTGTTAGGCGTTTGCTCTCTAATAAAACGCTCCCTAAAAGATTCGTTGCTTATAGCTTGCAAGAAGTGGGCGTTATTTTTCTCACCACTCAAATTTTATCTATCATGCGCAAGACCCGTTGCTCTAAAACGCTTTTTTTTATCACTAGGGGCAGAGAGAGTTTCCGCTACCAGCTGTGCGATCATTACAAACAAAAACGCCACCAATTTGATGAAGATTTTAAAGCCCTTCTAAGAACCCTAAAAATCGCCATCGTGGAAAAATACCCCCTAAAAAAAGGGGCTAAAATCCAGGGCGAACATTGTTTTGAATATGAAGCCGATGATATTATCTCTTTTTATAAAAAGAAAGACCCCAACAATTATGTGATAGCCAGCATGGATAAGGATATTTTATATTCCAATAGAGGTTCTCATTTCAACTTGAAAACCAACGCTTTTTTTAATGTGAGTCAAAAAGAGGCTCATTTTTTTGCTTATTACCAGTGCGTTGTGGGGGATAAGGGGGATAATATTAAGGGGGTCAAAGGGATTGGCGGCTTCAACTATAAAGATTTTTTAAACGAAGACGCTAAAGAGCATGAATTGTGGGAGCAAATCATTCAAGCATTCAAAATTAAAGAAGATTTGAGCGATAGCGAAGCCAAAGAAAAGGCTCTATTAAACATGCGTTTAGTCAATATGCACCAGATGACCCACCATGGCGTGATCAAACTATGGGAACCTGAGTTTAAAAAAACTTTTTTCCCTAAAAAACCCCAAAGACCTGATTTTAAAAGAATTTCTTAAAACAAAAACTTCTTTTAATATTGATTTTTAAAAAGAAGAAATTATCGCTTACTTTATCGCTTACTTTTGGCAAGCCCTTTGCTATTGATTGCAAAAATGGCATTTTTTTAAAACAAAAACTTCCCAAAAAAGACAAAAGAACTATCTCCAAGGCTTTTTCTCGTGGCTTTAGAATTATAAGCATACACATACCCCCCACCCATATCAAAAGACAAACTCCTATAAGTCCAAACCCTAAAGCTGCTCATTAAAGAATATTCTTGATAATCCCCAAAAGCCACCATCGCGTCTAAACGCACCCTTTTAGTCTTAAGCCCTAAAAAAACATAGCCTGAAATGCTAGAGTTAGCAAAATAAATCGCTGGCACGCCGGGTGCATTGATCCCACGGCCATAGAATTTAGTCCTGTCATTAAAAGTCCATAGATAGCCCTTATTGTTCCTTGCCGGAACGATATAAAAACCCGTTCCAAAATTAAAAATTTGGTATTTAAAAGTTTGATCGATCAAAAACAAACCGGCATTTTTAGCGTTGGTGGCACTATCAGTGTTGCCGTATTGATACATGCCATGCACTAGAGTGCGCGAAGTGAAACCCTTAGCTAAAGAAGCGTCATACTCCAACTTACCCCCCACTTGCACTAAAACGTTTTGAGTGGGCAAAGGCAAGCGGGTGTCCGTTAAAATAAAAGGAACCACTTTAAGATTTTCATGCCTGTATTCTGCGCCCAAAACAAACACTTCCCCCCCTACATACAAGCGTTTAGACACAGGATCATAAGACGCTAGAGCGTTTAGGGAAGTAGCGATTCGATTCCCTTGCTCTTTATTGATCTGATGCCCATTATAAAGCATGCTATCCATAAAAATCCCAAAATAACGCATGGAATTTTGCTTGAAAGCCACAGAGACCCCTTGAATATTGCCCCCTATCCAATCAAAATCCACAAAATCGGTATTGAAACGCCCTAAAGCGATTTTAAAACGCTGGTTAGCGTATTGAAGATACGCATCAGAAACATCGCCAGCGCTCAAATAAGGTTTAACATTTTTAGAACTACCAAAAAAATTCCCTAGACTGATGTAAAGGTTAGCCAAACGCTGTTTGTTATAAATATTCCAAGCCCCAATCGCTCCAATACCAAAGGACCACCCATTGCTATAAGAAAAATCCACCCCAAGACGCGCTAAAGCCCCCACATAGCTGTGAGGGTTTTTTTGCGCCCCTTGATTATACAATAGCCCCAGATAGCCAAAAGGTTTGACTGCAATTTCTAAAGCTTTCAAAGACAGACCATTTAAAAAAAGGATCCCTAACGCTAAATAATAATATCTTTTCTTATTTTTCTTATATTGCATTAAAAACTCATCGTGGATTTAAACCTAGTATTTTAATGAAAATTCCTTTTAATTGCACTGAAACGGGTTTAAAATCTCAATGACCACTAAACATTATCAATAAACTTGATTGACTAACACTAAAGATTTATGATAGTATTCTAATAAAACTATTTTAAAGGTGATTCATGAGTAAGAGTTTATACCAAACTTTAAATGTGAGCGAAAACGCCAGCCAAGATGAAATCAAAAAATCCTACCGCCGTTTAGCTAGGCAATACCATCCGGATTTGAATAAAACCAAAGAAGCCGAAGAGAAATTCAAAGAAATCAACGCCGCTTATGAAATTTTGAGCGATGAAGAAAAACGCCGCCAATACGATCAGTTTGGCGATAACATGTTTGGGGGGCAGAATTTCAGCGATTTTGCCCGAAGCCGTGGTCCTAGTGAAGATTTAGACGATATTTTAAGCTCTATTTTTGGGAGAGGAGGCTTTTCACAAAGATTTTCTCAAAACTCGCAAGGCTTTTCTGGCTTTAATTTTTCCAATTTCGCCCCTGAAAATTTAGATTTGACCGCCACTTTAAATGTCTCTGTTTTAGACACCCTTTTAGGCAATAAAAAACAAGTGAGCATCAATAATGAGACTTTTAGCCTTAAAATCCCTATCGGCGTGGAAGAGGGCGAAAAAATCAGGGTTCGCAACAAGGGGAAAACGGGGCGAACGGGTAGGGGCGATTTGCTCTTAGAGATCCATATTGAAGAAGATGAAATTTATAGGCGCGAGAAAGACGATATTACCCAAATCTTTGATTTACCCTTAAAAACGGCTCTTTTTGGAGGGAAAATTGAAATCGCTACTTGGCATAAAACCTTAACCCTAACCATTCCCCCTAACACCAAAGCGATGCAAAAATTCCGCATCAAAGACAAAGGGATTAAAAACAGAAAAACTTCGCATGTGGGGGATTTGTATTTGCAAGCTCGTTTGATCTTGCCTAAAACGGAAACGCTTTCTAATGAGTTAAAAGCGTTATTAGAAAAAGAATTGTAAGGAGGAATCGTGTGCGATTATGATGAACCGCTTTATTTGATCAGCGTCGTGGCTAAAATCTTAGGCGTGCACCCTCAAACCTTGCGCCAATATGAAAAAGAGGGTTTGATAGAGCCTAGCAGGACTGATGGGAAAATGCGCTTGTATTCCCAACGAGACATGGACAAAATCAAAACGATTTTACGCCTTACAAGGGATATGGGGGTTAATCTAGCGGGCGTGGATATTATCTTGCGCTTAAAAGAAAAGCTTGATGAATTAGACAATCTCAATAAAGAATTGCAAGACGCTCTGCAAAAACACTCTAAAAACACCAAAACCCCAACGAAAAATTTAAACACCCCTACGAATTTTTACGAATTGATTTTATTTAAAAAATGAGCCTGACTTCGCTTTTAAACCCCACAAGCCTAGAAGATTTTTTAGGCCAAGAGCATTTAATAGGGAAAGACGCCCCCTTATTTAAAGCCCTACAATCCAAACACTTCCCCCATGCCTTTTTCTATGGCCCTCCTGGCGTGGGTAAAACAAGCCTGGCTCAAATCATCGCTCGCTCCCTAGAACGCCCCATCCTTTTGTTTAATGCGACGGATTTCAAATTGGAGGATTTACGCCTTAAGCTTAAAAATTACCAAAACACCCTTTTAAAACCCGTTGTTTTTATTGATGAAACCCACAGATTGAATAAAACCCAACAAGAATTTTTACTCCCCATTATGGAAAAAGATCACGCTTTAATCTTAGGGGCTAGCACGCAAGATCCTAATTACAGCCTAAGCCATGCGATCCGATCAAGAAGTTTTACTTTTGAATTAACCCCCTTAAATAAGAGCGATTTAGACAGGCTTTGCGATAAGGCTTTAACATTGTTAAAAAAACAAATAGAGCCTGGCGCTAAAACTTATCTTTTGAATAACAGCGCTGGCGATGCCAGAGCGTTATTAAACCTCTTAGATTTGAGCGCTAAAATAGAAAATCCTATCACTTTAAAAACGCTCAAATCCTTACGGCCCCATAGCCTAAATGACGGATCTTATAGCGATGATACGCATTATAACCTCACTAGCGCGTTAATCAAGTCTTTAAGAGGGAGCGATGAAAACGCCTCCATTTATTATCTGGCGCGCTTGATTGCTGGCGGGGAAAACCCGGAATTTATCGCCAGAAGGCTGGTGATTTTTGCGAGCGAAGATATTGGTAACGCTAACCCAAACGCCCTTAATTTAGCCGCTTCTTGCTTGTTTTCAGTCAAACAAATCGGCTACCCTGAAGCGCGCATTATTTTAAGCCAGTGCGTGATTTATCTGGCTTGTTCGCCCAAGTCTAACACGGCTTATAGAGCGATCAATCAGGCCTTAGATTGCGTTCAAAAAGGCTTACTCTACCCTATTCCTAAACACCTGCTACCTAACGCTAAAGACTACCTTTACCCGCATGATTATAACGGCTATGTCAAACAAGATTATTTGGAAAAACCCCTAAATCTGGTTTCTTCTCAAGGCATAGGGTTTGAAAAAACCCTTTTAGAATGGCTTGATAAAATAAGAAATTGATCTTATAAGTTACATTAAAATGCGACAATAGTAATAAAAAATCAATATTTTTTGATTAAATTAAAATAATAATGAGTTTTATCTATGTTTCATCGCATTATTATTGTATAATAATATTCTAGTTATAAAAATCATTTTACGGATAAGGGAAATATCAGCATGAAAAGATTAGAAACTTTGGAATCCATTTTAGAGCGCTTGAGAATGTCTATCAAAAAAAACGGACTCAAAAATTCAAAACAGAGAGAAGAAGTGGTGAGCGTTTTGTATCGCAGCGGCACACACCTAAGCCCTGAAGAAATCACGCATTCTATCCGCCAAAAGGACAAAAACACCAGCATTTCTTCAGTCTATCGCATTTTGAATTTCTTAGAAAAAGAAAATTTTATCTGTGTTTTAGAGACTTCAAAAAGCGGCCGGCGTTATGAAATTGCGGCTAAAGAACACCACGATCACATCATTTGTTTGCATTGCGGTAAGATCATTGAATTTGCAGACCCTGAAATTGAAAACCGCCAGAATGAAGTCGTTAAAAAATATCAAGCCAAGCTGATCAGCCATGACATGAAAATGTTTGTGTGGTGTAAAGAATGCCAAGAGAGTGAATGTTAAAAAATTTTAAAGGAGAATCTTAGATAGGGCTATCTTTAATAGTCTTAAGGACTTCATTCAAGTCAAAACGCTTGAGTTTTAGATTTTTGATTTCTTCATCGCTCAAGCGTTTCCAAGTGAAAGTTTTGCCGACATACCCCCATTTATCATAGCTTGAAGTGAATTCTAAATCCCCGTTTGAACTTTGAGTGACTCTCACATAGTAAGTCTTGCCGTCATAAAAATTATACGCTTTACCGCCTTTATAAGATCGTTTTCCAACCTTAATCAAATCGCTTAAAAACACCACGCCTTTATCGCTGCGATTCCTTAGCTTTGGGTTAGGATTGAGTTTGTCTTTTTTGGCTTTAGAGCCATCCACATCAGAAATACCATAAGCATAGAACTTCCCATTATGCTCAAAAAACTCCACAAAAGAGCTTTTCATGTATAAAAATTCCTGAGTTTGATAAATTCCAGGCAACTCTACAGCCCCTAAAAAACAACAAAAAACTATAACAAGACTCACCAATTTCATAATTTTAATTTGATCAATCCTTTAGGCGCTTTAACGACCGCTTTAAAAATCGGCTCTTCCCTATATTTTTCAAAAGACTCTCCATAAAACCTCAACGCATGTGCATCGTTTTCAAAAAAAATAGCCAGCATGCCCGCATCCAAACGCAAAAAAGAAGCTTCACTAACCGGCTCATAAACGATCAAATCTCTTTTTTCATCATAAGGGGTTTTAATGGTGGCTTGATTGATACCCACCACTTTAGCCCCCTCAACGCCTTTGACAATCAGCTGGAAATCCACATATTGTTTGTGGCTTTCAAAAAAACCTCTCTCGCTTTCTTTAACATGTTCTAAACAATAACTCTGCTCTATGCTAAAAATGCCATGCCCTAAAGGCACTTGAAATTCTGTATTAGTAGCGAGATTTAAAACCCTTTGATTCGCTTTACTACCCTTTTGCATGACCTCTTTTAAATACTCATGCAAAATTTCTAATTCTTGCGTTTTTTTAAACAAATGCCCAAGAGAGCTTAATTCCCCAAAAATAGCCATAATCCTTCCTTTTTTACTCTAAAATGGTTTAATTTTTCAGTTGCTCTAAGCGTTCTTTTTTAGTGCCAATATCCGTGATTTGAATGCCAAAATTCCCATCCACGATCACCACTTCGCCCTTAGCGATCACCTTATCATCTACAAGAATTTCCAAAGGGTCATTCACCAATTGATCCAACTCCACCACGCTCCCTATATCCATAGAAACCACATCTTTTAAAATCATCTTTTTTTGACCGATACGCACCTTAACGTTCAATTTCACATCCAAAAGCATGCTGATATTGCGGATTTCTATGTTTTCTAAAGACGCATCGTGGGTTTTAGTCTCTTCAGTAGCACTCTGTGTCGTTTCTTCTTTTTCTTCTTGATGCGTTTTTTCAAATTGGTCCTCAAACGCTGAAGTGATCAATAAAACGATTTGGCTTTCTTTAATGGCTTCCATTTTAAAAGAAAACACCATCGCCTTAGCGTAATCTTCTTTTTTAGGAAGCTCCTTAGCGATTTCAGCGTTCGTGGTGGTGAAATTGAGTTTAGGGAGCAATTCTTGAGATTTCAAGCTCGTAGCGATCGCGCCAAAAATATTAGAAGCCATTTCTTTAAAAGCGTCTAAATCGTCATTATCCATTTCTTCCTTACTCGCCCCCTCACCTCCTAGCATCAAATCGCTTAAAGCGGTAACTAAATCTACCGGAGCCAGTAATTCAATAGGACTTTCATTTTTTTCAATCGCGCTAATCTTAACCCTTGCATAAGGCAGGCTGATTAAACTCGCTTCTTCATTGTTAGAAATTTCTTTTTCTAATCCCACGCTCGGAGCCTTACCCACTAACCCTTCTAAAGTAGAGACAACCTCTTGAATAAAAATCTTAATAAAATCTTGCATTTCTCACTCTTCTTCTATTTTCATAATATCGCCCACTTTGCCTCTGCGCTGTTCTTCTAGCATTTCTAAAATTTCTTTAGTGCGCTCTTTTTCGCTATAGATCACTTCTTTAATTTGAATGGTTTTCCTATACCCTTGAAACCCCACGCTCGCTAAATAACGCTTTTTTTTATGCACATACACGCTCACTTCATCATTAGCGACTTTATTCAACCGGATAGTATCCCCCACATCTAAATCCAGCATTTCTTTCAAGCTCAATTCCACCGCGCCCAAAAACACGATCATATCCACGCTCACCCCACTCAATAACGCTTGCAATTCCTTATTACGGCTCTTTTTAGAGTTCGTCTCTGAAAGCATCAAATCCCTACTCCCCATTTTAGAAAGAATGCTCTCAATGGAAATCACCGGGTAACAAATATTCATCATCCCACGGCTATGCCCGATAATAATCTCTAAAACCACCATGATAGAAATTTCATTTTGAGCGACGATTTGGACCACATTCGCACTGGATTCTTTAGCGTCAATGGTAGGATACATCTCCACCACGGGCGACCACACTTCTTTTAAAATTTGCATCACCTGGCGTAAAATCGTATCCAATAAATTCAATTCAATATCGCTAAACTCCCTGTTTTGATCATACGCGCTCCCCTTACCCCCTAATAGTCTGTCAATCATAGGGAAAGCGATGCTAGGATTAATCTCTAAAACCCCCGTTCCTCCCATAGGCTTCATGGAAAAGACATTAAAACTCGTAGGGCTAGGCAAACTCATCAAAAATTCGCCATAAGTCATTTGATCCACGCTGTGGAGCTGAATCTCTACAATAGAACGCATGATAGAAGAAATTTGACTGGAAAGATTCCTAGCCATTTTATCATGGATACTCCTAAAAGAACGCAATTGCTCCTTACTCACACGATTAGGGCGCTTGAAATCATAGAGGGTTACGCTGCGTTGCGGGATAATATCCTTTTTTTGGACATTTTGAATATCCACATTCTCATCAACAACTTCTAAAAGTGCATCAATTTCTTCTTGGCTTAAAATATCAGCCATGATCCACTCCTAAGGATTTACGCACCTTTTTAATCACTTCTTTAATGATTTGAGAAATGCGCGATTCAGTAATGCCTAAAATCTCTTTGATCTCGCTCAAATTCAACTCTTCAAAGTAATAAAGCTGGATAAGGATTTGCTCTCGTTCGCTCATTTGATTTAGCGCTTTTTGGACATGCTCTAACAGCTCTTCTGCTTCAATCTTTTGAGTGATTTCATCTTGCTCAATCGCATTGAATTGCTCATCTATTGGCACTAACGCATAAATATCTGAGGCCGTTTTGGCTTCTCTAATCTTTTCAATATTCTCGCCTAAAACTTCCGCTAGATACGCATCGCTAGGCTCTTTCCCATGCTCATTAAGGTGTTTGGTGATTTCAATATCAATGCTTTTAATGAGTTTCCTATTAGAGCGAGAAATCACATCTAAAGAACGCAAATAATCTAACATCGCCCCATTGACACGAGTTTTAGCATACCCCCAAAAAGAATCGTTTAACGCGCTCTCATAACGCCTGGCTAATTTAATCAATTCTTCAGTGCCAATAGAAACCAGATCGTTAAAATCAATAGAGCTGGGCAAGCGCTCTTTTAAACGAAACGCCATAGCGCGCACGGCTGGTAAATACTGGATAGCGAGTGCGTCTTGATGGTGGTGTTGTTGCTTGTCATAGGCGTTCAAAACCTTTTCTATATTTTTTTCGCTCGCTTCAGTTTTTTGAATTTCTTTGGGCATTCTATTTTCCATCATCAAAATCATAATTTCTAATGTAATTTAAAATACTAGCCACTTCTTTTTCTCTGTTTTTAAACTCATGGTTGAAACGGAGCAAACTCTCTTCAGTGCCTTTTTTATCAAAAAGACAAATATCTAAATCCGTGCAAGCGATAAAAATAGACGCAAACAACAACGCGATCAAGTATCCCCCAAGCGTGGATAACACCGTCCATAATAAAATGCTCTCTGGCTCATTGAATTTCAACACCGAAAACACTAACCCTAAAAAAAACCCTACCACAACAGAAAAATGGATAAAATTTTGAACTCTCATCAGTCTACCCCAAATACTTCAAAAGCCTTTTGAAAAAGCTTTTCAAACCTTCTTTTGGTATTTCTAAAGCGCCGGTTTCTAATTTAGAAACCAAAAGACCCGCTATCTGATCAATGGATTGCGAAAACAAATCGTTAGGGGCTATTTTTCTTAAAATCTTTCGTTCCCTCACATAGCGTTTCAATAAGGAGCTGTTTTCAATCGCCCCTAAGTAATGCAATTCTAATGAAGCGATATTGTTTTTAGCCACTTTAAACAGCCTTTCATAAGTCGCCCTGCCCTCTTTAGGTTGGGCTACCATGTTAGCGATAAGAAACAATTCATCTTTATTTTTGGAGTTGATTTTAATGCATGCATACGCATCCGTAATCGCTGAAGGATCGGGTGTGGTAACAATCACCACGCAATCGCTCGCATTCAAAAACGCTTGTGTAGTAGCTCCAATCCCAGCGCCTGTATCAATCACAATATAATCCAAAGAGCTTAAAACCCCCTCTTCATCCACGAATTGATCTAAAGCTTCCGCGCCGCTAATGTATTTTAAAATTTCTTCACCGCTATCCCCGGGAATTAAGCAAAGCCCGGGTTCAATCTCGCAAATGATTTCTTGCAATTTAGCTTCACCTTTTAAGGCGTGCAAGATATTTTTATGGGTTTTCACCCCAAAAATCACATCTAAATTCGCTAAACCAATATCCGCATCAAACACCCCTACCTTATAACCTTTCTTGTATAAAGAGTAAGCTAAATTAGCGCTAATATTGGATTTCCCCACGCCTCCCTTACCGCTTGTGATAGCGATGAATTTGGTATTCCCCTTATTATCAAAAAAACTTTTAGGGTTTTTAATATTCATCAAATTATCTAAGCGGCTCGCTTGATTGTTCATGCTTGTTCCTTATTAGGGTTACTAAAGCCATCTAGCATGCAATCCACTAAATACTCATTAGTAGCCACTTTCAAATCCATAGGCACTTCTTGGCCGACAGAAAGATAGCTGATAGGTTTTTGGCTTTCATGCACTAAAGAAAACAAATTCCCTAACCCCCTACTCTCATCCAATTTCGTAAAGATTAAAGTGTCAATCCCTAACACCCCAAAAGAATCATAAATATCTTTCATGTCTTCATACTTAGTGGTAACCGAAAGCACTAAGGACACATCAATATTATAACCCCCATCTATAAATTCCTTCAAACCGGCAATTTTTTCTTTATCGTATTGCGAATGCCCTGTCGTATCCACTAAAATAAAATCGCAGTATTCCAAAGCTTCAATTTCTTTAGCAAAATCCTTAGCGTCAATCACCGCTTCTATACTCATTTTCATTTTATTAGCATACCAGCTTAATTGCTCCAAAGCCCCAATGCGATAATTGTCTAAAGTGATAATGCCCACTTTGTATTTTTTCGCTAGCATTCTAGAATAGCGTGCGGCTAATTTGGCTAGAGTCGTCGTTTTCCCCACGCCTGTTGGTCCTACAAGCATTAAGATGCGTTTTTGCCTCAAATTCAAATCTTCAGGGCGGCACAAAATCATTTTGCGCAACACTTCTCTAAAATAACGCTTGATCGTTACGGAATTTTCCCGCATGCGTAAAGGCATCAATTCCAGGCTCAATTGCATGATTTCATCTAAATGGCTGGATTTCATCCCGCTTTGTTTGGCCAGTTTGTAAATTTCTGCAAATTCTTGGGGGATATTGACAGAATTGGGGTTTTTCTCATCCCAAAACATGTTTTGAATGAGTTTCAGGCTGTCTCTGATTTTACTTAATTGCAAATTGATGTCTTTAATCTCTTCTTCTTGTTTGACTTCTCTTTTTTCTCTTTCTTTTTTATGGTTGGCTTCATCTTTTAAGGCTTGCAATAAAGCGTCCTGCTTATTAGCCTCTAAAGGCGCATCCTCTAACGGGGCGTCTTTTTCTAAAAGGGTCTTATTTTTTGAAAAACTATAGTTGCGCTGATTAGATGAAACCCCGGCGAGTTTGCGCATTTCTTCTACAGTGCTTGAAAGCTGCATGACCACATCTTCTTCATTCAATTCTTCATCATACAAACTTTCTGGAATAAGGGGGGCTTTAGGGGGCTTGTTTTCGCTCTCTTCTTCAACCGCCACAACGATTTCATAAAGCCCAGAAGAAGTGAGCGTTTTTTTACGGATTTCTTGGGTTTTAAACACCAGCGTATCCACCCCATGGTGGCTTTGAGCGATCTTTAAAGCTTCAGCGGCCGTCTCCCCACTATAGGTATAGAATTTCACCACTCCCCTTTTTTAAAAAGCATTTGTTGCAAAGTTAAAGGCACTAACACCGAATCCCTTTCACTCCATTTAGGATGAGGTAAAGTCAAATCGTTCTGCCTTAAAATGACTTGGTTGAAAGCGATAATATCAATATCCAAAGTTCTTGGAGCGTCTTTAAAATCGCGCTTCCTTTGGCGCCCAAAACGCCTTTCTATATAAAAAACCAGAGCAAAAAAATGGCGCAAACTTAAAGATGTTTTAAGAATGATCGTAGCGTTATAAAAGTTGGGTTGATTAGTGTAACCAAAGGGCGGATTGATATAAATGGGCGAAGAAAAAATTTTCCCGATTTTACTATGATTTTTAAAATATAAAAAACAATTTTTTAATATTTTTAAAGGGCTTTTAAGATTAGATCCCAACCCTAAAACCACCCTGTTAGAAAAATCAAGCCTTTTTTTAAAAAGGCTAGGGAAAAAGCGGCTAGTAAGGATCTCTCGCATCACAAAAGCTCAGCCCTAGAATTTTTGATCACCACTAAATCTTCAATGCGTACCCCAAAAAATCCAGGGATATAAATCCCAGGCTCTACAGAAAACACCATGCCCTCTTCTAAAATGGTTCCACTGCGCGATGAAATATAGGGAAGCTCATGAATGTCTAAGCCAATGCCATGCCCGGTGCTGTGAGTGAAATACTGCCCATAACCATAATCGCTAATCACCCCCCTAGCCAAGCTGTCCGCTTCTTTACCGGTCATGCCCGCTCTAATGCCTGAAATAGCCTTTTCTTGCGCTTCTTTCACAATGTCATAAATCTTTTGACGCTCTTTATCCTTGAAACTCTGCTCTCTTTTGAAGACAAAATCTTTAGGGTCAAAAAAAGCCGTGCGAGTCCTATCTGAGCAATAGCGTTCGTATTTGATCCCCATATCCAAAAGAATGCTATGCTCCGCTTTTAAAAAATCCTTCGCGCTAGGCAAAGCATGGGGTTTGCTCGCGTTCGCATTCAAGGCTAAAATAGGCTCAAAACTCAGATCATAAACCCCCTCTTTAGTCAAAAAGTCCTTAACCTTATGCTGCAAATACCGCTCGCTCAAGGATTCTTTTTCATCAAAAATCTTTTTCACATACTCAGCAAAATTTTCAAAAGCTTCAACATTCAACGCTTGAGATTTTTTGAGGAGTTGGATCTCATGATCGTTTTTAATGATGCGTTTTTGGCGGTGGTAACTAGGCACGCCCTCTAAAATAACCTTATTCCCAACCGCTGAATCCAAACGCTTATAGGTTTGTAAATTCACTTGATTGGGGTCAAAAAAGAGCTTTTTAACCGAACTCTTTGCGATCAAATCAATCGTGCTTTGCACTAAATCGCTGGATTCTACCACTTCCGCTAAAACGCCATTTTTAGGCTGAATGCTTTCTCTAGCTTCTTGAGTGTAGCGAGAATCAGTGATAAAAAACGAGCGATCGTCTAATTGCAAAAACAAAGCGTTATCGCAACTATAAGTGCATTCAAAAAACATCGCGTTCTCATTGAGCGTGAAATGGGAGTCTCTTTCTAATCCTTTCATGGGTAGCCCCCTTTTATTTTTGATTGTTAATGGGGTTATTAGGGTTGTTTTTTTGGGCTTCTTGGAACGCTTTCATTTCGGCTAAAATATTGACCATCGCCATTAAAGCCATGTTGTAGCCAAGCGGGCCAAATCCCATGATCACGCCTCCACAAGCCGCTCCAGTGTAAGAATTTTTCCTGAATTCTTCTCTGGCTTGAATGTTAGTGAGATGCACTTCAATAACGGGTTTGCCCGCTAGCATGATCGCATCCGCAATCGCAATAGAAGTGTGCGAAAACGCTCCTGGGTTAATGATAATCCCTTCATAATCGCTGCCCACGCTCTCTTGGATTTTGTCAATGATTTCGCCCTCAAAATTGGTTTGAAAAAACTCTAATTCCACATCTAAATTGCCTTGTTTCACGAAAGTTTGCATGATTTCATGGATTTGGTCTAAGGTTACCATGCCATAAAGTCTTGGGTCTCTGTGTCCTAACATGTTTAAATTAGGCCCTTGAATCACTAAAATTTTCATTAATTTATTTCTCCTTGTTGAATATGGAATGAAACCACATTATAGCATAAGTTTTTATCTTACCCCTTAAATCCCCCTAAGAACGCACCACAAGAAACTACCGCTTGACTAACATCAAACCCTTTGATGCTAAAAAGCGCTTTTATCCTTTTTTACAAAAACAGCCATCATGACCATTCCTACAAAAAAACTTCCCGTAATGAAGAAATCAAAGGGGTCAAACCCGATGCCAAAAATGAGGTAAAAAGTGAGTGTCGTTAATATAAAAAACGATATTAAAGAGTTTTGCTTGATCCCGCTCCAAAAAATCTTTACAATAACTAATAAAAAAAATAGCCAGATCAAAAAGCCTATGATCCCCCTAGTGGCTAGAACATGAATGATTTGATTGTCGTATCTTTCATAACAAAGAATCAAATCTTTGGCTCTATAAGACTGCGATAGAAACAAAATCTCTTCTAATCTCTGGCATTTCTCGCTAGCGGCCATACCAAAAAAGGGCCTTAAACGCAAAACCGTTAAGGCTTCTTTCCAGCGCTCCAAACGCCACCCAATGCTGCTATCAGCGTCCTTTTTAGCGTAGCGTTTTAAATCTTCTTCAAAGGTTTGGTTTTGAACCCTAGATTGCTCTATTGCCCCCCTTTTTTCTAAAGCGTTACTCCCCACATACAAAGCGCTCAAAATAAGACTCACAACCACCATATAACCCAATGGTTTGAGCGATTTTTTGGCGTATAAAATAAAGCAAGAAAGGATTAAAAAAGTAGCTACAAAAGCGATTGTCGCGCTCCTTGTGGCGCTTAAAATAACGACTAAAAACCCCACAAAAACAGAAAGCGTGAAAAAAAGTTTCTCTTTTTGACTTTGCGAATAAAGCGCATAAATGTAACAGCCTAAAATGGACACGCTCACTAAAACCACATACTCCTTAACCGTGCTAAACCCTTGCGCTCTGGGCATGTTAAAATAAATTTTTTGCACCAATGAAAGCAAGCCGTTGATGAAATTTGCAACAGCCATGCTATAAAAAAGGATTTTTTGATTCAATTTGATTCTTAAACAGCTAGAAAAAAGCAAGCATAACGCCCCGCAAGCATAAGTTAAAGACATGTTTAGAGCGAATAAATTGTAGCGGAAGGTTTGGCTATCATACATGTTAAACATGTTAGGGAAGATGCTTAAAAACACGCCTAAAAAAGCCAGAGTGAGCCATTTAAAAGGCATGGTTTTTAAATGATTGATTCTAAAGGTTTCTTTCAAAGACGCTTGGAAATAACACCTAAAAAACAAAAAAACCATTAAAACAATCAACAGGACTTGAGTTAAAGGTTTTTTAAACGAAGTGAGAAAAAAAAGAGCAAAAATTAAAGTGAAAACAGAGTCCGCACTGAAAAAGGCTTTCAAACGCTCTTTCAACACAAAATCGCCATGATTTAAAATCCCCTAAAAGCGATAGAAACTATCTGTCTTTAATGCCTAGCTTTTCAATCAAAACCACATAACGCGCATGATCGGTGCGTTTGATGTATTTTAACAAATTGCGTCTTTGAGCGACTAATTTCAAAAGCCCTAAACGACTGGAATGATCTTTAGGGTTAGCTTTTAAATGCTCGGTTAAAAGCTTGATCCTTTCATTCAGTAACGCTACTTGCACTTCACAAGAACCGGTATCGTTTTCTTTAGTGGCAAACGCTTTAATGATTTCTTGTTTTTTCTCCAGATTCAAAGCCATAACGACCTCCTAATTGGTATGTTAAATTTAAAAGAGTTGATTATAGCGTAAAATGAGTTTTTTGTGCAAATCCTTTTAAACTTTATACTATAATAAGTCTAAAAGACAAACACACTTACCAAATAAGGCATTGATTTTAGATTATGGCAAACGAACGCTCCAAATTAGCTTTCAAAAAGACTTTCCCTGTCTTTAAACGCTTCTTGCAATCCAAAGACTTAGCCCTTGTGGTCTTTGTGATAGCTATTTTAGCGATCATTATCGTGCCGTTACCGCCTTTTGTGTTGGACTTTTTACTCACGATTTCTATCGCGCTATCGGTGCTAATCATTTTAATTGGGCTTTACATTGACAAGCCTACTGATTTTAGTGCTTTTCCTACTTTGCTCCTCATTGTAACCTTGTACCGCTTGGCTTTAAATGTCGCCACCACTAGAATGATTTTAACCCAAGGCTATAAAGGGCCTAGTGCGGTGAGCGATATTATCACGGCGTTTGGGGAATTTAGCGTGAGCGGGAATTATGTGATTGGCGCTATCATTTTTAGTATTTTAGTGCTAGTGAATTTATTGGTAGTAACTAATGGTTCTACTAGGGTTACTGAAGTGAGGGCGAGATTTGCCCTAGACGCTATGCCAGGAAAGCAAATGGCGATTGATGCAGACTTGAATTCAGGGCTGATTGATGATAAGGAAGCTAAAAAACGACGCGCCGCATTAAGCCAAGAAGCGGATTTTTATGGCGCGATGGATGGCGCGTCTAAATTCGTCAAAGGCGATGCGATCGCTTCTATCATTATCACGCTTATCAATATCATTGGAGGGTTTTTAGTGGGCGTGTTTCAAAGGGATATGAGCTTGAGCTTTAGCGCTAGCACTTTCACTATCCTAACCATTGGCGATGGGCTTGTGGGGCAAATCCCTGCTTTAATCATTGCGACAGCGACCGGTATTGTCGCCACTCGCACCACGCAAAACGAAGAAGAAGACTTCGCTTCTAAACTCATCACACAGCTCACGAATAAAAGCAAAACTTTAGTGATTGTGGGGGCGATTTTATTGCTTTTTGCCACCATTCCTGGACTCCCTACCTTTTCTTTAGCGTTTGTAGGGGCTCTCTTTTTATTCATCGCATGGCTGATTAGCAGGGAGGGAAAGGACGGACTGCTCACTAAATTAGAAAATTATTTGAGTCAAAAATTTGGCTTGGATTTGAGCGAAAAACCCCACAGCTCCAAAATCAAACCCCACACCCCCACCACAAGGGCTAAAACCCAAGAAGAGCTTAAAAGAGAAGAAGAACAAGCGATTGATGAAGTGTTAAAAATTGAATTTTTAGAATTGGCTTTAGGCTATCAGCTCATCAGTCTTGCGGACATGAAACAAGGGGGCGATTTGTTAGAAAGGATTAGGGGTATTAGAAAAAAGATAGCGAGCGATTATGGTTTTTTGATGCCTCAAATCCGGATTAGGGATAATTTACAACTCCCCCCAACGCATTATGAAATCAAGCTTAAAGGCATTGTGATTGGTGAGGGCATGGTGATGCCGGATAAGTTTTTAGCCATGAATACCGGTTTTGTGAATAAAGAAATTGAAGGCATTCCTACTAAAGAGCCGGCTTTTGGAATGGACGCTTTATGGATTGAAACTAAAAATAAAGAAGAAGCCATTATTCAAGGCTATACTATTATTGATCCAAGCACCGTTATTGCGACACACACCAGCGAATTAGTGAAAAAATACGCTGAAGATTTTATCACTAAAGATGAAGTGAAATCCCTTTTAGAGCGCTTGGCTAAAGACTATCCTACGATTGTAGAAGAGAGTAAAAAAATCCCCACCGGTGCGATCCGCTCAGTCTTGCAAGCCTTGTTGCATGAAAAAATCCCCATTAAAGACATGCTCACTATTTTAGAAACGATTACCGATATTGCCCCATTGGTTCAAAACGATGTGAATATCTTAACCGAACAAGTGAGGGCGAGACTTTCTAGGGTGATCACTAACGCTTTTAAATCTGAAGACGGGCGTTTGAAATTTTTAACCTTTTCTACCGATAGCGAACAATTTTTGCTTAATAAATTGCGAGAAAATGGCACTTCTAAGAGCTTGCTACTCAATGTGAGCGAATTGCAAAAACTCATTGAAGGGGTCTCTGAAGAGGCCATGAAAGTCTTGCAAAAAGGGATCGCTCCGGTGATTTTGATTGTAGAGCCTAATTTAAGAAAAGCCCTTTCTAATCAAATGGAGCAGGCCAGGATTGATGTGGTCGTGCTAAGCCATGCGGAATTAGATCCTAACTCTAATTTTGAAGCTTTAGGCACGATCCACATTAACTTTTAATTTAATTTATTAAAATAAAAAAGAAGAATGATGCAAGTTTATCACCTTTCACACATTGATTTAGACGGCTATGCATGCCAGCTTGTTTCAAAACAATTTTTTAAAAATATCCAATGCTATAACGCCAACTATGGGCGTGAAGTCTCAGCGAGAATTTATGAAATTCTAAACGCAATCGCTCAATCTAAAGAGAGTGAATTCCTTATTTTGATTAGCGATTTGAATTTGAATTTAAATGAAGCAGAGTATTTGCAAGATAAGATCCAAGAACACCGCTTGCAAAATAAAGACATTCAAATCCAGCTTTTGGATCACCATATTAGTGGTAAAGAAGTGGCTGAGAGTTTCCATTGGTATTTTTTAGACACGAACCGTTGCGCGACTAAAATCGTGTATGAATTTTTGAAAAAGCATTACGCTCTTTTAGAGCCAAAAAACACAACATGGCTAGAGCCTTTGGTGGAAATGGTCAATTCTGTGGATATTTGGGACACGCAAGGTTATGGCTTTGAATTAGGCAAGGTGTGCATGCGCATGATTAACCAAAGCTCTGAATTGAATCGTTTCATGTTTGATGATGAAAACCGCGATTATAAATTAAAGCTTTTAGAAGAAGTTAAAAACTATTTGTTTTTAGAAAATGCCCCTGTAGCCTATGATAACGATTTGTTCAAACTCAAAAAAATCGCTTTAGGGGGCGACCCTGATACAGAAACGATGGACAATATCTCTTCAAACGCACAAACGCATTTGCTCTCTTTAAAAAAGCATGATTGCAGCGTTTATTACCAGGATAAAAAAGGGTTTTTAAGTTATTCTATGGGGGGTATTAGCGTGTTGGCTAACCTTTTTTTAACGCAAAATCCGGATTTTGATTTTTATATAGATGTGAACGCTAAAGGGAATGTGAGCTTAAGAGCGAATGGGAATTGCGATGTGTGTGAACTCAGTCAAATGTGTTTTAATGGGGGCGGGCATAGGAATGCGAGCGGAGGCAAGATTGATGGCTTTAGGGAGAGTTTCAATTATAGGGACATTAAAGAACAAATTGAAGAAATCTTCAACAACGCTTAAAAATAAGCTGTTTGTAACAAGCTAACAAAAGCTAAAAAGAGTTTAAAAGCTCTTTTTGATAAGGTTTAAAAATTTTCATTCCGTCGTTTTATGGCAAAAACTCATTTTTTAAGGGATAAGGAGTGTTTTAAAATAATTCTCCCCCTACAAATCTCTAACTAACCCCCCTAACCCCAAAAGAGCACTTAAAAATCCATCGCTTGATTAAAATCAAGTTCTTTTAATCATTTGATTGTAAAAAACGCTTTTTTAGTATTTTTAGGTTTTTTAAATTATCATCACACCAACGCAAATAATCATTTTAAGTTATCTCTCTATTTTATTGTTTTTTTGTTGCGGGTATTTGGAGCATGTTAGGGTTTGGGGTAATAGTGGGCGGCTATCTTAAAAAGGAGATGACTAACTATGAAATTATTATTAGCAATCATAGTTTTAATGGTTCTCACAACGCCACTATACTAAAATTTTAGTGCAAGCTAGGGTTTAGCTAGCGTTTTCTTTGTGTATTTTTCTTGTATCCCATAAAAATCCCACAAAAATAAGACTTTTTCAATATCCAATGAAAACAGAGCCAAAGTTTGTATTTTGATAGATATTTAACTCCATGAATTGATACGAATTTATTTGAGTGTTTTTTTAACCAAAACACCTTATCAATCGCAGATGAAATGATCATGCTCCTAGCTAAACACCAACATGACATGAGTGTCTCTATTATCGCTATTAAAATATTTGACTTTACCCGCTTCACACCCTCATTTTAATCTATTTTTAGCAAAAAGAATTTATTCTTCACACGCCGGTTTGGGGTAGCAAAAACGATAGCCTCTGCGCCTTACGGTTTCAACTGTGGAAATCCCCAAGGGTTTATCCATTTTTTGGCGGATTTGATTGATAGCCACTTCAATGACATTAGGGGTAACCATTTCAGGCTCTTCCCAAATAGCGTCTAAAAGCTGTTCTTTGGAGACGATTTGATCCCTATGTCTGGCAAGATGGGTAAGCACTTCAAAAGGCTTCCCTTTGACTTCAACTTCACGCCCCTTGTAAATAATCTTTTCTTCATCAGGGCTAATGGTCAAATCCCCAATTTCAATCACATTAGAACCCCAAAACCTCAAACGAGCCTCAATCCTTGCGACTAAAGCCTTAATGCTGCGGTAAGGCTTAGCGATATAATCGTCCGCACCCTGCTCAAACGCATGGACTTCTTCTTCGCTTGTAGGGTTATCAGAAGAAACTAAAACAACAATAGAAGAATGCTTTTCCTTGATTCTAGAAACAAAACTTAAAGCGTTTTTATCGCTAACCATAACTAAGTCATAGTTCCTAATATCCATAAGATATTCCCCATCCTCTAAACTCTCTGTTACATCAGCCATAAAGCCTTTAACATTTAAGCCCTTTTCAATTTCTCCACCCAAAACAGAATTTTTTTCAATCAGTAGAACGCGCATGGTGTATGACTCCTGCTTAAGAGTAATTCAAGCACTGATTATATCATAATTTTAAATTAGTTTAAGAAAATATTAATAAAAGTTATCGCTTGATTAAAATCAAGCCCTTAGTTATTGGTTGTAAAAATACCTTTGAGCGTTTTTATGGATAATTTTTAAAACCATTTGCTAAAAATCACCATTTTATTGTATAATTACAAATCC
The DNA here is from genome assembly GCF_000476015.1 of Helicobacter pylori SA37A. Taxonomy (GTDB): domain Bacteria; phylum Campylobacterota; class Campylobacteria; order Campylobacterales; family Helicobacteraceae; genus Helicobacter; species Helicobacter pylori_DB. The sequence goes on along the minus strand of NZ_CBOO010000003.1, from coordinate 177,412 downwards.
AACCATTCCTTATGGTTTGGTTGGCACCGCTAAGATTAAAGGGTCACCTCCCCCTCCTTTCCCTTTGTCTTGGCGGTTGTTTTTTAACTCCTTGTTTTAATCCTTATTTTTAACCGCTTGATTACGATTTTAAGATTTTGTTTGACTAAGCTTGATTTTTAGGTAAAAGCCTAAGGTATGCGATCTCGCTAGGGGCTAAAAACCTTAAAGGAATCCCCCAATACCCTGCCCCACTGCTCACATAAATTTGAGTGGTGGGGCTGTGCTTGTATAAACCATGTAAATAGGTTTGCGCCAACTTGACTAAAAGGCTAAAGGGAAAGATTTGCCCTGCATGGGTATGCCCTGAAAGCACTAAATCTACAGAGTAGCTTTCTTTGAGGCTTCTAATTTGTTTAGGTTGGTGGGCTAAAAGGATCGTGGGCTTACTCTCATTGCACTTTTTTAAAGCTTTGTCAATATCAGGGGCAAAATTTTGACGCTTTCGTGCGAAATAATCATACACACCGCACAAATTGATCCCCCCTAAATGCACGCACTCATTCCCTAAAATCGTCAAATTAAGCGTGTCAAGAAACGATAAAATCGGCTCTATGCCATGATAATACTCATGATTTCCTGGCACATAAAAAGTGCCATGCGTGCTTTTAAGGTTGTTTAAGGGCAGTAAAAAAGATTTGACTTTTTCAATGCTTTCATCCACTAAATCCCCCCCAATCAGCACCATATCCACTTCTTTTTGATTGACTTCTTCTACAATGTAATCAACAAAATCTTTTTGCAACAAACTCCCCACATGCATGTCTGTGAGTAAAATAATCTTTAATTCTTTATCCAGCTTATCCAAATAAATAGGGGTTTCTTTGATTTTAGGGCGGGCCAACCCTTCATAAAACCCACGCCAAAAATACCCTAATAACGCCAGATAAAACCCCAATTTTAAAAAGTTTTTTAAACTTTTACGCCTTGAATGCAAAAAATCTATTTTTTCTATGGAGTAGGAAAACCCGTAAAAACTTAAAGAAAGGATAAAAACAATAAAAGATACAAACGAACACGCCGAAGTCAAAACAAACAAATGGCTAGGCATAGCATTTCTATAAAAAACAAAAGCCGCCTCGCCCATGCTCAAAAGGATAAAAAACCCTAAATAAGCGTATTGAGAGATTTTCTTTAAGGTTAAAAACGATTTCAACATCCTAAAAGAACTATAATTCAAAAGACATAAAACCAATAAAAACGCTATGGAGATCAGCATACCACCCTTTTTGTAGTCATAATGTTCTACTATATTAGCATATTAACGCTAATATCCCCTTTAGGTTTCATCTTGCTATTGTTTCCTTTTTTATCAGTCTCAACCCCCACAGAAAGAGAAAAGTATCCCTCCCTTTAAAAGAGTGTGAGTTTGGATACAATAATAAAAATGCGCTTAAAGCCATAGAAAGGAGATATAATGCAATTAGACGAAGATTTAGAATTCGTTACAAAAGTCTTTAACCCTAACAGAGCGTTTGCCAAGCAAGCCAGGATTAAAAACATGTGCGAATATAAAGATTTAGTGCATGAAGCCAATGAAGATTATGAACATTTTTGGGGCGAGTTAGCCAAGCAAAAACTCACATGGTTTAAACCTTTTGATAAGGTTTTAAACAACGATAACGCCCCTTTTTTCAAATGGTTTGAAAACGGCAAAATCAATGTTTCTTACAATTGCATAGACAGGCATTTAAAAGACAAAAAAAATAAAGTGGCGATCATTTTTGAAGGGGAAATGGGGGATTATAATGTCATCACTTACAGAAAACTCCATTCTGAAGTCAATAAAACAGCCAACCTTTTAAAAAACGAATTCAATGTCAAAAAAGGCGACAGAGTCATTATCTATATGCCCATGATTGTAGAAAGCGTTTATATGATGCTCGCATGTGCTAGGATTGGAGCGATCCATAGCATCGTTTTTGCTGGGTTTAGCCCTGAAGCCTTAAGGGATAGGATCAACGACGCTCAAGCTAAATTAGTTATCACAGCGGATGGGACTTTTAGAAAAGGCAAACCCTACATGCTCAAGCCAGCCCTTGACAAGGCTCTAGAAAATAACGCCTGCCCTAGCGTGGAAAAAGCGCTCATTGTGATACGAAACGCCAGAGAGATTGATTATGTGAGAGGGCGCGATTTTGTCTATAATGAAATGGTCAATTACCAATCCGATAAATGCGAACCTGAAATGATGGACTCTGAAGATCCTTTATTCTTGCTCTATACAAGCGGATCAACCGGAAAGCCTAAAGGCGTTCAACACAGCAGTGCGGGGTATTTGTTATGGGCGCAAATGACGATGGAATGGGTTTTTGATATTAGAGATAACGATAATTTTTGGTGCACCGCCGATATTGGCTGGATCACAGGGCACACTTATGTGGTTTATGGGCCTTTAGCTTGCGGGGCGACGACTTTGATACTAGAAGGCACGATGTCTTATCCGGATTATGGGAGATGGTGGAGGATGATAGAAGAATACCGCGTGGATAAATTCTACACTTCCCCCACCGCTATAAGAATGCTGCATGCTAAAGGCGAAAACGAACCCTTAAAGTATAATTTAGACTCACTCAAAGTTTTAGGAACGGTGGGAGAGCCCATTAACCCTACGGCATGGAAATGGTTTTATGAAAAAATCGGCAATTCAAAATGCAGTATCGTGGATACTTGGTGGCAAACAGAAACAGGCGGGCATATCATCAGCCCTTTACCGGGAGCTACGCCTATAAGGGCCAGCTGTGCAACTTTACCTTTGCCTGGAATCCATGCAGAAGTTTTAAACGAAGACGGCACCAAAACAAAGCCCGGAGAGCAAGGGTTTTTATGCATCACTAAGCCATGGCCTTCTATGGTAAGAAACATTTGGGGCGATGAAAAACGATACATTGATAGCTATTTTTCTCAGATCAAGTTGAATGGGGAATATGTCTACCTCTCTGGAGATGGCGCTATCGTGGATGAAAACGGATACATCACTATTATTGGGCGCACAGATGATATTGTGAATGTGAGTGGGCATAGGATTGGCACGGCTGAAGTGGAGAGCGCTATTTCTAAACATGAAATGGTGGTTGAATGCGCGGTAGTGGGTATCCCTGATACGATTAAAGGAGAGGGCTTGTTTGCGTTTGTGGTGCTGTGCGATGGGGCTAAATGCAATCTTGGCGAGAGTTTAGAATTGTTAAAAGAAATGAACCATATCTTATCCATTGAGATTGGAAAGATCGCTAAATTAGACAATGTCATGTATGTGCCAGGTTTGCCTAAAACCAGAAGCGGGAAAATCATGAGAAGGCTTTTAAAATCTATCGCCAAAAAAGAGCCTATCACTCAAGATTTAAGCACGCTAGAAGATGTGAATGTGGTCAAAGAAATAATGAGTATCGTTCAAATGGAAGAGTGAAATCTCAAAAATGCTTTTTAGCGTTTTTTAGCCAAATAACAAGAGCCCAATTTCAATCAAGCGATAATTTCTCATAAAGTGTAAGAATGTCTACCGCTTTGCGTTATTTTACCACTCAAAAAGCGTTTTAACTTTCTTTAAATCTTTATACTCCACGCTTTTGATAGCGTGATCCTCTAATTCAAAATCCACGCTCAAATCGTTAGCGTCTTTAAGGACAGCTTGAAAGCTTTCTTTATTGATGAGTTTGACTTCCACTTTTTCGCCTAAAGAAAGCTTGAAGTGTTTGGGGGTTTTAAGCGTTCTTTCTAACCCCATAGAGCTCACTTCCAAAATATAAGCGTCTTGGATAAAATCGCACACATCTAATAAGGGCGAAATCACCTCGCTCACTTGCTGGCAAATATCCAAGCTAACCGCCCCATTAGGGTTTTTAAGGCTCACCCTTAAAACATGCTGCTCGTTTTCTTTAACCAAGCTCACATCATAAAGCAAGTATCCCAAGCTTTCAATCACGCCCTCTATTTTCTCTTCTATTTTTTTAGTCATTATCTTTCCCTTTAGCGATTTCATTGAATATGGCGTCTAGGCGGAGCTGCTTTTCTAAACTATCATCTAAAACAAAACTGAGTTTTGGGCATTTAAACCACCCGCTCGCTTGCAAAACAAATTGCCTGATCAAACCCTCAGCTTTTTTTAATTTGGAAAGGATTTTATGATCTGATGAAAGCACAAACACCAAAGCGTGGTGCTTCCCTTTAGAGCATTCCACTTTAGTAACGCTTAAAGAATTCAACTCGCCATCGTTCAAGCTCGCTAAAGCCTCTTGCAATAATTCTAAAAGATTGGATTCTAAGCGTTCTTTATGAGCGTTCATTAGAGGGTTCTTTTTTTATGGATTTCTTTATAGGTTTCAAACACATCGCCCACTTTAATCTCATTATAATTTTCTAGCATGATCCCACACTCATAGCCCTTAGAAACTTCTTTCACATCGTCTTTAAAGCGTTTCAAAGAAAGGATTTCGCCGGTGTGAATCACCACGCCATCCCTAATCAAACGCGCCTTAATGCCACGAGCGATCACCCCATCGCTCACCACACACCCGGCTATCGTGCCTACTTTAGGGATATTAAAGGTTTCTCTCACTTCCGCTTGTCCGGTATGCTCTTCTTCAATGATAGGACTCATCAAGCCTAATAGTAGCGATCGCATTTCTTCAATCAAAGCATAAATCACCGTGTAAGTTTTAATGCTCACGTTGTATTCTTTAGCCTTATTTTTCACATTACCGGTAGGGCGGATGTTAAAACCTAAAATCACGGCATGCTCACTGCTAGAAACCAGGCTTAAATCATTCTCAGTAATGCCCCCCACCCCTGAATGGATCACTTGGATCGCTACTTCTTCGTTATTAAGCTCCAACAAGCTGTTTTTAATGGCTTCTAAGCTTCCTTGCGTATCCGCTTTAATGACTACAGGAATATTTTTTAATTCCTTATTAGCGACCATTTCTGAAAGCTCATCAAAAGACACTTTAGTGCTTTTGCTCAACGCTTTTTGGCGTAAATAAGTCGCCCTCTTTTGAGCTTGCAAGCGCGCGATAGAATCGTTTTCTACCCCTATTAAAACAGATCCCGCAGGCGGCACTTCGCTCAAGCCTGTGATGAGAGCCACCATAGAGGGTTTTAAATTTTGAATGCTCTTGCCTTGATCGTCAGTCATCGTTCTTACTTTACCAAACGCCGTTTCGGCAAAAAAACTATCCCCCACGCTCAAAGTCCCGCTTTGGACAATCACAGTGGCCACTGCCCCACGCCCTTTTTCCACGCTCCCTTCTAAAACAACCGCTCTAGCGCTGCCCTCTTCTATGGCTTTTAATTCCATAATATCCGCTTGGATAAGAATGGTTTCTAATAAATTGTCAATACCATCGCCCGTTTTAGCCGAAACGGGGATAAATTCATATTCTCCGCCCCAATCCACAGGGTTATAACCAAGCTCAGCGCATTCGGCTTTGAGTTTGTCCGGATTGACATTAGTCTTATCCATTTTATTCATCGCAAAAATCACAGGCACATTAGCCGCTTTTGCATGCTCTAACGCTTCAATCGTTTGTTGCTTCACGCCATCATCAGCCGCTATCACAATCACTACAATATCTGTTACTTGAGCCCCACGATTACGCATCTGGCTAAAGGCTTCATGACCTGGAGTGTCAATGAAAGACACCCATTTGCCATTCTTTTCCACCATGTAAGCGCCAATGTGCTGAGTGATCCCCCCAGCTTCAGTGTGAGCGACTCTTTTATCACGGATTTTATCTAGTAGCGAAGTTTTACCATGATCAACATGCCCCATGATAGTTACCACAGGCGGGCGCTCTTTTTTCACGCCCTCTAACACTTCTTCTACTTCAAATTCTTCTAAGGTGTTTTGAACAGAAATTTCTAAATGAAACTCTTCGGCTAAAATCTCTATGCTATCCTTATCCAAAAAGTCGTTTTTAGTTACCATAAGCCCTAGATTAAAAAGGGTTTTAATCACATCAGCCAGATTCAAATTCGCTTTTTGCGCGAATTCATAGACGCGCACTTCTTCAGGGATTGCAATCGCGCTTTGGATCACTTTTTGGCTGTTATCGTTACGGAATGCACGCTTTTTCTTGGATTGTCGTTTGATCCCGCTTTCATTCATCCAAGGGTTTTTTCTTTGGATGTGCACCCTGTCGTTGATATTTTGGCGGATTTCTTTTTCTTCTTCTTCCTTATTGAAATTATCTTGTTCATGCAAATCAAACAATAAGATTTCATCGGTTTCATCATCATAAATATCATTGCCCTTAAAATCCCTCGCATCGCTAAAATCAATTTTATGGGATTTGTTGTTTTTGGCTGTGGGGGTGGGTTTGGGCTTACTGGGTTTTTTGGCTTTTTTAGCCTCTTGTTTGTCTTTTTCTTGCCATTCTTTTTTAATGTCTTCAAAAATAGCCGCCGCGCTTTGAGTGGGTTTTTTGCTTTCTGTTACGCCGTTTTCACTTTCATTTTCTGTTTCATCGTTGCGTTTAATCACCCTAAAACCGGTGCGTCTTTTAATGTTTTCATGGCGTTTGATCTCTTGCTCTTGCTTTTTAACTTCGCTGATTTCTTTTTTAGCGTTATTAGCGTTATTGGTGCTGTTAGCGTTGCTTTGGGTGAGCTTGTTTAGGGCTTCTCGGCTTTTTTGGATTTCTTGAAGCTTTTGCTTGGCTTTTTCTATTTGAGAATGGCTAACCATTTTAGGGGTGTTTTCTGTAAGGGGCGTTTGGTTTTCAAAAGTATTGACAATCTCTATTTCTTTCTTTTTGATAATGGGTGCAGGAGCCTCTTTTTTCTTTTCTTTAGTTTTCTTGGGCTTTGGCTGGCTTTTTTCTTCTTTTTTGGGCGTTTTGGAAACCTTTTTGTTAAGGGGTTTGGGCGTTTGGGCCATATTCAAATCATCTTTATTGTCTTGTTCAAGATTTTTAGCGGGTTGATTAGCTTGTATTTGTTCTTTAATGCCATCCACAATGTATTTGTATAGCTTGCCGGCTTGCTCTGGGGTTATTTTAGAATTTGTCTTAAGCTCTAAACCAATATCTTTGGCTTGCTCGATCACATTTTTAAGCTCTTTTTGGGTCTTACCAAGCTCGGCTAAAAATTCTTTTAAATCAACCATACCACTCATGCTATGCTTCTCTCCTTAATCCAAGTAATGATATTTTTGGTATCTTTTGGGGCATTCTTTATTTTTGAAACCGCTTTCAACAACTTTTTTTCTCCATTTTTCAAACAATTTTCACACACATAGAAACTACGGCCTTTGCCATCAAACTCCACAATTTGATTTTCAAAACTTTTCAAACGCAACAAATCCTTTTGAGGTTGGCGCATTCTGCACCCCACGCACATGCGGATTTTAATTTCAGTCTTTCTCAATAAGGACTCCATCATTGTCAAAATCTAAAACCGCTACCCTAAATTTAGGGAATTTCTTGCTCAAAACCTGCTTTAATTTGGGAGCGTCTTCTTCATAACACATGTTAAAAAACGACGAACCGCTCCCTGAAAGCGTGCTCATTAGGGCGTTATTTTCTAAAGCGAGCTTTTGGATCGCAAACAACACGGGATAAGTTTGCATGCGCTTGTATTGATGCATCCTGTCTTTAGAACAACAACGCAATAAATCCCACTTCCCCTGCACAATCGCCATCGTCATCAAGCTCGCATGCGAAAGGTTAAACACGCTTTCTTGCACGCTGTAACGCTTGGGCAAGAGATGGCGCGATTGCTTGGTGGAAATGGCCCTATTAGGGATCACCATCACCGCTTTTAAAAAAGAGGGGATTTTGGTCTTTAAACTTATCACTTTCTTTTTTTCCACAAACGCTGCATTATACCCCCCAAAGACCGCTGGGGTGATATTATCCGGGTGGTTTTCATAAATTAAAGCGGTATTGACAATGTTTTCTCTATCAAAATCAAACCCTAAAAACGCAAACGCTGAAGCGACCGCCCCCACAATCATCGCCGAGCTAGACCCCATGCCCCTTGTAATAGGGACTCTATTATGCAATAAAAATTTAAATGAGCCGTCATTCCCATGCTTTTTTAAAATCTCATAAAACACTTTAGTGAAGATATTGTTGGTTAAGAATTTAGGGATCCCCTCACCCTCCCCAACCAATTTCACCGCATGGAAACTGCTAGGCTCAATAAAAAAACGATTGCGTAAATTCAAGCTCAAACCCAAGCAATCAAAACCGGGGCCTAAATTCGCACTTGTTGCAGGAACACTCACTACCAAATTTTAAACCCCTATTGTTGATACCCTTTCATTTTTAAAACTAGCATTATACACTAAATAGGAGGCAAAATGTAAAACGGCGTGTTCAATTGGGTGAATTTGTCTTTCTCTAAAAAAGAGGGCAACATGAAATCTTTTGGTGCAATTTTCAAATCCTTAAAATCGGTTAAGCTTTCCCTTTCTTTTGAAACAAAGTATTTATTGGCATACGCCAAAATGGGCGTGTTGTCGTTAAAATCAAAGCCTGTAGTTGAATAGAGTTCAAAGTCATGGATTAAAGCCAAAGTGTGTAAGAAAACATGCGTGAGTTTTAAGCTAGTGAAACTCCCTGGCCCTTTAGCGTAATAAACCCCTTTAATCGCCGGTAAAGTAGAGTTTTTAAAATCTTTGAATAATTGTGAAAAAACTTCCACTAAAGCTTCACTTGTTTTTGATTTGGAAGTGTAAGAAGTGCACAAAAAATTGTTTTGATACACCCCAAGCAAAACCCCCTCGCCTAAAGAGATAAGCACTAAATCCAATTCCAAAAAATAAACCCTAATTCAGGATTAAGCGAAAGCCTTTTGCAACACAAATTCTTTAGCCGGATCTATAGCGATCAAAACTTCGTAATTTTTAGCGTCCGCTAAAATGGCTTTAACTAACATGGAATTGAGCTTATGGCTCCCTGAAAAAGAAGTGTATTTGCCCATCACAGGCATGCCTAAGACCATTAGATCCCCCATAGCGTCTAAAATCTTGTGGCACACAAACTCCTTTTCGCACCTCAAGCCCTCTTTATTCAAGATGCTGTTTTCATCTAACACGATACAATTATTCAAGCTCCCCCCTTTCGCCAAGCCAATGGATCGCAAGTAATTCACTTCTTGCAAAAACCCAAAGGTACGGGCTTTAGCGACTTGCTCTTTGTAAGCGGTTTTACTAAAGACAAAATGATGGGCTTGTTTGGCAATAACCGGATGGTTAAAATCAATCGTGAAATTCAAAGAAAGTTGGCTGTCTGGCTCAATTTTAACGAATTTATCGCCCTCTCTAACCTCAACGACTTGCTTGATTTCCATCACCTTTTTAGGAGCGTCTAATTCTTTAATCCCTGCTTCATCTAAAAGCATGCAATAAGTCAAAGCACTCCCATCCATGATAGGGATCTCTTCGTTATCCACAGAGATTTTAAGATTGTCAATACCATACGCATGGATAGCTGAAAGCAAATGCTCAATCGTAGAAATTCTAGCGTTATCCTTACCCAACACGGTTGCCATTTTGGTATCCACGATGTTTTCAGGTTTTAAGGGGAGCTTCACGCCCAAATCAGAGCGGCAAAAAACAATGCCTTGATTTTCTCCTAAAGGCTCTAAAACAAGCTTCACAGGAACGCCCTTATGCAAGCCTATCCCTACTAATTCCACAGAGTGGTTAATGGTTGTTTGTTTCATAATACTTCCTTTATGTCTAGTATATCGTCATTTTTAGTGATTATTTTAATATTTTTATTTACCAAAAGCCGTTCAATCTCTTTTAAAGATAAAATTTTATTTTGAAAAACGATTTGAGCGCTCTTGACTTCTTTCAAAATCAAGCACTCTCCAAAGCACACAATCGCCCCTTCGCAAACCCCATAAACCGACACACAACCCTCTGAAATAATCTTCGCTCCATTGTGGATATTACCCAAAAAAATAAGGTGGTTAGCGCTATAAATCTCTTCCCCACTCCTGATATGGCGCTCATAAATCGTTGTTTTAGGTTCTGTTTTAGAATGATTGGGTTTTGAATGATTGGTTTCTTCTTTTAAAGGCATGGTTTTGATATGGCGTCCGTTTAAAACGCGATTCGTTTCTAAAAACAAAAGCTGGTGTTTGTGCAAAATGGCTTTGACTTCTGGTTCAATATCATATTTAAAAATAATAAGAAAATACTGCAAAAGGGCGTGGTTTTTTTCTAAAAATTCCATGACCGCTTCAGGCTCTTGCTTTTCAATTTCAAACGCATGCACATTTTTTTGATTGGTTTTTAACATGACTATCCTTTCATTAAAAGCCGTTTGGCTTGCTCTATGGGGGTGATGATATTGGTTTTTATCCATTGCTCATTAAGCCATTCATTGGGCCGGACAAAAACCCCTTGCAAAAGCATCCCTAAATGCAACCCACTCCCTAATTTCAAACCACTACTCCCCACGCTTCTATCATCTTTTAAATGAGCTAAAAAAACGCACAAACCTAACCCATAGCAATGGATTAAACTATCACCATAAAAATCTAACTCCCCCTTAAAAACCCTATTCACAGACAAATCAAACGCTAAAGATAAATCCTTACTAGGTATCAAATCCACCCCTAAATGCAAGAATTTAAACAACACCTGATTGTCCTTTAAGATACGCCGATTTTCTAAAAAATTGCTTACCATTTTAAAAGGCCCATTCAAGGGTTTTAGCGCTTGAAAATAGGAAAAATCCTTATAAAAATCCCCTTGATCTAAAGCGATCTTTTGGATTTTTTCTAAATCTTTTAAGCGCGCGTTGGAAAATCTTTCTAATAAAGTTTGCTCAGTGTGATTTTGAAATTTTTCTTGCTGTGCAATCTTATCTTTTAAGGCGCTTAAGTCTATATCTTTTTCCCTCACATGACGGGTTTTTCGCTTGAGTAATAAAGGGGTGGTATTAGAGTTATAGGCTTTATCTTTAGCGACAATGAACGCCTTAAAATCCTTATTTTTATAAGACCAAGGCACTAGAGCGATAAAAACATTACGCTGTTTGAATTCTACAAGCCTGAAAGCTTCAAAATCCTTTTTTTTGACGCGCACAAACGCTTGAGACAAATTCTTATCCAAAGCTTCAAAGACAACTACCGCGCTCCCTCCATAAGCGATACTTGGGGAGCGGGATAAAACTTTAATGGAAGGTTTTATCGTATCAACACACACTTCTTGTTTGAAAGACGCCTTATTGCCATTGAAAAAATTAGCATAGCTCCAATCATTAGCTTGAATTTCATACAAAAGGCACTTGTCTTCTAACCCCATGATTTCAGGCCTAATTAAAGGCACTTCTAAAGACTTGGGTTTATCCAATACCAGATTTTCTTTTTCATATAGAATCAAATTATCTTGCGTGGTTACTTTTAAATCATAGCGTTTGATGCCCTTTGGGGCTGCTATTTTAATCTTAATGGGTTTTTTCAAATCCCAAAAAAGCGCTTCATCATTGTTATTGAGCGCATCCTCTTTGTTGCTTAAACTAAAACTTAAAGCTCTGGGTTTTGTGATTAAAGCGTTAAAAATCAAATAACCCCCTAAAATCAAAACGACTAACGCTAAAATTTTAAACCTTAACTCCAAAATCAAGCCTTAAAAAATGAACGCATAATTCACTAATAAAAAACTGGATCGCTTGAACTGGTTGTTAGCCGAAATCAACAATCGTTCATCATCTTCTTTATTTTGATAAACCGCTCCCTCTTCCACTCCCATTCTCAAATAGCTAATCGGTAATTTGGTGCCAATCTCTAAGCGGTGTTTCCTATAAAGGGTTAAACTCACGCCCACATTAAAAGTATAATCCACTTCAATCAAAGATTTCCATAAAAAATTAGGGCTTGAATAGCCCCCCATTACCAAATTCCTCCCGTTTTGATTAGGCCTGTCTTGATAGAGCATAAGCCCTATCCCAAAACCCGCATAAACGCCTAAAAAATGCTTTTTAGTTTTAAAATCTAAAGGCATATCAAACAACAAATCGGTATTGACAGCCCCTAAAACATAAATAAACGAGCCTACAGATTGCTTGCTTGCATCCTCTTTTAACACCCCTCCCCCAAGCAATAAATCCCCATAAAATCGTGTCCCAAAATAAGGCACAAAGTATTTTTGATACCCGAATTTAACGCTAATCATAGAAACAGGAGCATCAATCTTGATATTGTTTTTAAACGCGCTAGGGGCATTCGCGCCGTATCTGTCTAACATCTCCCCTTGATAAGAAAGATTAAATCCCCCATAAGCATACCCACCCCCTAAAAAAACCCCGCTCTTATCATCGGCTATGGAAAAAGATTTGAGTAATTTTTTTCTTTTCTTTGAAGAAATCTTTGGGTAAGTTCGCTCTAAATATTCTTCTTCAAACTTATCCTTATCCATCTCTTTGGGCGAAACCCCTTTTTCGGTGAGCTGTTGCTTTAAATGGTTTATTTTTTCGTCTAATTGTTGGTTTTCTTCTTCTAAATTGTCATAATCTGTCGCTTGAAGTCCTATAATGAGCACGATATAAATCAAACCATATTTAAATTTCAACATTTTAGCCTTTACAATAAATAGTTGTAACTAATATAATAAATATTAGTGCTTTTAAAATAATATAAAAAGGTTTGCGAAGTTTCTTTTAAGGGAGGCATTTTTAAGGCTAATTCAAAGCGGTGTTTGAGGTTAAGCGTCATGCTCACCCCTAAATTTAGCACTAATCCAAAAGCGTTAGGCTGTGAATACCCTTTAACCTCTTTTAAATTTTGATACATCCCATTCCACCCCACTCCAACGCCTCCAAATATCCCTAACGCAAACCTTTTTTCTTTGTCAATAGGCTTATCCATCAACAAATCAATATTCAAGCTTGCGGTTTGATAAGAGGCTAAAGAATCGCTTTTAAACCCTTTCATCGCCCCCCCTACATACTCCCCATAAAAGCGTAAGGCGCTAATCCCGTTAGCAAAATACTTTTGATACCCGCTCCTTAAGCCATACAACAAAGGAGAAGCTTGAATATTGCTTAAAGGTTCAAACTTCTCATAAGAATGAGCGCTAACCCCTATATCGCCAAGGATTACGCCTATAAAAAAACCGCTCTTATTTTTAGCCATTTGCTGGAATAAGAGAGATTCATTCTTTTCATGCAATTCCCCTTTGAGCATGTAAAGTTGGCGTTTTTTCTTATGGATTTCTTCAAGCAGGCTTTTTTCATCAATATTCTTTTTAACTTCCTTGTTTTCTTCAAACTCTAGCGTTTGGGCGCGTTTTTCTTCCAAAAGAATGGGAGCGTCTTTAGGGGTATTTTCTTTAATCATATTTTCTTCAGTCGTATTCTCTTGAGCCGTATTTTCTTCAGCGTGCAAGCCTAACATAAAACCAAAGCATAAAATGAAATTTCTTATTTTTTTAGAACACATATTGATACCCAATGCTTGCTATAGCTCCCCACCAAGTCTCTTTTGAAGAATTGGATTGTAAAAAAGGGAAATTATTTAAAATTTTAAATTCAAATTCAATGCGGTTTTTTTCTAATACCGTTAGAGCCAATCCTGCGTTAAAAGACATCCCCCATTCCGCCGTGTAATTCACCCCATGCGCCACAACCCCTAAACCTAAACCCATATAACCCCCCATATAAAGGTATTTCCCCACAAAAGGCAAAGGAAAATCCAATAAAAAATCCCCATTCAGCATGACCGATTGAAACCCCACGCTCCCAAAACCCGCTTTTTTAGGAGCTCCTCCATAATATTGGATATAGATGCGCCTGCCAATGATATTGGGCTTGACCAAGCGCGCAAAAAACGACGGCCTGAAAGTTTGATAGCCAAAACGCAAGCCATAAGCGAACAAATAATTTAAAATATTGCCCGTGATGCTGGAACTATTGGTTCTAACCATGATTTCATGATTGTAAAAAAACCCGGTATTGATCCCTAAAATAAGCCCGCTTTTAGCGTTCGCCCTTTTCAAGTCTCTGATCAATTCTTCAACTTCTTTATCTTCATAAGCTTTATAATACTTGATGTATTTGTAGTATTTTGGGTCTAGGGTGTCATAATCAAGCGCGCTCAATCCCGCATAAAACCCCATTAAAGACCATAAAATAACATGTTTTTTAAGACCCAAAATCGCCAAATCCCTTGAATTGTTTGTTAAAAGTTTCTTTCAATTATACTAAAATAATTAAAATGACCGGTTAAAATGGAGTAAAATTTTTACCCACCCCAATAAAGTCATGCTACAATGCCACTATATTTAACACTTAGGATTTTTAATGAGCATGCAAACCGCCCCAATTAAAAAAACCACTCTCAACCACCTCCAAGCTAAAAAAAATCAAGAAAAGATCATCGCTATTACCGCTTATGATGCGCTATTCGCTCAAATATTTGATCCGCTAGTGGATGTGATTTTAGTGGGCGATAGTTTGAATATGAGTTTTTTCAATCAAAACGACACTTTAAGCGCGAGTGTGGGAATGATGCTCTATCACACCAAAGCCGTGTGTGCGGGCGCTAAGACTCCTTTTATCATCACAGACATGCCCTTTGGAAGCTATAAAGATGAAAAAACAGCCCTAAAAAACGCCATTAGGGTTTATAAAGAAACCCAAGCGAGCGCGATCAAACTAGAGGGGGGGAAAGAAAAAGCGAAACTGGTTAAAACGCTCACTGATGAGGGCGTTATCGTGGTAGGACACATCGGCTTGATGCCCCAATTTGTGCGTCTTGATGGGGGTTATAAGATTAAGGGCAAAAATGAAGAACAACAAAAAAAGCTTTTAGAAGACGCCTTGAGTTTAGAAGAAGCCGGGGCGGGTTTGTTGGTTTTAGAGGGCATAACCACCCCTATTGCTCAAACAATCACGCAAAAAATCAAAATCCCCACAATCGGCATAGGGAGCGGCAAGGATTGCGACGGGCAGATTTTAGTGTGGAGCGACATGTTAGGCTTTTTTGATAGTTTTAAGCCTAAATTCGTGCGAGAATACCTCAAAGGGAAAGAATTGGTTCAAAACGCTATCAAGCAATACGCTGATGATGTGAAAAAGGGAAACTTCCCTAACGAGTTAGAAAGTTATCATTAAATGAAAGAACGGATAGTCAATTTAGAAACTTTGGATTTTGAAACTTCTCAAGAAGTGAGTTTGCGCCCTAGTCTTTGGGAAGATTTTATCGGTCAAGAAAAGATTAAAAGCAACTTGCAAATTTCTATTTGCGCGGCTAAAAAACGCCAAGAAAGTTTGGATCACATGCTCTTTTTTGGCCCGCCCGGTTTGGGTAAAACTTCAATCAGCCATATCATCGCTAAAGAAATGGAAACCAATATCAAAATCACCGCCGCTCCCATGATAGAAAAAAGCGGTGATTTAGCCGCCATTTTGACTAATTTGCAAGCTAAAGACATTCTTTTTATTGATGAAATCCACCGGCTCAGCCCAGCGATTGAAGAGGTTTTATACCCGGCTATGGAAGATTTCAGGCTGGATATTATCATAGGCTCAGGTCCGGCCGCTCAAACCATTAAAATTGATTTACCCCCTTTCACCCTTATTGGCGCTACCACTAGAGCTGGAATGCTCTCTAACCCCTTAAGAGACAGATTTGGCATGAGTTTTAGAATGCAATTTTATAGCCCTAGCGAACTGGCCCTTATCATTAAAAAAGCCGCCGCTAAACTCAACCAAGACATCAAAGAAGAAAGCGCTGATGAAATCGCTAAAAGGAGTAGAGGCACGCCAAGGATCGCTTTAAGGCTTTTAAAAAGGGTGCGCGATTTTGCGCTAGTCAAAAATTCAAGCTTGATGGATTTAAACATTACTTTGCATGCTTTGAATGAATTAGGCGTGAATGAATTAGGCTTTGATGAAGCGGATTTGGCGTATTTATCTTTGTTGGCTAACGCTCAAGGAAAGCCGGTGGGTTTGAATACGATTGCAGCGTCTATGAGAGAAGATGAAGGCACGATTGAAGATGTGATTGAGCCTTTTTTACTCGCTAATGGTTATTTAGAGCGCACCGCTAAAGGCAGAATCGCCACGCCTAAAACCCATGCGCTTTTAAAAATCCCCACTTTAAACCCCCAAACTTTATTTTAATCTTGTTTAGAAAGAAAATTACACTACAATAACGATAAAATTTTAAAGGGTGTAAAAGTAGATTATTATGTTTGGCATGGGCTTTTTTGAAATCCTTGTGGTGTTAATTGTAGCGATTATTTTTTTAGGGCCAGAAAAATTCCCCCAGGCTGTCGTGGATGTGGTGAAGTTTTTTCGCGCGGTTAAAAAAACTCTCAATGACGCTAAGGACACTTTAGATAAAGAAATCAATGTTGAAGAAATCAAAAAAGAAACCCTAGAGTATCAAAAGCTCTTTGAAAATAAAGTGGAGAGTCTTAAAGGCGTTAAGATTGAAGAATTAGAAGACGCTAAAGTAACCGCAGAAAATGAGATTAAAAGCATTCAGGATTTGATGCAAGATTACAAACAAAGCCTAGAAAACAACGCACCCCCTAACCATTCCAATAAAGAAGTTTCCAATGAAGAAGCCTTGAATGAAGAAGTTTCAAGCGATGAACCTCCTAAAGAAGTCCAATTAACAACCGATAACAACACCAAAGAACACGACAAAGAAAAAGAGCATGTTTGAAGATTTAAAACCGCATTTACAGGAATTAAGAAAGCGTTTGATGGTTTCTGTAGGAACGCTTTTAGTGGCGTTTTTGGGGTGTTTTCATTTTTGGAAAAATATTTTTGAATTTGTTAAAAATTCTTATAAAGGCACGCTCATTCAGCTCTCCCCTATTGAAGGGGTCATGGTGGCGGTTAAAATCAGTTTTTCAGCCGCTATCGTCATTTCCATGCCTATTATCTTTTGGCAATTATGGCTTTTTATCGCTCCAGGGCTTTATAAGAATGAAAAAAAAGTGATTTTGCCTTTTGTGTTTTTTGGGAGCGGCATGTTTTTAATGGGGGCGGCGTTTTCTTACTATGTGGTGTTTCCTTTCATCATTGAATACTTGGCCACTTTTGGGAGCGATGTGTTTGCGGCCAATATTTCTGCGTCCAGTTACGTGAGCTTTTTCACGCGCTTGATTTTAGGCTTTGGCGTGGCGTTTGAATTGCCTGTTTTGGCGTATTTTTTGGCTAAAGTGGGCTTGATTACTGATGCGAGTTTGAAAGCGTATTTCAAATACGCTATTGTAGTGATTTTTATTGTAGCAGCGATTATCACTCCCCCTGATGTGGTGAGTCAAATCTTTATGGCGTTACCCTTAGTGGGGCTTTATGGGCTTTCTATTTTAATCGCCAAAATGGTCAATCCGGCTCCCAAAGACAACGAAAATAATAACGAAAATAACACCAAAGAGAATACAAAGAGCGAGTCGTAGTTGAAAGAATTTGATTTAGAAAGCTATGATTATTATTTGCCTAAGGAATTGATCGCAAGCTACCCCGTTTTGCCCAAAGAAAAGGCTAAATTACTCGTCTATGAAAGGCGTTCGCAAAAAATCACGCACACCACTTTTGAACATGTTTTAAATTTTTTCCCTAAAAACGCCCTTGTGGTGTTGAACGACACTAAAGTGATGAAGGCCAGGCTTTTTGGATCTAAGCATGCCTTTTTGCCATCAAAAACGACCGAAGTGTTTTTCCACCGCTTTTTTAAAGACAATACCGCCCTGACTCAAATCAAGGGTAAGATCAAAGTGGGGGATAAAATCTTTTTTGATGAAAATTATTACGCTGAAGTCTTGGAATTACTCCATAACGGCCAGCGTTTGATCGCTTTTTATGACAATCAAACCCCCTTAAATCAAGAAAATATCTTAAAGCTTTTAGAGCAATACGGGCATATGCCCTTACCCCCTTATATTAAAAGAGCGGATGAAGGTTTGGATGCACATGAATACCAGAGCGTGTTCGCTAAACACACCGGCGCGGTGGCTGCCCCTACGGCGTCATTGCATTTTTCTCAAAATACCTTAGAAAAATTATTGAAAGATTTCAAGCACGCTTTTTTGACCTTGCATGTGGGGGCTGGGACTTTTCTTGGCGTAGAAACTAAGGATATTAGAGAGCATCAAATCCATACAGAAGTTTTGCATATTCCTAAAAAGAGCCAAGAAATTTTGCAAGAATCCCAAGAGATTTTATGCATCGGCACGACCGCTTTAAGGAGCGTGGAATATTTCAAACGCTTAAAAAACCCTAATCAAGAATCGTTTGAATGCGATATATTCTTGCATCTTGCTAATCCTATTTTGCATGTTAATTATTTGCTCACTAATTTCCATTTGCCCAAATCAAGCCTTTTAATGCTTGTGAGCGCGATGATAGGTTTAGAAAAAACCAAAGAAATCTACAAAATAGCCATAGAAAAGAAGTATCGTTTTTATTCTTATGGCGATGGGATGCTGATTTTATGAACCCCTTATTACAAGATTATGCGTGCATCCTTTTAGAATGGAATCAAACGCACAACTTGAGCGGCGCGAAACGTTTAAGCGAGTTAGAACCCCAGATCACAGACGCTCTAAAACCCTTAGAATTTGTCAAAGATTTTAAAAGCTGCTTGGATATTGGGAGCGGGGCGGGACTTCCTGCTATCCCTTTAGCCCTTGAAAAACCGGAAACACAATTCATTCTTTTAGAGCCAAGAATAAAAAGAGCGGCTTTTTTAAACTACCTTAAAAGTGTTTTGCCTTTAAAAAACATTGAAATCATTAAAAAGCGTTTAGAAGATTATCAAAATCTTTTACAAGTGGATTTAATCACTTCTAGAGCGGTCGCTAGCTCTTCTTTTTTGATAGAAAAAAGCCAACGCTTCCTAAAAGATAAGGGGTATTTTTTATTTTATAAAGGCGAGCAGTTAAAAGATGAAATCGCTTATAAAGACACTGAATGCTTTATGCATCAAAAGCGTGTTTATTTTTACAAATCAAAGGAAAGTTTATGTTAAGAATTTTAATCCCCCTACTCATTATTGTGTGGGTTTTATGGCGTTTGTTTTTGAGGCAAAAACCCCACAAAGATGACCCCAAAGACAACCACTCTTACACGCAACAAACCCCCAAAGAATTAGAAGATCACATGATTGTATGCTCTAAATGCCAAACCTATGTCTCTAGCAAAGACGCTATTTACAGCGGAGCGGTAGCCTATTGCAGTGAAACTTGTTTGAGGGATAAGAGGTAAAAATGCTTATTTTAGGACACCCTTTAATCCCTAGCGCTCGTTTTGTTTTCATTAAAGACACCGATGCTATTCATTCCAGCGCCAATAACGATATAGTGTGTTTTGAAGCGCACCCAAAAAATTTGGAATTAGCTAAGTATTGCTGTGAAAATAGCGTCCATTTTAGCGTGATCTTTTTATCGCACAAGATAGAAACGGACGCCTTTTTTTTATTCAACGCTTTCAAACCGCTCTATTGTATTTTTAAGGATATTAAACAAGCGATACTCGCCCAACAACACGCCACAAATTACTTATTAGATACCAAAATTTTGTTTTCTATGGATTTAAACGATACAGAGTCGTGGGAAATTTGCGCTAAAAATCAAATAGATGGCGTGATTTCTAAAGATTCACTCCTTTTAAAATAAGCCCTTTTTAAACAAATCTTAGTTATAATAAGCCCCTTTTAAGGGGAGATGTCCGAGTGGTTGAAGGAGCACGCCTGGAACGCGTGTAAGGTGCAAGCCTTCGAGGGTTCGAATCCCTCTCTCTCCGCCATTTTAAAAATGCCACTTAAAAATGCCACGAGTGCGAAACAAAAAACAAAAAGCTCCTTTCAAACAAGCTGCGCCTTTCAGGCGTTAAAAAGATTTTCATGCCAATTTCCACATCCACCTTATGATACAAAACGATCGTGCGAAACTGCACCCCAAATTTCCCGATAGCCCTGAAATAAGTGTTATGAAAATTGAAATCTTTCAATGAATCCCAAGTATTCACCACCAAATCTTTGACTTTATTGTTGAGTATCCATGTATTAGCGGCCAGTTGCAAGCCAAAGAAAAAAGCCCAGCGGTTGATAGGGTTTTTAGCGTAGGCGACCATGAAATCCCCTCCCACCCCATAAGTGAACATGTTCGCTTGTAAAGTGGAATCATTATTGAAAAGCACGTTACCATAATCTATAAAGAAATAATACCTAGAATAAGCCCAGTCGTTTTTAGGATTCACTTCATAGCCTTGAAGGATTGAAGCCCCTTGTAAAAGCTTGTTAGTGTTTAAAGGGCGCATAAACACCGTGCCTATTTGATAAGAAGAAGACATGTAACTCAAATTTTCAGCATTTAAAATATTTAAAAAACTTATACCCAATATTAAAATTCTTAAATAATACACTTACTTGTGAAATCCTTGTCTTTCTTTTTTCAAACCATCCAATGACCCTTTATCGCGCTCAAAAGTTATTTTATTACTTTTAAACTATTATGATAGCAAACAAACTGAATTTTTTTACAAATGAGAACGCTCATTAAACGCTCCATTTAGCCAATGATTATTGTTGGTCAAGGTAATTTTAATCAAAACATGCTATTATTTGGAATGATTTATTATTATAAGGCGTTAGAGACGCTTTGGCTGTTTAAAAAGAGCCTAATTTAAATGCAATCTTAAAAGGAGAAGCGCTTTGAAACTACTAGTAGTAGATGATAGCTCAACTATGAGAAGAATTATTAAAAATACACTTTCACGCTTAGGCTATGAAGATGTTTTAGAAGCTGAGCATGGGGTGGAAGCTTGGGAGAAACTAGACGCTAATGCGGACACTAAGGTGCTTATCACAGATTGGAACATGCCTGAAATGAACGGCTTAGATCTCGTTAAAAAGGTGCGCTCTGATAGCCGTTTTAAAGAAATCCCTATTATCATGATCACCACAGAGGGCGGTAAGGCCGAAGTCATTACGGCTTTGAAAGCGGGCGTGAATAACTACATTGTGAAACCTTTTACCCCCCAAGTTTTGAAAGAAAAATTAGAGGTTGTTTTAGGGACAAACGATTGAGTGTTAAAGCCAATGTATTATGAGTTTTTCTTTATCTTCCCTAAGGAGCGAGAGCTTTTTGAGAGCTTTCTTTTAGACACCACGCACCTAGCCTTAGAAGAATCTAGCTTAGAGAATTTAAAAGCGTTTGACGATAAAGAAACCATTGAATTTATAAGCCAATCCAGTTGGCATCATTTCGCCACTCATGATCTTTTAAAAGAACATTTAAAAGAAAAACCCCCGCATCTCAAAAATTTCGTTATTTTACGCTCTCAAAAGGATTTGAACGACTCGATCATTCCAGCATTAGAAGCGTTTTGTTTGAGCTTGCAACAAAACCTGCAAAGCGAGTTTGATTTTTTCTATCTTTCACGCAATCTGGCTTCAAAAGATTGGCTAGAAGCCTACAAACAAGCTATTTTACCGGTGCAATGCGCCAAATTTTACATACACCCTAGCTGGCATCAAAAGCCAAGCCATGTTGTTGCAAATGATTGCATAATGATTGATCCGGCTTTGGCCTTTGGATCAGGCCATCATGAAAGCACTTCCATGTGTTTGGAATTGCTCTCTGACCTTGATTTAAAACGCAAAAACGCTTTAGATGTGGGCTGTGGGAGCGGGATTTTAAGCATCGCTTTAAAAAAACAAGGCGTTAGTGCTTTAGTAGCTTGCGATACGGATAGTTTAGCCGTTGAAGAAACCCTAAAAAATTTTAGCTTGAATCAAATACCCCTATTAGCGCAAGATAAAGTCATTTGTGGCTCTACGCAAAAAATTGAAGGGCGTTTTGATATTATTGTGGCGAACCTTGTCGCTGATGTGATTAAGAGTTTGTATAGTGAATTTGTGCGGCTTTGTAACCACACTCTTATTTTATCAGGGATTTTAGAAACCCATTTAAACTCTGTTTTACAGATCTATTATAATGGATTTGAGGTTTTAGAACAGCGACAGCGTAACGAATGGGTCGCTCTAAAATTGCTTAGAAAACAACCAATAAATTAAGGATTATAATGAAACCAACGAACGAACCTAAAAAACCTTTTTTTCAAAGTCCCATTATCCTTGCGGTTCTTGGAGGGATTTTACTTATTTTTTTTCTGCGCTCTTTCAATTCTGATGGCAGTTTTTCGGACAATTTCTTAGCTTCTAGCACTAAAAATGTGAGCTACCATGAGATCAAACAGCTCATCAGCAATAATGAAGTGGAAAATGTGAGTATCGGTCAAACTTTGATCAAAGCCAGCCATAAAGAGGGCAACAATCGTGTGATTTATATCGCTAAACGAGTGCCTGATTTGACCTTAGTGCCTTTGTTAGACGAGAAAAAAATCAATTATTCTGGTTTTAGCGAGTCTAACTTTTTTACCGACATGCTAGGGTGGCTCATGCCTATTTTAGTGATTTTAGGGCTATGGATGTTTATGGCAAACCGCATGCAAAAAAATATGGGTGGGGGTATTTTTGGCATGGGGAGCGCGAAAAAACTCATTAACGCTGAAAAACCCAATGTGCGTTTTAATGACATGGCGGGCAATGAAGAAGCCAAAGAAGAGGTGGTAGAAATCGTAGATTTCTTAAAATACCCCGAACGATACGCTAATTTAGGGGCTAAAATCCCTAAAGGCGTGTTATTAGTAGGGCCTCCAGGAACCGGTAAAACCCTTTTAGCCAAAGCGGTGGCTGGCGAAGCGCATGTGCCGTTTTTCTCTATGGGAGGGAGCAGTTTCATTGAAATGTTTGTGGGCTTAGGGGCAAGCAGGGTTAGGGATTTGTTTGAAACCGCTAAAAAACAAGCCCCCAGCATCATTTTTATTGATGAAATTGATGCCATAGGTAAGAGCCGAGCGGCTGGAGGCGTGGTGAGCGGGAACGATGAAAGAGAGCAAACCTTAAACCAGCTCTTAGCCGAAATGGATGGTTTTGGGAGCGAAAACGCGCCTGTGATTGTCTTAGCCGCAACGAACCGCCCTGAAATCTTAGACCCGGCTTTAATGCGTCCAGGGCGCTTTGACAGGCAGGTTTTAGTGGATAAGCCTGATTTTAATGGCAGGGTAGAAATCTTAAAAGTGCATATTAAAGGCGTGAAACTCGCTAACGATGTGAATTTGCAAGAAGTCGCCAAACTCACCGCAGGGCTTGCGGGAGCGGATTTAGCGAATATCATCAATGAAGCTGCACTTTTAGCAGGACGAAACAACCACAAAGAAGTCAGGCAGCAGCATTTAAAAGAAGCGGTTGAAAGGGGGATTGCAGGGTTAGAAAAGAAAAGTAGGCGCATCAGCCCCAAAGAAAAGAAAATCGTTGCCTACCATGAAAGCGGGCATGCCGTGATTTCTGAAATGACTAAAGGGAGTGCTAGGGTGAATAAAGTCTCTATCATTCCAAGGGGTATGGCGGCTTTAGGCTACACCCTTAACACGCCTGAAGAAAACAAATACTTGATGCAAAAACACGAACTCATCGCTGAAATTGATGTGCTTTTAGGCGGAAGAGCGGCTGAAGATGTCTTTTTGGAAGAAATTTCTACCGGTGCGAGCAACGATTTAGAAAGAGCGACTGATATTATTAAAGGCATGGTGAGTTACTACGGCATGAGTAGTGTCAGTGGGCTTATGGTGTTAGAAAAACAGCGGAACGCCTTTTTAGGAGGCGGTTATGGAAGCAGTAGGGAATTTAGCGAAAAAACCGCAGAAGAAATGGATCTTTTCATTAAAAATTTGCTAGAAGAGCGCTATGAGCATGTCAAACAAACCTTGAGCGACTATAGAGAAGCGATTGAAATCATGGTCAAAGAATTGTTTGACAAAGAAGTCATTACAGGCGAAAGGGTGCGTGAAATCATCAGCGAATACGAAGCCGCCAACAATTTAGAAAGCCGTTTGATCCCTTTAGAAGAGCAAGCGAGTTAAGAGTGCGGGCTTACAAACAGATTTTTGATAAGGGTTTAAAGCCTTATGATAAACATTCTGTTTGTTTAAAGCTTTTTTTTAAATTCTGTTTTCTAAAAACCCGCACTTATCAACAGCGTTATAAAGCGTTTGCCCTAACGCTCTTTTTTTGTGAGTTTTTTAGTGCTTGTAAGATTTTTATTCCCATAATTGATTTTAAAATCGTTTTTATTCCTATTCTAAAAGCCAAGTTAAAAAGAATCCCTAATGCCTATTAACCCTCTCTATCTTTTCCCCAATCTTTTCACCGCTAGCAGTATTTTTTTAGGCATGATGAGTATTTTTTACGCTTCTAGTTATCAGTTTGTCATGGCATGCTGGTTAGTGGTAGCGAGTCTTATTTTAGACGGGCTTGATGGGCGTGTCGCAAGGCTTACCAACACCACCAGCAAGTTTGGTATTGAATTTGACTCTTTAGCTGATGTAGTCGCTTTTGGGGTAGCCCCAAGTCTTATTACTTACTTTTATGTGGGGTATAACTTTGGGCGCATAGGCATGGCGGTGAGCGCGTTGTTTGTGATTTTTGGAGCGATACGATTAGCGCGATTCAATATCAGCACCAACACAAGCGACCCCTATTCTTTCATCGGTATCCCCATTCCTGCGGCGGCGGTATTGGTGGTGCTTTGTGTGTTATTGGATAACAAATACCATTTTTTAGAAGGAAATACCGAAAAGTTATTTTTAAGCTTTATTGTCTTATTGGGGGTGCTTATGGTGAGCAATATCCGCTACCCTAATTTTAAAAAAGTCAAATGGAATCTCAAGCTTTTCATCTTAGTGTTGATTTTTTTATCGTTAGTGTTTGTGCGCCCTTTAGAAGCTTTAAGCGTGTTTATGGGGTTGTATTTGATTTATGGCATCATTCGGTGGCTCTTTTTAATGGTAAAAATTATTTTTAATAAAAATAAAAGTGCATGAAAGAATCTTTTTACATAGAGGGAATGACTTGCACGGCGTGTTCTAGCGGGATTGAACGCTCTTTAGGGCGTAAGAGTTTTGTGAAAAAAATAGAAGTGAGCCTTTTAAATAAGAGCGCTAACATTGAATTTAACGAAAACGAAACCAATTTAGACGAGATTTTTAAACTCATTGAAAAACTGGGTTATAGCCCTAAAAAAACTCTAGCGGAAGAAAAAAAAGAATTTTTTAGCCCTAATGTTAAATTAGCGTTGGCGGTTATTTTCACGCTTTTTGTGGTGTATCTTTCTATGGGGGCGATGCTTAGCCCTAGCCTTTTACCTGAAAGCTTGCTTGCAATTAATAATCATAGTAATTTTTTAAACGCTTGCTTACAGCTTATAGGCACGCTCATTGTCATGC
The DNA here is from genome assembly GCF_000476015.1 of Helicobacter pylori SA37A. GTDB lineage: Bacteria > Campylobacterota > Campylobacteria > Campylobacterales > Helicobacteraceae > Helicobacter > Helicobacter pylori_DB. The sequence continues at coordinate 152,114 of NZ_CBOO010000003.1, read as the reverse complement.
ATTGGGGGAGGGATTTTTACATTCAAGGGTTTAAAGCCTTATGGCACAAACAACCCAACATGAGTAGCCTTATCGCCATAGGCACAAGCGCTGCCTTAATTTCAAGCTTGTGGCAATTGTATTTCGTTTATACAAGCCAGTGGTCTTATGGGCATTATTACTTTGAAAGCGTGTGCGTGATTTTAATGTTTGTGATGGTGGGCAAACGCATTGAAAATGTTTCTAAAGACAAAGCTTTAGACGCTATGCAAGCCTTGATGAAAAACGCCCCAAAAACCGCCCTTAAAATGCACAATAACCAACAGATTGAAGTTTTAGTGGATAGCATTGTGGTGGGGGATATTCTAAAAGTCCTCCCTGGAAGCGCGATTGCGGTGGATGGCGAAATCATAGAGGGCGAAGGGGAATTAGATGAGAGCATGCTAAGCGGCGAAGCGTTGCCTATTTATAAAAAAGTCGGCGATAAAGTCTTTTCAGGGACATTCAATAGCCACACAAGTTTTTTAATGAAAGCCACGCAAGATAACAAAAACAGCACCTTGTCTCAAATTATAGAAATGATCCATAACGCCCAAAGCTCAAAGGCAGAGATTTCTCGCTTGGCGGATAAGGTTTCAAGCGTGTTTGTGCCAAGCGTGATCGCTATCGCTATTTTAGCGTTTGTGGTGTGGCTCATCATCGCGCCTAAGCCTGATTTTTGGTGGAATTTTGGAATCGCTTTAGAAGTGTTTGTATCGGTTTTAGTGATTTCTTGCCCTTGCGCTTTAGGATTGGCTACGCCTATGAGCATTTTAGTAGCGAACCAAAAAGCGAGTTCTTTAGGATTATTTTTTAAAGACGCTAAAAGTTTAGAAAAAGCAAGGCTAGTCAATACGATCGTTTTTGATAAAACCGGCACGCTCACTAACGGCAAGCCTGTCGTTAAAAGCGTCCATTCTAACATAGAATTATTAGAGCTATTGAGTTTAGCGGGCAGTATTGAAAAGAGCAGCGAGCATGTCATTGCTAAAGGGATTGTAGAATACGCCAAAGAGCATAACGCTCCCTTAAAAGAAATGAGTGAAGTTAAAGTGAAAACAGGTTTTGGCATTAGTGCTAAAACAGATTATCAGGGCGCTAAAGAGACCATTAAAGTAGGCAGTAGCGAATTTTTTAACCCTATTAACACGCTAGAAATTCAAGAAAACGGGATTTTAGTGTTTGTGGGTAGAGCGATCAGTGAAAAAGAAGACGAGCTTTTAGGGGCGTTTGTTTTAGAAGATTTGCCCAAAAAAGGCGTGAAAGAGCATATCGCTCAAATCAAAAAATTAGGCATTAACACTTTTCTTTTAAGTGGGGACAATAGAGAGAATGTCAAAAAATGCGCGCTTGAATTAGGGATTGATGGTTATATCAGCAACGCTAAACCACAAGACAAGCTCAACAAGATCAAAGAGCTTAAGGAAAAAGGGCAGATCGTGATGATGGTGGGCGATGGCTTGAATGACGCTCCCAGTCTTGCTATGAGCGATGTGGCGGTGGTGATGGCTAAAGGGAGCGATGTGAGCGTGCAAGCAGCGGACATTGTGAGCTTTAACAACGACATTAAATCGGTTTATAGCGCGATTAAATTAAGCCAGGCGACCATTAAAAATATTAAAGAAAATTTGTTTTGGGCTTTTTGTTATAATAGCGTGTTTATCCCTTTAGCTTGTGGGGTTCTTTATAAGGCTAATATCATGTTAAGCCCGGCGATTGCGGGTTTAGCGATGAGCTTAAGCTCTGTGAGTGTGGTTTTAAACTCCCAAAGGCTAAGGAATTTTAAAATTAAGGATCATTGAATGAAAGTTACTTTTCAAGTGCCAAGCATTACTTGCAACCATTGCGTGGATAAAATTGAAAAATTTGTGGGCGAAATTGAAGGTGTGAGCTTTATTGATGCGAGCGTGGAAAAAAAGAGCGTGGTTGTAGAGTTTGACGCTCCAGCGACACAGGATTTGATCAAAGAAGCTTTATTAGATGCGGGGCAAGAAGTAATATAATAAAGGTAGTGTGATATAGAAGTAGTGGGTTAAATACCGCAACATTCAAAAGGGTTGTTGTCTTTTAATACTTTGTTTGGGTGTTTTTACGCCCTTCAATGGTGATCTATCATAACAATAAGAGAAAAAAATTATCGTATTTCCCCCTTTTCTTACTCCAATTTTTTATACATATAAATCTGCCTATTCAAGCCGCTGATTGCACCACCAATAAACGAAAGAGAGCTTCGAGACAGATTGCTTCTGCATTGCGAACGAATAAGTTCACAGATTTTAACAAACAACATGCATAGCTCGTCAGGTTTCATGTTGCCAATAAGGCATAAGCCCTGTATGTATTCAATAGGGACAAGAATACGAGAGCAATCATCCTTTAAGTCATTGTCTAGTCGCTGTATTAAGCCATCCATACCCTTTTGGATTATCTCATGCATTATTTCTAAAACACGATATTCCCTTGCTGAAAAAGAACAAGATGAATGCATGGTGTAGAGTCTATTGCTTATTTTGCATAGCCTCTCTGTTAAGTCATGTAATGATAAATAAAGATTTCTAATGTCTGGCATCACTATCCTTTATTGGCGGTTGTCATGTTATATCATGCGTTGCCTTAAAACGCTATGAGATCTTTTGGCAAGATTCACCCATTCCTACACAAATTTCACTAGGATCATCCCGCTAAACGCGTTGTTTTTATAAAATTCTATGCGATAGATCCTTTCTTGTTTGTCCAGTGAAAAGCGTTTTTGAAAATCTTTAAATCTAATCGTATAGCCGGCTTCATTAGGCTTATTTTCATTAGAAACGCTAAAGCCAATCACATTCGCGCGGATATTATCCATAGCATGGATATAAAAACTCTCTTTCACTTCAACCACGCTCCCTATTTTAACCATTTGATCCTTATTGTCAATTTGCATTTTCACTTCTTCTAAAGAAGGATCAAACTCTATGTAAAAGGGCGATAATCGTGTCATGAGCTTGTTGCCGTATTTTAAAAACACTTCTTGTTTATTTTTGACTAACCCTACAATGTAAGCGTTGCTCTCTATAGGGATTTGTGGGATTTTAGTGTTATTAGGTAAAGGGAAATGATTGAGTTTAGAGCGCAAGTTAAAAAGGGGCATTTTAGGCAGAGAGCTGATTTTTGCCCATAAATTTTTATCGTTGATTAGGGCATGCACGCTGTTAGGGTTAAGCTCAAAATCGCGCTTAAAAGGGATATTGAGCTGATTGAGTAAGCCCTCAATGGCTTGCAAGTGGTAAAACACCCTTGATGCTAAAGGGAGTTCTTTGCTGGCTTCATTGGCAAAAGCACTCTTTTTTTGATTGATCGCATAAAAAGTTAGGGCTTTTTGCATTTCTGTATCGCCTTGCGCAGTGCGCGTGTTTTTTAAATGATACTCCTCAATGGGGTGCAATAAATGGGCGTTGATGCTCTCAATCGTATTGTTTGCAAAAGCAAGCAAATTAGGGAATTTCGCCCCCTTAACTTCATCTTGATCAATAATAAAGCAATTCCCCCAACGCTTAGGATTGAGCGTCGCATCAATATAAATAGGGCGATAATACCCACCGCCATCATGCAAATGCAAGACGGCATCCACGCTGGGTTTTGCAATCAAGGATTTGATTTCTTGGATAGTGGGGTATTCGGGGTCTTTTTTATCTAAAGCAGCAAATTTGCGGTTCATATCCCCATACAAGCCCCTATGATTTCTTAACATAGAAGACTTATTCAATACGGGAACCACTTCAACCAAGCCTTTTAAAACGCTATAGTGCATTAAAAACAAATTAGTTGCATTAAACCCCCCAGGCTCATCGCCTTGAATCCCTGCTAAAAGCAACAAATGGGGGGCTTTGTCCCTATCCTCTACATTTATAGGGGCTTTTTCTATCGTTTCTATCGCATGCAAAAACACCCAAGAATACAAGCCCCACACCAAAAGCCATATTTTTTTCATCCAATCTCTCTACTATTTGAAACTAAAAGATCGCTAATTATACCTAAAAACCTTTTTAAGGGTGTTTTTTAAAGTTTCCATAAAAAAGGAACGAAAAATGCTTGTGAATGATTAATTCTATTTAAAAGGTTTTTTATGGATATTTTAAAAACTCTTCAAAAGCATTTGGGCGATGTTGAAACAAGCGATTTTACAACCAATGCGATAGAAAAATCCCAACAAATCGCCAAATTTAGTAGGGACATGAAAAATATAAACGAGAGCGTTGGAGCGTTACAAGTCTTGCAAATCGCTTGCAAAAAGCTTTTCAATAAGAGCATGGGTTTAGAAGATAAAGACGCTTTGCAAGCTTCTATCATCAAACAAGAATTGCGAGAAATTGTAGAAAATTGCCAGTTTTTAGCCTCCCCTTTGTTTGACACTCAGCTCAACATTGCCATTAATGATGAAGTTCTTTCCATGATTGTGGATAATCCTTTGAATTTATTGGAAAATGTGGGCGGGTTTCAAGCTTATTTGGAAGAAAAATTAAACGAAATTAAGGAATTATTAGGTTATTTGAGCGAAAGCCTTTCAAACCCTAAAGTCTTTATTCCAAGTTTTTCAAATAAAAGCCTTAAAGATTTGTTGAGCGATGATTTGAGAGCTTAAAATCTAGCTCTCTAATTTAGAAAATTTGATTTTCCATAAAAAGAATGAGCCTAAAAACGCTATCACGAATAAGCCCACCAAGTAATAGCCTAAGTCTGTAAATTCCAGGCTTTGTAGGGCGCTTAAAAGGCGGTTTTCAAATTTTAAATGGAGTTTCTCGCTAACGACTTGAAAAAGCTCAATCAACCCGATAAAAAGCGCGATAAACACGCTTAAAGCGGTGATGGAGATGTTGTAGTAGATTTTCCTTAAAGGGGTTTTGAACGCCCAATCATACGCCTTGAGCATGAACGCCCCATCTAATGTGTCAAACAAACTCATGCCAGCAGCAAAAAGAATGGGTAAAGAGAGCATGCCCACCACACTCACTTTAATCGCGCTGCTAGAGAGGGCCAAAAGCGCGATTTCACTAGCGGTATCAAAACCCAGCCCAAAAAGAAAACCGATAGGATAAATATGCCACGACTTGGAGACGAAATTAAACAAAGGCTTAAAAAAGCGATTGAGTAAGCCCCTACTCGTCAAAAGCCGTTCAATCTCTTCGTTTTGTTGCCGGCTCAAGCTTTCATTAGAATGCGATTTTTTGAAGATTTTTAATAAATCCAAGAGAATAATCGCATTCAATAGCCCTATAATGAGCAAGAAAAGCCCAGAAACTAAAGTCCCCACTACCCCCCCTATTTCTTCTAGCATCGGCGTATGCTCTTTGGCCCAAGCGATCGCAAACGCGCTGACAATGGTCATTAAAATCACCACGCTTGAATGCCCCATAGAAAAGTAAAACCCCACACCATAGGCGTTTTTACCTTGTTGGGTGAGCTTTCTAATCGTGTTGTCTATGCAAGCGATATGATCCGCATCAAACGCATGCTTTGCCCCTAGCATGTAAGCCATAGACGCCGCCGCATAAAACGAAGCGTTATTAGCCATAAAGAGCAACGCTAAACCCAATGCATGCAAGAACACAATCGCTAAAAAATAAGGAAACCACAATTTCACAACGCGCCTTTTTGTAAAAATAATATTTTTTAGATAATTGTAATATATTTTGTTAAATTAGAAAAGATTTGTTTTTTGATTATTTTGCGAATTGCCCTAGAAAATTTTAACTAGATTAGTTTTTCCCACCCAAAAATTTGATCCATTCGTCTCTATCAATCAAAAGCACTCCGTTAGCTTGAGCCAGTTTTTGAGCGGCCTGCGTGAAGTAGCTGTTGGTGATCACGCAAGCTTTTTCGCAAGCGTAGTAAGCTTTAGAAGAGACCACCTCTTGAATGGCTTTGGGCGAAACTTTATGCGAGTAGCGTTTGGCTTGAACCGCCCATTTGACGCCATCTTTTTCTACAATCAAATCCGCTCCATAATCGCCACTTTTTTGAGTGATTGTAACTTCAAAACCCTTTGAAGTGAAAAAGATTTTGGAATATTCTTCAAATTCAAAGCCGTTCATGGCGTCTATTTTTTGTAAGGTGCGTTTGAGTTGGCGCTTCTTATACGAAGAAATAACGCCTTGAAAAAGCACTAACATGGAAAAAACGCCAAGAATTGACAACAATTTTAAAAGCAAATCGTTAGCCGAGACAGCTAATTTCAATTCTAAAGCTTTTTCCAACAAAACATGCCACATTAAATAAATCCCTACCGAAAACAAAATGACAAAAATAAAAAATACAATCTTTTTCATGCCTTAAAGCCACTCTGCATTTTCTATAGCGTTCAAACGCTTTTCTAAACCCTCCATAAGAGAATAGTAAGCCTTATTAAGGGCTTTGATTAAAGCGTTATGATAGGTTTTATCTTCTTGGGGAAAAAGAGAGGGGTTATCGCCCAAACGATTAGCGTAATAAACAGGCACGCTGAAAGCGGTGGGGATTAAAAGGGTGTCAAACGGGCAAGTGGTTTGCGGGACGCATTCTAAAATCAAGCTCGCTTGAAGGTTTAAAAACCGCATGACGGATTTTGGGTCAGCGTTAGGCTCAATAGTCTTTTTAAGCCTTTCTTTAATGGCTTTTAAATCTTTAGGACTCTCTTCAAAAGAAAAAAAACATTGCCTGAAATATTGAGGGTAAAAGCGCTTTTATCTTTTAAAAAATAAGCGATTTGTTGGGTGAGTGCTTTTTTAAATTCCTTTTGGTAAAAGGGCGGCACAAAACGGGCGTTAAAAAAGATTTTAGGGGGGGTTAAAGTGAAAGCGGTTTTTAAAGCACTATTTTTGGGGTAATCTTTATATTTTAAATGGAGCGTCGTTTTGTTGAAAAACTGACACCCTAGTAAAATAAAAGCAACACCAACGCTTAAAACCCTTAGCATTCTGTCAAACGCCCATGCTCTAATTTCACATGCTTAGTGGCTAATTTTAGCGTGCTTGGGTTGTGCGAGATGAGAATGATCAAGCGGTTTTGTTTCAATTCTAAAATGCTTTGTTTGATGCTCTCTTCTGTGTGATTGTCTAAAGCGGAAGTGGCTTCATCAAAGATTAAAACTTGAGCGTCTTTATACAAAGCTCTTGCAATGGCGATTCTTTGGCGTTGACCGCCACTAAGATTAGCGCCAAATTCATCTAACACACTCTCTATCCCATGAGGCATTTTTTCCACAAAATCTAAGGCTTGAGCTTTTTTTAGGCATTCTTTGATTTTCACCTCATCAATTTCTAAACCATACGCCACATTTTCAGCCACGCTCCCGTTAAAGATAAACACCCTTTGAGTGACAACGCTAATCTTTTCTCTTAAGGATTTTTGAGTGATGCTCTCTATTTTTTGATCATTGATGAAAATTTCGCCCTGGCTTGGCTCATAAAGGCGTAAAATCAGATTCACTAATGAGCTTTTACCGCTCCCGCTTTCGCCTTTTAAAGCGATGATTTCATTTTGTTGGAATTTCAAACTAATATCGCTTAAAACATAACGCTCTTGATTGTCTAGAGCATAAGCGAGCCATACCTTTTTAAATTCAATGGTGTGTATGGCGTTATCTAGCGTCAATTCCCCATCAACAATAGCCGGCTCTCTTTCTAAAATCTCATGAATCCTGTCGCTAGCGACTAAGGCTTCTTGAAAATTAGAAACGATCCTAGTTAGGCGTTTGATCGGCGTATAGAGCATAAAAAGGGCCGTGATGAAAGAAAAAAACGCCCCCACGCTAATATGACCCCTAATCACTTCATTCCCCCCTAAATAAATCACTAGCGCTATAGCGATAGAGCCTAAAAACTCCATTAAAGGCGAAGAAATTTCAGCCACGGCGATGTTTTTGATACCGATTTTAAAAAACGCTTCATTTTCTTTCACAAAAGCCTTATGCTCTAATTTTTCGCCATTAGAGATTTTAATCGCTTCCACATTGTTAAAGATTTCGCTCAAACGAGCGGTGATTTTGGCGTTACTCTCTTGATGGGATTTAGCGAGTTTTTTAACCTTACGAATGATTTTACTGATAGGAATAGCGGCTAGCGGCATGATGACTAGCCCCACTAACGCTAATTTAGGGCTTTGATAGATCACCACCCCCACTAACCCCACAATCGTTAGCCCCTCTCTTAGGCTCTCTGAAAGGTAATTGGACAAACTCGCTCTAATCAAACCTATATCATTGGTGATCCTTGCGATCAATTCGCCCTTTTTAGTCCTGTTAAAAAAATCCATTTCCATTTTGAGAAGGCTTTCTAACATAGTATTGCGTATTTTTTTGACAATATCAAGCCCAATAAAGTTGGTGAAATAAGTGCCTAAATACATGCCCCCACTCTTACCCAAATACGCTAAAATCACTAAAAAAGGCAGGATTTTGAGCATGTGAGTGTCTTTATTGATAAAAATTTCATCTAAAGTGGGCTTGACTAAATAAGTCCCCCAAGCCGTGCTTAAAGCCACCACTAAAGAAGAAAATAAAACCACTATAAAACTTTTATAATGCTCTTTAAGGTATTTAGAATAACGCTTGAAAAAGAGTTTCAAATGCTTAACCTTTGGATTTGATTAAACTTGTATTATAGTGTTTTTATTAGGGGATTTTTAACGCTTTAATAAACAGCTTAAAGCGATTGGTTAGAATTTAGCGCTAAGGGTTGTCATCAAATGGCTTCTGTCTGAATAAAGCGCTTTAGAGCCGGGCGTGGGTCTGTAACTCCCTACCGTAAAGCCTGAATGCGTCATCACGCCCAAATATTCTAATTTCACGCTCGCTGTCAAACTCTTACTGATCTTATAGCCCACATTAACAGCCGCGCTCGCTTCATTGGCTAAAGTGCCGCTAGTCCAACGCCATAAAGTCCCCCACAGCCACTTTTTATGCACGCCCCCACCAAAAACCCAACCAGAGACGGCATCAGCGGTTACCACATGGCTTAAGGCTTGCCCTATATCATAAACGCTATTGGTCCAAAAATCAATGCCTAAAGGGTTTCCTGTCGTACCGATGTAAGCGTTTGCGTTTTTCCACACTTTATAAAACGCTCCCCCAAAATTAAATTCATTGTAATCAAATCGTTGCCTAATGAGCAAGCTTTGCCCGGCAGTGCCAGCTTTCACAGCGTAACGATAAGTATCTCTTCTTAAGGGGGCATGGACAGGGAGCAAAATATAAGCTTTTGTTTCGGATCTAAAGCCCACGCCATCAAAATTAGGGTTACTATCATAGCCTACAACCACCCCAGGGCTATAATAAGTCCCGGGCGAAAATTGGAAAAAAGGGCTAACGCTAATTCCTTTCCTTTCATAAGTGTAATTCACTAAATGGATACCATAATTCAAAGTGCGCCCGTTTTTAATCACGGTTCTTGGAGAGTAAAAATCATAAATCCACTCCCCATAAGCGAACGCCCTACCCCATGAGCTAAACCACCATAATTTGTGGCTTGCTTCATTTTTATCCTTAACTTTAGCGCTGATTTCAAAACCTTGCGTATAGCCGCTCATATAAGGAGCATTAGATTGATAACGCCCTCCTTTAGCCGTAAAAATATCCTTATAGCGGTATTCTAAAAAAGCGTTATTCATCAAGTAATTACGGCGGATTTTATTAGCCCTAGCGTTCCCGCACGCTATAGAATCAATCACCTTGCCATCAGAACCAAGCGCGCACTCATGGATACTCGTGCCATCAAGCAAGGCTCTTTTACCCCCTAAATAGCCATCCCAATAACCGATGTAGTTATAAATAACCGATCCGCCTTGATTGAATTTCGTGCTATCATAAGCGACCCCACCGATTGTTCCGCCGACTTTTCCCTCTAAAACATGCCCTTGATCTTTAAAGTCTTTGGATAAAAAATCCGCATAAATATTGCCCTGACCTACAGCGGTTACAAAAGTCTCTGTAGGATAAATCCCCCTAGCTATATCAATCTTTTTTTTATTAAAGCCAACTTTAGAAAAGGACTCCGCCAAAACTTCAATTTTATAATCAAACGCTTGCAAAGAAGCGCTTAAACTTAAAACATATAACCCACAAAAAACTTGATTCTTTAAAGGCGTGCTATTTTTCATTTTTTTCCTTTTAATAGCCAATACATCTTAAAGACTACAATTCTTAACTGATCTAAAAACAAAGAAGCATAATCAAGCTATTTATTTACTTTTAATTAACCCAACTATTTTAGATTATAACGAAATTTTTTTAATTTCATCATAAAATGAGATAAAGTAAATCAAAATTTAATCAAAGTGGGATTTTTGCACTGTTTTACAACCAAACCCATTTTTTTAGTTATGAAAGTTCTCATATTGATTGTAAAAAATGCCAAAAAGCATTTTTTAAGTTTGATAATCAATCTAATAGCAAAAATTCCAACACCGCCATGCGCATTGCCACGCCATTTTTGACTTGCTCTAAAACTTTGGATCGCTCATCTTCTAACACCGCGCTTTCTATATCAATATCCCTATGCACCGGGCCTGGGTGTAAAATAATGATCTCTTTATTTTTAGCGTGAGCCTCTAGGCGTTGTTGGGTGATGCAATAAGCGTTGCCATAATCTTTCAAGCTCGCAAAAATGGGCGCGTTGTGGCGTTCGGTTTGGGTCCTCAAACTCATTAAGATGTCAGCAAATTCTATCGCTTCTTCAATGTTATGAGTCGTTTTTAAAGGAGTGCTAGGGAGCATGGAGCTTGGAGCGCACAGCATGATCTCAAGCCCTAGCCTTTGGAGCAATTTAATGTTACTATTAGCCACTCTGGAATTTTTCACATCGCCTATGAAAGCGATTTTCTTCCCTTTTAGATTTTCTAAACCGCCAAAATGCTGATAAAGGGTGAGCAAGTCTAATAACGCTTGGGTAGGATGAGCGCTTGTGCCGCTTCCTGCGTTAATCAAGGGGCATTGTGAAAATTCAGCCAATTTAAAAGGCGCGCTTGAAAAAGCATGCCGTGTGATGATAGCGTCAGGCTGCATGGCATGGATATTTTTAAAAGTGTCTGTTAGAGTTTCACCCTTTGAAGCGGAGCTTGTTTGCATGTTTAATTTCACTATTTTTGCCCCCAACCTTAGGCTTGCGATTTCAAAACTAGACACCGTTCTGGTGGAATTTTCAAAAAACAAAGCCACGATGATTTTATTGCGCATTTTTTCTTTCGTTTCTAAAGATACGGCGTTAAAATCGTTCGCATAAACGCTCGCTTTGTTCAATAAAAGCTTGATTTCATCTAGGCTTAAATCGCTGGTTTGGAGCAAGTGTCGGCATTTTTTTGGCATAAAACCCCCTTTTAGTTATAATATAGGTTTTATTTTAGCTAAAAATGGCATGGGTTTTAGCAAGGAATGGGCTTGAAAAATCTCTCAACACTTCTGGTGTTTTTATTCTTTTGTTTGGGGTGTGTGAGCAACTTCAATGAAGACACCTACACGCTAGACTTAGTGTTAGAAAAAAAAATCCAAGCCAGCAGGAAAGGCGAAATCACCCAAAATAATGTGCCTATCATCACGGCTATCGCTACGCATTTAAACGATGTGGATAGCGGCACTTACTATGATCATGAGTATTTTTTAGTGGAGATTTTCACGCAAAATAACGACTGGATAGATGATGGCTATATTTCTTATGAACTTTTTGGCACAAAACCTACAGGCTCAGAGCCTTTATGGGTGCGAGAAATCACAAAAGATGAATTTGATGGCATTTTAGAAACCACGAACAGGTGGAGCCGAGCTTTTTTGCTCGCTTTTAACAAATTGGATTATTTAGCGGTGCAAGAAGCCAAACTAGAGCTTGATGTCTATAGTTTAGGCAAGATTGTTTTTAATTTCGCTTATCAAGTCCCCTTACCTCAATTTTAATGCGCCTAGATTACGCTTTATTTAACCAGCATTTAGCAAATAGCAGAGAAAAAGCTAAAGCGTTGGTTTTAAAAAATCAGGTTTTAGTCAATAAGGTAGTCATCTCTAAACCCTCTTTTATCGTTAAAGAGAGTGATCAAATTGAACTCATCGCTGTAAATCCATTCGTTAGCAGGGCTGGGGAAAAATTAGGGGCTTTTTTAGAAACCCATTTCGTGGATTTTAAGGGAAAGGTGGTTTTAGATGTGGGAGCGAGCAAAGGGGGCTTTAGTCAAGTGGCTCTTTTAAAAGGGGCTAAAAAGGTGCTTTGCGTGGATGTGGGGAAAATGCAATTAGATGAGGGCTTGAAACAAGACAAACGCATAGAATGTTACGAAGAATGCGATATTAGAGGGTTTAAAACGCCAGAAACAATTGATTTAGCGCTTTGTGATGTGAGCTTTATTTCCTTATATTGTATTTTGGAAGCGATTTTGCCTTTAAGCGATGAATTTTTGGCGCTTTTCAAACCGCAATTTGAAGTGGGTAGAAAAATAAAACGCAATAAAAAGGGGGTGGTAATGGATAAAGAAGCCATTTTAAACGCTTTAGAAAACTTTAAAAACCATTTAAAAACAAAGGATTTTCAAATCTTAAAGATCCAAGAAAGCTTAGTGAAAGGGAAAAACGGGAATGTTGAATTTTTTATCCATTTCAAGCGAGCATGAGATTAAAAGCTTAGCTATCGGTAAATTTGATGGCTTGCATCTAGGGCATCAAGCCCTTTTTAAGGAATTAAAAGACCCCAAAGCCCTTTTAATCATAGAAAAAAAACATTACACTAAAGGCTATTTAACCCCCCTAAAATACCGCGCTAAACTCGTGGGCATGCCTTTATTTTTTGTGTATTTAGAAGAGATTTCACAATTAAACGCCCTAGAATTTTTAGAGCTTTTAAAAAAGAAATTCCCCCATTTAGAACGCCTAGTGGTGGGCTATGATTTCAGGTTTGGGCATGGAAGACAAAATGACGCTTTATTTTTAAAAGAGCGTTTTGAAAAAACCATTATTGTGCCTGAAGTGAAAATCCAAAACATCAGCGTGCATTCTAAGATGATCAAACTAGCCCTAAGTCATGGCGACTTACTTTTAGCTAACAAGCTCTTAGGCAGGCCTTATGAAGTGTGCGGGGAAGTCATTAGCGATCAAGGCTTAGGGCATAAAGAATTAGTTCCTACTTTAAATATCAAAACTAAAGATTTTATCCTCCCTAGTTTTGGGGTGTATGCGAGTTTAGTGAAAGTAAAAGATCCAATTTATCAAAAAAGCGTGAGTTTTATAGGCAATCGCTTAAGCACGGATCAACATTTCGCCATAGAATGCCATGTTCTTGATACGATCATAGAAAACCCGCCCAAAGAAATCGCTTTGCGTTGGGTTCAAAAAATACGAGACAACATGCGTTTTTCTTCGTTAAAAGAGCTTAAAAATCAGATCCAACAAGACATCTTAATGGCCAAAGAGATTTTGAGATAATTTGTGTTAAAATGGCTTTCAAAAACCTTAAAAATGGAAAAATTTGATGCGATTGAGTAACGCTGACTTAGAACGACTAAAAAGCATGGCGAATGCGCTTCGCTTTTTGTGCGCAGACATGATAGATAAGGCTAATAGTGGGCATCCGGGCGTGTGCTTAGGGCTAGCTGATGTGATGGTGGTTTTAAGCTTGCACCTTAATCTAAACCCCACCAACCCTAAATGGCTCAATAGGGACAGGTTGGTTTTTAGCGGAGGGCATGCGAGCGCGTTAGCGTATAGTTTGTTGCATTTGTGGGGCTTTGATTTGAGTTTAGAAGATTTAAAGCGTTTCAGGCAATTACATTCTAAAACCCCAGGACATCCCGAATTGCACTACACCGAAGGCATTGAGATCACCACAGGCCCTTTAGGGCAAGGTTTTGCTAACGCTGTGGGCTTTAGCATGGCGAGCCAATACGCTCAAAACCTTTTAGATAAACAAGCCATTTCTCATAAAGTCTATTGCTTGTGTGGGGATGGGGATTTGCAAGAAGGCATTAGTTATGAGAGCGCTTCTTTAGCCGGGCACCTTCGCCTTGATAACCTCATTGTGATTTATGACAGCAACCAAATCAGCATTGAAGGCGCTATTAATATTAGTTTTAGCGAACAGGTTAAAATGCGCTTTTTAGCGCAAAATTGGGAAGTGCTAGAATGCGATGGGCATGACTATCAAGCGATTAATGATGCTTTAGAAGAAGCCAAAAAATCCCATAAACCTACGCTTTTAATCGCTCATACGATTATTGGTAAGGGGGCTATTGGCTTAGAGGGGAGTGAAAAAACGCATGGCTCGCCTTTAAATAAAGAAGTGTTAAAACAATCCAAAGAAAACGCTCAAATCAATCCTAATGAAAGCTTTATCATTGGCCCAAAAAACAAAATGCATTTTGAAGAAGTGAAAGTTAGGGGCGTTAGCTTAGAAGCCTTATGGGAAAAATCCTTAAGCCCTAAAATAAAAGAAAAAATCCATGCGTTAAAGAATTTTGATTTTAACACCATCCATTACCCCACCTTTAAAAAAGGCGAATCTCTAGCCACGAGAGTGAGTAACGGCATGATTTTAAACGCTATCGCTAAAGAATGCGAGGGCTTTTTGGGGGGGAGTGCGGATCTAGCCCCATCTAATAACACGCATTTGAAACACTCTGGTGATTTCCCTTTAGGGCAGAACTTGCATTTTGGGATCAGAGAGCATGCCATGGGGGCTATCACTAACGCTTTAGCGGCGTATGGCTTGTTGGTGCCTTTTTGCGCGACCTTTTTTGTGTTTAGCGATTATTTAATGCCCAGCATGCGTTTGAGCGCTTTAATGAAATTAAAAGCCCTTTTTATCTTTACGCATGACAGCATTGGCGTGGGCGAAGACGGAGCGACGCACCAGCCCATAGAGCAATTGAGCCATTTACGCGCTTTGCCTAATTTTTATGCTTTCAGACCTAGCGATGCTTTTGAAAATACGGCTTGCATGCAAGTAGCGTTAAGTTTGAACGCTCCTAGCGCTCTTATTTTATCGCGCCAGAATTTACCCGTGCTAGATGAGGTTTCTAAAGAGCAGGTTTTAAAAGGTGCGTATGTTAAATATGATGCTAAAGATCCCATTATCACGCTCGTTGCGAGCGGGAGCGAAGTGTCTTTGGCTTTAGAGAGCGCTAAAATTTTAGAGCGAGAGAATATCCCCACTCAAGTGGTGAGCGCGCCTTGTTTTGATCTATTGATAGAGCAAGATGAAAGCTATCTTAAAGAACTCTTTAAGGGTAAGGTTTTAGTGATTGAAGCGAGCCGCGCGATAGAGTGGTATCGTTTTGCGGATAAAATCATTGGCATGGATTCTTTTGGGAGCTCAGCAAAGGGCGATAAACTCTTTGAAAAATTTGGCTTTAGCGTTGAAAATGTTACCATTCAAGCTAAAAGGTTACTCAACGCATGAACTTAGAAAAACTTTTTTTAGAAAAAACCCCCCTATTTGTTTTTAGCTCCACCAGGCGTTTAAAGCATTTCTATTTAGAGCAAGGCGAAGGGTTTTTGCCTAGTGCAATGAGCATGGGGAATTTTTTTGAACAGGCTTTTTACATCCCTAATAAAAAGAAAATCCCTAACAGTGCACGCCAAATTTTAATGATAGACACCATTAAAGCTATCGCTAAAGAAAAAAAATCCATTCTTGAAGGGCTTTTGCTTTTTGAAAACAGCTTTTTGGGGTATTTGGAAAGCACTTCTTTTTTGTTTGATTTGTTTGATGAGTTAAGTTCTGCTTGTATCAAACTCAATGAACTTTCTTCTAAAGACATTTACTTGGATTATGAAAAGCATTTAGAAGTCTTAGAAATGATTTATGATCGCTACATTAAAAATCTAGAAGAATTAGGCTTTTATGACAAAATCATGCAAGAAAAACCCACCATTTTAAAAGAATTTTTTGAGCATTTTTCCTCCATTGAATGGTATTTAGACGGCTTTATGAGCGTTTTTGAAAGGCAATGCCTATTAGAAGTGACCGAGTTAGTGCCTATCACTTTACACCTATCTTGCGATAAATACAACCAAAAATTTTTGGAATTTTTGAATCTCAAATTAGAAACAGATTGCGATTATTCCATTGATTTTAAAACCCAAAAGATTCTCTCCCAGACACCCAAGTGCCAAAAAATAGAACCAAAGCTTTATGCCAACTCCAGTTATTTAAAACAAAGCGCTTTAGTTTTACAAACCATAGAAGAATATTTGCAAAAAGATAACGACCCTAATAAAATGGCGATCATCACGCCTAATGCGGATTTTTTACCTTTTTTAAAACTTTTAGACAAAAACAACAATTTGAATTTTGCGATGGGATTAGGGGCTAAAAACAGCCCTTATTATACAGAGCTTGTAAAAATCTTAGAAGATTTACAAACAAGCGATTTTAATTTAAGCGGGTCTGCGTTATTGGATTTAGAAAATATTACGCTCCCGCTTTTAGAACAACAAAGCTCTAAAGAAAAAGCGCCCTTAAAAGAAGCACATTCTCAAATCATGCACCAGTATCATCTTTTAAAAAACACGCTTAAAAACTACAGCCTTAAAGATTTATTGCATTTGTATTTGCAAGAATTTGAAGCCAACTTCCGCTTAGACGATTCTAGTGGGGGCAAAATACGAGTCATGGACACTTTAGAGACAAGGGGCATGCAATTTGATAAAATCGTTATTGTGGATTTTAATGAAACCTGCGTGCCAAGCCTTAAAGATTGCGATTTGTTTTTAAACTCTGCTTTAAGAAAATCGCTCAACCTCCCCACTTTATTAGATAAGAAAAATTTGCAAAAACACTATTATTACCAGCTCTTTAAAAACTCTAAAGAAATAACACTTTCTTATATAGAGAGCGAAACTTCAAAAGCCTCTAACATGCTTTTAGAATTAGATTTGCATATAGAGCCTATCAAAGACGCTTACACGCTTTTTGCACCAAGTCCTTTAAAAGACTACCAAGAAGAAGAAATCAAAGCCGCTATCCCTAAAGATTTTAGCTTTAGCGCTAGCTCATTAAACGCTTTTTTAACTTGCAAACGCCGTTTTTACTACCACTACATGAAACGCTTCAAAGAAAGCCCTAAAGATGAAAATAATAGCGCTGTGGGCAGTTTGCTCCATGAACTTTTAAAAGAAGCTTATGAAAAAGACAAAAACCCCTATGCATTAGAAGAGAGGCTCATTTGGCTCTTAGAAACAAGAGAAAACATTACCCCTAAAGAGCGTTTAGACACTCTTGTAGCGCTCAAAAAAATCCAGGCTTTTTATCTTAAAGAAAAAGAACGCTTTAAGGCAAAAATCAAAATCCTTGATCTTGAAAAAAGCTTTGAAACGATTATTCAAGGCGTTATTTTTAAAGGGCGTATAGACAGGATTGACAAAACGGCTGACAATGAAATTACTTTATTGGATTACAAATTCAAAAACGATTTGAAATTAGACAACATGAGTAAAACACAAAGAGGAGGCTTAAGCCCCATAGAAATCGCTCAAATCAGCACCGATTATCAAATGGCTATCTATGCGTTTGCCCTTAAAAATCTGGGTTACAAAGATCCTATAAAAGCCTTTTTTTATGATTTGAGAAAGGGCGAATTAGTGGAAGAAGATGAGCTTATTTTACAGGCTAAAATGGATCATTTGGAATTTTCTCTTATCCCCAAACTCAAGCAAGAAATTGATTTTGAAAAAACTTTAGAGGTTAAAGATTGTGAGTATTGTTCTTTTAAAGACATGTGCAACCGATGAAATCTAAAAAACTTTATTTAGCTTTAATCATAGGGGTTTTATTAGCGTTTTTAACCCTATCTTCATGGCTGGGTAATAGCGGTTTAGTGGGGCGTTTTGGGGTGTGGTTTGCCGCAATCAATAAAAAATATTTTGGGTATCTTTCATTCATTAATTTACCCTATTTAGCGTGGGTTTTATTCCTTTTATACAAGACTAAAAACCCTTTTACAGAAATCGTTTTAGAAAAAACTTTAGGGCATCTATTAGGCATTTTATCTTTGCTCTTTTTACAATCTAGCCTATTAAATCAAGGGGAAATCGGCAACAGCGTGCGTTTGTTTTTACGCCCTTTTATAGGGGACTTTGGGCTTTATGCGCTGATAACGCTTATGGTAGTTATTTCTTATTTGATTTTATTCAAATTGCCCCCTAAAAGCGTTTTTTATCCTTATATGAACAAAACGCAAAACCTTTTAAAAGAGATTTACAAACAATGCTTACAGGCTTTTAGCCCTAATTTTAGCCTGAAAAAAGAGGGTTTTGAAAACACCTCATCAGATTCTCAAAAAAAAGAAACCAAAAACCCTAAAGAAAAAGAAAATCTCAAAGAAAACCCTATTAATGAAAACCACAAAACCCCTAACGAAGAACCGTTTTTAGCGATCCCTACCCCCTATAACACGACTTTAAACGATTCAGAGCCGCAAGAAGGCTTGGTTCAAATTTCCTCCCACCCCCCTACCCATTACACTATTTACCCCAAAAGAAACCGATTTGATGATTTTTTTAACCCCACTAACCCCCCTTTAAAAGAACCTAAGCAAGAAACTAAAGAAAGAGAACCCACGCCCACAAAAGAAACGCCCACCACGCTAAAACCTATCATGCCTATATCCGCACCCAACCTAGAAAATGACAACAAAACACAAAACCACAAAACCCCAAACCACCCAAAAAAAGAAGATGATTTACAAGAAAGCCCACAGGAAAACCCACAAAAAGAAAATCAAAAAGAAAATATAGAAGAAAATATAGAAGAAAAAGAAAATCTCAAAGAAGAAGAAAAAGAAACGCAAAACGCTCCAAACTTTAGCCCACTAACCCCCACTAGCGCTAAAAAACCCGTTATGGTTAAAGAATTGAGCGAAAATAAAGAAATATTAGACGGGTTGGATTATGGCGAAGTGCAAAAACCCAAAGATTATGAGCTTCCCACAACGCAATTATTGAATGCAGTTTGCTTGAAAGACACTTCTTTAGACGAAAACGAGATTGACCAAAAAATCCAGGATTTATTGAGCAAGCTGCGCACCTTTAAAATTGATGGCGATATTATCCGCACTTATTCAGGCCCTATTGTAACTACTTTTGAATTCCGCCCAGCCCCTAGCGTTAAGGTGAGCCGCATTTTAGGCTTGAGCGATGATTTAGCGATGACTTTATGCGCTGAATCCATCCGCATTCAAGCCCCTATTAAGGGTAAAGATGTCGTCGGTATTGAAATCCCTAACAGCCAAAGCCAGATTATTTACTTGAGAGAAATTCTAGAGAGCGAATTGTTTCAAAAATCCAGCTCGCCTCTAACCCTAGCTTTAGGCAAAGACATTGTGGGTAACCCTTTCATCACGGATTTAAAAAAGCTCCCCCACTTGCTCATCGCCGGCACGACAGGGAGCGGTAAGAGCGTGGGGGTGAATGCGATGATTTTATCCTTACTTTATAAAAACCCCCCTGATCAACTCAAATTAGTGATGATCGATCCCAAGATGGTGGAATTTAGCATTTATGCGGACATCCCTCATTTGCTCACGCCCATTATCACTGACCCTAAAAAAGCTATCGGGGCTTTACAAAGCGTGGCTAAAGAAATGGAGCGCCGATACTCTTTAATGAGCGAATACAAGGTTAAAACCATTGATTCTTATAATGAGCAAGCCCAAAGTAACGGCGTTGAAGCGTTCCCTTATTTGATTGTGGTGATTGATGAATTAGCGGATTTGATGATGACAGGGGGCAAAGAAGCGGAGTTTCCTATCGCTAGAATCGCTCAAATGGGGCGAGCGAGTGGCTTGCACCTCATTGTGGCGACCCAACGCCCGAGCGTGGATGTCGTAACCGGCTTGATTAAAACCAACTTGCCTTCAAGGGTGAGTTTTAGGGTAGGCACTAAGATTGATTCTAAAGTGATTTTAGACACCGATGGGGCGCAAAGCTTGCTAGGAAGGGGCGATATGCTCTTTACCCCCCCAGGAACAAACGGGTTAGTGCGCTTGCATGCCCCCTTTGCCACTGAAGATGAAATCAAAAAAATCGTGGATTTTATTAAAGCCCAAAAAGAGGTGGAATACGATAAAGATTTCTTGCTAGAAGAATCGCGCATGCCTTTAGACACCCCTAACTATCAAGGCGATGACATCCTAGAAAGGGCTAAAGCGGTGATTTTAGAAAAAAAGATCACTTCTACGAGTTTTTTACAACGCCAATTAAAAATCGGCTACAACCAAGCCGCCACCATTACTGACGAATTAGAAGCTCAAGGCTTTCTATCCCCAAGAAACGCCAAAGGCAACAGAGAGATTTTGCAAAACTTTTAGGTTTTGTTTTCAATGAATATTGGCAATAAAAACATTATTTTTAATTTTTAAATTTTTTTAAACTTTATTTAATAGTTTTATTTTAAAACTCATTTTCTTAAGGGGATAGGGGCTATTTTGAAATCATTCTCCCCTAAAAACCCCAACTAAATCCCCTAAAAGACCGCTTTAAAAAGTTACCGCCCGCTTTTCGCAAGCCCTTTATTATTGGATTGTAAAAAATGCCTTTGCGTATTTTTTAGATTTTATCACCAACGCTTCATTAAAAACAAAAACTTTTCTCAATAACACAAACACCATAATCCTTTAACCTATTAATCAAATATTATCTGTGGTTTCCCTAACTCCTAGTAAAATTACCTAAAAATTTCATGTTCAAGGATAGCCATGAACCCCCAGATTCAACCCGCCACCAAAAAACCCTTAAAATCCCTTTTAGCCGCTAGTTCAGGTAATTTAGTGGAATGGTATGATTTTTACGCTTATGCGTTCCTTGCCCCTTATTTCGCTAAGGAATTTACCCACACCAATGACCCTACTCTAGCGCTCATCTCAGCTTTTTTGGTTTTCATGCTAGGGTTTTTCATGCGCCCTTTGGGGAGTTTGTTTTTTGGTAAATTAGGGGATAAAAAGGGGCGTAAAACTTCCATGGTGTATTCCATTATCCTTATGGCGCTAGGCTCTTTCATGCTCGCATTGCTCCCCACTAAAGAAATCGTAGGGGAATGGGCGTTCTTGTTTTTATTATTAGCCAGGCTTTTACAGGGCTTTAGCGTGGGAGGGGAATATGGCGTGGTCGCCACTTACCTCTCTGAATTAGGCAAGAATGGCAAAAAAGGTTTTTATGGCTCTTTTCAATATGTAACTTTAGTTGGAGGGCAACTCTTAGCTATTTTTTCGCTCTTTATCGTTGAAAACATTTACACGCATGAGCAAATCAGCGCGTTTGCTTGGCGTTATTTATTCGCTTTAGGGGGTATATTGGCCTTACTCTCGCTCTTTTTAAGAAATATCATGGAAGAAACTATGGATAGCAAAACAACTTCCAAAAACACTATTAAAGAAGAAAGGGGCAGTTTAAAGGAATTGCTCAACCATAAAAAAGCCTTAATGATAGTCTTTGGGCTAACTATGGGAGGGAGTTTGTGTTTTTATACTTTTACGGTGTATTTAAAAATCTTTTTAACCAACAGCTCATCATTCAGCCCCAAAGAAAGCAGTTTCATCATGCTTTTAGCGCTCTCTTATTTCATCTTCTTACAGCCCTTATGCGGGATGCTTGCGGATAAAATCAAACGCACCCAAATGCTGATGGTTTTTGCTATCGCAGGGCTTATTGTAACGCCTGTTGTCTTTTATGGTATCAAGCATGCCACTGGCGTGTATGAAGCCCTATTTTATGAAATACTCGCATTAAGCAGCATGAGTTTTTACACTTGCATTGCTGGGGTCATTAAAGCGGAATTGTTCCCTGAACATGTGCGAGCGCTTGGCGTGGGTCTGGCCTATGCGATTGCGAATGCGCTTTTTGGAGGGAGCGCGAGTTATGTAGCGTTGCAATTCAAACAACATGGTTTTGAAGCGGGGTTTGTGGGCTATGTCATGTTTAGTATTGTTATCTTTATGATTATGGTTATCATATTCCCTAAAAAAACCTATTTGGAGTAAATCTTAGTTTTTATTTGATTTTTGCTATAATTTTTTCTTTTAAAAGGATTATTGCATGCAAAATGGGTATTATGCGGCCACAGGAGCAATGGCGACACAATTTAACCGCTTGGATTTAACCTCTAACAATTTAGCCAACCTAAACACCAATGGCTTTAAAAGAGACGATGCGATTACAGGCGATTTTTTAAGGCTTTACCAAGAATACCGAGAGCAACTGCCCTTAGAAGATCAAACCAAAGCGAGCGCGAAGTATCTCAACCGCAATCTCAATCGTGTGCCTATCCTATCAGAAATCTATACCGATAGGAGTCTTGGCGCGTTTGAAGGGACGAATAACCCCCTAGATTTTGCCCTAACAAGCCCTAACCTCTATTTTGCGATACAAACTAATGAGGGCGTCGCTTATACCAGAGACGGGCATTTTAGCGTTGATAAAGACGGCTTTTTAGTTACTCTTAATGGCTTTAAGGTGCTTTCACGCTCTGGATTGAACGAAAAGGGAGGGATCATGCTCATGCCTGACGCTGAAATTGAAGTGGATCAAAATGGCGAAATCACTTTTAGGGATAATGAAGCCCAAATTCAAGCGGGCGCGTTAGCTTTAGTGAGTTTTAGCGAACCAAAAAACCTTAAAAAAATAGGGCAAAACCTTTACACCTATCAGGGCGAAGGCGTCCATCAAGTCTCTGACTCTGGCGCGTTAAAACAATACATGCTAGAAAAAAGCAATGTCAATGCGGTGCGTGAGATGAGCGCTTTAATTGAAATCAACCGCTTTTTGGACATGTATTCTAAAGTGCTAAAAACCCATCAAGATGACATGAACGCTGAAGCGATCAACAAACTCGCCACAAAAGCTTAAATTTTTGGCGATTTTAAAATCCATAGGAGGGTTTTTGCGATACCCTAACTCCCTAATAACGCTTTTTTAAAAGCCTTGTTAATCTTTTTTATATAGGATTAGTTTTAAAAGAGTTTAAAGAATTAAATGCCTTTTCTTTTGTAATCGCTTGCAAAGTAGACGGTAACGCAAGCTTCTCTTTATAGCCGCTAACTATTCAACAATGATTCAATTTTAATTATTTCGTTTGTTGTTTAAAAACGCTCTTTATTGTGGTATTCTGTAAGCAAACGCCCCCATTTTTCTTGTTATGGTTCTTGTGTTTTAAACTCGTTTGTGATAGGATCTAGTCCCATTAAGGTTTGAGACGCTATAGTTGGTGCCGTCTCTGTAATGGTTAGAGAGTGCCCCATTGGTCTCTAATTCCCTTAATGTTTTTATCGCCCCGTTAAAATCAAGCTTTTTTATTATCCACTTGATTATCAGCGTTCATTTTAAGATAGAGCCATTCCAAAAGCTTGTAAAAATTTTCTTTCTGCTTCCACTAAACTAGGGTTTAAGAGCAAGTCATTTTTTAAAGCGCTTGTATAGGCGGTGTGTGAGCGAAAACTTTTGTTTTTCAAGTCCAATTTGATTTTATCCTTTTGACTGAAACAATCTTCAATGTTTTTGAAATTTTTAAAACTATCATCGCAATCATTGAGTTTTAGAATGTTGAGCTTATTACCTAATTCCTTATTCAACTCTTCGCATGCCTTACCCCTTGTATCCCCATCCACTAATAGCGTGGTGTTTGGCTCTTCTTGAACTAAAGCTTCTAAAATTTGTTTCATTTGCGGCTTTTTTGATTCTTTTAAATCATCATTCCCTAGTCCGTTAATGGGTAAAAACACGATGTTTAAAAACGCCATGTCTAAGGGGGTCTTTTTTTCTTGTTCATAGAGCAATTTAAACGCGCTCAAATAATTGTAATCGCTAATGCCTTCTACAAACAAAAGGCGATCGTTTTCATTAAGAGTCTTATGGTTCGCACATATTAATTTTTTTATAACCTTTGAAGGAGTGCTATCATTTAGATCTCTAGATGTAAATTGATTGACACTCACACTACGCAAATCCTTATTTACTTTCAAAAATTTTAGTTCATCTAAATAATCTAGATTTGCAAAATAGAGATTGTGCGTGCTTATCACAAAAGTAATCCCTTTGTCTTGCCCTAATTTTTTTAAAAAATTGTGGCACTCTATGCATGTAGGTGCAGAAAGCTTAGAAAATCCTTCATTTATAATAACAATAGAATTAGGTTTTAAATGAGAACTACATAAGAGATTGAAAAACAAATCAAAATACCACCTAAACCCTTCGCTTTGATGGTCTAACACTAAAACTTCTTCTTTTTCTTCCTTGCTTCTCTTAAAAAGTGAGAGTGAGATCTCTTGACTGTCTAATTTAAAATCAAATTCATAATAAAAATCTTCATTTTTATTTTGAAAATACATTTGATTGAAATGTTTAGAAACCTTTTCATTGATAAGCTTTTCATATTTTCTTTCTGCTTGGTTTAAATAACCTCTCTGTTTTTTTCTGTATAAGCGTTATAAGCTTCCTTTATTTCTTTAAAAGCATTTTGATCGATCGCATTAAACAAGAGTTCAAAAAACTCGCTTTGAGTCAAATCATCTGGCGTTGTCATCAAATCTTCAGCTTCAAAACTCTTTGTGGGTTTGTAATAAAAGACTTGACCTAGTTTAGAATGCAAGAAATGTTTTACATCCGCATACTTTTCTAATGGGTAATCTTTTAAAACACTTTCCATATTCTCATAATCCACATGCGAACCTAAAGTAGGATTTTTTAAAATAGGTTCTTCTAAACTATTATGGGGAAATTGGGATAGTTTATATGGTTCCAATTATTACGATTGTATCGGTCGACACATCCTTTTACAAGTTCTCTGAATTGCTCTAAATAAGACTGCATGTATTCTAGCGTTGTCTCTTTATTAACAATATTGTCAATTATTTCTCCTATTTTTGTAATATCTAATCTTAGATAACCATTCCATTTATTAGTGATTTGTTCTAATTCTTGCTTTAATTTTGTCTTGCAATCAGACAAATCTTTTTGAAATTGCTTTTTTACTTTTATTACAACTTTTTCATTGCTTAAAAGCTGATCAATTTCGTTAAAAAGCTTTAACAAACTGTCTTCATTATTTGTGCGATTAAGCTTGTTGATAAAGTCTGTTTTAGTATTGGCTTCTAACCCACCTAAACTATTGAGTAATGCAAAACAAACGCTTTTAAGTTGCTTGGTTGTTGGGGTTAGAGAATACAAGACTTCATCATTCTTAATCTCTATATTTGCCTTAAACACATTGTTTTGATATTTGCCACTTTTTTCTTCTGCACACAACCCTAACTGCGTGATCGCATCTTTAAACCCTAAATAATTAGGGGTGCAGTTTTTCTTAAATTCATTTACATGCTCGCTAAAACACCCTAAAGCTTTCAATAAATTGCTTTTACCGGTATTATTCTCACCTAGAATAATAACCAAACCGCCCAACTTATCGCCATTAAACGAATTGTTAAGATACAGCCTTTCGTCTTTTTCTTGCTCGTTTTGAACACCAATATTTTTATAATTCTTAACCTCTAAGTAGCGCGTGGTTACCTTTAAAGGCTCTGTAACCCCATCGTTACTATTATTGGGGGGGGGGGTAATTTGTGCCTTGTTTGTATTCTCTTCTTTTTTGTTGTTATGATGATTGCTCATGTGGATTTTTCCTTTCTTGGCTCGTTTTTAAGATAATTCAAGCGGATTTTTTTCATCCGTCTCTCAAGCTTGGTTAAAACTCTTCATTATATCTAAATTTCCAACCACTGCTATTAATTAGATTAAATGAACCCCACCTTTAATATAGTTATTTTATTTGCCCTATTAAGTGGTATTCTAAAATGCTTTTTTGCTTCCTCTCGCATGCCTTAAATTCTAAATGCTTTAAGGGGTTAGCGATAGATAAAAGATAGGGTTTTTCACTCAAATTCAGCACAACTACAAGCACATAATCATTTTTATAGGCTTGTGCCTGCCTGTATTCTTTTTGGGTCAATCTCAATGCCCCTTGTTTTTCTCTAATCCCCTTAACTTCCACTAAAAACGCCTGCTTGTTGGTTTGAATGTAGAAGTCATACCCATCGCCAAAAAGACGCATGTCTTTTAAACTCCCACAAGAAAACACTTCTATATTTTTATAGTGGTTTAAAAAATACAATTCGGCTTCTAAACCCGTTTCTTGCATGCTTTTATAGCGGGTTTTAAGGTAAGCGTTAGGGGTAATGTCTAGTTGAATGCCATATTGTTCTTGCAAAAACCATTTCACAATATGGCTAAAACCCTTAACGCTTTCATTTCCAAACAAGCTATCAATCCATAATTTTCTATGGATATAGGCATCGCCTTTTTGCCACCAACCTTTGCGTTTGTTAGGAAAAAAATAATCAAATAAATCCATGCGATTTTTGATAACGCCAGTCGTGTTAGCTAAGCCGATTTGAACGCAATATTCAAAAAAAGTATTTTTAGTAGAAAAGCCAAATTCTTTAATAAAGTCATTATCAAATTTTGCCAAAGCATAGCCTATGAGATTTAAAATTTCATAATTTCTATGTTTTGTCATAGAAGCTAAACGCCCTAATCAATCTTTAATATCGCTAAAAACGCTTCTTGGGGAAGCTCCACCTTACCGATAGCTTTCATGCGTTTCTTGCCCTCTTTTTGCTTTTCTAAGAGTTTTCTTTTTCGTGTAATATCGCCCCCATAGCACTTAGCCGTTACATTCTTACCGACAGATTTGATCGTCTCTCTGGCAATGATTTTATTCCCCACGCTCGCTTGGATAGCGACTTCAAAAAGCTGTCTTGGGATAAGCTCTTTCATCGTTTCCACTAAAGCTCGCCCCTTTTCATACGCCTTGTTTTTATCTATAATGATAGAAAGCGCATCCACCACATCGCCTGCCACCCTCACATCCAACTTCACCAAATGAGCCTCTCTGTTTTCTATAGGCTCATAATCAAAGCTCGCATACCCTTTCGTGCAAGATTTGAGCTTGTCATAAAAATCCATCACAATTTCATTGCTCGGCAAGGAATAAGTGAGCATGACACGAGACTGGTTCAAATATTCCATTTTTTCTTGAATGCCTCTTTTATTGTTCAATAACTGCATTAAATTACCCAAAAATTCGCTCGGCGTGATGATCGTCGCCCTAACAAAAGGCTCTTTGATGCAAGCGATATGATTTTCAGGGGGCAATTCGCTAGGGTTTTGGACGTATTTGATGCTATTATCCGTTAAATGCACTTCATACACCACTGTGGGAGCGGTAGCGATTAAGTTAAGGCCAAATTCCCTTTCCAGCCTTTCTTTAATCACTTCCATGTGCAATAACCCTAAAAAGCCCACCCTAAAGCCAAAGCCAAGCGCTACCGAGCTTTCAGGCTCAAAATTTAAAGCGCAATCGTTAAGCTGGAGTTTCAATAACGCCTCTCTTAAATCTTCAAACCGGTCCGTTTCTATAGGGTAAAGCCCCGCAAAAACAAAGGGTTTAGCCGGCATAAAGCCTTCAATGGGTTTAGGGGTAGGGTTTTTAGCGTCTGTGAGCGTATCGCCCACCGCAATATCAGTAACGCTTTTTAGCCCTAAACTCACAATGCCAATCTCACCGCATTCTAAACTTTTAGTAGGGATTTTTTTCAAAGGGTTAGGGTGGTATAGCCCTAAAACGCCATGTCTTTTATCTGTTCCCATCACTAAAATTTCTTGCTCGGTGTTGATGCTCCCATCCATGATACGCACTAGCGCTAACGCCCCTAAATAATTGTCAAACCATGAATCATAAATGAGCGCTTTTAAGGGAGCGTTAGGATCACCGCTAGGGGCAGGAATGGTTGTAATGATTTTTTCTAACAAATCTTTAATGCCAAGCTTAGCTTTAGCGCTCACTTCATTAGCGCCAGAGCAATCAATCCCTATCGTGTCTTCTATATCCTGTTTGACTTCTAAAACATTCGCATTGGGCAAATCAATTTTATTGATCACCGGTAAAATTTCTAAATTGTTATCTAAAGCGATATAAGTGTTGGCGATGGTTTGCGCTTCCACGCCTTGAGTGGCATCCACCACCAATAACGCGCCTTCGCACGAACACAAAGAGCGCGACACTTCATAGCTAAAATCCACATGCCCTGGGGTGTCAATGAGGTTTAAAACATAATCCTCCCCCTTAAAAGTGTAATTCAGGCGCACGCTTTGAGCCTTAATCGTAATGCCCCTTTCTTTTTCAATATCCATCGTGTCCATCACTTGGCTCTTCATTTCTCTGTTGCTGATAGCGTTGCATTCAGAAATCAAACAATCCGCTAAAGTGCTTTTACCATGGTCAATGTGAGCGATAATGGAAAAATTGCGGATATTTTTCATTGGCGTAGGCGTCTTTTCTTTCATCTCTCTTGTCCTAAATCTTTTAAAATAGCGTCAGTCAAACTCTCTGTATCTAAACCTAAGGATTTTTCCACTAAAGCGGTGTTCCCATGCATGATAAATTCATCCATGATTTCAAAGCTTTTAACAGGCTTTAAAATATTTTGTTCGCTCAAAAATTCTAAAATCGCGCTAGCCACCCCCCCAAGCTTGTAATTATCGCTAAAAACATAGAGCTTTTGATAAGGGGCAATAATCGCGCTTAAATTTTGATCTAAAGGTTTAAGGAATCTCAAATCCAAGAGTGCACATTCTATGTTTTTTTCTTTTAAAGCCAGTTGGACTAAATGTGCCCGCCCCACGCCATTACCATAGCCAATGAGTAAAATTTCGCCCTCTTTTTTCAACAATTCGCTTCGCCCCAAAACAAAACCGCTAGGCTCAAAAACCCCCTCTTTTAGTGCAAACGATCCCCTAGGGTAGCGGAACGCGCAAGGGCTTGAATCATGCTCATTAGCAAAATACACGGCGTTTTTTAAAGTCTCATTGTCTCGTGGGGCAAAAATGACCATGTTAGGGATAGAGCGCAAATACGACACGTCTAAAAGCCCTTGGTGCGTCTCGCCATCTTCGCCCACAATCCCAGCCCTATCAATGGCCAATTTAATCGGTAGGCTAGAAATGCAAGCGTCATGCACGATGGAATCATAAGCCCTTTGCAAAAAAGTAGAATAGATGCTCACAAAAGGTTTAAACCCCTCTTTAGCCATAGCGCTGCTAGAAGTTAAGGCGTGTTGTTCAGCGATAGCGACATCAAAAAAGCGCAAAGGGTAAGCGTCAATGAGTTTGTCTAATCCTGTGCCGCTAGGCATCGCTGCGGTTACGCCTACGATTTTTTCATCTTTTTTGGCCAATTCTAAAAGGGTGTTAGAATACGCTTCAGTGGGCGATAGAATCGCACTTTTGGATTTTTTAGACAAGCCGGTATCCAAATCAAAAGGCCCCACCCCATGCCATTTTTCATAGCGCCCTTCAGCGATTTTATAGCCTTTGCCTTTTAAGGTTTGCGCATGGATTAGCACCGGTTCTTTAAGCTCTTTGGCTAATTTCAAGGTTTCAATAATCGCACCTAAATCATGCCCATTAATAGGCCCTATATAGTTAATGCCCAATTCTTCAAAAAACACGCCCGGGGTGATGAGCTTAAAAGATTCTTCAAAACGGCTCGCTAAGTAATTCACGCTTTCAGGTAAGGTGCTTAAGATTTTTTTAACTTTAGAGCGGAAAGACTGGTAAAACGGGCCTTTCATCAGCTGGCTAAGGGCTTTAGACAAAGCTCCAATAGGCGTGCTGATACTCATTTCATTATCGTTCAAAATCATGATCATGGGGTATTTCCTATCGCCCAGTTCGTTTAAGGCTTCATAAAAAATCCCTGCACTAATACTCCCATCGCCTAGTAAAGCTATAGGCATGCCTAATGCTTGTTTCAAACAAAAAGCTTTAGCCACCCCCACGCCTATAGACACCGAAGTGGAGCTATGACCGGCAATGAAATAATCGTATGCGCTCTCGCTGGGTTTAGTAAAGCCGCTCAAACCTTGAAATTGCCTTAAAGTGCTAAAGCTTTCAAAGCGCCCGGTTAAAAGCTTATGGGCGTAAGCTTGGTGCGAAGTGTCAAAAATAAAAGGGTTTTTTTGGCAATCAAATAAGGCATGCATGCCTACAATCAGCTCCACAGCCCCTAAAGAAGAGCTTAAATGCCCCCCATTAGCGCTCACCACTTCTAAAATACGATTCCGCAGCGTCTGACACACCAACTCCAAGCTTGCAATATCATTAGGGTTTAAATCAAAAGTTTTATTTTGCAAAATCACACCTTAAAATTTTCCAACACGCTTTCTTTGAGCGTTTTAAAGCGCTCCATTAAATTCCCATCAAGACTCCCATTAGAGCTAGTGATCATAACGCCTCCTTTAGAAATAGCTTCATTGCTCTCTAATTTGATTTTAGAAGCGTTTTGCAAACGCTCGTTTAAATAAGGGTAATCCAAGGGATTGACTTTTAGATGAATATCCGTTGCGTCTAAAACGTTTTTTAAAAGCTCTTCAGCCAAAGCAAGGGCTACTTTTTGGCTGTTGTCTTCCACTTCTTTAAGGATCACTTCTTTAGCTATATCTATCGCAATCGCGCTCAATTCCTTTTCTAAAGCCATTAAATGATTTTCTGAGCTTTTCATTTTTTCATCTAAAGCGGTGATCGCATGCAAAAGCTGGTTCTTTT
This sequence comes from Helicobacter pylori SA37A, assembly GCF_000476015.1. Lineage (GTDB taxonomy): Bacteria > Campylobacterota > Campylobacteria > Campylobacterales > Helicobacteraceae > Helicobacter > Helicobacter pylori_DB. The sequence continues at coordinate 121,522 of NZ_CBOO010000003.1, read as the reverse complement.
CTTCATTCACGCTGTGAGTGAGTTCGTTACGCATTTTTTCTTCGCCCTCTTTAAAGCCGATTTTATAGCCGTCGTTTTTAGCGTTTTCAATCAAAACTTTACTCTCTTCTTGGGCTTTTTCAAATTGCATTTGCAATTTCACTAAATGGCTTGAAAGCTCGTCGGTTTTTTTCAATAAGCAATCTATCAAATCGTTTTCTATCGCTTTTTTTTCCAAAGGCTCTTGTGGGTTAGGCGTTTCTAAAGACGCGCCATTAGGATTAGTTTTAGGGGGTAAATTTGCCATGCTCTTAAATTCGTATTTTTGAATGTCATGCTTATTCAAATGGTCTTTTTGGATCAAGTTTTTGCGGCTATTCAATGACATCTTCCTCTTCACCGGTTTGGATCACGCCTTTTTCTTGCAAGCTCTGCACGATTTCAATGATTTTTCTTTGGGCCACATCCACGTCTTTGATTTTAACCGCCCCTAAATACTGCATTTCTTCTACAAATTGCTCTGCAGCCCTGCTGCTCATGTTGTTTAAGAATTTATCGGTTAAATCTTGGGTAGAAGTTTTTAGTGCCAAAGACAAGTCTTTTTTATCCGCTACTTTTAAAATCTCTCTAATGGCGAAATTGTCTAGTTTGGCTATATCTTCAAAAGTGAACATCATTTCTTTAATTGCGCCGGCGAGTTTGTTATCCACGCTTTCAATGCGAGCGAGCGTGGTTTTAGCGCTCTTTTGTCCCAAGCGGTTAAAGATTTCAGCCACCGCTCTCAAGCCGCCCACTTCAATTTTATAACTGGTGAGCGATTCTAGTTTGTTTTCCAACACCGTGGAAACCCTTTTAACCACTTGGGGCGATATTTCGCCTAAATTCGCCATTCTAATGGAAATCTCCGCTTTCATTTCATCAGGGAAATAGCTCAAAGTTTCAGCCGCATTAGGGGCTTCCATGTGGGCTAAAATCAAGGCAATGGTTTGAGGGTGTTCGTTAATGATGAAATCAGCGAGTTGTTGGGGCTTGATTTTGCCTAAATAAGCGAAGTTTTTTTGCGTTTGCAAGCTTTTAGTGAGTTTGTCCATCACTTTCCTGGCTTCTTCGCTCCCTAAAGTCCTGGTTAAAAGCTCTCTAGCGTATTCTAAACCGCCGGTATTGATGTATTGGTTAGACTGAAAAATTGCAAAAAATTCCTCTAAAACCGCCGCGCCGATTTGCTTGTCCGTGCCGTTTAATTGCACGATTTGCTTAGAAATCTCTGTAATGGAGTCAATGTCTAAATGCCTTAAAATCTCGCCCGTGGTGTCTTCGCCCACTTGAATGAGTAAAATGGCGATTTTTTCACTCATGGAGAGTTCGTCTAATTGAGCCTTTTGTTTGGGGGTAAGCTTGGTTGCCATTTTTAACCTTTTATCTTTTAACCTTTCGCGCTGTCTGAAGAAATTTCATCTTTGATTAAGAGCTTAAAAAGCGTGGCGATTTCATCAGGGCGCTCTTTAAGGGTTCCTCTAATCTTTTCTAAAATAATTTCATATCTTACTTCTTCTTCGCTAAAGCTTGCATTAAGCCCTAATTGATCTTCTACTTTTTTCCTCAAATCGCCGAGTTTGTTCAACTCATCTTCTTCTTCGTCCATTTCTTCAAACATGGATTTCACTTCCTTATCTTCATCAGGCACCACTTCCAGCATGCGTTCGCTGAAAGGCACGATCACTTTTTTATAGAAAATGAATAACACTATAAACACCAAAATATACTTGATTAAAGGCGTGAATGAGCCTAAGATTTTTTGAGTTTTATGCATGATTTTTTCGCTCAAAGTGGCGTTGTCAATCATAGGCGCCATAGGGTTAAACTCAAAATTACTCACCGCCACATCATCGCCTCTATTTTGGTTATAACCAATGGCTTGTTTCACTAGAGCGTTGATTTTTTTAAGCGATTCATCGCTCAAAGGCTCGTATTCTAAAGCGTTTGCCCCGTCTTTGAGCGCGATTTTATACTTGCCATCCACCACAACCGCCGCATTCAAACGCACTAAAGTGCCAAACTCGCCCTTGATCTCGCTAATGGTTTTACCCACTTCATAATTGGTCGTGTTTTGAGACTTTTCGTATTTTTCTGGCTCTTTATTATCCTTCAATCCTTGCACAGGCCCGATATTGCTCACAACCCCAGGCACACCGCCAACTTGTTTTTTAGGAGCACCTTCTTTTTTTTCTTCTAAATTTTGCTCGCTCCTTACGACATTATTGGGATCAAAAGTCTCTTTGGTGCTTTTCTTTTGGCTGAAATCAAACTCCGCATTGACCCTTGCGACCACCTTGTTTTTACCCCCCACAATAGGGGCTAAGATATTGACAATCTTGTTTTCTAAAATGTTTTCAAAATTTTGTTTGTAATGCAATTGCTCTAGGGCTAATTCTTTGGAGTTTTCTAATATATCGCCCTCGCCTATTGATTCGCCGTTTTCATTCACAATTTTCACATTTTCTATCGTGAGTTTAGGCACAGCTGCAGCGATTAAATTTTTAATCCCTAAAATTTGAGTGGGTGAAAGCTTCATGTCAGGCTTAAGCTTGAGCATCACCGAAGCACTAGGAGGCACTTCTTTAGCCACAAACACGCTGTCTTTAGGGATTGCAATATGCACATTGGCTTTCAAAATGGGGTTTAAGCTTTCAATCGTGCGCGACAATTCCCCCTCAATGGCGCGAATGAGTTTGATATTTTGATCAAAATCAGTCGCCCCAAAGTCTTTAGTGTCAAAGATTTCAAAGCCCACTTTACTCGTTTTAGGGATCCCTTGAGAAGCCAAAGTGATCCTTTCTTCATACACTTTATCTCTAGGGATAAGAATGGTGTCGTCTTTTAAGATTTTATAAGGGATTTGGTTTTGCTGGAGGTGCTGTAAGATTAGAGCGTTATCGCTAGAATCCAATCTTTCAAATAAAACCCCATAGCCCCCTTGCGCGTAGTCTTTTTCTTTAAAGGGATAGAGCAATAAAAACACAAGCAAAGCGGTGATCAAAACCCCCGCTGCGATCAAGGCGATTTTTTGCTTTTTATTGAGCTTGATGAAAAAATCAACAATCCGTTGCAATAATATCTTTAAATCCAATATTAAAACCTTGATAAAATTCTCATTCTTTTAAGCCGTTCGCTTAGATCTTTTGGAACACGCTCAAATAAATCCCTATGGAAAAACAAGCCCCTAACGCCCCTAAACAAAGCCCTCCTAAAACGCTGCTAAAAGACACCCCTAAAACAATCAGCGCTAAGCCTATTAAAAGAATCAAACCAAGCAAACTATAAGAAAGAATGTTTTGAAATATTTGATGCGCGATGAAATGGGGTATCAATAAGATAAGCAACCCGTAAAATAGCGTCAAAGAGAGTGCAATAGCGCTAGGGAAATTAACGCTGTGCGAAAGCCATTGAAAAGAATGCAAAAAAAGGTGCTTTAAAGATTTTAAAAGGGCTTCAAATAAGATCACGCTTAGCACAAACCACACCCCAAGCGCTAAATTTCTGCGATACAGGCTTAAAAACACCCCCACTAACAAGCTCAAAGGCAACACGAATTGAGAAGAGCCTAAAAAAACAACGCGTCGGAGCGTTTGATCTAAAATAGGGCTAGAAGAATTTGAACGCATCAAGCTAAAAATCGCATGGTCCATCAAATTAGCGTAATCAAAAAGAACCAAGCCAAAAATAAGGATAAAAAACGCGCTAAAAACGCCTCCTAGAAGAAAAAGGGTTTTCACTTGTAATAAAAAGAATGGTTTGGGTTGTGTGGAAACATTTTTGAAAGAATTTTCAGCCATTGTTTAAAACCCTTTTAGTCAGTTCATTCAAACTTGATATTATACGCCAACAAACTTTAAAATTGCTCTTAAAAAATTTAAGACAATGAAGTTTAAACGCATAAAAGCTTTTTATTCTAATCAAACCTAGCTAATAAGAAACTGAAATTGTTTTTTTTTTTTGTGAAATCGTTTTAATTTTTGCGCTCTTTTAAAGCTTTTTAACCCTTTTTAGACTACAATGTGAGAAGTAAAAATCAAAGGAACGCATTAGTTTATGGATAGAGCCAAATTTATATTCGTTACAGGGGGCGTGTTAAGCTCTCTAGGGAAAGGGATTTCATCTTCTTCAATCGCTACGCTTTTGCAGCATTGCAATTATCAGGTTTCTATTTTGAAGATTGACCCTTATATCAATATTGATCCAGGCACCATGAGCCCTTTAGAGCATGGGGAAGTGTTTGTTACAAGCGATGGCGCTGAAACGGATTTAGACATAGGGCATTATGAGCGCTTTTTGAACAGGAATTTAACGAGGTTGAATAATTTCACTACCGGGCAGATTTTTTCAAGCGTGATAGAAAATGAAAGGAAAGGGGAATATTTAGGCAAGACCATTCAAATCGTCCCCCATGTAACCGATGAGATTAAAAGGCGCATTAAAAGCGCGGCTAAAGGACTAGATTTTTTAATCGTGGAAGTGGGTGGGACCGTGGGCGATATGGAGGGCATGTTTTATCTGGAAGCGATCCGCCAGCTTAAACTGGAATTAGGGAATGAAAAAGTCATCAATGTGCATGTAACCTTAATCCCTTATATCCAAACCACTAACGAACTAAAAACTAAGCCCACGCAACATTCCGTCCAAGAATTAAGACGCCTTGGCGTAACCCCTCAAATCATTTTAGCCAGATCGCCAAAGCCTTTGGATAAAGAATTGAAAAAGAAAATCGCCTTGAGTTGCGATGTGGAGCAAGACAGCGTGATTGTGGCCACAGACACTAAAAGCATTTACGCATGCCCCATTCTTTTCTTGCAAGAAGGCATTTTAACCCCCATTGCCAGACGCTTTAATTTGAATAAGCTACACCCCAAAATGGCGGCTTGGAACACCTTGGTAGAAAAAATCATCGCTCCTAAACACAAGGTCAAAATTGGTTTTGTGGGCAAGTATTTAAGCTTAAAAGAATCTTATAAATCCTTGATTGAAGCCCTAATCCATGCGGGCGCGCATTTGGATACGCAAGTCAATATTGAATGGCTGGATAGCGAGAATTTTAATAAAAAGACTGATTTAGAGGGCGTTGATGCGATTTTAGTGCCTGGGGGCTTTGGAGAAAGGGGGATTGAGGGCAAAATTTGTGCCATTCAAAGGGCTAGGGTGGAAAAACTCCCCTTTTTAGGGATTTGTTTGGGCATGCAATTAGCGATCGTGGAGTTTTGCCGCAATGTTTTAGGCTTAAAAGGGGCTAACTCTACGGAATTTAACCAACGCTGCGAATACCCTGTGGTGTATTTGATTGAAGATTTTATGGATCAAAACCACCAAAAACAGGTGCGCACCTATAATTCGCCTTTAGGAGGCACCATGCGATTAGGCGAATACGAATGCGAAATCATGCCTAACAGCTTGCTAGAAAAAGCCTATAAAAAACCAAGCATTAAAGAAAGGCACCGCCATCGTTATGAAATCAACCCCAAATACCGCCAAGAGTGGGAAAATAAGGGCTTGAAAGTGGTGGGTTTTGGGGCGAATCATTTGATTGAAGCGATTGAATTAGAAGATCACCCTTTCTTTGTGGGGGTACAATTCCATCCGGAATTCACCTCCAGATTGCAAAGCCCTAACCCTATTATTTTGGATTTCATTAAGAGCGCTCTTCATAAATCCTAATCTAAAGAATGAAACAAAAGCTTAAAGCTCAAATCAAAGAGCGAGTGGCTTCTATCGCCTATAATGAAAAAGGGTTTCCTAGCCCCTTTTTATTTAAAGACTTGAAAAAAGCCGCACTCAAAATCATAGAATCCATGCGCGCAAACACAGAAATTTTAGTGGTGGGCGATTATGACGCTGACGGCGTGATTAGTTCTGCTATCATGGCAAAATTCTTTGAAAGTCTAAACTACAAGCATGTCCGCATTGCAATCCCTAATCGCTTCATGGATGGCTATGGGATTTCTAAAAAATTTTTAGAAAAACACCACGCCCCTTTGATCATCACGGTGGATAACGGGATCAACGCCTTTGAGGCCGCTCAATTTTGCAAGGAAAAAAACTACACCCTAATCATCACCGATCACCATTGCTTACACCATGATAAAATCCCAGACGCTTATGCGGTGATCAACCCCAAGCGACCGGATTGTGATTTTATCCAAAAGGAAGTGTGCGGGGCGTTAGTGGCGTTTTATTTGTGCTATGGAATCCACCAACTTTTAGGAAAAGAAAAAAGCCATTCTAGTGAATTGTTGTGTTTAGCGGGCGTGGCGACTATCGCTGACATGATGCCTTTGACTTTTTTTAACCGCTTTTTGGTTTCTAAAGCCTTGTATTTTTTGCAAAAAGAATCCTTAGGGACGATGGGGTTTTTACGCCAAAGAGAAGTTTTTAGAAAGCGCTCTTTAAAAGCGAGCGATATTTCTTTTAATATCGCCCCTTTAATCAACTCCGCAGGGCGCATGCAAGACGCTAAAATGGCTTTAGATTTTTTAAGCGCGAATAATTTTCAAGATGGTTATTCTTTGTATGAACGCTTGAAAGCATGCAATATGAAGCGTAAAATGATCCAACAGCAGGTTTTTGAAGAAGCCTTTAAGCATGCGATGGTTGGAGAAAAAATCATCGTCGCTTTTAAGGATAATTGGCATGAGGGCGTGCTGGGGATTGTGGCTTCAAAATTAGTGGAAGCTACTCAAAAGCCAAGCCTGGTTTTTACCTTTAAAGAAGGGGTGTATAAAGGGAGCGCTCGAAGCTCTCCAAATATTGACTTGATTGACGCTTTGAATGGGGTTTCTTCTTTATTACTCGGCTATGGAGGGCATAGGCAAGCGTGCGGGTTGAGCGTTGGAAAAAACAATATCGTCTCGCTCTTTGAAACTTTAGAAAATTTTAATTTTAAAGTCTTGCCTTTTTATGAAAAAGAACCTCCTTTAACGCTTAAATTAAAAGACATTGACAGGGAGCTTTTAGAGATTATAGAGATGGGCGAACCTTATGGGCAAGAAAACCCTGAACCCCTATTCCAAGCAAAAAATCTAGAAGTCATAGAAGAAAGAATCATTAAAGAAAGCCACCAGGTTTTGCGTTTTAAGGATAAGGAATGCGTCAAAGAGGCTATTTATTTTAACGCTGAGCGGTTTTTGAAAGCGGGCGAAAAGGTGAGCGTGCTTTTTAGCGTGGAATTAGATGAGTGTTCTAATGAGCCAAAAATGTTTGTTAAAAGTTTGTTGTAGTGCCTTTTGTTGAAGAAGAATTTGAAATTTTAAAACCCACCAAAGCCTTGTTTTTGGTGCGCGATGTTTTAAAATGCTCTCTAAAAGAAGCCCAACGCCACCTTGACAAGCAACGCTTAAAACAAAACCAACAAGCCGTGCGTAAATCTCAAATCATTCAAGGGGTCGTTCGCTTGATTTATTTCAAGCCTAATGAAAAACAAGAAAAGCTTGTTTTTGAGGCTAAGGATTTTGGCGTGTTTGACAAACCCGCTCAAATTTATACCCACCCTAAAGGCTATTTTTACCATGAAAGCTTATTAGATTGCATCCAATCGCATTTTGGCAAAAACGCCCACCCAGCCCACAGGTTAGACTATGAAACGAGCGGGTTAGTTTTAGCGGGCAAAACCTCACAAAGCACTAAGGACTTAAAAGCGCTTTTCATGCAAAAAAAAGTGAAAAAAACTTATTTAGCGCTAGCGCATGGGTTGGTGGATAAAAGTATCATAATAGACAAGCCCATTCTAACGCCCACAAACATTCAAAAAGATTTGTGCATTCGATCTCAAATTTCTCTTTTAGGCAAGCCTTCAATCACGCTTGTTGAGCCTTTAAGCTATAACCCTTTTTTGGATATAAGCTTGCTTAAAATAACCCCACTCACCGGGCGCACGCACCAGATCCGCTTGCATTTAAGTAGCGTGGATCACAGGATCGTGGGCGAGGGGCTTTATGGGGTGATAGATGAAAACGCTAGAGAATACCTTCAATTAAAGCGTGAAAATAACGCCCCAACCCTCATGCTCCATGCCGCTAGTTTAGAATTTGAATTTAAAGGGGCGATCTATCAAATCGCTTCCCCAATACCCGAACGCTTCATGCCTTTTTTGAAAGATCTATCCTTTTTTTATTGATTGTTCTTTTGGTTGTCCTCTTCTGGGGTTTAGTTGAGTTTTTCCACATGCGCTTTAACGCTTATTGTTTCTATATTTTTTAAATCCTCTTGAAGTTCTTGGCTGAATTTGGTAATGCTGTTATCAAAACCCATTTTGTAGCTTTCTTTCAGATATTTTTTCACTTCATTGATGTTGTTCAAAATTTCTTTTTTGAAATCATCTCTGTGGAGCCATTCATCAATATAATTAAAAGCCACATCAGCCCCAAGAGCTGATAAGACGCCACCCACGGCTATGCCAAACTTTGCGAGGAATTTAGCCCCTAATTTAGTGCCAAGCCTTTTCACAAGCTTTGGGGCTAGCCTTTTCATACGTGCACTAGCATGCACACTAGCCGTTGCCCCTATTGTCGCTGCGAAACCCATTTTTAAGTTCAAATCTCTTTCTATTCTGTCATCAATATTTTTTAAAGATTCCGCAACTTGAGAAATACCAGCCACTCCTTGTGTGGCAATCTTTTCTGTATCCTTTTTGTGCTGGCGCAACAAGCTTATAAAAGCATCAGAAATGTTGTCTGTCATCGTTTTTAATCGTTGTTTGTAATCAGCCCCTAAAAGTTTTTCCTGTAATTTATTGAATAATGCGTCTTCGGCGCTCAAGCCGATCTTTTTAGCTACAAAAAGGGCAAACTCGCTATAATTTCCCTTGAGAGAGTAGTGCCAGTCTAAGAACTTATCCACATTGTTTTCTATTGGATCAAAAAGATTGTCTATTTGAGCGTCCACCTTGCTATGCATTTTATCCTTACTGCTACTCAGCAAATCGCTTATTTCTTGTTGGTGGCTATCAAGATTATTTTTTATTAGATCTGATATTAAATCTGGAAAAGTTTCGATGATTGTTTTTGTGCGAGCTGTTTTGATCGCTTGACTGGGTTCATTATATGGGATGCTACTTAAAATTAGGATAAAGTATGAATAAAAAAATAATTCCTAGAGGAATGTACTTTCTTTCTTAATAATTTCTAAAAGAATGTAAATATACTTTCTTTCTTCCTTTTTTTAATTTCTTGTTCTTTTTCTTATGTTAGCTTTTCTAGCTCTTGCTTTTGCTTTTCTGGCTCTAACTTTGGTCTTGCTTGCTCTAGATCTTCTTTAACATCATTTTCCACACTCACCACTAATACATTTTGATAAACAATAAATGATTTGAGCGCTCAGCCTGCTGATGGCTATCCCGCTAAGAGCGTTATAGATGATAAACGCTACCCAGCCCGCAACCATAAACCCCTTATTTAAGCCCATGCTCTCTGCTTTGTGCATGCCCCACCAAGTAACCCCCTCTAACATTTTTTAAATTCTAAAACATAACTCGTATAATCACAATTTGAATAAGCGGAATCACTCGCTGCCTTAATAGTGTCTATCAAAGCTGGTTTCAAATAATCGGGCATGTTGCCATGATAGATCGCATAGCAACTCAAGCCAATGAAGAAAAGAGTCCCCACAAAAGCGCTCACTTCTCTAGACATCAGCATCAAATAATCTTCTTTGATGATACTCTTGAGCATTTTTTCAAACACGCCAAACACCGTAGTGCAAACAACGATAGTGCAAAAAACAATCCCCCACATCATCCAATTATAGTCCAGCACGCTATAAGCGATGGATATGGATGTAAAAATTGAAAAAATAAAATAAAAGCAAGACACCATTATTGGGGAGTGTAGCATCTTGGATAAGAAGGATTCGCTATTCACGAAACACTTGGCGAAGCACTTCCTCTGATGCATTTTTAAAGAAATATAGCTGTAAGCGACAATCCCTAGTATCAGCAGCACAAAGACCAACGAGAAGCAGGACTTATCGTAAGTCAAACGCCACAAGCCCAACAACACCCCAACGATCACACTTGTGCCCAGAATGATTTTAAAAAAATAAGACATTATCTTTTATCCCTCTTATTTTTGAAGCGTTTGTTAGGGTTGTCTTTAAGGAGGAAGATCTTAAACGCTACCAGTATCAAAGATAGTGAGAATATCGTTAGCGCTACTATCCAAAAAAAATCCTTGCTGACAAAGTAAAGGATTGCACTCTCTATCAAGTAAATGAGCGAAACGCCGTATTTAAACTTAAGCTTTAAGATCTTATGGTGGGACACAACCATAGCGACCAAAAACCCGACAGACCCGCCAAGGAGCGATAAAACCCACAAAGCTTTTTCAGGAATACGCCACATTTTTTGCTCAGCCGAATTTTTATCCACCAGCATGAGAATAAAAATCAGAATATTGACTATGAGCAACCAAACGATAGAAGCAAATTCCACGCTCACCCTTTCAAGAGCGTTTTAACAACCCAAACGCTACCACTTGGCTTTTTAGAGAGAGAAAAAGCAAAATTTTAAGATTGATTCTCAAATCCATTCCTTTACAAAAGTTAAGACTGGGTGTTTTAACATGATTTTTGGCCTACTCGCATCAAGCCCTTATTTTTAACATTTCCGCTCCCTTGCTTTTTTAAAGCCTCCCTAAATTACTACACCACTCCCCCAATAAACACAACGCACCCAAGCACAAAGCCCTAAAAAAGGCCTTTTTGAAATTCTTTAGCATGACAATATTCCTTATTCCCCAAGCAAAATACAGCCCTCGTTCAAATATTCTTTCAAAATTTCTCGCCCCTTAGGGGTTTTCATCAAAATAGATATTATTTAGCTTCTCAATCTCTTAGGCTCTTCTCTGTTGGCGTTTTTGGTCAGATCGTATTCGTTGAAAAAATACGGCATGACTGACTTTGATTTGAGCTCAAGCCCCACCTCTTTGATCACCTTTTCTATCGTGTATTTTTTCTTACAATGTTTTTCGCAACCCCCCAATTTCAAAATTTCCATATTCCTTGACGCTCTTTTTTTCACTTGATTGAAATACGGGCTTTTTTGCAGTCTCTCCACAGCCAAAGCATAATTCTTATCCTCTATGGCCTTGATGAATTGCTTGAATTTGAGCAGTCCGTTCAAGCCTAAATTGTAGCTCAAATCCAAGATGACCATTCTCCTCATTGCGTCCAAATTTTTATACCACCCATAAGAGAGAATAGCCTTATAATTCTCTTTTAATATATCAGTTAAAAGCCCATACGCTTTGGTGATACGCTTACCCTCATAAGAATAAACGCTCAAATTATAGCCATAGCCAATCGTGGGATGCCCTGTCTTGTCGGTATAAACGGAAAGCGAAAACCCCTCTGAATCCACTATCAAAAACGACGCCGCTAAGATCAATTTGCTAAGATAAAGCGTCCAACACTCTTTTAGCTGCCTTTATTATTCTTAGCTTTCAATTCCTCTAGTTTTTTTGAAATGATTTCTTCAGTAACGCTAGAGAGCCTTTCTCCATCATGCTTACCTTCTGGGGTTTCTTTGCTCTGTAATTCTTCTAGTTTTTTTGAAATGATTTCTTCAGCGGTGTTAGAGAGTTTTTCAAAATTTTTAGTGTCTTTGTGATTGGAGCGGTTTTTTAAATTCTCTCTGATTTGCCTTTTTCTTTGGATTAACGCAAACATTTTTTGGCTGAATTGGTAGCATTTGCGCGCGCTTATGACAATCACACCCCACTTGATCAACAAAGCGATTAAAAGCCAAATAAAAGAGCTAGAAGTGTCCAATAAAAACTGGCGCACATCGCTATACACCCAAATATCCACTAAAATAACCAACAGAGTGATCAAAATAGAAAACGCAATGCTTTTAAACCTAAAAAGCCACGCCACTATCACAAACCCTCTCGTGTGCCTGTGGGCTAACAGCCAGCGTTCATTCTTTTCGCTAAAAAAATTCATCAAACCAGAAATTACGCTATTTTTCTTGCTCATTTTCGCCCTTTTCCCAAACTTCTTTAAAATGCTTGGTGGTTTTTTCTTGCTTTTCTTTCAATTCTTTAGCGTGGATTTGCTCTAACAACCTTTTTTCTTCGGCTTCAAACATGATTTTTAATTCTTCTTCATTAAAATCGCTCAGTTGCATGCCCTCTTTTGCCAAGCGTTTTTCTACGATTTTAACCGCTTGCTCCCTGATTTTTTGAGATTTTTCTTTAAAAAGCGCTCGTTTGGTTTTTTGAAACGCTTCATTAGAATTTTTGTGGATCGTTTGTTTGCAAAAATCTAAAAAATCCTTGACTTGATGCATGATTTTCATTATTATCCGTTTTTAAAGAGTTTTTAAAACTAATGATCTCTAAAAGAATACCAAAAAAAGATTAAAACTCTCTAGTAAAATGTCTTCTTAAAAGAATAGGGGGCATTTTGGCGATGCTCTTAACCCCCTAAAATAGGGCTTTTGCGGGATAGTTTCTAGGTGAGGCTATCGCATGTTTTTTGTCCCCTATTTTTCTTTGAGTATCTCGCATGCCAGTTGACTTCCTAATTTGCAGGCTTTTTCAAACAGAGCGGCAGCTTTTTTTGAGTCCTGTTTCACCCCATCCCCACTATAATATAACCCCCCTAAAGCACCACATCCAAAACTCTCTTTTAACTCGCATGCTTTAGAATAAAAGTAAGCGGCTTTTATTAAGTCTTTTTCTACTCCTTCCCCATTATGATATAACACCCCTAAATTCTTACACCCCCCACCATTATTCAAATCGCATGCTTTAGAATAAAAATAAGCGGCTTTTATTAAGTCTTTTTCCACTCCTTGATCATTTTCATATAGATCCCCTAAACTACCACACCCCCTACCATCTTTCAAGTCGCATGCTTTAGAGAAGTATTGAGTGGCTTTTATTAAGTTTTTTTCCACCCCTTGACCAAATTCATACTGCATCCCTAAAGCACCACACCCCCCACTATTATTTAACCCACACGCTTTAGAGAAGTATTGAGAGGCTTTTGTTAAGTTTTTTTCCACTCCTTCTCCAAAATAATATAGTCTCCCTAAGTTAAAACACCACCGACCATCTTTTAACCCACATGCTTTAGAGTAAAATTGAGCGGCTTTTATTAAGTTTTTTTCTACATCATCATACAGATCCCCTAAAGCACCACACCCCCCACCATCTTTTAACCCACATGCTTTAGAGTAAAATTGAGCGGCTTTTATTAAGTTTTTTTCTACATCATCATACAGATCCCCTAAAGCACCACACCCCCCACCATATTTCAAATCGCATGCTTTTTCAAAATACTTCCTAGCTTTAGAAAAATCTTGCTTGTCGTAATTATGCATACCCAAATCAAAAAGCTCTTTAGGGGTTGGCTCTGCCATTAACCCCCCAATCAACACACAACACAAGCACAAAACCCTAAAAATAGCTTTTTTGAAATTTTCTAGCATGACGCTCTCCCTTTATTAAAAAATTTAGACTTTATTATAATCAAATTGCAATCAGATCTAATGATTTTTTAAAACCTGCTGGCAATAGCGCTCCAAGATCCTGCAAGCGCTCAAAGAGTCTAACCGGCCGTCTTTGATAGCGAGCCGCTTGTTTTTCCTACCCAAATGCTCTAAATTTTCATAAGCTTCTATACTGGATCTGTCTTCATTAATAAAAACGATTTCACCCTTAAAATCTACAAGCTTGATGAAATGCTCAATGCGCGCGTTCGTGTCCGCATAGCTTTCATTGGGCTTGCCCACCACCAGCACCTGAATGTTTTTTTCCCTCAATAAATCGCTCAAATCTCTAGAGGCCTGATTTCTGTTGTGGCGTAAAATCGCTTCTAAGGGCAAGATAACGCCGTTTAAAAGCGCAGCAATCCCAATGCGTTTTAACCCCACATCGCATGCCAAAATCACGCTAACACCACGATATGATTGATGCGCTTGATCTTACCCAACAGCTCGTATTCTAAAAGCTTGTCTCCAAATTTGAGATACGCCTCTTCATAGCTCGGGTTTTTGGCGCAATATTCTAAAAATTCATCTTTCATTTCAGGCATTTCTTTTAAATGGTGGTCTTTTAAAAGGGTGTTTATAAAATTTTGAATATTAAATATCCCTTGAGCCTGCCCTTTTTCTAAAAGCTCATTAGTGCCATCGCTCTCGTTCAAGCGTTGGGGTAAAACAAATAAGGGCTTTTGGTATTTTTGGGCTAATCTCGCGCTGCTCATAGAGCCGCTTTGTAAATCCGCTTGGGGGATAATCACTACATCGCTTAAAGCGATCACCAGGCGGTTTCTCGCTAAAAAAGAGCCTTTAACGGGCATGAAATCCTTTTCATATTCGCTTAAAATCAAGCCGTTTTGTGCGATTTCTTGGATCACTTTATGATTGTTCGTAGGATAGATAAAATCCAAACTGCAAGGCGAAAGCATAATGGTTTTTGGTAAGGCGTTTTCTTGAGCGATAATATCCACGCCTAACGCTCCTCCGCTCACAATAACCGCGCCATTTTTAGCAAGCTCTCTGGCTAGAGTGATGGTGTGTTGCTTGCTGTAAGGGGTGGGTCTTCTTGTGCCGATGATAGCCACTTTTAAAGGCGCATCTAAAAGCTTTGTATCGCCCACACAATAGAGCTTTTTAGGGGGGTCTTTGAGAATGTCAAAGGCTTTAGGGATATTTTCTAGCGCGCTGTATTGGAAATTGCTTTTCATTCGTTACTTAACTATTTAGGCAGTATGATCTCCACTTCAATCGTTTCCACGCTCTGGTTGCTGTCAAGGGTTTTGAAATGGATGTCTGAAGATTTAGTGTATTTTTGGATAACGGCAATGATTTCTTTACGCATCTCTTCCATGTAGGGTAAATTTAAAGTGCGCTCTTTGGCTAAAATCAATTTCAATCTATCTGTTGCGGTGGTCGCGCTCCCTTTGTTTTTAAAAAAATCAAACCAACTCATGAAAATATCCCTTTTAACGCGCTAAAAAAGCCTCTTTTAGCCTTAAATTCCACGTATTCCACTTCTTCGCCCAAAATCCTTCTGGTGATGCGTTGGTAAGCCTTCGCGCTCTCGCAATCCGTGCGAATCACCGGCTCGCCCTTATTGGTCGCTGAAATAATATGGTGATCTTCAGGAATGATCCCAATTAAAGGCAAGCATAAAATCTTAAGCACTTCTTCTATAGGAATCATCTCGCCATTTGCCACTAATTCAGGTTTTAAGCGATTGATTATCAAATGCTTATGCACCTCCATGCCCTTTTTGGCCCGATTAGACTTCGCGTCAATAATGCCAACCACTCTGTCGCTATCTCTTAAGGAACTCACTTCAGGCGTTACCACCACTAACGCCATGTCCGCATGCAAAATCGCATGCTCAAAACCGCTTTCAATCCCAGCCGGTGAGTCAATCAAAATATAGTCAAAATCCGCCCTTAAAGCGTTGATTAAAATCGCTACTTTTTCCTTATCTAAAACATTTTTATCCTTGCTTTGTGAGGCCGCTAAAAAAGAAAGGTTTTTAGTCTTTTTATCCGTGATCAAAGCCTGCGAAAGGTTGCAATTTTTTTCCATCACATCCACCACATCATAAACAATGCGATTTTCTAAGCCTAAAATCATGTCCAAGTTCCTAAGGCCTATGTCAAAATCAACCGCTACGACTTTTTTACCGCTCTCAGCCAAGCCGATCGCTAAATTAGCCGTGGTGGTGCTTTTACCCACGCCCCCCTTACCTGAAGTGATAGTAACTACTATTGCCATATGATTCCTTTTAATTTAATGATTTATTTTTTATGATTGAATGGGGTGCGTAAAATTTCCCCAATTTGTTCTATTTGAGTCTCTTTAAGGGCTTTCCTCTCTGTGTTTAACCTGGGGTAATTCAAGCTCTTTTCTAGTAAAAAATCCTTAGCGAATGAGCCGTTTTGAATCTTTTTTAAGATTTTTTGCATGCGTTTTTCTAACAGATTTCCCATAGGCTCTCTAGCTTTAATCGCCCCAAATTCAGCGGTGTTAGAAATGTGTTTCCTTAAGCCCTCTACCCCCTTATAATGCAATAAATCCGCCACCAATTTCACTTCATGCACGCATTCAAAATAGGCTAATTCTTCAGGGTATCCTGCCTTGAGTAAAGTTTCAAACCCCATTCTCACAATCGCTTCTAACCCCCCGCACAAAACCGCTTGCTCGCCGAATAAATCGCTCTCGCATTCTTCTTTAAAGCTCGTTTCTAAAACCCCCATTCTCCCCCCACCCATCGCTTTAGCGTAGCTTAAAGCCACCGCTTTGGCGTTATTTTTTGAACTTTCTTGCTCTATGGCGACTAAATGGTATAAGCCCCTATTTTTAAGGTATTCTTCTCTTAAAGCGCTCCCGGGCCCTTTTGGCGCGACTAAAATCGCGCCCACGCCTTTTGGGAGAACAACTTGATTGAAATGCACGCTAAAACCATGAGCAAAGCCCACAATTTGCCCCTCTTTTAAAAAAGGGATCACTTCTTTTTCTAACACTTCCTTATGCAATTCATCTGGGAGTAGTGCCATGATCACATCCGATTGTTGGACTAATTCTTTGACTTCTAGCACCTCAAAGCCCTCTTTTTTTGCCTTTGAAACGCTCAAACTCCCTTGATACAAGCCAATACGCACCTTCACTTTAGAGTCCCTCAAATTGAGCGCTTGAGCCTCTCCTTGCGCACCATAGCCAATAATGCCCACTTGTAAGGATTGGATAACGCCTAAATCAATGTCTTTATCATAATAAACGGGTAATGCCAAAATCAAATCTCCTAGCGTGTTTAAGCAAGTATTTATTTTACCATAATGGGAGCGATAATGTTTAAAAACATGCAGAATGTTAAAAAATGGTGTGCTCGGAGGGATTCAAACCCCCGACCTACAGGACCGCAACCTGTTGCTCTATTCAGCTGAGCTACGAGCACTTTTAAAGAAGTGAAACGATGATTATAGCAAGAAAAGCTAATTTTTCACTTAAACGATGCGTTTTTTCTATTATAATTTAAGGCATGCAAAAAGATTACCAAAAACTCATCGCTTATCTATGCGATTTTTTAGAAAAAGAAGTTCAAAAAAAAGGCTTTAAAAAAGTCGTTTATGGGCTGAGCGGGGGGCTAGATAGCGCGGTCGTTGGGGTGCTGTGCCAAAAGGTTTTTAAAGAAAACGCCCATGCCCTTTTAATGCCCTCTTCAGTCTCTATGTCAGAAAGTAAAACAGACGCTTTAACTTTGTGCGAAACGTTTTCTATCCCTTATACAGAATATTCTATCGCCCCCTATGATAAAATCTTTGGCTCTCATTTTAAAGACGCAAGTCTTACTAGAAAGGGGAATTTTTGCGCAAGATTACGCATGGCTTTTTTATACGATTATTCTTTAAAAAGCGATTCTTTAGTCATTGGCACGAGCAATAAAAGCGAAAGAATGCTAGGCTATGGCACTTTATTTGGGGATTTGGCGTGTGCGATTAACCCGATTGGGGAATTATTTAAAACCGAAGTTTATGAACTCGCTCGCCGTTTAAATATCCCTAAAAAGATTTTAAATAAACCCCCTAGTGCGGATTTATTTGTGGGGCAAAGCGATGAAAAAGATTTAGGCTATCCTTATAGTGCGATCGATCCTTTATTGAAGGATATTGAAGCGTTGTTCAAAAACAAGCCCATTGATGCAGAAACGCTCACTCAATTGGGTCATGATGAAATTTTAGTAAAAAACATCACAAGCCGTATCCAAAAAAACGCTTTTAAATTAGAATTGCCCACCATCGCTCAAAAATTTAACCCTGAATGAAAAGCGATAAACCCTTTTTAGAACGCTATTTTTATGATCCCACTCTTTTGCAAAAGGGGTTGATTTTTGCGCTCTATCCTTTTTCTTTAATCTATCAAGGCATCGCCACCCTTAAACGAAAAACCGCTAAAAAGCATGATTTTAAAATCCCCATTATCAGCGTTGGTAATTTGATCGCTGGGGGGAGCGGTAAAACGCCCTTTATTTTAGAAATCGCGCCAAGATACCACGAAGTGGCGGTTGTTTCTAGGGGGTATCAGCGGGCTTCTAAAGGTTTAGTGGTGGTGAGCGTTAAAGGGAAAATTCTAGTCTCCCAAAACACAGCCGGCGATGAAGCCTATCTTTTAGCCTTAAATTTAAAACAAGCGAGCGTGATTGTGAGCGAAAAAAGAGAGCTAGGCGTTTTGAAAGCCCTTGAATTGGGAGCAAAAATCGTGTTTTTAGACGATGGCTTTAGGTTTAATTTCAATCAATTCAATGCGCTTTTAAAACCCAAAGTCCCCCCCTACTACCCTTTTTGTTTGCCTAGCGGGTTGTATAGAGAAAATATTAAAAGCTATAAAGAAGCCCATTTAGTCATTACAGAAGATAAGGATTATCAAAGAATAACCTCTATTTCTCACCCTACCAAACGCATGCTTTTAGTAACGGCTATCGCTAATCCTAGCAGGCTTGATGCGTTTTTACCCAAAGAAGTGGTTAAAAAATTGTATTTTAGAGACCATGCCCCTTTTAATTTGGAGCTTTTAGAAAAAGAGTTTCATCAAAATAACGCCACTTCCTTGTTGGTTACTTCAAAAGATTTAGTCAAATTACAAGATTGCAAATTGCCTTTGAGCGTGCTGAATTTAAGATTAGAAATTAGCCCTAAAGTTTTAGAAAAGATTGACCATTATATTTTTTCTTATCCTTATAATACAAAAGAACATCTATAAACCCCTTGTCTTTAGAGATAAAGCCTTTCAAACGCCCCTCTAACTCGTAGTGGTTTTTTTCATAAAAAGCGATCGCTTTGAAATTGTCCTCCATCACTTCCAAGTGCAAAGAATTTAATTGAAACTCTTCAAAAGCGATAAATTCTAAAGCTTTTAAAATAGTCCCTCCCTTATTTTTTAAAAAAGGGTTTTTATAAATCCCCAAATACCCATGCTGATGAATAAGATTGATTTTAGTGATAGAGCCAACCCCCAAATAAACGCCCTTTTCTTTAAACAAAAAATAGCGGTGGTTAGGTGAAGTTTTTAAATCTTCTATGAATTGCAAATGCGTTTTCAAAGAAATATTAGCGCTATACATCCATAAAGCAGTGTTTGGGTGGTTACGAAACTCTAAAACCAACAATTTTTCTTCATCGTTTAAACGGGTAAAATCAACCGCTTGGATATTTTCATAACAATAATTTTTTTTCAAACCCCTAAAAACTCCCTTAATGCACCCTCTAATTTGCTCCCAAAAACTAGGTTTTTTGCCCAGGCTTGATTTTTTTGAATTTGTAATTTTTCAAAATCTTTATCTAGAGTTTTTAAACTCGTTTGTTTGAAAATGCCTGAATTTTCAAATTCTTGGCTTTGAATGATCTGATTAGAAGCAATAGGAAGGATAAGAGAGGGCGTTTGAGAAAGGGCCAATTCATAGAGGGTTTGGCCTGCAGCGCTAATGGCGCAAGCGCAAGATTTCATCAAAGAACTGAACTCTAAGGGGTTTAAAGGGCTGTAATAATGCGTGTTTTTTGGAGGATTTTTAGGCGTATAAGGTGAAATGATATGCAAATTCACATTCTTATTTTCTAAAATTTTGACTACCTCTTTGAGTATTTTTTGCTCGCTCCCCCCTAGAGTGATTAGCACTTCTTTGTTTGCTGTATTGATAGGGCGCTCATAAATAAAACGAGCATCAACAGGGTAAAACCACACCCCCAAATAATGATCTTTAGACACATGGTTATAGTGTTTTAAAGCGTTCAGCGTGAAATTCATGATCTTGGTATTTTTAGGGTAAAACCCCTTAGCATGCTCTTTATCTTCTATGACCATTAGGCTTTTGGCTTTTTCTTTTAAAAGATAAAAATCCTTTGAATTTAAACGATAGCTGTCTGTAATCAAAAAATCATCATTGCCAACGCCCTCTAAAAAAGCGCTTATATTATTTTGCTTGTGTAAATAAAGGCCCGCTTCAACGCCTAATTTTTCTATAAAAGAAAGGATTTTTTCACAACGCCTCACATGCCCTAAACCGCTTGTTACAAACGAATCGCACAAAATTTTTACTGGCATGCGTTTTTTAAACGGCTGTATTTGAGCTTGGCTAATTCTAAATCTTCTAAAGTGTCAATGTCTTGGACTTCTAAGGGCGATAATTCTAAAGCGATGGAATTTGGGCTAAAAATAGGCCGCATTTCCCTAAAGGCTTGAGCCTTCCCCATATAAAGCAACCCTGCGTCATGATAGAGCGTTTTTAAATCTTGCGTGCGCGTGTTTGAATACTCTTTAAAAGCCATTTGAACGCCGTTTTCAAGGCTAAAAGAACGATAGGGCGAAGCGCTAAAGGGAGAGCATGTGAAAACATAATCCGTATTTTGATTTTGTTTTAAAGTTTCAAAAGCGTTTCTTAAATGCTTTTCTTGTAAAAATACTGAAGCGCCATACAAACAACACGCAATATCTTCATCTTTTAACTTTAATTCTTTCATGTGGTAGGCCATCACCTCTAAAGTCGTGGCCCTGTCGTCCGCTAAATTTTTAGGGCGTAAATTCAAAAAACTCGCCCCATAATTTTTAGCCAAATTCACATACTCCATGCTATCGCTAGAGATAAACACCTTTTCAAAGAGCTTGGAATTTAGTGCCGTTTCAATAGGGTAAGCGAGCATGGGTTTATTGAAAAAATCAATAATATTTTTATTTTTGATCCTTTTACTAGAACTTCTGGCTAAAACAATAGCGATCGCTCTCATGCTAGGCTTTGCTCTTTATTAATAAGGCATTTGGGTTTCCATCGCATCAGCAGCGAATTTCTTTTTATTGGAATCGCTCAAATGCCCTAAATTCGTGTATTCAATCTTAGCGTCAGCTAAAAACTTGGATTGGATGGTGTTATTCCTTTCAATATCATAAGGGCGGATCACCCCACTCACCTTAAGGATTTGCTTTTCCCCATCCACTAGCACCTCCTTATTCCCATAGATGAAATAATTCCCGTTTTCTAGCACCTTAATGATGCGAGCGCTCAACACGATCTCTAAATCTTCGCTCTTTTTTTGCGAGCCACCGCCTTTAAAATTCGTGTTATTGCTGGATTTAGTGAAATTGTAATTATTCTTATCGTCTAAATACTGTGCTTCTTGTTTCTTTTTCTCATCTAAGCCGTTATAAGTGAGTCTTGGTGGCGTGGAATTACCCCCTGAAGCGCTTTTATAATCTTTAGAGCTAGAATAATTCGCACTCGCTTTTTCAGAGACAATGATTGTGATCAAATCGTTAGGCTTCATCGCCCTCCTGTCCGCAAATAAGGGGCGCTCGCCCTGCCCAAACAAACTCCCCAACTTGTTCAATTCAGGGATAAATTCTTTAGAGGGGGTTTCTTCTACATAATTAGGAGGGTTAAAATCAATTTTTGGCTCATTCGCTGATGCCATGCTAAATATAACGCTAAACGCAACAGCCCCTAAATAAAGCGCCTTTTTCATCCACTAGCCTTACTTTTGAGTTATTTTAAGCCCTAAATTATACTCTCTTATAAAGAATAAATGCTTAATTTTGAGTAAGTTGTTGTAAAATTTAGATCTTTATAATGAAACTTACTATGCAGGAGATAAAATTGAGAACCTTGTTAAAAATGTTAGTTGGTGCAAGCTTGCTAACACACGCCTTAGTAGCTAAAGAAGAAAGCGCAGCGCCTTCTTGGACAAAAAATTTGTATATGGGATTCAATTACCAAACAGGTTCTATCAATTTAATGACTAATATCCATGAAGTTAGAGAAGTTACTAACTATCAAACCGGTTACACCAATATCATAACCAGCGTTAATAGCGTTAAAAAGCTCACCAACATGGGATCTAATGGGATTGGCTTAGTCATGGGCTATAACCACTTTTTCCATCCGGATAAAATCTTGGGCTTGCGCTATTTCGCTTTTTTAGACTGGCAAGGCTATGGCATGAGATACCCTAAAGGCTATTATGGCGGCAATAACATGATCACTTATGGCGTGGGCGTGGATGCGGTGTGGAATTTCTTTCAAGGGAGTTTCTATCAAGATGATATTAGCGTGGATATTGGCGTTTTTGGGGGGATTGCGATTGCGGGGAATAGCTGGTATATTGGCAGTAAAGGGCAGGAATTGTTAGGCATCACTAATAGCAGTGCGGTTGATAACACCTCTTTTCAATTCCTCTTTAACTTTGGCCTCAAGGCTTTATTTGTAGATGAACATGAATTTGAAATCGGCTTTAAATTCCCCACCATTAATAACAAATACTACACTACTGATGCACTCAAGGTTCAAATGCGTAGGGTCTTTGCCTTTTATGTGGGGTATAATTACCACTTCTAAAGGGCTTGTGAAGCACCCAAACACTAAAAACGATTGGGATTTCTGCTTAAAAGCTTAAAACCCTACACAACTCCCTAACATCTTTTGGTAATAGCTCTTGGCTTTGAGAATTGTCTCTGTGTCATCGGTTTTTAAAAGCACTTCGTAATTGTTTTCAAAAGCGTTTTTGCTCCAATTCGCTGAGCCTAAAAACACGATCTTATCATCAATGATCGCCACTTTTTGGTGCATGATGCCGTAATAATTCCCGTTTTTAGCCTTAAGCCCTTTCAATAAGCACACTTTCGTGTTAGGGTATTTGTCTAAATAGCCAATAGTGGATTGCTTGTTATTGTGATTGCTTTCATAATCATAAATGATTTGCACCTTAATCCCCCTACTCGCTACGCTTTTAATCGCTCTTGCAATATCTCTGTGCGTGAAACTATAAATAGCGATTTTCACGCTCTCTCTAGCGTTACTAATCCCAGAAACTAAAGCATTCAAAGCGTCTCTTTGCTCATAAGGTAAGACAAATAAGCTGTTTTTAGCTTGTAAAACCCCTAAACAGCCCACTAACACACCCACGCCAACGATTTTTTTAAATTTGTTGAACATCAAATGATCCTTATTTTAAATTACACTCATGATAAAAACAACCAACCAAGTGGATTTTTGATTATAATAAAAGATTTAAAAAAAGCGATAAAAATTGATAGGCTTAAAGAAGCGTTTCTTAATAAAATAAGGAGTCCCTAAAATGAAAATGATTCTATTCAACCAAAACCCCATGATTGAAAAGCTGCTTGAGAGTGTCTCTAAGAAATTAGAATTGCCTATAGAAAATTTTAACCACTATCAAGAGCTATCCGTGCACCTTAAAAAAGATCCAGAATGGCTTTTGATAGCCGATGATGAATGTTTGGAAAAACTAGATCAAGTGGATTGGCTAGAATTAAAAGAAATCATCTCTCAAAATAAAAACAGCGTGTGCATGTATAAAAAGGGCAATGAAGCACAGCCCTTTTTAGAAGGCTTTGAGGTGAAAATCAAAAAACCTTTTTTACCCACTGAAGTTTTAAAAATCCTTCAAAAAAAGCTTGGTTCTAACATAAGCGAGCTAGAACCTAGCCAGAATTTAGACCCAACTCAAGAAGTTTTAGAGACCAATTGGGACGAGTTAGAAAATTTAGGCGATTTAGAAGCTCTCGCCAAAGAAGAGCCTAATAATGAAGAGCAACTACTCCCCACT
Organism: Helicobacter pylori SA37A; assembly: GCF_000476015.1. GTDB lineage: Bacteria > Campylobacterota > Campylobacteria > Campylobacterales > Helicobacteraceae > Helicobacter > Helicobacter pylori_DB. The sequence continues at coordinate 97,930 of NZ_CBOO010000003.1, read as the reverse complement.
TTAGATGTGCAAGAAGAAAAAGAAGAGATTAAAGAAATGCCCCAAGAAGAAGAAAAAGAAGAGATTAAAGAAATGCCCCAAGAAGAAGAAAAGCCTAAAGATGATGAAACGCAAGAGGGTGAAACCTCTAAAGATGGAGAAGTTTCTAAAGAGTTGGAAACGCAAGAAAAATTAGAAATCCCTAAAGAAGAAACGCAAGAAGAGCAAGTCAAAGAACAAGAGCCAATCAAAGAAGAAACGCAAGAAATTAAAGAGGAAAAACAAGAAGAAACACAAGATTCCCCAAGCGCGCAAGAATTAGAGGCCATGCAAGAATTAGTCAAAGAAATCCAAGAAAACTCTAACGGCCAAGAGGATAAAAAAGAAACGCAAGAAAACGCAGAAATTCCACAAGATAAAGAAATCCAAGAAGTTGTTACCGAAAAAACCCAAGCGCAAGAAAAAGAAACCCCACAAGAAGAAACCCAAGAAAAAGAAACGCCACAAACCCAAGATGAAAAACCCCAAGAAGATCATTACGAAAATATTGAAGACATTCCTGAGCCGGTGATGGCTAAAGCGATGGGGGAAGAATTGCCCTTTTTGAATGAAGCCGTTGCAAAAACCCCTAATAATGAGAACGACACAGAAACCCCTAAAGAGAGCGATATAAAAACCCCGCAAGAAAAAGAAGAAAGCGATAAAACTTCCAGCCCCCTAGAATTGCGCTTGAATTTGCAGGATTTATTAAAAAGCCTCAATCAAGAGTCCTTAAAAAGCCTTTTAGAAAACAAAACCTTAAGCATTAAAATCACTTTAGAGGATAAAAAACCTAATGCATAATGATTTTAATTTACTCATCCTTTCAGGCCCTAGCGGAGCGGGTAAAAGCACCCTTACAAAGTATTTGCAAGAAAAAATCCCAAAAACCCATTTTTCCCTTTCCACCACCACGAGGAAGCCCAGAGAGGGCGAAGTTGATGGCTTGCATTATAATTTTGTCAGCGAAGAAGAATTCAAACAAGGCATAGAAAAAGGGCAGTTTTTAGAATGGGCGATCGTGCATAACCACTACTATGGCACTTCTAAAATCCCTGTAGAAAAAGCCTTAAAAGAGGGCAAAATCGTCATTTTTGATATTGACGTGCAAGGGCATGAGATCCTTAAAAAGCATTACCCTAACGCATGCTCAGTGTTTATTAGCACCAAAAACCAAGAAATTTTAAAAGAGCGCTTGCTTTTAAGGGGGACGGATTCTAAAGAGACGATAGAAAAGCGCTTGATCAACGCTTATAAAGAAATGCAGTGCTTGGAGAGCTTTGATTACCTCATCATCAATGAAGATTTAGAAAAATCCAAAGAAATCATCTTAAGCATCGCAAAAACTTTAGTCCATCGCTTAAAAGCGTTTAATTTTGAAAAAATATGCAAGGCTTGGAAAAACGAATCCTTATAAAACCTATCAATTATTTTTTAAAAAAGCTATAATTCAAGAAAAAACCAACCAATAGTTTAAGGAGTAGAATATGGGCGGATTCACAAGTATATGGCATTGGGTCATTGTTTTATTAGTGATTGTGTTGTTGTTTGGGGCTAAAAAGATCCCAGAGTTGGCTAAAGGTTTAGGCAGTGGGATTAAGAATTTCAAAAAAGCCGTGAAAGACGATGAAGAAGAAGCTAAAAACGAGCCAAAAACCCTAGACGCTCAAGCAACGCAAACCAAAGTGCATGAGAGTAGCGAGATTAAAAGCAAACAAGAAAGTTGAACATGCACACTCTCATTAAGGGCGTTTTAGAAGAGATTTTAGAAGCTGAAGTCATTATTGAATACCCTAAAGACAGAGAGCATGGGCATTACGCTACGCCCATTGCTTTCAATCTCGCCAAAGTTTTTAAAAAATCGCCCTTAGTTATCGCTGAAGAGTTAGCCCTTAAAATCAGCACGCACGAAAAAACTCAAGGGTTTTTTGACAGCGTAGTGGCTTGTAAGGGCTATATCAATTTCACGCTTTCTTTAGATTTTTTAGAGCGTTTCACCCAAAAAGCTTTAGAATTGAAAGAAAAATTTGGCTCTCAAGTTAAAAGCGAACGTTCTCAAAAAATCTTTTTAGAATTTGTGAGCGCTAACCCCACAGGGCCTTTACACATAGGGCATGCTAGAGGGGCGGTGTTTGGCGATAGTTTGGCTAAAATCGCTCGCTTTTTAGGGCATGAAGTTTTGTGCGAATATTATGTCAATGACATGGGATCTCAAATCCGCTTGCTAGGACTTTCGGTATGGCTCGCTTACAGAGAGCATGTTTTAAGAGAAAGCGTAACTTACCCAGAAGTCTTTTACAAAGGCGAATACATCATTGAAATCGCTAAAAAGGCGAACAACGATTTAGAGCCAAGCCTTTTTAAAGAAAATGAAGAAACGATCATTGAAGTTTTGAGCGGCTATGCTAAGGATCTAATGCTTTTAGAAATTAAGGATAATTTAGACGCTTTAGGCATTCATTTTGATTCCTATGCGAGCGAAAAAGAAATTTTTAAACATAAAGATGCGGTGTTTGAACGATTAGAAAAAGCGAACGCCCTTTATGAAAAGGATTCTAAAATCTGGCTCAAATCTTCACTCTACCAAGATGAAAGCGATCGGGTGCTCATTAAAGAAGATAAGAGCTGCACTTATTTGGCCGGCGATATTGTCTATCATGATGAAAAATTCAAGCAAAATTACACCAAATACATCAACATTTGGGGGGCGGACCACCACGGCTATATCGCTAGAGTGAAAGCCAGCCTTAAGTTTTTGGGCTATGATTCCAACAAGCTTGAAGTCTTGCTCGCTCAAATGGTGCGCTTGCTCAAAGATAACGAGCCTTACAAGATGAGTAAAAGAGCGGGTAATTTCATTTTGATTAAAGATGTGGTTGATGATGTGGGTAAGGACGCTTTGAGATTTATTTTTTTAAGCAAACGGCTTGACACCCATTTAGAATTTGATGTCAATACCTTAAAAAAGCAAGACAGCTCAAACCCCATTTACTATATCCATTACGCTAATTCGCGCATTCACACCATGCTAGAAAAATCGCCTTTCTCTAAAGAAGAGATCTTGCAAACCCCTTTAAAAAATTTAAACGCTGAAGAAAAATACCTGCTTTTTAGCGCTTTAAGCTTGCCTAAAGCAATTGAATCTTCTTTTGAAGAATACGGCTTGCAAAAAATGTGCGAATACGCAAAAACCCTCGCTTCAGAATTCCACCGCTTCTATAACGCTGGCAAAATCTTAGACACCCCTAAAGCTAAGGAGCTTTTAAAAATTTGTTTAATGGTGAGCTTGAGTTTAACTAACGCTTTCAAACTTTTAGGCATAGAAATCAAAACCAAAATTTCCGCTAAAGATTAAGCTCAAAATTAGTTTTTTTGATTATAATATTCTCATTATTTTTAAAAAATAAGGAGAATGTTTTGCTTAATCGTATTATAGAACACATGAACGCTCACCATGTAGAAGACATGAAAGGTTTATTGAAAAAATTCAGGCAAGTCCATCACGCTGAAAATGTCGCCTTTAAAAGCGTGGATTCTCAAGGCATTGTGATTGGTTATAACCACAATCAAACCTTAAGGATTGAATTTAACCACGAAGTTAAAGACCCAAAAGATTACAAAAACGCTATCATTGAATTGTGTCAAAGCGTGGAAAAAACCCATGATTTAAAAGGCGTGGAAGAAGAAGTTAAGGCTTTTAAAGAAAGCTTTGATTCTGTTTGTTTAGCGACCTTACACCCTAATGGGCATGTGGTATGCTCTTATGCGCCTTTAATGAGCGATGGCAAACAATACTACATTTATGTGAGCGAAGTGGCTGAGCATTTTGCCGGCCTTAAAAACAACCCCCACAATGTGGAAGTGATGTTTTTAGAAGACGAGAGCAAGGCTAAATCAGCTATTTTGAGGAAACGCTTGCGTTATAAAACCAACGCTCGTTTTATTGAAAGAGGGGCGGAGTTTGACAAAGCGTTTGATTCTTTCATTGAAAAAACCGGTGGTGCTGGGGGCATTAAAACCATTCGCGCCATGCAAGATTTCCATTTGATCGCACTGGATTTCAAAGAAGGGCGTTTTGTGAAAGGCTTTGGTCAAGCTTATGACATTTTAGGCGACAAAATCGCTTATGTTGGGGATAAAGGCAACCCACACAATTTCGCTCACAAGAAATAAACTTTCTCACTCATAAGGGGCAAACGCCCCAAAAGAGTGCTTTTTAAAGAGATTACGGCAAAATCAAGCTCTTTACTATTTAATCTTAAAAAATGCTAAAAGCCTTTTTATTAGGCTAACACCAAACAAAAAGCGCTAAAAAGTAAAAAAATGGCAAAATTTTTCCAAAATGACAAAAAAACGCTTTTATGCTATTCAGTGATGCTCTCCTTTAAACCTAGCCCATAGTTAAATCTCTGTTTCATCAATTGAAAACCACCGCAAAGAAGCCTTATTCTAGTAGAAGCCTTTTGTTTTTATGAAGCGCTTTTGAAGCAAGCTCTATAACGCTAATAACCAACTCTTTTTTCATTCAATCGTGGGGTCTCTTTAGCGATACGGGTATTGATAAAAGGATAATCCTTAAATTTATTCTCATCTCGCTCCCATTATGCACTATCAATTAACAAGTTTCAATATAATATAAGATCTTGTTTTTTTATAACTTTGTTAAGGATTAAAATGCGCGTGTTTGTTTGCTTTTTAGGGGTTTTTGTGTCTAACGGCTTGGCTCGTTTTGGCTATGTGGTTTTAATCCCCCTACTCATTTTATCAGGGAGTTTAACCCCACACCAAAGCTTCCAACTGGGTATTGCGGTGCTAATGGGCTATGTTTTTGGGAGTTTTTTAATCCAATTTTTAAGCCCGTTAATGTCATTAGAAAGCATCGCTAAAATCAGTTTTGGCTTAATCGCTTTGAGTTTTTTAGTCTGTTATTTTGATAGTATCCCTTTCTTTTGGCTTTGGATCTGGCGTTTTATCGCCGGTGTGGCTAGCAGCGCGTTAATGATTTTAGTCGCCCCTCTCTCTTTACCTTATGTCAAAGAACATAAAAAAGCCTTAGTGGGGGGGCTTATTTTTAGCGCTGTAGGCATTGGATCTGTCTTTAGCGGGTTTGTTCTGCCTTGGATCAGCTCTTATAATATCAAATGGGCATGGATTTTTTTAGGGGGCAGTTGTCTGATAGCCTTTATCCTTTCCTTAGTGGGGTTAAAAACCCGTTCTTTAAGGAAAAGATCCGTTAAAAAAGAAGAAAGCGCGTTTAAAATCCCCTTTCATTTGTGGTTATTGCTCATTTCTTGCGCGCTCAATGCGATTGGTTTTTTACCGCACACGCTTTTTTGGGTGGATTATTTGATCCGTCATTTAAATATCTCCCCCACTATCGCTGGAACTTCATGGGCATTTTTTGGTTTTGGTGCTACGCTTGGCTCTTTAATCAGTGGCCCCATGGCTCAAAAGCTAGGGGCTAAAAACGCCAATATCTTTATCCTTATTTTAAAATCTATCGCATGCTTTTTACCCATTTTTTTCCACCAAATCTCTTTACTCAATTTGAGCATCTTTGTAATGGGAGCGGCCACAACCGCCAATATCAATTTATTCAGCATGATGGCTTTAAAAATTGCAGGCGCGAAGCATTTCGCTAAAGCGTCTTCGTGGGTGGTGTTTTCTTTTGGCATTTTCCAAGCGCTTTTCTCGTATCTTTTTACGATCTTTTTAGGGGATTTGGGCTATGTTTTGATTTTTGTTATTTGTGGGGTGTGTTTGGTTTTAAGCTTTATCGTTCTTTTCCCTATCAAAATGCAAACAGCCAATAAATAGAAAAATTATTGGGTTTCAAAACCCTTAATGCCGAGAAAATGCTTAAAACCCTCTAATGAATTTAAGATTTTTTCACGCTCTAAATGGCGCATGATAAAAACGAGATTAGAGCCGTTTTGATCCTTTAAAATGTGCTTAGGCGGGTAAATGACATGCATCACGCCGTTAACACTCACCAAAAAGCCGCTTCCAATGTCAATAATCCCCTTGATGCGTAAAATCTGTGTGCCGTATTGATGCAACAACAAACTCAGCCAAATCCCAAACGCGCTCCACTCCATCGCCCCTTCAAACCTGATGCTTAAAGTCTCAAAGCCTTGCGAGTGCGAATCTTTTGGCATTCTTGGCATAAAATTTCGCGCCCTATTGTTGCGTAAAAAAAAGCTTTCGTAATCTATATTTTTCTTGTCAAAAATTTCTGCGCTAGGGTTAAGGGCTTGTATCCGCTCTTTTAATTTGATTAAAGCCCTGCTGTCGTTTTGCAAATCCGTTTTGGTCAATAAAACGCTATCAGCAAAAACGATTTGCTCTTTAGCTTCGTTGTTGGTTAAATGCGTTTTAGCATTCAAAACATCCACGCAAGCCACCACGCTTTGAATTTCAAAATGCGCCCCTAAAAAAACATCGCTCAAAATCGTCCATAAAATCGGTGCCGGGTTGGCTAAACCGGTGGTTTCAATGATGATACGCTTTAAAATTTCGCCGCGCCATTCATAGTTGTTGAGCGTGGCTTTTAGAAACTCCACTAAATCCAAGCGTTTGTTGCAACACACGCACCCTGCATTAAGATAGAGCATTTTTTCACCGCAATATTGAACGCTTAAGATGCGCTGATCCAAAGCGGCTTGACCGATTTCATTGATAATAAGGGCAACGCCTTGGTGATCTGTTTGGTTTAAATATTCGCTTAAAAAACTCGTTTTACCGCTGCCTAAAAAACCGGTGATGAGCGTGATAGGGATTTTAGGCATCAGCGAGTGGCGTGTGGGTTTTGATTTAAAAACGCTAACAGATTAGAATCCAGAGCGTCCATTTCTTTTTTGGCTAAGTTTTGCGCCTTACCCCACAAATCGCCTAAATCATTCACGATCACGCTCTGCCCTTTTTTATCACACAGCACAAACTTCGTGCCTTGCCAATCATCAATTTTTAGCCCATAAAACGCCAGAATTTGATTGAGCAACCCCACCCGTTTGAGCCGTGCTCTTTTGCGTTCTCTGGCGTTTTCATTCGCGCTAATAAGCGCATTTGGCTCTCTCAAATTTTCATCGCTCCCATAATTTTCATCACTCCAGTGAAAAGAACTGATAAGCTCCCCGCATAAAACGCACATCTTCCAACCTTTTAATCAAACGCCAAAAATCTTTTGGCGTTATCGCTATTTTTTTCTGGGGTTTCGTTTTAAGAAATCGTCAGCGATTTCATTGAATGTTACCCAACGCACGCCCTCGTGCTTGTTGATATGCTCAATGATTTTTTCATGCATGAGCAACACTTGCGGGCGGGCGCTCACATCAGGGTGGATTGTCATGCTAAACACCGCATAATCCATCTCACGATAAACCCAATCAAATTGATCGATCCACATTTGCCCTATATCGTGCGGGCTTACAAAACCAAAGCTATTGGGGGATTTTTTGATAAACATCATCGGCGGTAAATCGTCCAAATACCAATTCGCAGGGATTTCCACTAAATTTGTTTCCACCCCACGGATTAAAGGCTTCATCCAATCCTTGGCTTCCAAACTATAATCAATCTTGCTCCAACTATCCCCCACGCGCACATAATAGGGCGTAAAATCATTGTGCATGAGCGAGTGGTCGTATTTGAAGCCGTGTTTTAAAAGCAATTCATTAGTGATATTAGAAAACTCCCACCACGGCGCCACATAGCCTGTGGGGGCTTTGCCGGTGAGATCTTTAATCAATTCAACGCTTTTTAACAAAACATCTTCTTCTTGCTTGGCCGTCATAGCGATAGGGTTTTCATGCGAATACCCATGCGTGCCCACTTCATGCCCTGCATCCACAATCATTTTCATTTGCTCAGGGAAAGTTTCAATAGAATGCCCCGGCGAAAACCAAGTCGCAGGAAGATGGTATTTTTTAAACAATTTCAAAAGCCGTGGGATCCCCACTTCACCCGCAAAAAGCCCGCGCGAAATATCATCAGGCGAATCCTCCCCACCATAGCTCCCTAACCAACCAGCCACCGCATCAATATCCACACCATAAGCCACTAAAATTTCTTTTGCCATAATCGCTCCTTTTTAAGTGAATTTTCCAAACCCCTTTTTGGTGAGTTTGGTGTCAAAATCTTGTAAATAAGGGATTTTTTGGCGTTGCAACGCCACTTCGTTTAAATCCATTTCAGCGATAATGACTTCATTAAGCTTGGTGGCTTGCACGATGATTTTCCCATTGGGCGCGATGATTCTTGAATCACCGGCAAATTCTAGCGTTTGTTTTAATTGAGCGTTAGTTTCTTCCCCACTATGATTGCACGCGCACACAAAACAGCCATTTTCTAACGCTCTAGCCCTGCTCAATAAATCCCAATTATAAGCCCTAGCTTTGCCAAACGCACTAGGATAAATTAAAATCTCAGCCCCTTGTAACGCTAAAAGATTCGCGCCCACGCCAAAGCCGATTTCATAGCAAATTTGCAAACCCACTTTCGTGCTAAAATCCCCAAAATCCAGCGTAAAAACCTCGTATTTTTTACCCCTTCTAAAGCGCGATTTTTCATCGCCCCACAAATAGATTTTACGGTGTTTGCCAACGATTTTTCCTTTTGGTGGAATGATATAAGTGCTATCGTAAAGTTTTTTATTCGTTTTTTCAATGCTACACGCCACTAGATGCACTTTATTAGATTTTGCAAAATTACTTAACGCGCTCAACGACTCGTTTTTTAGCGTTTCCTTTCCATGCTCTATCGCTTTAAAATCTATCCCAAACTCTGCGTCTTTATCATTCACGCAATAACCGCTATCAAACAATTCCGGCAAAACAATGAGATTCGCGCCTTTGTTGTGGGCTTCTTTGGCTAGGTTGAGCGCTAATTGCAGGTTTTCATTTAAGGCGTAGGGTTTGGATTGCATTTGAATCACAGCGGTTTTTAGGATTCTTTTAGCGGGATTTTTTGTTTTCAAGATCCACTCCCATTTTTGTTTTTATTGTATAGGATTAGAAATTAAAAGAGAATTAAAGGGGTTAAAATCCATGTGAGTTTGTGTCAAAACTTACCATTATTGTTTAAAAATCGTAATAACGCGCTAGAGAGCGAGATCACAAACACGCCGATAAGAAAGATTAACCCATTAAAAAGATGCAAGAATAAAAGCGCTCCTAAAATGCCTAGTAAAACCCCATACCCCCCTAAACGCCACACATTGAAAGACATTTCCAAACCCAGGGCGAATTTTTGAAATTTTTGCTTTTCTTCTTTTTCTCCTGAATTTTGTTTCCTTAAATCCAAACGCTTTTTAACGCCATAATACGAAGACAACGCCACAATAAAAAACCCTAAAAACCCCCCTTCAAAATTCAAAACCCCTTGAAACGCTTGGAAAAAATAAACGATAATCGCACTAACTACATTGATAGAAAGTAAAATAAGCAAGCATTGGATTTGGCACATGGGATTTGATTGGATTTATTTTGTTTTATTTTGTGTGTATTTAGGGTCTTTGGCTAATTCTTCATAGTCTTTTTGCATGTTTTTATAAGCCTTATAGACATTGAGAAAGCTCGCTAACACGCCCCAGATAACCCCAAGCCAAAAAAGCCACGAAATGTGAGTGAGCTTTTTAAGCCCATAGCCTATAGCCACGCCCATAAGGATCGCTACCACCATAGAAAGCCCCAAGCTCAAATAATTCGCCCCCTCTATGAATTTATAATACTTTGGCTTTTTCAAAAATTCACACGCCTTTTATGATTTCATCAAAACTTTCATCAGCCTTTGCAACCACCAAATCAATCATCTCTTCAGTCATAGGCTCACAAATAAAGCCGGTTTCAAAGCTTGAACATGCCAAATACACGCCCTTAAAGAGCATTTTTTGGTGGAATTTTGCAAACATCTCCGTGTCGCTTTTTAAAGCGTCATCAAAATCGCACACCGCATTTTCGTTAAAGAAAAAGCCAAACATGCTCCCTCTGTTGAGCGTCTCTAAAGCGATGTTATAACTTTGAGCGCTCTTTTTTAAACCTTGAGTCAAACGAATGGCTAAAGCGTTTAAGCGGGTATAAAGGGTTTTGTCTCTTTTGATTTTATAAAGCGCACTCAACCCCGCGCACACCGCTAGAGGGTTACCGCTTAGTGTGCCTGCTTGATACACGCCTCCAATGGGTGAGAGCAAGTCCATAATTTCCGCACGCCCCCCAAAACACGCCAAAGGAAGCCCCGCGCCTATCACCTTACCAAAGGTTACCAAATCCGGCACAACGCCATAAAATTCTTGCGAACCGCTCAAACTCGCTCTAAACCCGCTCATCACCTCATCTAAAATCAGCACCGCTTGGTATTTTTCACACAAAGCCTTTAAGCCTAGTAAAAACTCTTTTTGAGCTGGCACTAACCCCATATTCCCAGCAATGGGTTCAATGATGACGCAACCCACATCGCCTTTTTTAAAGCATTCTTCTGTGGAGTTCAAGTCGTTATAACGAGCCACTAGAGTGTGTTTGCTAAAATCGTTCGGCACGCCCAAAGAAGAAGGCGATCCAAAAGTGGCGCACCCGCTACCCGCTTTCACCAACAAAGAGTCGCTATGCCCATGATAGCACCCTTCAAACTTGATCAAATCGTCTTTTTGGCTAAAAGCTCTAGCGAGTCGTATTGCACTCATGGTCGCTTCCGTGCCGCTACTCACTAAACGCACCTTATCTAAGCCTTCATAACAAGAAATGATTTCCTTAGCTAAAGTGGTTTCTAACTCTGTGGGAGCGCCAAAAGAAGTGCCTTTTTTTAATGCATTAATAATATTTTTTTCAATCTCTTCATCAGCATGCCCAAAAATCAAAGGCCCCCAACTTTGCACAAAATCTATATAATGGTTGTTATCCACATCATAAAGATACGCCCCCTTACCCTTTAAAATAAAGGGTGGAGTGCCTTTAACGCTCTTAAACGCTCTCACAGGCGAATTGACCCCCCCAGCGATCACCTGCTTGGCTTCATTAAAATCATTAATGCTGTGCAACAACTCCATGATTTTACATTATCCCTTAATCATGCTTTCAAATTGGATTTCCACTTGCGACCAAGTCAAGCCCTCATGAAAACTCTCGCATCGTTTAGCCAAGCTCGCTAATTCGTTTTTCAAGCCAAAATTCAATAGATCCAAGACCCCTTTAACCACGAGCTTATCCTCAGCAATCGTGTATTGCATAGGCACTTTCACTAGCTTTTCATTCATCCTCACATAAGCCGTAAGAGAACCTGCATGATCGCCCTCTATCACATTTCTAAAAGTTACTTTGATGTTAGTGTTTTTAAAAAGAGCGAAAAAAGCTTCTTTAACATTTTTGTTTTTAGTGTCATCGCCTAAATTGACTTTCAGGCTATCCATGCTCGCACTCGCTCCCTCTAAAAGGGTTTTTAAACTATCTTGAGATTTACCCAGTTTATAAGTGATGCTTTCAAAACTCCCATTTACTGGTGTTTTAGCCTTAGTTTTAAAGGCTGTCCATGTTAGCTTAGCCGAAGATAAATCCAAATTCACCGCTTGCAAAAACCCTGCTAGTAAAACCGATACCAAAACCATTTTTTTCATTCATTATCCTTTAATGTGGTCTTATCAATAACGCTTATTATTTTAGTGTAAACAAGCACGCTTACAACTAAAACGATTCATTTTGATAATCATTTGCACTCTAAAGACGACTCAAGAGATACAATTGCGTTTATTTTAAACTCTTTTTGTAAATAATGCTGACTGAAACAAACTTTCTGAACCATTCATCAAAAGATTAAAGCGCATGGCTATCGCTATCATCTTGAATACAGAAAAACTCATGGCGATCGGAGTTTCAGCCTGAAACCATCTTCGTGTAAATCGCCTTGCTTTAAAAGCTCATTTGCGCTAGGGCTGGAATAATGCTTGGCTAAAATAATGAAATAGGCGTTGTTATGCACCCCGATAAGGTTAGGCTGGAAATAAGGGAAAGTTTCAGGGTTTAAAATCCATGTTGCAACTTTGTTATACGCCACAGAGAGCCTTTTTCCGGCTCCACTATCCCACAAATCATACCCGTTCTCAAAAAGCAATTCGCCTGATATAGTTAGCGCAAGAAGCGCGAAATTGGTATAAGCTATCCCCTTAATGCCCTTTGTAGGGCCGCCGTGATAATCGCTCGTATCGCTCCTAGTGATCGCGTTAGCAATAACCCCATTCTCATCTATGGCTTTAAATATCCAATCCTGCCACCGATTAGCGCTATTGTGTAAAAGGGCATGATCGTCTAGTGCTAGTGCAGAGCTCACATCAAAAAGAATCCCCCACGCCCCATGGTTAGTGTTAAGAGCGGATTGAGAATATTGGCGCATCCGCTTAATGAAATCTTCGTATTCTGGGCTAGGAAATGCCTTTTTGACAAACCAATAAGCCATGTTCATATAAGGCATGTAGAAATTGATATTATCCTCGCTCTGATAAGTGTCTACGCTTTGAAGCTCTTTAGCCCAAGCGTTTAAAATTTCTATAGCTTTTAAGCCGTATTGCTTATTCTTACTCACCAAATAACCTAGCGCTAAGTCATAGGACATGAGAGCGGATTTTTTAAAACTCTTTGTGCATTTATCAGGCTCTCTAACCCCGGTAGAAGTGTAGTGTTTTGATGCGTTAAGTTGCGTGCATGGCTGTATTGTTTGGGAGAGCTTTTTATCAAGATGGAGTTTTTGGGGCAAATCTCTAGATTTAAAATCCCTAAAAAAGTAATCTTGCTCGGCGTAAGCTTGAACGCAAACGCAAACACCCATGAGTGATAAAAACAAAACAAATCTTTTCATTCCTCGCCTTTATTTGAATGGTTTAAAAATAGCGTTTTAGGGTAACGCTTTTAACAACACAAATTTAAGCGCATGCGTATTAAGAGCGCTAATTGCTGAAAGGGGCAAGACAAAAAGTGCTGATTGTTCATTAGGGTCATTTTCAAAATCACTGGTTAAATGGGGGTGTAAAAACCCCAAATACGGCTCTAAATCAAACGCGTTTAATTTTTGCACTTCTAAATTTAAAAAGGCGCAAAAATCCTTAGCCATCTTATCAATGTTTTCTACAACATCGCATTTATTGAGCAACACCCCAAAAGGCTTATTGGCTAAAGCGGGTGAAAATTTTTCCAACTCCAACCTCAAGCGTTGGTATTGCTCTTTAATGCCCAAATCTAACCTAGAAGCGTCTAAAACAAAAGCTAGAACTTTGGTGCGTTCAATATGCTTTAAAAAGCTAATCCCTAAGCCTTTTCCCTGACTAGCCCCTTCAATAATGCCAGGAATATCCGCCATTAGAAATCCGCTTTTTTCATCCACGCTCACAACCCCTAAATTAGGCACTAAAGTCGTAAATTCATAGTTAGCGATTTTAGGCTTAGCGTTAGAGATGGTGGAAATGAGCGTGGATTTACCCGCATTAGGGAAGCCCACTAACCCTATATCAGCGATGAGTTTTAATTCTAAACGCACGCTTTTTTCAACCCCCTCTAAGCCTTTTTGCGCGTAAGTGGGTTGCTGTTTAGTCGCACTTTTAAAATGCGCATTCCCTAACCCCCCCTTGCCTCCTTTTAAGGCTAACACCCTTTCTTTAGGCGTGATCAAATCAAGCCACAACTCATCACCTACAAAAACTTGCGTTCCTGGCGGCACGACAATGATCTTGTCTTCACCCTTTTTGCCCGCGCAATTTCGTGTGCCTCCTGGAGCCCCGTTTTTAGCCTTATGGTGTTTGGTGCCTCTAAAATTCGCTAGAGTGTCGGTATTGTTATCCACTTCAAAATACACATCGCCCCCATCGCCCCCATCGCCCCCATCAGGGCCTCCTTTGATGACAAACTTTTCTCGCCTAAAACTCACCATTCCAGGCCCCCCCTTACCCGAAGCGATGATGATTTCCACGCTATCTACAAACACAGCTTAAATACCCTTTCTTTTATTTGGCAAATCTTTGCATGGATTTTTCCAAATGCGGCACCGCATTGAGTAATTTCTGCGTATAAGGGTGCTTTGGAGCGCTTATCACGCTATCCACATCCCCCGTTTCTACGATTTGCCCTTGATTCATCACGATGATTTTATCGCTAATATGCTCCACCACCCCTAAATCATGGCTGATAAAAATATAAGTCAGCCCCATTTCTTTTTGCAAATCCAAGAGCAAATTCAACACTTGCGCTTGAATGGACACGTCTAACGCAGACACAGGCTCATCGCAAATCACCACGCTAGGATGCAAAATGAGCGCCCTAGCAATGCCGATTCGTTGCCTTTGACCGCCTGAAAATTGGTGTGGGTAACGATCGATCCATTCTAATTTCAAGCCCACTTTTTGCATGATCTCTAGCACTTTTGTTTTGATTTCTTTTTTTGAAAAATGAGAATTTAACAGCAAGGGTTCAGCGATGATCTCGCCCACTTTCCACCTTGGGTTCAGGCTAGAATAAGGATCTTGAAAAATCATTTGCACCTTTTTGCGGTAATCAAACCAATCCTGTTTGCTAAAATGCAAATGGCGCTTACCATTGAAATAAATCGCCCCGCTATCTTGCCTTTCAATCCCGGCTAAAATTTTGGCTGTCGTGCTTTTCCCGCAACCGCTCTCCCCCACAATGCTTAAAACTTCATTTTGTTCCACTTCAAAACTGATCCCATTGAGTGCATGGATGATCCTCTTGGGTTTGAATAACCCCCTGTCTATCGCATAGGATTTTTTCAATTCTTTAATTTCTAAGAGCTTCATCGCAACTCCTTTGGAAAACTCAAATAATCCACATTTTCATCCACGGTTTCTAAGCGTTTTTTGCGGTATTCTTTGCCCGGTTTAGGGATCGCGCTTAAAAGAGCTTTGGTATAAGGGTGTCTTGGATCAGCAAAAAGCTCTTTCGCGCTCGCTTGCTCCACCACATGCCCTTTATACATCACCACCACTTCATCAGCGATTTGCGCCACCACGCCTAAATCATGGGTGATAAACAAAATAGAAGTGCCTTTTTTTTGTTGCAATTCTTTCATCAATTCTAAAATCTGCGCTTGAATGGTTACATCTAACGCTGTCGTCGGCTCATCAGCGATCAAGATTTCAGGCTCACACACCATAGCCATAGCGATCATCACCCTTTGGCGCTGCCCTCCGCTGAGATTGAAAGGGTATTCGTGGTATTTATCCCCGGCATGGGGAATGCCTACGCGCTCTAACTCATAGACCACCCTTTCTAAGCGTTCTTTTTTATTAAGGCTTGGGTGGTGGATTTTCAACACTTCATTGATTTGAAACCCCACCGTGTAGGAAGGGTTTAGGCTTGTCATAGGCTCTTGAAAGATCATGCCAATTTTCTTGCCCCTGATTTCTTTTTGCATCTGCTTTTCTTTGAGTTGCAACAAATCCTGCCCTAAAAATTGAATGCTCCCCCCCACAATTTGACCCGGTTTTTCAATCAACCCCAAAATAGAAAGCGAAGTGATGCTTTTCCCGCTCCCGCTCTCCCCTACAATACAGAGCGTTTGAGACTTTTTCAAGCCAAAACTCACGCCATCCACTGCTTTATTCACGCCCTTATCGGTGAAAAAATAAGTTTTTAAATCTTTAACTTCTAAAATCATGCAAGCTCCTTTTAAGAGGCCCGTTTAGGATCTAAAGCGTCCATGATGCCATCGCCTACCAGATTAAAACTCATGACCGTTAAAAAAATCATCACCCCAGGGAAAACAAGCATCCAAGGAGCGGTAGCGATATATTGCATGGAATTCATCAGCATCGCTCCCCATTCAGGTTTGGGAGGTTGGGCCCCAAGACCTAAGAAGCTCAGCGCGGCCGCTTCTAAAACCGTGGAAGCAAAACCCATTGTCGTTTGCACGATCAAAGGGATAATGCAATTAGGGAAAATCACCTTACACATCAAACGAAGATGCGAAGAGCCATTGATTTTAGAAGCGATCACGTATTCTTTTTCTTTTTCGCCTAGCACGGAACTGCGCACCAATCTTGCAAATCCAGGAATCCCCACAAACCCAATAGCGAGCATGGCGTTAGTGAGTGAAGGCCCTAACACAGCGACCACAATCACGATCAATAAAATAGAGGGCAAAGCGAACATGATGTCCATGATACGCATGATAATTGCATCTGTTTTCCCTCCAAAATACCCCGCTATGAGCCCTAATATCGTGCCAAAAAAGACCGCAATCCCCATAGACACAATCCCTATGGTTAAAGAAATCCTGGCCCCATAGATCAAGCGACTCAAAATATCGCGCCCCAAATCATCGGTGCCTAAAAGGTATTTAGCGTTCCCTCCATGCTCCCATATAGGTTTTAAAAGGCGATCTTGCGCGTTTTGCACATAAGGATCATGCGGGGCTAAAAGGGGCGCAAAAACAGCGCAAATTACCAATAAAAGCACAATCCATGCCCCAACGACCGCTGCCTTATTTTTTTTGAATTGTTGGATAAATTCTCTAAAAGACTCCATTATGACAACCTTATTCTAGGATCAATAAAAGCGTATAAAATATCCACTAAGAGATTAGCCCCAATATACATCATGGCAATAATCAAAGACATGGACTGGATAATGGGGAAATCGCGTTGGTTGAGCGCATTAACGATCCACTTACCAATCCCAGGCCATGAGAAAACCGTTTCAGTTATCATGCTCCCCCCTAAAAGCCCGGCCAGCATCAAGCCTGCGATGGTCGTTACAGGGATTAACGCGTTACGCAAAGTGTGCACAAAAATCACCCTAAAGGAGCTACACCCCTTAGCTTTAGCGGTGCGCACATAATCTTCTTTAGACACTTCTGCCATGCTCGCACGAGTCATTCTGGCAATAACAGCGGTAGAAACCGTGGCTAACACAATGCTGGGCAAAATCAAGTGCTTGATCGTATCCACAAACGCCCCATAATCTCCTGCGATCAGGCTGTCTATCAAATAAAGACCTGTGGGGCCATCTAAATAATACACATCGCTCAAACGCCCAAAAACAGGCAACCACCCCAATTGCACGCTAAAGATATAAATCAGCATAAGCCCTAGCCAAAACACCGGCATAGAAATCCCGGCTAAAGCGAAAGTCATGCTGGAATAATCAAACACGCTATAGCGTTTGATCGCAGCTAACACGCCAACGCTAATACCCAAAACAAGAGCCATAAACAAAGCGATTAAAGCCAATTCCACCGTAGCTGGGAAGCGTTGCCAAAACTCATGCATCACAGGCTCACCAGTCATGATAGAAGTACCAAAATTGCCATGCAACACATTATTGATAAAGAAAAAATACTGCTCTATCAAGGGCTTATTCAAGCCAAATTGCTCCCTTAAAGCGTCAATAGCGGCTTGATTGGCCTTTTCGCCTAAAATCACTAACGCCGGATCTCCTGGCACTAAATGCACCATCATAAACACGATAATGCTCACTCCAAACAGCGTGGGGATCGCCCACAAAATACGCTTGATGATAAAACTCAGCATACAACCCCTTTTATTTTTCTAAATACACTTTAAAGAAGCGATTCACGCTCACTCCGGTCGTTTTATAGCCTTTGACTTTAGACAAGTGCGGCACCACTGAATAAGGGTAGGCTAAAGGCACATAGGGCGCATCTTTATGGATAATTTCTTGAGCCTTTAAATAAAGGGCTTCCCTCTCTTTTTGATCCGAAACCCGTTTAGCCTTTATGAGCAGATCGGAAAAGGCGTCGCTCTTATAAAAGGAACCATTTTGAGTGGGTATGGCTGAAGCAGCTTGCTTGCTCCATAAGGTGTATAAGAAATTATCCGGATCCGCAATGTCTGCCATCCAGCCTGCAAACGCCATTTCATGTTCGCCCAGGCCCGTTCTTTTCAAATAAGCCCCCCACTCATACACTTCAATTTTCACATCAATGCCAATTTTAGCCAGGCTCGCTTGTATGAACACCGCTCCCTTTGGGTTACGAGTGGAAGTGGTAAAAATGGTGGTTTTAAAGCCGTTAGGATACCCCGCTTGTTTCAGTAACTCCTTAGCCTTTTTCAAATTGTATTCGTAGGGTTTGATATTATAGTTATAACCCCATATGGTGGGCGGGAAGGGATTGACCATTTTTTGAGCAAAACCTTCATAAATCACCTTGATGTAATCATCCACATTGATGGCATGATTGATAGCTAAACGCACTAAAGGGTTGTTAAAATACTTTTTTTGCGTGTTCAATGAAAGCCAACTCGCCAACAACCCGGCGCTTTTATCCACCACGATATTAGGAAGTTTTTCTAATTGCTCCACTTCATTGAGATTAGGCCCAGTCATGAGCATGATTTCGCCGGTTCTTAACGCCAAGGCGCGAGTGGAAGAATTAGGAATGGTGCGCACCACCACTTTGTCTAAATACGCTTTAGGCCCCCAATAATCCTGGTTTTTAACCAAAATGATTTTCTCATCTTTATTCCACAAAAAGAATTTGAAAGGCCCTGTCCCAACAGGTTTTTTAGCCAACTCGTCTTTTTTATTGTTTTGTTCTAAATAATCAGCGTAATCTTTGCTCAAAATACTCAAAAAGTCCATGCCTAAATTAGCTAAAAACGGAGCTTCTGGCCCATTAAGCGTGAATTTGATCGTGTAATCATCTAAAGCTTCAATGCTCTTGATAATATGAGACATGCCCATGCCTTCCCAATACTTATAGCTTTTAGCCCCCGGGCTGTAGTATCGTTTAGCCTTATCCATTTGACGCTCAAACGAAAACAGCACGTCTTTAGCGCTAAACTCTACTTTTTTATTCCAATACTTCGTTTGGTGGAAATAAACCCCTTTGCGTAAATGAAAGGTATATACAAGACCATCTGGGGATATGTCCCAGCTTGTCGCTAAGGCCGGTTCAATTTCTGTGGTGCCGTATTTGAACTGCACAAGCGTGTCATAAATATTGCCCGTTGCCACATAGCTTTCGCCATCAGTTACTAAAGCCGGATCCATGCTCGATCCATCAGCGCCTCTTGCAAAAACTAAAACGCCTCCAAAACGCTTTTGCTCTTCAACAGAAATACTTTCTTTAGATGGATTAAGAGTAGCGTTTGGGCTTTCTGAGGCTTTCAAAAAAAACCCAAACAATAAAAGAAAAAAAACAAACCCTTAACAAAAACATTATTCATAAGCCAGTCTCCACAACAAATTCTATAAAGGATAGAGATCTAAATTATAAATATTTTATTGCGTTTATAGGCGTTTAACAAACACCCAAAGGTTTAATTGACCTTTAAAGGTTACCCTATTCCCCAAAATTTTGACTAACCACAGAAACCTTCTTGCGGTTTCTGTCTTTATGCTCAAACTTCACAACGCCATCTATGAGCGCGTATAAGGTATGGTCTTTCCCCATGCCCACATTATTACCAGGATGCATTTTAGTGCCTCTTTGGCGCACGATAATATTCCCTGCTCTCACAAATTCTGAGCCAAATTTTTTCACGCCTAAGCGTCTTCCTGCAGAATCTCTGTTATTCTGCGTGCTCCCTTGACCTTTCTTGTGTGCCATTGTTTAATACTCCTTTATGCTACAATTTTAGTGATTCTCACACGAGTGAAATCTCTTCTAAAACCACGCTTGGTTTTGCTGTCTTTTCGGCGGCGTTTTTTGAAAGTGATGACTTTTTTGCCGCGCCCTTCATTGATCACTTCCGCTTCAATTTTAGCCCCATTCACAAAGGGTTTCCCGCAAGAGAGCTTGCCCTCTTTGGATACGGCTAACACTTCCACTAATTCCACTAAAGCCTTAGGCTCTTTATCCATTTTGTCCAATAAAACAATATCGCCTTCAACGACTTTATATTGCTTACCGCCATGCTTGAATATTGCGTATGACATTTCTATTCCTTAAAAATTGAACGCTCTTTTTAAAATAAACGCTTATTATAGTGAGTATTTGCTAAAATGTAACTTTAAATTGAGATTAAATCCACATTAAAAGAATTTTTTTACTCAAAAACACCCCATTTAACCCACCATTATTAACCCGCATTGCCCCACTCAAACCACTCGCAATTGTTATTAAGCTTATTTTGGAATACTTTTAGCTTGTTTGTTAAAAAACCAATAAGGATTTGATCATGCGCGTTACCTTTGGCTCAAAATACAACCAAATGAATCACTATCAAAACGCTTTACAAAATAAAATCAACGACGCTAACACGCAGATCGCTTCAGGGCTAAAAATCCGTTACGGTTATCAAAACAGCGACATTAACAACCAGAATTTAAAATTCCAATACGAAGAAAACACCTTAGATCAAGGCATTGATGTGGCTCAAAACGCTTACACTTCAACGCTCAATACCGACAAAGCCTTGCAAGAATTTTCTAAAACGATGGAGGCATTTAAAACCAAACTCATCCAATCCGCTAACGATGTGCATTCAGAAACTTCTCGCGCCGCTATCGCTAACGATTTAGAACGCTTGAGGGAGCATATGATGAATGTTGCTAACACCTCCATAGGGGGAGAATTTTTATTTGGGGGCAGTAAGGTGGATAGACCTCCCATTGATAGTAATGGGAAATACCATGGCAATGGCGAAGATTTAAACGCGCTAATCAGCTCTGATAACCTTGTGCCTTATAATATCAGCGGGCAAGATTTGTTTTTAGGTGCAGATAAAGACAAGCACAAACTCATCACCACCAACATTAAATTATTCAATCAAAACAAGCTCCACCCTGATGTGATGGACGCTTTAGAGCATTCTTCATTGCCTGAAGAAGTTTTCATTAAACCCAGCGATACCTTAAGAGAACTCATTGGCGATAACGATAAAGACCCCACTAATGACCCTAAAGAGTTTTTTTATTTGCAAGGCGTTAGGCCTGATGGCTCTAGTTTTAAAGAAAAATTCCCGCTCTCTAAAGCCTACCAGAACAAAGAAAGCGCGACTAAAGTGAGCGATTTATTAGATAAAATCGCTCACGCTTATGGGAACACTTCGCAAAATAAAGTCGTGGATGTGAGTTTGAATAATTGGGGGCAAATTGAGATCAAAAACCTAACCCCCGGCAGTGAAAATTTGGATTTTCATTTGATTTCTAGCGATGGGGATTTTGATGATTTAGACGCCTTGCGTTCAAGCGGTAAAAGGGTTACTGAATATGTCAAAAGCGCGTTTGTAACGGATAGGAGTTTGAGTCAAGTTAAAGCGGTACCTAACATGTATAATCCCAAGGTGTTTGAAATCCCTAGCGTGTTTGTCACTAAAGACAATGTTTTAGCCAACAAAAACACTAAATTGAGCGAGATTTTTGGCGATAAGGTGAAAACTTTAAAAATCAACGCCAGCCGTTTGGACAATTCAAGTGCTATTAAAATCCCAAACCTCCCTATTAATTTGGATATTCCCATTCTTTTAGATGTGAAAAACTCTACGATTAAAGATTTGAAAGACGCGATTAAAGAACGCTTCAATAATGAAGTGGATGTGGAAATTGCAACAAACGGGCGTTTGAGGATCATTGACAATTCTTCTAAAGAATCGCCTATTTCTTTGGCTTTAAGCACCCTAGATCAAAAAGGGCTAGAAGTGGCCGGTATCCCCACTAATAACGCGAGCGAATACCAAAAAACCTACTTCAATAAAGAAGGGGCCAAATTAGAAAGCAATGTCGCTCAGATCGCTCAAAATGGCGCGGCTAATGGCTCTACTAAACTGAGTGAGGTCGCTAAGGGGAGTTTAGAAAATAGCGTTTTTAACATGAAATTAAACGATGTGAATGGCTTATTTTTAAAAGCGCAAATAAACTTGGATAATAATGGGGCTTTTTTGAGTTTGCCTAATGGCGTTAAAATCCCGCTTTATGACCCCACAACCGCTGACATTCAAGCTTCTAAACCCAATGAAGTCACTTACAGGCAGCTCATGGATGCGATGAGTATCGCGCTCAATTACAGCAACACTGACCCAACCATCTACCAACAAATCAGCGATAACCCCACTTCAAAAGAAAGCAAGGAGTGCTTTATTGGATTGTTAAAACAAGCTAAAGACAACCTTTCTGTCAATTTGAATGAAGATGGCAAAATAATGATCCAAGACAACATGCATTCAAACACAAAAATGCAGTTCATGCTTTTTGATAAAGATGCAAATGATTTTTCTCAAAACGCCTTGCACAGCGACAAACCAAGCCTTAAATTAAACGCTAATAACGCTCTGATTATTGACAAGCCTAGCGTGAATTTTTTTGATCAATTAGAGGGCGTTATTACTTCTGTCAGAAAAGGGATTTATCGCCCGGACGCTTTAGGGGATACTTATTCTAGCGACATGCGTAATTTAGGCATTCAAAATGGCATCACCCTTATAGATCACTTGAGCGATCACATAGAAAAAATGATCGCTAAAAACGGCGCTCATGGCAAGGCGTTTGAGAACATTATCAGGCGCAATGAAGTTTTAAAAACGCAAGTTCAAAGCATTCGTGGGGAAACGACCGGCACAGATATGGCAGAAACTTATAACAAGTTTTCCAATCTCACTAACAATTATAACGCCGTTCTGGCTTCCACGAACAAAATCAATAATCTGTCTTTAACGAAATATTTGTAACTTTTTGGTGGTTTTTAAGCGTTCTAAAAAAAGATATTAAAAATGCTTTAAGCTTCTATGAAACCCCCCCTCCTTTTGCCCTTATTTCGTGGGCAAATCGCCCACAGGACAAGCGGCCACACCCACGCTTGGACGAGTGATTTTTTCTACATTTTCTTGAGCTTTTTTGGGGTCATTAACCCAAGTTTTATAGAACTCAAAAGGGCATTCTGCCACACCCTTATCCCCATCGCCACTAGCAAAAACCCCACTATAACCCCTGTGTAAGAGTTTGAAGAGTTGGTTTTGGCTTTGGTCGTATTTCCTCGCATCACGGATTTGTTGCACGGAAAGTTGGGCGTATTGAAGACCATTTTCTTCTTCCCCACATTCGCCCAAAGTATGCCCATCAAAACCAATAATGCTAGAATGCCCAAAATAGGAATACACCCCATCAAAGCCGGTCGCATTCGCTACCGCTACATAACATTGATTAGCCCACGCCATGGCTTTCACTATCGCAATTTGTTGCTCCTTAGCCGGATACATGTAGCCTTGACAGCGCACAATGAGTTCTGCCCCACGCATCGCGCAATCGCGCCAAATTTCAGGGTAGTTCCCATCATCGCAAATGATCAAAGAAACTTTCAAGCCCTTAGGCCCATCAACCACATAAGTTTTATCCCCAGGATACCAGCATTCAATAGGACACCAAGGCAAGATTTTGCGGTATT
The DNA here is from genome assembly GCF_000476015.1 of Helicobacter pylori SA37A. Lineage (GTDB taxonomy): Bacteria > Campylobacterota > Campylobacteria > Campylobacterales > Helicobacteraceae > Helicobacter > Helicobacter pylori_DB. Next base: position 74,584 of record NZ_CBOO010000003.1, on the reverse strand, counting down.
TTTGCACGATCTCACCCTTATCATTGACAAGAATCAAAGTGTTATAGGGATTCTTTTTGGCTTGCTCATGTTTTTCCCCCGTCAAAGAGAACACTCCCCAAACCTTGTTTTTCTTACAAGCCTCAGCAAAGATTGCGGTTTCTTCTCCAGGAACGCTTGCGGCTGTGTCAAACATTTCTTGTCTGTCATACATGATCCCATGCGTGCTGTATTCGGGGAAAATAATCAGATCCAATCCGGGCAAACCCTGTTTGACCCCACCAATCACCTTAGCGATATTGCGACAATTTTCCAACACTTGTTCTTTAGTGTGGAGTCTAGGCATCTTATAATTAACTACCGCTACACCCACAGTATCTGGGCTGCTACTAATATCTCCATGTCTCATGTTATATTCCTTGTTTTTTGATGAGAGTTCCTAAAAACCCTCTATTGGATTTATAAAATAATTGTGTAAATGGATCTATAATGAATGTGAAAACTTTAATCATTATGATTATTGTGGGCGAGTTTTAACTTTTTTGCTCCATTGGGTAACCTATTTCTAAAAATGAGGTTTTAGTTGCTCTATTTTTATAGTTATTTTATTCCCACTTCCACTAAGCCATATAGTGCATTAATGCAATAAATTTTAGCCGCTCTTTGCAAGTCTTGCAATTTTAAGCTAGCATGCTCAACAAGACCCTTTTTTAACAACCCCACAACACCCGTCCCGTTTAGCGCGCCCGCGCTGAAATAAGGGGTTAAAAGCCTGTTGTGGATTTCTAAAATAAGATTGCTCCTAGCGCCCTCAGTGAGTTCTAGATCCTGGTTATAAAAGATTTCATCAAACATAACGCCTTTTTTAATGAGCGCTCGAGCCTTTTGATAAAAAGGGGCGTAAGTGGTCTTGTGGTATAAAAAATCGTTGTGTTTGTCAATGGGGGCTTCACTCAAACGGATTTCTAGGCTTTTTAAAGGCTCTAGGGGTTTATATTCTTTAATGAGCTTGCCCTTTTTATTCAATAAAACCCTTAAAACCCCTTCTTTTTCTAATTCAAAGTCCAAAAGATTTTCATCGTATTTAAAGTTAAAATATTGAGCGCTATGCATTAAGCGTTCTTTATGGGCGTTTTTATTGTTAATCTCTAATTTTTGATCCCTTTTGATAACTTTCATCGTCTCTATAATCTCAAATTCTATTTTAGGCATCACAAAAAAGGATTTTAAAAAGCTCTCTTCATATTCCTTTGAAGCTTTACTTTTATAAGTTACCCCACTCCCTACCCCCAAATGCAAAAAATCTTCGCGCGCTCTTTTTTCTAAAGTGCGGATAGGCACGCTAAAAAGGGCTTTTTTTTCTTCAATCATGCCTATCGCCCCACAATACACCCCCCTAGGGCGTTTTTCTAAATATTCAATGATTTGCATGGTTTTGATTTTAGGGCATCCGGTAACCGATCCGCAAGGGAACAACGCCTTAAAAATCTCAAACAAGCTTGTTTTTAGGGGCAATTGAGCTTCAATCTCGCTTATCATTTGATACACGCTCGGCAAGCTGATGATTTCAAACAATTGATTGACTTTCACGCTATTTTTTAAGGCCAAGCAGCTCAAATCGTTACGCAATAAATCCACGATCATCACATTTTCGCTTCTATTTTTGTCGTCATTTTGCAAAAACAATCGGTTTTTTTCATCTGTCAAGGGGTTATTTGAGCGAGCGATCGTGCCTTTCATGGGTTTTGTGATAATCTTAATCGCTGTATCCAAAAACTCTAATTCAAAAAACAATTCCGGCGAAAAGCTTAAAATACTCCCAAACTCATTTTCTATCAAAGCCTTAAAAGGCGTGTTTTGGTTGTGTACCACTTCCTTAAAAACGCGCTTTGGTTTGGCTTTAGTGTCTAAAAATAAATCCATCGTGAGATTCACTTGATAGGTATCGCCGTTTTTGAGATGCTCTTTAACGGCTTTAAACTGCTTGAAATAAGTTTCTTGATCTAAAGAGCTGTGGATTTTAGGGTAAAACGCATGCTCTTTTAAAGGCTCTAAAGAATATTTTTTCCTTTCTAAAAATTGTTCAAAATACAAAAAAGGGGTTTGGCTTTGAAAATTTTCATCTAAAAACGCTAAACGCGCTTCATATAAAAGATACCCCACAAAATACCCCTTACCCCTATTTTGAGAGATAAAATCCAGGGCGTTTTTAAGCTCATTAAGATTAGTGGCTGTGAGTTTTTTAACGCTTTTTTGATATTTAAAATCCCCAAAAATCATTTAATTTCTAGCAACCGCTTCGTATTTGTCTATCAAAAACACCGGATTATAGCTCATTTTAGACCTTCTTAAGCCCTCTAATCCCAGATCTTCTTCTCTGTTAGCGTAAGTTAGATGGCTAAATTCATTCAAAAGCAATTGCTGGTTGATGATTTGATACGCACCTGCAATATCTGCGCGGGCTTTTTCAATGTGGATGAGTGCACTCTCTTCGTTTAAGACTTCTCCAAAACTAAACGAGACTATTTCTCCATTAACCCTAATAAGCCCCCCTTTCACATCCAAGCTTTCATAATTTTCTAACACGCTTTGAATGCCCTTATTTTCGTTGATTAGCCCTATATCATCGGTTTGGCTTTCTAAAAACCACGCTTGAGAAGCTTCTAAAACTTCCTTTTTATTTTGAGAAGAAATTTTTTCATAAACAAAATTCGCGTAATTGGTTAAAAACTGGTTTAGGTGGTTTTTTTTCTTATGGTATTTTTTCCCTTTGAGTGCGATTAGTTCTTCAATAGAATAAACATAATCGCTCCTGTCTCGGTTGTAAGTGAAATCAAACACCCCTACAAAATTGTCTTTCAAATCGTCTTTTTGCTCTAAAGTCAGGGAGTGGAATCTTAAATTTTTTTCTAATTCCAAAAGCTCTTCCACACATTCAAACGCATTCTTACCGATAGGATAGAAATAAAAGGGTTTTTGATTTTCATAAGTGGTTTGAATCACCAAACAATCCCTAATCACCGCCACTTGAATGAGCCTTGCGTGCTGCCATAAAAAGCAATTGGTAAAACTCACATCTGATAAAACGATTTTTTGAGCGCTTAAAAACCTTGAAAACAAGTCCTTATGCGCTAGGGTAATTTTTTCAAACATGGCAACTCTCTTTTATTTTTTTAACTCTTTGAGGGCGTTTTCTTGAAATTTTCTAGAAATCTTAAAAACCTCTGCATAAAAACCCGTAAGAATTTCTCCATTCAAATGCTTGAAATCCCTTTGGCTGAGTCGTTTTAAAATTTCTTGTTCTCTTTTAGGGCAATAAATGGGGCTTTCTTGTTTGATAAGCGCGATTTTTAAAGCGATTTCTAAGCGTTTGTCTAAAAGATCGCTCAATTCATTATCCAATGCATCAATTTCAGCCCTTAAATTTTCTAAAAGACTATCCAAATTCTTTTGCATCTAATCAAACCCCTTTTAAGCTTTCTTCTTCTAACCGCCATAAATCTTCTAAAGCCTCTCTTTTTCTTATCACTCTGATTTTGTGATCTTCTAGGGCTAATTCTAAGAGTTTGGGGCGCGAATTGTATTGACTGGCCATGCTAGAGCCATAAGCCCCAACATTTTCTATGACTAATTTATCGCCTGGCTCTAATTCTGGCAAATTGGCGTCTTTTAAAAAAGTGTCGCTGCTCTCGCACACAGGCCCTACCACATCGCAAGGCGAGATCTCACGCCCCTTAGATGGCGTTATAACCCTTATAGCATGCTTAGCATGATACAAACTGGGGCGTAAAAAATCATTCATACCCGCATCTACGATTACAAAGCGCTTGTTTTGAGCCTTTTTTTCATACAAAACCTGCGTGATCAATTCCCCACTCTCAGCCACGATCGAACGCCCCGGCTCACAAATAATGGTCAAATCCAAGCCTTGAAGCGCGTTTAAAATCCCTTGCGCGTAATCATAAAGCTTGATAGTCTCTTCATTTTCATAGCTCACGCCAATGCCTCCACCCACATCAAAAAAACGCAAATCAATCCCTAGCGCGATCAAAGATTTAGCGATTTTAGCCACCTTTTGGCTCGCTTCTATAATCGGCTCTAAATCTAAGAGCTGCGAGCCGATATGAAAATGCACGCTAACAGGCTCTAAAAACGCGCTTTTTTTAGCCCAAAGAAACATTTCTAAGGCTTCTTTTTCTTCTACGCCAAACTTGTTTTCTTTCAATCCGGTAGAAATATAAGGGTGCGTTTTGGCGTCAATGTTGGGGTTGATTCTAACAGAAATTCGAGCCTTTATCCCTAAAGATTGAGCGATTTTTTCAATCGTTTTTAATTCCATAAAACTCTCTACATTCAAAAATAAAATGTTGAGTTTTAGGGCTTGCTCTATTTCAAACGCGCTCTTACCCACCCCGCTAAACACGATTCTATAAGGTTTAATGCCCGCTTTTAAAGCCCTTTGTATCTCGCCTAGAGAAACGCAATCCGCCCCACTCTCTAAACTTGCCAATAAAGAAAGGATACTCAAATTAGAATTCGCCTTTAAAGCGTAACAAATCAACGATTTACGCCCCTTAAACGCCTCTTTATAACTCAAAAAAGCCTGTTTGATTTTGTCAAAATCATAGAGGTAAAAAGGGGTTTTGTAAGTTTGAAACAGCTCTTCATAATTAAACATAGAAAAACCTAACCATAAAATTTGAACGAAGCATTATAGCAAAAAAGCTAAAACACCACTCGCATGCCCACATTCCCGGTTAGATTAATATCTTGGTATTGCAAGCCTAACTTAAGCCCCACCCCCGCATTCACATACATCAAACGCCACAAATGCATCTCACCCCCTGTAATCACGCTCGCAAAAGTGTTAAAAGCTTCCCCCTTGCGATACAATAAAGTGTTTTCACCCACAAAACGCACCACATTATCGCCCTTGGATTTGATCAAAAGATCCCTACCCAACCTAGCCGTTACAAAATAATAGGAATTTTGACCAAAATATTTACGGCTCTCTAACCCCAAGTTGAGCGTTAAAACCGATTCGTTAGAAGGGTTTGAATGCATGACAAATTGTTTGTAAGCGGCATCATTCATTTTGCCTTTCATCCCGCTCAAGCCTATAAAATGATAGCTCACGCCCACTTGAGGTTTTAACACCACGCTTTTTTGTTTGAACATGAAATCATAGCCGTAATTCCCGTTCACGCTCGTTGTCCAAGTGTTGTAATGGTAGCGTTGGTTGATTACAGAGAGCAAGGGATTAGAAGAATTGATATTTGTCGCATTGCCTCCATAAGTTTCATTCGCGCTCAAAGTGAATTCGTTCCTTTTTAAAAAAGCCCTCGCATACACCCCCACATCCACATTATTCGCCAAAGAATGGATGATACGCCCGTTAAAGTCGCTATAGCCATAAGCCACATAACCCCCAAGGATCACATTTTTAACCAATCGGTCATAGCCCGCATTCAAGCCATAAAGCGTGCCATTGCCTCCAGCAATAAAGCTCGCTCCCCCCACCCCTTGAACCCAAAGGTTATTTGGGTGTTTGTTAGGTTGAGAGTATTTGACAAAAACTTCGCTAGGGTTAGCGTCTCTAAAACGCTTGTTTTTAAGCTCTAACAAGCGCTCAGAAAAATCAGACTCTCCCTCTCTAGCCCTAAAATCAGAGAGTTTTGTCAAACGGCTGGTTTGTTGGGTGTAACTCGCCAATTCTAAAAGGTTGGTAGCGTTATTTCTAAAATTAGGGTTAGAAATCAAGCTTGCGGTGTTTTGAAGATCTTTTGTTGCGTCTAAGATTTCATTCAAAGAGTGGTTTTTTAAATAAATCGGTGCAAAAAGCGGGTTTTCTTTAGTGTCCATCATCAATGTTGAAAGCCACTTGATAGCGTTATTCCCCCCTATAGCTTCAATTTGATTGAGCGCGCTTTGCCCTTGAATGCCCACAATGTAATCTTGTAAGGTAGGGGGGGTAAAGTCCATGATCCTATCGCCATAAGACATTTTAATCTGGTCATAAAGGATAGAAAGGCTTAAAATATGGTTTTGAGAAGCGTTATTTGAATTAGGTAACGCTACGCTTAATAATAACCCCTTATCTTGTAATAAAACCCGTTGGCCCAAATAAGTCAATACGCCGTTTTTTTCCTCTATGTGGTTTCCGTTGATATTGATTAAGGTATAGAGCTTCAAATACGATTGCAAGCTATCGGGGTTGATATTGTAATCAATGTAACGGCTGCTTTTTAATAAAGTGTAAGTCGTATTATTGGCCATGCTGTTATTGACATTGATAAAAGGCGTTTGAGTAGCATTAAGATTGATCACGCCTCCTGTTTGAATGAGCGGCATTGCAGGTGTTTGAGAATTTTCTAAATTGAAATTAATCGTTCCAAAATGATTCAAAACCCCCCCTACTCCTAACCCATAAATCCCGGTACTTAAAGAAGCGTTTGAAGCGATCACTAAATTTTGAAGCACCTCTATTTTTTGCGTGGCGTTGTTGTTAAACGCCCCTTGAATGTTTAAGTTATTCGTTACAAAGCTAGCGTTGTTCTCTAACACCGCTTGGTTGGAAATCGTGAGGTTGTTGGCTTGGAATTGAGCGTTATTGTAAAGATACAGGTTTTTAATGTTTGCAGAGCCTTTAACTTTTGAAAAATCAACCACCCCGTTAGCATAAATATTGCCTGAAAAATTGAAATCATTCGCCGTAACCATCAAGCTCTCATCGTTATTGTTCAAGGCGATTGGCGCGTTATTTGACGCGTTATTAGAAGAAGCGCCATTCGCGCTTTGGGCGCTAAGCGTGCAAGGGTTTGTAGCGTTAGTTGTAGTTGGATCGCTTTGTTGCGCGCAGCTAGCGTTGACAAACAGATTGCCTTGAGACACAGAAACATTGTTATTAGCGGCGTTAATCTTAAGGCCGTTGCTTGCATCAAGCGTGGTGATGTTAATGTTAGAAACTTGATCGGACAATAATTGAAGCGTTCCAAAATGGTTAGTGAAAGCGATATGATTGTTTCCGGCAAAAATGAGCGAATTCCCTGCGTTAAAACTAAGCGTGCCTCCATTAGCGTTAGAGAAAGTGGAATTTTGCACAAAAACATTGCCTTGCGCGTTGAAACTAAAATCCCCTTTTTGCCACACTTGACTCAAACCATAGGGAGCGAAAAGCCCCTTTTTACCAAAATTAGGGATCAAATCCCCCAAACCTTGTTCATAAATAGGCCCTAAGCCTTTAGCCGCTAGGACTTTGTCTAAAACGCTTTTAATCTGCTGGTTTTGCAGCAAGCTTTCTAAAGAATTGAGCGTGTCTTGGCCTAAAAATTCGCCAATCATTTGTTTGCCTAAAGCCATTACATCGTTTTTTAAAGCGTTGCTCGGTTTGACAATATCTTGCAACATCACGCTTATGACTTGCCCTATATCGTTAGCGGAAATAAAGCCGGTGATCTGATTGAACAACCCTTTTTTACTCAATAAATCATTAATGGACATGCTCCCTATGAGCTTTTCAGGGTTTTGCAAATCAATGCCCCCTAGTCCGGCTAATCCCCCCACTAGCCCGGTCCAAAAGCCTAATTTTTGTCTGATCAAATCCTTAATCGCCGTGTTCAAACCGCTATCATTCATGAGGTTATCAAAATTATTCTGCCCTAAAAGCTGGCTTAGGGTTTGATTTTTTTGTTCAGGCGTTAAATACCCCCCAATCACACTACCACTCCCTAGCGTATTTACTATCAAATTCCCTAATCCCCCGGCTTTATTAATGGATTGCACCGCCACTTCGCCCAAAATATTAGCGAGCCCGGCTTGATTGAAAACCTTATTAATGCCCTCTTGGCCTAGCATGCTAAAAATCCCATCGGTTTGCGAGCTTACGATATTAGCCTGGTTGAGAATGAGCGAAGTTTGGCTGTTAAAAGTTACGCTCGCGCTCCCCCCAGTCCCCCATGCGTTCCCACTCCCTAAAGTGCCGGTAAGATAAATTTCTTTAGCGTTAAAAGTCGTGTCAATATAGCCCAAATCAGCCGAGCTAGACTCTAGAAGCTGCCCTAAATAAGTGCCTCTAAATTTTTGGCACACAATATCAGTATAATCGCAAGGTGTTTGATAGCCCAAGCCCCCAAAAACCACCGCGCTATTGGTGTTTGTTTGCCCTATTTTAGTCGCTCCTATAATCAAAGCGCCGTTATTGAAATTTTGCACGACCGAATTGTTTGCGTTATCAATCAACTCGTTAATGTTTTTCCAATCGCTAGGGGTGATGAGTTTGGTAAGCTGGTTTAGCGCATCGCCTTTTAAACCGCTCAAACTTGAAAGCGAAAAATCATTCCCTAATATCTTTTTGATTTCAGGGTAGAGTTTGAGCGCCATTTGGCCTAACGCTTTGATATTATTAAAATTATAGCCTTTGTTATAGATGTGTAACGCACTAATAGGGTTGCCTTGCGCGTTATAGGTTTGCGAGATGATAGAAGACTCAGAGCTTAGATTGTTATTTTTCGTAGTGTTATTGCTGCCGTTAGCTTGATAGGATTGATTAGGGTTATAATAGCCTTTCACATTGCTAGTGAGATAAAACACGCCTTGTGCATCATCGCTATAAGAATACACACCATTAGCGTTGTTATAAACTTTTTGGTAGTTAAAGATTTCAGAGCCAATGTTATAAAGCGTGTTTTTAATACCCGGGATTTGAGAGAGCGTAACGCTTAATTGGTTGTCTTTAAAGCTCTCGGTGATTTTTAGGGCGTTATTAAGGGGGTTAGTGAAACTATAAGTTTGGTTTTTAGCGTCATAAATTCCGTCATTGATGCGCATGCCAAAGAAGCTGATACGCTCATACCAATTACTATTCATGTCCGCTTGAATGATGTTATACACACGATTTTTATTATCGTTTAGATCGCTTAGTAAATCAATGTTAGCGATATTCAAGCTCCCTTGATCGCTAAAAACAAGCTGGCTGTTTTTCAAATTCAGCACGCTGCTGTTGTTAGGGTTTAAAAGGTTGCCTCCCAAACTCAAGGGCGCTTTAACATCAAGGGCTTGATGGAAAGTGATGGGGCTTTGAGAAAAAGCGTTATCATAGAAATTAAACGCCGTGTTAGAGGTGATAGCGCTAGAGCCTTGAAAATCTAAAGAAGAGTTATTGCTTAAATTAAACTGCCCTCCTAAAAAGCTCGCTCCCTTAAACACGATAGAAGAATCACTCAAACTCGTAGTAATATTCGCTGAATTGAAATTAACCGCTCCGTTAAAATTAAGGTGAGAGCCATTACTCGCAATCAAGCTCGCATAATCGTTGATCATGGCGTTATTGGAAACATTAATCGTGCTTTGGTTGAGGTTGAGCGAGCTGGTGTCGTTCAAATTCAAATCGCCTTGAAGTTCTAAGGTTGAATGGTTGCTCGCATTGATAGAGGCGTTTTGAGAAAGATTGATCGCATTGGCTTTAATACTGCTTGTCCCCACTGAAACGCTTAAATTGGAATTGTCAAACGACACGCTATTAGCTTGCATTTGATACAAACCAGAGCTTAAATTCGTGCTGTTGGTGAAACTGATCGCATTAGTAGCATTGAATTTAAAAACAGATTGCGTTGTCCCCACATAGCCTCTAAAAGAGCTGTTAGAAAAATCCAGATTCAAAGCGTTGAAACTGAAATTAGGGTTGCCTTTATTTTGCGCGGTATCGTCTATAAAATAGGAGTTTTGAGCCTGAATGTTCGCGCTGTTAGAGATAAAATTCATAGAAGAGCTTTGCGTGCCAGCGGCGCGATTATACAAAGTCGCGTTCGTTAAAAGAATGCCTTGAAGCCCGTTAAAATTAAGGTTCGCACCCCCACCGCTAGAAATGCGATTCCCGCTTTCAATGCTACCGGTGATGTAAATCTTTTGCGCTTCATAATGCCCTGTAATAAAGCCTATGCATTGCAAATTCCAGCAATGCCCGCTCGCATCATTACTCCCTGCTCCCTTATTGTCCCCAAAGCGAATGATTGCATTAGATTGCGGTGCATCGCTCGCATTTGTCCATATGCTTTTAGCCCCAAAAACGATCGCGCTGTTTTGCCCGGTGAACGTTTGAGAAAATTCCGCCTTAGTGAATAGAGTTTTCCCGCTCGCATAAAAATCAATGCTGTTGTCGTAATAGTAAATGGTGTTGTTTGCATTCCCTAAATTATTGTTATAGCTGTTAGGCATGTAGGTCATAAAACCGAGAGCGTTTTGATAATATAAGTGATCCGATTTTTCCATATCCATATAATCAAACACCATGCTAACGCCCAAACGCCGGATAGAAATGCTGTTGGGTGAAAAAATCTCTTGAAAATTGTAGGTTTGGTTATTGAAAGAATACACCACATCATAGACGCCATTACCCGCGCTAGAGACGAGTTTTTCACTGCTTGCCCCATGCCCTTGGTAGTTGATGAGCTGCCATAGATTTTTACTGAAAGCGTTGTTGTATTCAATTTCTTTAGAAGAGCTTACAAGGGTGATAGGGTTGCCATTAATGATAGCTTCACCAATATCAATCACCGAATGAGCGCTAAAAGCAATCGTTCCATCGCCAAAAGACAAAGGAGCGTTCAAGTTTTTTAAAGTGATATTATTTAAAGTAACTTTCCCTTTCACGCTCGTATTCGTAGGGCCATTAAAAGCCACATTATCAAAGGTTGCATTCCCAGAAATATTAACAGAGCCGGTATTATTAAAATTAGCGGTATTTTGAGAGCCATCACTATTGGTAGAGTTCCCAAAAACAGCATTCCCGGCGATTTGCAAATTTGAATTAGCGTTAGTGAAATCCCCCATAAACGAAGTGGTTGCGTTAGAATTATTGAAATTAAAAGAAGCGCTGTTGTTAAAATTAGCGTTATTGAACGAAGCGTTTTTTGCGCTAATCTCAAACGAACCGCTGTTGAACTGGTTGTTATTTGAAAAATTCAAGCTATCGCCGCTGAATTGGTAACTCCCTCCATTAAAGTTGGTGTTTTCAAAAGTCGCTTGCCCCGCATTGAAAATGAATTTCCCGTCTTTGGCTTGGTTAGTGAAAGTGGTGCCATACACCAAAAGCTTGCCGTTAGAATTTAGGCCATTCAAATTCTGCGAATTGTCCATGTTTTGCGTGGAAAAAGTCATAGAGCTTGAATAAATCCCGGCGTTATGCTGCGTGATAGTAGCGTTAGCGATATTGATACTATCTACCCCATTAAAGACTAGATTGGCTGCCCCACCGGTGCCTATACGATTGCCAGAACGCAGATTCGCTGTGATATACACATGATAAGCGCTATAAGTGCCATCAGTCGTGCCTGTGCATTGGTAATAGGGCCAAGGCCCGCAATGCCCAGAAAGAACGCTCCCTGAAGTGTCCCCAAAAGACACCGTTTCGTTAGAAGAAACGCTATTTCCAGTCCATGTTGAGTTATACCCAATCACTAAATTACTATTATTCGCGCTAAAGGTTTGCTTAAACGAGTTGGTAAAGCTCCCCCATATTTCAACGCTTGGCAAATAATAAGTCCCGCTCTCTGCAAAATTTTCAGATTTAGGAATATAATATTTATGGTTATACCAAGGCATGTCAGCATTAATATAATTTGAAGTGGATAAGTTAAATTGTGAGCCGCTGATGGTAGGGGGCGGCGTGTAAGTCCCACTCTCTAAAGCCTGGATAATGATGGAATTAGGGCCAAAAGTTTCTTGTAATTTGTAGATGGTATCCCCTATTTTGTAGCCCACTTGATAGACTTGCGTAGAGTTTGAAGAGGATTTAGGGGGCGAAGAGTCAACGGGTTTAGATGTCGTAGTGTTTTCACCCAAAAGCTGTCCGGTAACCCCATTGTAAGTGATCATATCCCACAAACCTTGAGCGAAACTTTGTGGCTCTGAAGAACTTTCGCTCGTTTTTAGGGCGTTTGTCAAGCCATTGAGCGCATGGTTTAAAAGATTAGCATAAGTGATCCCACCAGAATTTAAAATCGTTACGCTCTTCTCGCTCCCCAAAGTGGTGAGGTTAAAAATCGTCCCTTGAGTGAGAGTTACTTTTGAACTCCCAAAATTAAGGGTTGCACCATCTTTCAAGTCATTCTTACCGCTTAAAATAACACTGCCGGTAATGGTCATGTTGTTTGTGTCAATAGAAGTGTTGAATGCCGTATTATTAAAGCTCGCATCTTTTTCTATGGTGATTTTACCGGTATTGTTGAAAGTGGCGTTATTGAACGAAGCGTTTTGGATCGTTAGCTGGTGGTTTGAGTTGTTAAAAGCCTGTTGAAAATTCACAGAACCCTTGATAGTGGTAGCGCTGCCGCTAAAAGAGCTGTTTTCAAATGCTATTTGGGGGTGCTGAGCGTTATTAGTTTGATTGTTTTGGTTATTGAAAGTGAATGTCCCCCCATTAAAAGAGCTGTTTTGAAAGGTGGCTTGATTGTCAAAAGTGTATGCAGCGTTACTAAACGAAGTGCCATTGAAAGAGCTTGCACCTTCAAAAGTGAAATTACCGCTATTAAAGGCGGTGTTATTGGTAGCGCTAAATCCTTTATTGAAAGTGAATGCCCCCCCATTCAATTTCGCCCCGCTAAAAGTAGCGTTCTCTCCAAAAGTGAAACTACCGCTTGCATTACTAAAAGTCGTGTTAGTAGCGCTTACATTTCCTTTAAAAGAATAGCTAGGTCCAGAGCTAGAGCAATTAGCCCCTACGCCAACACTAGCTAACGAACTGCAAGTATCCCCACTTAAAGAAACCGAACCGATGGTAATGGTGCTGTTAGCATTGCCCACATTCACTTGCGAAGTTTTATACGTGCTGATATTGGAATTGATATTGACTTGATTGGCGTTCAAATTTAAAGTGGCTGTGCCTGTGTGCGTGCCTGCTCCTGATCCTACACGATTGCCCACTTCTAAAGTGCCGTTTAAATTGATTGTGCCAACATTAAAACTTACATCATCTTTTCCCTCATTATAACCTTGATACGAAGTGAAACTATTAGAACCGCTTAAATCTAAAATAACGCTATTGCCTAGATTGATCGTGAGATTGCCCCCAACATAATTAGTAAAACCGCTTAAGCTATAAGTCCCCGTTTCATTCCCACTGCCCACAGAAATAGCTTGATAGTTTTGAGAAGATAGATAATTAGCGGCATTTCCAGCGTCATAGCCTTTGTGATTTGCCCCCCATACATTGCGCAAACACCCTGCAAATTCCCACCATGGGCAATACTGACTGCCCTTAACCCAATGCACATACTCACCCCCCACCTTTGGGTTTAACAAATCCCATAAATTATTCGCATACACCCCACTAGCAAACCCACTGATGAGTAAAGGTGCAAGCCATAAAGAACGCTTTAAGATGATTTTTTGATGCGATCGTTTTATACTTTTTGATTTCTTTTTAAACTTTTTCATTAAATGCTGCTTTCTTTTTGCTTAGATAGTAACAAAAACTCTCCCCTTTAATCAAGCCGAGTTTTTGCTAAACAAGCGCCAAAAAAACAAAGCACACACCAGCACGAACAATTCCTTAAACAGCCATTCGCTTTGAGCGTGCGAGCGGGCAAATTCAGCGCTTTGAAGCGCAACTTCGCCTATTTTTTGAGCGTTTAAAATATAAGGCGTGTAATAAAAAACAAAGAGCAAGCACAACGCCCCTATCGCCACGCCAAGGATCAAATACACTAACGATCTTTTATAATAAATAAACGAAACGATTTCATAAAGTAACACTATAAACCCCATCGCGCCCAAAAGATAATTGAAACGCACAAAGATTTGCGCCATGAGTTTCCCGCTCTCAAAGGGAGTTAGATTCAATTCGGGTAAAATGCTTGAAGCTTTGAAAACAATGGGTGCGACTATCGCTCCTAGAATGATCAAAGAGCCGCCCAAAATACCTAAAAGAAGCAAATACACCCCTAAACCAAATTTTTTCATCTTCCACCTTTTTTAAGATTTTTGCAACAAATGGTTACAATCCTTAAACTGCCACACTTGAACTAAAGGCATAAAAAATTCTAAAAGGGCTTGAATGTCAGTGATCCTATCTTTTAAACCGATAAACACTTCAATCTTCACGCCTTTTTCTAATAAAAATCTAATTATAGAACCATTATACTTATAATCCAATAAAAATTCTAATTCTTCTAAAGAACCCTCTTTTTTAAAACGCTCCAATTGAGCGCTCAAGCCCACTGCTTGATAAAAGTTATCCATGTAATTTTGCGGATCTTTTTGAAACGAAGAAAGTTGCAAGCGTTTGAACGCCAAACTCTTATGCGCTAACATGCAAGGCGAAAACAATAACAAGGAATGGATGCGCCGTTGTTGTAAGGTTTCATTATAAGCGTATTCTATCGCCTTAATCGCCCCCATAGAAAAGCCTGACACATCATAAGCCCCTTTTAAAAGCCACTCTTCAAACAAAACGCTTTCATTAATAAACCCAAAACCACTAAAAAAACGCATTTTCATCCGTTCAACAAATCATAGAAGTTTGCATGCTCTAAACATTCTTGCTCTAATAATAAAACGCTCAATCGCTTGCAAGCCGCAATTTGCGGTTTTAAAAACTCCAATTGCTCTTCATAAAGAACGCTTAAAGACTCTTTTGTAGGGGTTAAAAGAAGCTCGCTAGCCATAAATTCATTCAAAAATTTCGCTTTTTGCAAGTCTTGTTTAGACAGGCTATAACGCTCCTTATAAAGCAACTCTAAAATAATCGTCCCGCTCAAATACACTTTAATGTAATTTTTTATCTCGCTCTCGCTATGGATTTTATTTTCATTAAAAGCGATAAATTCCCCTAATATTGGCGCTTTATCAAATTCAATTTCTAGCCAATACGCACTCAAAGCTTTCGCGCTTTGATACAAAGCGACTAATTCCTTTTGGTTTTCGTCTAAGGTTTGGGGCTTTTTCTTGCCGTAAGCGATCTTGTCTTTCACTTCTAAAATGTCGCTCTCAGTGATTTCGTTTCGTTGGTGTTTTAGGGCGTTTAGAGCGCTTTCATTGATTAAAGTCGCTAACATCGCCCCGCTAAAACCCACGCAAATTTTAGCGATCTTAAGATAATTGAGCGCGTGTTTTTTGTTTTCTAACAGCTTTTCTAAAATGCTCTGCCTTTCTAGTAAATCCGGTAAAGAAATGAAAATGCGCCGATCAAAGCGCTTGCTCCTTAATAGCGCTTCATCCATCACTTCCATTTGGTTAGTCGCTCCTATCACCACCACCTCATCGTTTTGTAAAAACCCATCCATTTCGGTTAAAAGCTGATTGAGCGTGGCCTCTCTTTCATCGCTTCGATGCCCTCCCCTAGCCTTACCCAAAGCGTCAATTTCATCAATGAAAATAATAGAGGGGGCATGCTTTTTAGCATGCATGAAAAGTTCATGCACTTTTTTAGCCCCAGCCCCCACATAAATTTGAGAAAACGCGCTCCCGCTTTCATAAAAAAACGGCACTCTAGCTTCACTCGCTAACGCTTTAGCGATCATCGTTTTCCCCACTCCAGGAGGCCCGATTAAAAGCACCCCTTTAGGGAGGAAAATCCCTAAATCCTGGTATTTTTTAGGGTTTTTTAAATAATCTATCACTTCTAATAATTCTTCTTTGACTTCATCCACCCCTGCAATGTCTTCAAAACGCACCCCTAGCGCATCGTATCGCTGGAATGCATTTTCTAATTCGTTTTTAGTCGCGCTCTCCAAACTCATTTTAGTATCCAATCGTTTGGGCAAGCGCCAAAAGATCCCAAAAAGCATGCTAGAAATGAAAAAAAGCAACGCTAAATTCATTTTAGAAACCTTGCTTAAATTTTCTCGTTTTTCTATGGGCATGCTTTCTGGGATTTTATAGGCTCTTAAAAAGGCTTCTTTGTTGGTTTTATAAAGACCCTTGTTAGCATAAAAATAATTTTCATCTTCAATTAAAGTTTGTTTGGGGTGAGATTGGATCACATAAAAAAAGTCCTTACCCGATATGAGCCTAGAAACATCGCTCAAAACTAAAAAAAGAAGCAAGCAAAAAGTAAGGATCAAAAACCCTAACGCCAAAACAAGCGAGCGGTTTTTGATGCGTTTAAAGGGAGCGGTGAGGTTTTCTAAAAATTTAGAAAACGGCATGATTTTCCCTCTCCTTAATTTCATACTCTTTGATTTCTAAAAAACTAGCCCTTAAAGGCTTATCGCTTTTGATTTTAATGGGGTTGAAAAATTGATCTAAGGCTTTAAATTCGCCATCTTTTTGCACTTCCACTAAAGCTTTTAGGGGCGTGTTGAGCTTGAGTTGCAATTGCCTGAACGCCTTATTTTTATGAAAAATCAAATCTTTAATCGCATTCAAACGCTTTTTGGAATCTTCCAAACTCACGCTATCAGTCATCAAGCTAGAGGGGGTGTCTTTTCGTTTGCTATAAATAAAGGGGTGGATGTGCGTTAAAGGCAAGCTTTCTAAATTTTTAAACGCTTTTTCAAAAACGCTTCCGCTCTCGCCCGGATGCCCCACAATAAAATCCGTGCCAATAGCAAAATTCTTAGAAGCGATTACCTCTAATAATTCCCTATCGCTTTTAGTGCGGTTTCTTCGGTTCATTCTCTCTAGCATGAAATCATGGCTGTGCTGTAAAGCGATATGCAAATGTTTTTCTAAAAAATCCTCTTCTAAAAGCTCTAAAAATTCATCGTTGATTTGATTAGGTTCTAAGCTCCCAATCCTTATGCGTTTTAATCCAGCAATCTGGCTTAATTTTTTAATCAATCGTGCGATATTGCTTCCTCTATCCTTCCCATAGCTCCCCACATTGGTGCCGGTTAAAACCACTTCTTGAACCCCTTTAGAGCATAAAAGACCCACTTGCTCTAAAATTTTCCTCTCTTCAAAACTCCTAGCCCTCCCTCTCACGCTTGGGATAATGCAATAATTGCAATCAAAATCACAGCCCTCTTGGATCTTGATAAACGCCCTAGTCTTACCCACAAACTCGCTCACCATCGTGGTGTCTAAGTGCTTGTTTTCTAAATTGTCATCTATAAAAAAACGCTTTTTTTCTTGTAAAAGCGCGTTAATCTTTTCTTTATTATCATGCCCAAAAACGCCCTTTAAAAACCCTTTTTCAAAAAGCTCTTTGCCTTGGGTTTTCACCCCACAGCCGGTAAATAGCACTTCCTTATCCAATCGCGCCATTTTTTTAGCGTAACTCCTTACCGCGCTATCGGCCCCATTGGTCACGGTGCAAGAATTGATCACAATAATATCGGCTTCTTGTTCTTCTAAGGTCGCGCTAAAATCCTTTAAATTCTCGCCCATCACTTGCGTGTCAAAAAGATTCGTCCTGCACCCAAAAGTTTTGAAATAGACTTTTTTCATTTTTGTTCCCTTTTATTCCCAAAACCATCGCCTAAAAAATCAGCATCCACTTTAAGCAGCTTGCTGGTCGTATAAGCGATATGGATATTTTCTTCTTTCAAAAAGGCTTCAACAATTTCAGCCACAATCTTGCTCCTTAAAGACATGGTCGCATACGAATTGGTTTGATACCACACCGAGATTTTTATCCCATTACTTTCAGGCATCAAAAAGCATCGAGGCTTCACACTCAAACTCCTTAAAGAATACCGATCGCGCATTTTATTGAGCTGTTTATAGGTAATATCCGTGTATTCTTTAGACAATTCTGTAGCGATATTGAGCGCAATTTTAGAAGCTTTTTTAAAATCAGAATCAAATGTAACGCAAAAATCCACGCCATCCCAAACCGTTTTCATCCCAAAATGGCTGTAATTAGCAAACATGGTGGTGAAAATATAATTATTAGGCACAAAGATAATTCGGCCCGCTCTCCTGTTGTTCGTGTAAGTGGTGAAAGTTACATCTTCTAAAATCGTAATGTGCAACATAGAAATATCCAACACATCGCCAATAAAAATATCAGTCCCCTTAGCGATACGCACCCTATCGCCCACATGCACGCTCCCTCCGATCAAAATAATAAACCACCCAAGCAAGCTCATGAACAAATCTTTCATCGCAATCGCTAAGCCCGCGCTCGCAAAGCCTAAAACCGTGACCAAGTAAGTAACATTTTCTAAATAAGAAAAAAGAAAGATTAAAATGATCACGCTCACATTCACAAAGTTAATGGCTTTATTCACGGTATAGACGCGCTCGTTATTTTCAATGTATTTACTGGAAATGATTTTTAAAATCCACGCAAACACCACGCTCAAAAGGGCGGCTAAAAACACATAAACCAATTTAAAAAGCTGGTTTTTAACTTGAGATTTAACAATGCTTATGGCTTCATCGCTGTCTTTTTGAAAGATCCCAATCGTGGTTTTTAAAATGTTTTGAGCCCCTTGCAATTCTAAGCGTTTGGCTTGAGTTTGATAAATTTCATCGCTTAGTTTCGCGCTTTTATCTAAGGCGTGCCACTCATTTAAAAGCTGGTGTTTTTGATCTAAAAGCTTTAAAACTTCTTCTAAAGCAGTCTGGTTATTTTTAAGACTTTCATGCTTTAAACGCATGCTTTTAATGAAAGAAATGCCATCAATGATCGCAATAGGGTTAGCGATATTAGGGATATTGGGGATATTGGGGCGCTCTATCAAGTCCTTAAAAGGATTGACCCCATAGCTTTCAAACATTTTTTGTTGGGACTCTAAAGCCTTTAGGGTATGCTCTAAGGTGCTAATCTTTAATAGATCCCTGTTTTTTTTAGCTTTCAAACGCCTTAATTCCTGTCTCACGCTCTCTTTTTCAGTATAAATCTGATTGTAGATCTTGTAGTTTTCAAATTTTTTCAACCACACATTATCGTCTTTGGCGAGTTTTTTATCCACCAAAGCCATTTGTTTTTGTATGGACAATAGCTCTTGGCTTTTATCTTCTGCTTGTAAAAACAAAAAACAAAAGAATAATAATACCCTTAATGCCATTTTTCTAACACCTTTAAAATCGTTTCTTTAGGGATATGAGAGGCAACCTCAAACGCTCCAACGCCTTTAGGCAGAATGAATTTGATTGTCTTATTTTCGCTTTTTTTGTCTAAAAACAAGCGTTCGTAAAATTTTTGAAGATCAATGATTTGGTAATGGAATATCAAATCAAATTTTTTCAATAAATTTTCTATGCGTTCGTATTCTTTTAAAGTGAGCATGCCTAAAGAAAGGGCTAAATCATTAGCCATGCGCATGCCAATAGCGATCGCTTCGCCATGCAAAAATCGCTCATAATCAGTCTCTTTTTCTATCGCATGCCCAAAGGTATGCCCATAATTCAACCCAGCCCTAATATTTTGCTCTTTTTCATCTTGCACAACGACTTGAGCTTTGATATTGACGCTTTGAAAGATTACTTCTTCTAAACAATCTTTTAAATCCTTTGTTTCTAATATTCCCACTAAATTCTTATCAAAACACACCGCCATTTTAATGATTTCAGCCACCCCTGCTTGAAATTCCCTTTTTTCAAGGGTTTTTAAAAAAGCTAGATCCATATAAACCGCTTTAGGCTGGTGGAACGATCCGATTAAATTCTTGCCATAAGGCGTATTGATCCCTGTTTTCCCCCCCACGCTCGCATCCACTTGAGCGAGTAAAGTCGTAGGGATATTAATAAAATCAATCCCCCTAAAATAAATACTGCTCGCAAACCCCACCATATCGCTTATCACTCCCCCACCAAGGGCTATCATTAAAGAATGGCGGTTTAATTGCATTTCAAAGGCGCTGTTTAAGATGCGCTCTAATGAATGAAAATTCTTGTATTTTTCCCCGGACTCTATCACGCACACTCTGACTTCTAAGGCTTTCAAGCGCTCTAATAAATACGATAAATGCAACCCGGCCACGACGCTATCGCTAATGATGAGGGCTTTTTGTTTCAATCTTATTTCAGGCAGTTCCCCCAAAAACACTTTATAGCTTTTTTCTTTTAAAGGGATTACAATTTCTTGCATTCTTTCACTCCGCTACAGGGATAAAAATTTGAGGGTTATCGTCGTTTAAAAACGCTAATTTTTCCACTTTAGTGGATAAAAACCACCAAAAGCGCGTGTGCGTGATGCACTCTTCAAAAGGCATGAAATGCAAAATGGGATTTCTTAAAGAATTGAGATACATGATAGGATTTCTAATATCGGTTTGGAAAATCTCAATCTTGCGGTTAAAGGTGTTGGCTAAATTTTCATAATGATTGACAATCTCGTTTTTATAGCGCTTGTTAGGGTCAAAATCATAGAGCAACAAGCCCAAATCCATTTGCATAGACACATCAAAGATCACTGAAGACATGTCCTCATTGATATCCAAGCTTTCATTCAATACCACCACGCTTTGAGAGGTTTTAGACAAGCCGGAAGTGTTGGTTTTATAAACCGGGGTGGCTGTTTTATACAAGGCTCTTCGGTGTTTTTTGAAGAAAAAAAGCTCTCTGCCTACCACGATTAGGCCCATTTTTTTGAGATTGTCTTCATGGAGTTTTTGGATAAAACTTTTCCCGTAAAAATCAAAATTCACTTCAATGCTTTCGGTTTCTAACGCTAAAAATTTATGGTAAAACTTAGGGCTAGTGGGGTGTAAAACCTGAATGTAGAGCTTGTAGCTCTTTAAATGCTTGTGCAAAAACAAGGCTTGATACACATCGCGCATCATCGCTTTTCGGCTTTGTAAGCGCATATCAATGTATAAATAAATGCTCTTACCAAAGGGGGCTGGGAACTGCCCCACATTGCTTTTGACTTGATGATACACCGCGTTTAAAATTTCAGGATTACCCGCCACTAAGAGAATGTCTCGTGGTTGGATGACTAAAGACTTAGTGGAGAGCAACAAAACATCGTTGCGATAAAGCCCTACAATCCTGTATTCTTTTTGCCTGATAGAGCCAATGTGTCTGTAAGCAAAAATACTCCCAAAAGGCACATCAATCTCCATGATCTCGCCCTTGCCTAACCCAAACTCTCTAGGGGTGCTAGGGATATTGGGCAAACGAGAAATGAATTTATTGGCTAAAACTTCAAATTCATCAATCAAAATAAGCTTTTCATCTTTATTTTCTTCATTATTTTCTAAGGTTTTTTCACCATCTTTTTTCACGCTCAAAACCACGCGCATGCGTTTGAAATGGGTTTGAATGATTTTATGAATGATGCGCTGTTCTTTAAAATCTTGTATGATTAAAAACGCATCGCTCACCTCATCGTTTAACACTTGCAAAAGCCTGAAACTAGAAGTCGCATCAAAACAATGAAAAGCGAAAGTGCTCGGGTAGTTTTTAGGGATAAGGCTCTCATCTTTGACAACCACTATATAAAAATTATGATTAGAATAATGCCTTAGCACCAAGTCTAAAAAATTTTTTGCTACAATGCCATCTAAAATAAGGGCGATTTTTTTCAATTCCAAACTTCCTAAAAAATGATTACGCCATTATATCCAAGATTAAGGCTTAAACGATGGATTTTCAACTCCAAGCGACTGACAAACACGCGCGAGCTGGCGTTTTAAATTTAGCCCATTCTCAAGTGGCAACGCCTGTTTTTATGCCAGTAGGCACGCAAGGCTGCATCAAATCTTTAGACGCTACAGATGCACAAGAAATTTTAGGCGCTAAACTCATTTTAGCCAACACCTACCACATGTATTTAAGACCGGGCGAGAAAGTCGTTGAGCAATTAGGCGGCTTGCATCGTTTCGCTCAATTTCATGGGAGTTTTTTAACGGATAGTGGGGGGTTTCAAGCCTTCAGTTTGAGCGATAATGTCAAATTGCAAGAAGATGGGATCGTTTTTAAATCCCATATTGATGGGAGCAAACATTTCTTCACGCCCGCTAAAGTTTTGGACATTCAATATTCTTTAAATAGCGATATTATGATGGTTTTAGACGATTTAGTGGGCTTGCCCGCTCCCTTAAAACGCCTTGAAGAATCCATTAAAAGAAGCGCTAAATGGGCGAATCTCAGCCTAGAATACCACAAAGAAAAAAACCGCCCCAACAACAACCTTTTTGCCATTATCCAAGGTGGGACGCATTTGAAAATGCGTAGTCTTAGCGTGGAATTAACGCATAAAGGTTTTGATGGCTACGCTATAGGCGGTTTAGCGGTGGGGGAAAGTGTAGATGAAATGCTAGAAACCATCGCGCACACCACCCCCTTGCTCCCCAAAGACAAGCCTCGCTACTTAATGGGCGTAGGCACGCCTGAAAATATCCTAGACGCTATCAGTTTGGGGGTGGATATGTTTGATTGCGTGATGCCCACCAGAAACGCCAGAAACGCCACCCTTTTCACGCATTCTGGCAAAATTTCTATCAAAAACGCGCCCTATAAATTGGATGATACCCCTATTGAAGAAAATTGCGCTTGTTATGCTTGCAAACGCTACTCTAAAGCCTATTTGCACCATCTCTTTAGGGCTAAAGAACTCACTTACGCTCGTTTAGCCAGCTTGCACAATTTGCATTTTTATTTAGAGCTGGTTAAAAACGCTAGAAACGCTATTTTAGAAAAGCGGTTTTTGAGTTTTAAAAAAGAGTTTTTGGAGAAATATCACTCTTGTTCGCATTGAATGATGGAATGCAAAAATACTAAAAAGCGTTTTTTACCATCAATAAAAGTTTTCTTAAAAATAAGGCTTTAGTTTTTAATTTTTGATTAAAACAAAACCCTATCTTTGATAAATTTCAGGGTGGGTGCTTTTAAAACGCCTGTGGAACCAAAAATAACTTTCCGGGTGGTTTCTAATCACCTCTTCGCACAAACTCGCTTGGGCTTGCGTGCATTCTAAAATATCGTTCTCAGCGTTATCGGTGATTTTAGAGCGGATACTTTCGTAATAGGTCGCTGTGTAATGCGAATAATCGTCATTAAAATCAATGAATACCGGCTGGATGTCTATATTGTAACGGCGCGATAAAATAGAAGCGATCGTGGTGTGCGTAGCGTCTTTATCAAAGAATTTCACCACCACCCCATCTTTAGGCACGACATTTTGATCCACTAAAATCCCCACAAGGCCATTGCCTTGATTATACATTTTAATGAGTTCTTTCATCGCTCCCACTTTATTGACAAAACGCACCCCAAACGCTTCTCGCCTACTCATAATCATGTGATTGATGGGGGCGAATTTAGTCAAACGCCCCAAGCACCCCCTACCATAATCCTTATAATATTGCGCTAAAGTCGTGCCTACCGCTTCCCAATAGCCAAAATGCATGCATAAAGTGATCGCTTGGCCTTCCTTGTTTAAAGACTTCCACACATTTTCTTCATTGATGAGCGTGAAACGAGCGTCGTATTCATCTTTAGGGATAAAGATCACTCTAATGGTTTCTAAAATAATGAAAGCAAAATTTTCATAACCCTTTTTAATGATCCTTTTTTTCTCTTCTTCGCTTTTAGAATCCCCAAACACAAAATCCAAATTGGCTTTAGCGTCAAAATAACGACGCCTATCAAAGGTTCTCATCAGCCACGCCACAGCCTTAATGCACCTTAAAAACCACGAATGGGGCATTTTAGCTAAAACAAACCCCAAAATATTCACTAAAGATTCCACGATAAAAATGCTCAAAATGCGCAGTTCTGTTTTAAAACCCTTATCGTCTTTGTTTAATATTTTTTCGTGTATGAGTCGTTCTTTATAAGTCATTCTTTTTCCTTTAAAATGTTTAAAACGCATTCTTTAATTTTTTTAGGCTCTATGTTTTGGATAGAAAAATCCTTTTTATGGTAGTTGGCGTTTGAATTACCGGTGAGCGAAACATTGATCGGGCTTTCTAATTTAAAACGCTCCATGGGCGTGTTGCCATAAAGGGTGATGCTGGGTTTTTGCAACGCCCATGCTAAATGCGTGATACCCGTATCACCCCCAATAATCAAATCCATTTTAAAAAGCAACGCCTTAACCTCGTTTAAAGTGAGTTTGGGGAGCAATAACACATCGCGTTGGTGTTTTAAAGCGTGATAAAGCGTAGTGGCCTTATCTTCATCAGCATGCCATAACAAGCAAATTTGAAAATTTTCTAACGCTAACGCCAGCTCTTTAAAACGCTCTGTGGGGTAAGTTTTATTGATTTTAGAAGTTTCTAAAACAAAAAGGATTTTTGGTTTATTCTCATTCAAATTTAACGCATTGATTTTTGGAGAAGGCTGGTAAGAAAACGCTTTAGCCCTAGAGCTTAAACCCTGTGAAATTTCTTTTTTGGGCAAGTTTAGGGCTTGAGAAAGGAGCGTGAAATTGCGCTTTAAAATAGGCTCATCATAAGCGATAGAAACTTTTTGCGAGTAAAAAAACGCGCTCAAACCCTCCCTAGCCGAAGCGTAATCAAAGCCGACTTTTTTAGGGGCTTTTAACATTTGAGTGATGAGGGCGGATTTGACTAGGCCTTGCATGTCAATGATTATATCGTATTCATAAGCCCTTAAAGATTTAAAAAGTTTGAAAATCTTCAAAGGGTTAAAGGTTGTAAGCGTGCTTTTTAAAGCGATGGGGTGTAATTTATCAATATAGGGGGAATGCTCTAAAATCGCACTAAATCTTTCATCCACGAACCATTCTATTTGAGCGTTAGGCAGACGCTCTTTGATAGCCGCCAAAAACACCGCACTCACGATAATATCCCCAAGCGCTGAAAGCCTGACGATCGCTATTTTCAAGCAAACTCTATCGTCAAAGGAATGGGCTTAACGAGTTTGGGGAGCATTTCTTTAGCCAAGTAAAGCGCATTATTAGAATGGATCACAAGCTTGTTTTTTTCTAGCGTGTATTTTAAATGATGGCTGTCTGTCAGGCACAAATTTTCGGCCAAAGAAAGGATAAAACTCAGCCATTGTAAGGTTAAAAGGCTTGGCATCATCGCGCTCATGTGGGCGATAGCGTTGTCTTTAGGGATTTTTTTATGGCTGAATTGCGCTAATAAGCAAATGATCGCCCTATCCTGGTGGCTAAAGCCATAACTCAAAGCGTTTAAAATGAAATACGCACTGTGCTTGTGGGCTAAATAGACGCTTAAAATCTTACCCATGCTCGCTAATTCCCCCGCAATCTTTAAATGGAAAAGGTATTTTTCATCTATTTTATGCAAAGGCGATAAGGCTTCAAACAATTTCACGCATTCTTTTTTGACCTTTTGGCTGTGCTTTTCATGGGGTAAAAAGCGATCTTTTAAAGAGATGAGAGAGGGGTTGATATTGGGGGGGAATTTATGGTAATGGTTTCGTAATAAATCGCTCAAAAACACGCCTTCTCTCACTCCCACCCCGCTAGTGATCATCAAGGAAGTTTTTAAATGCTCCAAAACGACTGATAGAATCAACGCCCCGCTCCTGATGCTATCCAAACGCTCTTCATTCACCCCTAAAAGCCGTAATTGATCTTCTTTAAGCATGACGATTTTTTCAATGAACGCTAAATTTTTATGCGCATCTATTTCATAACCATGCAAAGAATCAATAGGGTAATCAAAGCGTTTCATGAGTATCTTACTCAAGGCTCTGATCGTCCCCCCCACCCCAAAGGCGTTTTTATGCTTAAAGGGCAGTTTAGAGACTTCTTTTTGGATAAAGGCTTTAGCCAATTTGACCTCTAAGTCCTTGTCTAAAAACATTTCTTTAATGCGAATTGTCCCAACATCAAGCGAAATGAGATCCTTAATCTTGCCTTTTTCAATCAACGCGCACTCGGTGCTACCCCCTCCAATATCTATCGTGATCCCTGAATTTTTATGCAACAAATTCGCGCACGCAATCCCGCCATAGAGCGCTTCTTTTTGCCCATCAATGATTTTGATTTGCAAACCGCAAGCCTTTTTCACCCTCGCTACAAACTCCAGTCTGTTAGGGGCATCGCGCACCGCTGAGGTCGCCACGCACAAGATTTTTTTACTTTTGTATTTGAGGGCGATTTCTTTAAATTCGCTCAAGGCTTTAACGGCTCTTTGCATGGGGATTTCTTGTAAAACCCCTTTAAACGCATAACAACCCTCTGAAATCCTAACCTTAGACTTAGTCTCAAAAAGCAAGTAAAACCCAAACTGGCTCGTCTTTTTAAAGACAGCCAAACGCACTGAATTAGAGCCTATATCAATCACGGTTGTGATTTTAGCCATTGCTAGCCTTTAATCTTGCTCTTTTAAGCTTTCATATTTGTATTTCAGTTCCTCTTTGCTCTCTGCGTTGTTAGGATCCGGCAAAATCGCATCTACAGGGCATACGCTCACGCAACGAGGCTCATCATCATCATACCCATAACACTCTGTGCATCTGTCTGGATCAATATTATAAATAGGATCGCCCTCTTCAATCGCCTCACTAGGGCATTCTTCTCTGCAAGCATCGCACGCAATGCATTCATCATTCACCAATAATGACATGACTAACTCCTTTTAAAAAGTTTGAATACGATTTTTACTCTAAATTAGCTTAAAATTCAATCTAAAAAGACTATTTTTTTTTGATTATAAGAATGGGGGCTAATTTCTAGCACGCCTAAAACCCCTAAATCTTTTAAATGGGTGTAGTCTTGTTTGTGGGTTTCTACAAACACGCCTAAGCCCAAACGCCAAGCGAATTCTACCATGCCTTTTAGATCTTCTTTCAAAAGCTCTTCATCTAAAATGACCCCATCAGAGCCTTGAACAAGCGATTCTAAAAGCTGGTAGTGGCTGATGAAAAGATCCTGATGGATAATCAAAGAACTCGCATGGCGGCGCAATAACCCTAAAACTTCTAAATCAAACACGCTTGGCGCGCCTATTTCGTATAATCCTTTGAAATTGACAATGACGCAATCGGTGTGGGTGTTTTCTTTCAAAAGCTTTTCTAAAACCTCATCAGGGGTTACAAAAACACAATCTTTAATTTGAGGAATGATTCTAGGCAAGTAAGGGTTATACGACAGGCTTTTACCTAACATTTCATAAGAAAGCATGCCCTCTTTTAAGGCTAAGCTTTTTTGTAAATTTTCTAAAATCCCTATTTCTTGCATTCTTGAATGACTTTATTATGCTCTTTCAATTCAGGTTCGGCTTGGATAACATCTTTAGCGATGCTAGAAAAAATTTTTTTAGCCTCCAAACAATTCCCTAATTTGTAATAACCCCATGCTAAAGAATCCAAATAAAGCACTGATCCAGAATCCAACGCTAAGGCTTTCCTCACAAAATCCATGCCCCTTTTAATATCCATGTCATAATCTATCAAGGAATACCCTAAGAAATTATAGAAGAAAGCGTCTTGCGCGTCTTCTTTGTCTTTAGTTTTAGCAAGCCATGCTTGGCGCTCTTTGGTGGCTTGCTCTAATTTTTGAATAATGGGCAACATCTCTTCTTTGGTGAGCTTTTTCTTATTCGCGCTCAAGCTTTCATAATGATAAATGGCCTCTAAGCCTAAAAATTTAGGGTCTTTTCTTTCTTGATAGATTAAAGAAGCCTGTTTGGAAGCTTGAGCGAATTTTTTTTGCGCGGTGTATAAGTCTAGCAATAAGCGCCTGTCAAAGGGGAATAATTCTGCGATTTTCTGGGCCTTATCAAACTCTTTTAACAAGATCAATACCCCTATGTAAAATTGGGCGTTTTGAACAATAGGGTTTTTTTCATACAAACGAGCGAAAGTCGTTTTAGCCAAATCAAGCTCATTAAATTGCGTGAAAGTGTTGAGCGCTTTTTGGCACAATTGCTCTGAGCAACCATACCTGTCTATATGAGATTGCAACAAATCCAAGCCCTCTTTTTTGCGGTTTTGCAAAAAATAGATCGTAATGAGTTTTTCTAGGCTGTCTTCATCATGCACTTGGTTATAAAACTTATTCAACAACGGGAAAGCCTTATCCAAACGCTTTTGAGTCAAATACAAAGTCCCTAACACATTATCTGTGGCTATGGTCTTTTCTTCTTTACGGATTTTGTGTAATAGTTCAATCGCCTTATCAATCTGCCCCATTTGCACATAGCCATCCACTAAAATCTTATTGATAGAAACATCATTACGATTATTGGTGATTTTTTGATAGAGCATAGCTAAATGCATAGCGGTTTTAATATCCCCTAAACTCGCCGCTGAAATGGCCGCTTCTTTAGCATACACCACCTTATTGGTTTGCTTGTAAAGATTCATATAGCCTTTTTGAGCGGCGGCAAAATCCCCTCTATGGAAAGCGTCTGAACTCAACAGGATTTGATGATCTTCTGAAAGGGTTTCAGCCTTAAGGCAAGAAAACAGACTAAAAAGCAATATATTTGCTAAAAATCTTTTCTTTGTTTGAATATTCATTATTTTATTTCCTTTTTGTGTCACTATAATGAATTTTAGTGCACTTTAGTTTCTTTGGTTTTTTGTGTAATGCCCGGACAGCTTTTGCAAAAAGCTTCCTTTCGCTCTTTAGAGAAAGTTTTCACGCTCTCCCAAAAAGGAAAAGTTTGGCATTGTTTAGGGTGCACGCTATAAATCTGGCATTTTTTTGTCTCCAAATCCAAAAACACGCACGCCAAACCCAACTCTTTAGCGTCTTTTTCTAATAAAGAAAACTTATACCCTACCTTTTTAACGTATTTTTGACTGAATTCTTCTAATTCTAATTTTAAAAAAGCGCTAATTTTTTGCATTTCTTGGATATTTAAAAAAATATACCCGCTTTCCCCCACGCAACACTTTGCCCCACAACCCTCGCATGCCTTAGGATTAAAACTGAAATCAAAATCTTGCATTAAACTACCCCTATCCTATTGGAGATCAATACTCACGCTAAATTGCACCAACAACCCTTCATCATCTTTAGAAATTTTTAAGGGCAATTGGCTTTGAGCGCTCGGTAAATATTTGTTGATTAGGGTGAAAAAAAGATAGGTCTTTTCCAATTCGCTCGCTCTGGCCATGATAAAAAATTGGGTTTTTTGAAGGGGGTTTTGAGAGAGTAAGGGTTTGATTTTATAAGCATCAAAACATTTTTTTAAGATCTTTTCTAAGATCCGCCTGGACTCTTCATCATTAAAAATCTTTAATAAGGATTCGCTGGTTTCTTTTTGATTGCGATAGTTTGTTAGGGCTGTTTCAAAATGCCTTTGCGCGTATTCTAAAACGCTTTTTTTACGATTTTCTTCTAAAAGGATTTTTTTTAATTCCAGCATGTTAGGCCATAGAAAATACTCGGTATTGAGCCAACCAAATAAGGAAAAAATCCCCAAAAAAACAAGGTTTTTAATGATAAAACCCACATCGCCTGATTGCTCTCTGTCTAAGTGTGAAAAATGCAATGGTTTCATTTAATAGACTCCGGATTTTTTATCAGTAAGGAATTGGAAAAGTTAGTGGAGACAAAATTAAACCACCCATCACTTAAAGGGAAAAATTCCGCCCTAGAATAATCAAACATGGGGTTTAGTTTGTTTTGAAACAAAAAATAAAAAGCTTCTTTAGAAGGGGTTTTACCACTAACCACCACGCTTTGCTGGTCTATTTCAATGCTATTAATAGTGATGGAATCCGGCACAATATTCAAAAGCCCTTGCAAAACATCTCGTATATCATCGTTATAATTCAAACGCTTTTTGGCTTCTTTAATGAGTTTTAAGGTTTCATCAGTCTTAACCTGCAAGCGGCTGATTTCATGGCGGTAGAGCCTTTCTTGGATCGTCAAACTGGACGCATTGTCTTGAGTGCTTTTAATGGCGTTGTGCATAAACCACACTAACCCCCCTATCACCACAAAAGATAAAAAAATGTAAAAAACCCAAATTTTAGAAAGCTTGCTGATAAGGTATTTCGCTCTTGGCTCAATATAACTAAAACGCATGCTTTTCATTCTCCATGCGCGCTAAAATGTTCAAGCGCTCCACTAAAGAAAAATCAAGCCTATCCACTTCTATCATCAAAGTTTCTTGCAAATGCATTAACGCTTTGTGGTGGATTTGACAGCTGTCTAAAACAACCACTTTTTCTACAAAGTCTATCTCTCTAGAATGATAGACGCTGCGCAATCCCTCTTGCAAGGCGTTTGCAATCAAAGGGATATTTGTCATGCCTTCAATCAAACTATAAGCGTCCTTATTTTTTTCACTATTATCCTTACTGCTATCTAGGCCTATCGCTTCTTCAAGGCTGTCAATATCTTCTTGGATTTCACTCAAAAACAAATTCACAGTCTCATTATCCATTCCCATAGAATCTTCTTCTTTGCTCTCTATAAACTCTTCAGGTTGTTCCTCTAAAAACACGGATTTGGCTAAAAAAATCTCTTTTTTATCCGCAATCAAAAAATAAAATCTTGAACGCTCCAAAAGCAAATACAACAACGGCTTATTTTCTAAATGATCGCGCACAAAATCATAAATAAGGCTAAAAGGCGAAAACAAAAAATCCACATCCTGGATTTTAAAACGCTTGAAATCCTTTAAAAAATCCTTAGATTCCACATAAACGCAATACTTTTGATTGACTTCACAAGCATGATAATCTTGATTTTCTTGTTTGATTTGTTCAAACGCCTGCTTTTCGCATAAAACCTCTTTAGCTTTACTCATCGCGCTAAAATAGGTGTAGGGGTATTTTTGGCTATAAGTTCTGGCGATTTTTAAGGCTTGAATGGGGACTTCACCATTTTTAGTCTCCACTTTAGTCTCAAAAGTTTTAAAAAATTTCTCTTTAATGCGATCGTTTTTGATCCTTATGACTTGAGTGGATAAAAGATTATGATCCACATTAAAAGAGATATACACTTGAGAGCAAAACCTCTCCTTAAACGCTTTTTTTAACCCCTTAAGCACCCAAACCCCTTTGAGGTTCTTCAAACCCAACAGAATCCATGCGCGTCTTTAAATATTCTTTAGCCCTTGAAAGTTCCCATTCTTTAGGGATGATTACAGATTCTAGCATGTAATAATGCACTTCGCTAAAAGGCTTAGGGATTTCAAATTGATCCCAAGTGTTCAACCGCCATGCGTTTTTACAAACCACCCGACAAGCGCTAATCCCCACGCCTGATTTTTGAGCTAAAGCGATCACCCCATCCGCTATGCTGTGTCGTGGGCCTTTAGGGCCATCAGGAGTGATAGCGACATCGCAACCTTCTTTCAATCGTTTAAGCCCCTCTATCAAAACCTTAACCCCCCCTTTTTTGCTAGAGCCTCTAATGTTTTTAAAACCAAAGCTTTCAAACAAACCCGCCGCAATAGAGCCGTCAAAATGCTGGCTTGCGATCACATAAACAGAAGGTTTTTCAAGCCTTAAATACGCAAACCCGATCATGCCAAGCTCCCCATGCCAACAGCTTACAATAAAGGGTTTTTCTTTTAAATTTTGAGCTAAAAAATAGCGGTTTTTACAAGTTTTATGCAACAACCAAAGGACTCCAAACGCCAAACGAGGGACAACCTTTAAAACGATATTTTTCCTGAAAAATTTTAAGCTCAATTCTCGCCTTTAAACCCGCTCTTCATTGGTTATTTTGATTAGTTGCCTTTGATGGCCGCTATCAAGCGCCCTTTGGAATGAGAAACAATCTCCACTTTTACAAGCTCGCCCGGGTTTCTTTTTTCTTTACAAGTTACTTCAATGAATTTCCCCGTATCGCTACGCCCTTCAAAACCCACGATTTGATTATCCATTTCACGCCTGTTTTCCACCAACACCACATGTGTTTTACCCACTTCTAGCTTGGCTTTTTCTTCTAAAATTTCTTTGTGCCTGTTTTGCAACCTCTCTAACCTTGAAGATGAAACCTCTAATGGCACTCTTTCTTTCCAAGCTCCCGCTTCAGTGAAAGGGCGTGGGGAGTAAATAAAACTATAGAGCGTGTCAAAGCGCACTTTTTCTAGCACCTCCATCGTGTCTTCAAAATCCTTATCGCTCTCATTAGGGAAGCCCACGATAATATCCGTGCTAATGCCCACTTCAGGCACTAAAGCTTTTAACCTCTCCACCCGATTTAAAAACCACTCTTTACTATAACCCCTTCGCATCATCTTTAACACCGCACTAGATCCACTCTGTAAGGGCATGTGGATACTCTTGCACACTTTAGGGTTTTTGGCAAAGCGCTCTAAAAATGCATCATTCATGTGCAAGGGGTGAGGCGAAGTGAATCGTATCCTTTCAATGCCTGGAATTTCGCTCAATTTATCCAACAAATCGCTAAAATTAACTTTCGCATGCTCGCTGCTAAAACGCACGCCATAATTATTCACATTCTGCCCTAAAAGCATGAGCTCTTTAGTGCCGTTATTCGCCAATTTCTCAGCTTCTTTTAAAATCAAATCCATAGGGATAGAAATTTCTTTCCCCCTAGTGTGCGGGACAATGCAATAAGCGCATTTCTTATCGCAACCTATAGAGATGTTTAGTAACGATCGGATTTGAGCCTTTTTTTCAAAAAATTCAAACGCATACGCGCTTTCGTCATAATCAATCGCCACTTCAACCGCTTTTTCTTTATGGATCACTTGAGAGATTTTAGACACATTCCTAGCCCCTAACACAAAGCTCACGCTCGGGGCTTTTTTCAAAATATCCGCTCCCATGTGGCTTGCAGTGCACCCGCAAACCCCGATTTTGGCGTTGGGTTTTTTGATTTTAGCGAATTGCCCGATCTCTGAAAACAATTTCCGTTCAGGCTTTTCGCGCACGCTACAAGTGTTGATTAAAATCAAATCCGCTGTTTTAGGGTCGCTAGTCTCTTTGTAATCTAGCTTGGATAGTTCGCTTAGTAAATGCTCGCTATCCCTAGAATTCATCGCACAACCCATCGTTTCAATATAAACTTTCAATACAAGCCTTTAAATAATGTGCAATTCATAAAGAAAATCTTTTTCATCAGTGCTGACCCTCACCTCATCTAAATAAGCCGTATGGCCTTTTTCTTTGAAAAAATCCACCGCTTTGAGCATGTCTTTGTGGGCGTTTGTGGGGGCAAAATAGAAAATAGAACGCTTGTCTTCACTGAATTTGTGGTACAAATCCTCTAACTCCACGCTCTTAGCGTCTGATTTTCTCGTATTCTTGGCTAAAACTAATTTCATTGACTCTTTCCTTAATTGATTTGGATTTCCCATTTTAACGCATTCTGTCTTTAAAACAAATTAGATCACCCTTTTCCCCCCTAAAAACAAGCGTTCCACTTCTTTGGCATGCAATAAAAATTGCAAAATCGCTTGCTCTTTAATGAATTTTTCATTGAAATCAAACACGCTCAAATCCGCCCTCTTATTGGCTTCTATCTCGCCATTATTCAAAGCTAAAGCTTTAGCCCCATGCCTAGTCGCCCCTAAAAGAGCTATTTTAGCTAATTCTAATAACGGCATGTTATGGGAAAGCAAAAACGCTCTTAATTCGTCTAAAAGGCTCAAAGAAACGTTAGAGCTCAAGCCATCAGTGGCGACGCTCACGCTCAAATTTGCCTCTCTAACCCTTTCTAAATCCAAAGCTTTCCCGCTTAATAAGCGGTTAGAAAAAGGGCATGTGATTAAAAAAGCGTTTTTGACTTGAGACTTGATCCTTTTTAATACTTCTAAAGAAGCGAACTGGTTATGCACAAACAAAGTGTGCGTGTCTTCAAACATGTCAATGTAATCATTCGCGCCTTTATAGAGCGACTTGAAATTAGACTCTTTCAAAAAATGCTGGTAAAAATTCTCAAACCACCCTTTAGAACTTTCCACCCATTCTAGTTCTTCAAACGATTCTAAAAAATGCGTAGAAAGCAAGCTTTGTGAATCTTTGGCCAATTGGATAACGCTTAAAGCCATGTCTTTTTGAACCGAATAAGGGGCATGCACAGCGAGAGCGGCTTTGAGTTTTGCATCTTCTAAATCTTTTAAATCCTTAAATTTTTTCTCAAACGCTTTCAATTTTTCTAAAGAATAACTGCTCCCCAAAAACTCCAAAAACACGACAGCGTTCAAAGGGCTTTCTTTCAACAAATTCACTTCTATCAAGTGGTTAGAAATCGCTCCCACGCTCCCTACCCCGCTTTTTAATTGTGCAACGATGGCGTTTTGGATAGCCCCTTGGCAATTTTCTAAAATCGCCCCTCCATTGTTTAACACGCTCCCTAACCAGCCAGAAAAACTCCCGTAATCAAAACTCGCCTTGTTGTTGGAAAATTCAAAATGGGTGTGTGCGTTGATAAAAGCGGGCAAAAGAACGGAGTTTTCAAAAAACTGCGCTTTTAAGTGGGGGTATTTGAGCGTTAAGCTTTGATAATCGCCCGCTTCAACAATCTTTTCATCAAAGACTACCCCATAATCTTCTAACACTTCGCATTTTTCATTGCACAAAAAAACTAAAGACGCTCCTAAAATTTGCATGCACTCTCCTTAATAAATGTGGTTTGCCCTTTTAAGATCATTCTTTGAACTTCGCCATATAATTCCAAACCATAAAAGGGCGAATTTTTATTGCTCACCCTTATTTTAGCGTTTAGATCCACGATCATGAGGTTGGCTAATTGATTTTCTTTCACCTCGCCTGCATTGAGTTTTAAAAACTGCGCTTGATTAGACGCCATAACTTTAATGAGCTGTTGCAAATCAATAACCTTTTTTTGAACTAAAAAAGTGTAAGCCACGCTAAAAGCGTCCTCTATGCTCTCACACCCAAAAGCGCTTTCTTCAAAAAGCTGTGCGTTAGAATTTTTAGAAACATGAAGGCTTGTGAGCATGGAAATTTCGTTATTTTTTAGGGCGTCTTTTAGGGCGTTTTGATCTTTTTTGTCCCTTAAAGGAGGGGCGATTTTAAACCTGGGATCATAATCTTCATACACGCTTTCATCTAGCGCTAAATGGCTTAAAGGCGCTTGGGCTTGCAATTTCGCCCCTAAATCATTAAAGGCTTTGATGAGTTTGAGCGTGGTAATGCTATTCACCTTATCTAAAAGCATAGGGATTTGTAACGCTCTAGAAACTTCCATGAAACGCACTAATTGCGTGTTTTCAAACGCATTTTCTACAAAATTTTGCCCCAATTCATAGGCTAATTCCCCGCTATTTAGGGCTTCAAAAGAATTTTTTAAAGAGATTAAAAGGGGCAAGTTGTAAGATTTTGCATAATGGCTGATGAGCTCTAAAAAAGCATCAGACTCTATAATTAAAATTTCCCCCCCTTCTTTTTTAAGCGTAGCGATGTCGGCTAGCTGGTTGTTTTTGAGCGCTGTGATGTTTTTAATACCGCTTTGATCGCAATTAAAAATATTGAGTAACCCTACCCCCCCTTTAAAAGCCTTTTGCTTTAAATTTTCATAGCCCTCCAAGCAAGTAACGCTCAAATCTATAAAACTTGGCAACACGAATAATTTTTTACATTCAACCACTTCTTCGCTGCCGCTAGGGCTTAAGTTTTCTTTAATCTCTATAATGAGGGAATCTTTTAAGCGAATATCCGCTCTTTTTAAAACTTCATCATCATAAAACGAAGCGTTTTTTAACAGCACCAAACCCTCCTATTTTTGCAAGAAATTCGTCAGGCTTTCTAAAGAATTTGTCATAATCAGTATTCCCATTAAAATAAGCACCAACCCTGAAACAATTTCAATCGCGCGGTTGTATTTCTTTAAGGATTTTAAAAACAAAAGCGCTCTTTCTAGCATTAAAGCCACCAATAAAAAAGGGATCGCCAAGCCCATTACAAACACCACCATAAGCATTAAGCCATAAGCGTCCTTACTCGCGCTCATGATCACTATAGAAGTGAATATCGGCCCGATGCATGGCGTCCAGCCTAAAGCGAAACTCATGCCCAAAAGAAAGGGGTAAAAGCGCTGCATGCTATTAGATTTGCTCGCCAAACAAACGCTTTGAGTTTTATACAAAAATGAAAAACGAAACACGCCTAAAAAATGCAAACCAAAAAGGATCACAATCCCCCCAGCGATATAATTCACCCAAGCAAACGAAAAGCTATGGATAAGCTTGGCCATAGACATGCCCACGCCCAAAAACACGAGCGAAAACCCCACCACAAACATCAAGGATTTTAAAAAAACCGAAACCCTTTTAGCCTTACCATCTTTAATATCCTCTAAAGAAATTTGAGAAATATAAGACATATACGCTGGGATCAAAGGCAACACGCAAGGGCTTAAAAAAGTTAAAATCCCAGCTAAAAGCGAAGTTAAAAGAGGTGCTGTCTCAAATAAATTGACAAGCGTGTTATCAAACATCATCCAATCCTTTTTTAAAAATAATCGTTTCTTATATTTTTTAATTTTTTAGGATAGCAAAACCTCACTTAATCTTAGGCACAATCTCGTTATTTTCTACCACAAATGTCACGCTGTCATTCTCTTTGATTTTATCCTCTAAAATGAGTTCAGCGAGCTTGTCTTCTACCATTTCATAGAGCGCGCGCTTTAGGGGTCTAGCGCCATAAAATCTGTCAAACCCCGCTTCGGCGATCAATTCTTTTGCTTTTTCGTCTAGGGTTATATTAATGCCCCTTTCAAGCGCTTTTTTTTGAATATTTTCAAAGAGTATCCCCACGATATTAATGATAGCATGACTATCTAGAGCGTTAAAGGAGATGATTTCATCTAAGCGGTTTAAAAATTCCGGCTTGAAAAATTGCCTCAAGCTCTCTTTAATCGCTTTTTGTTTGTCGGCTTCACTCAAATTTTCTTCCAAAAGCACGCCGCTAGCCACATTGCTGGTTAAAATCAAAATCGTGTTTTTGAAATCCACCCTCACGCCCTTACTATCGGTTAAATGCCCTTCATCTAAAACCTGCAACAAAAGGTTAAACACATCCGGATGGGCTTTTTCCACTTCATCTAACAGCACCACGCTATAAGGCTTTCTGCGCACCGCTTCGGTTAATTGCCCGCCTTCTTCATAGCCCACATACCCAGGAGCGGCCCCAATAAGACGGCTGATAGCGTGCTTTTCCAAATATTCGCTCATGTCAATTCTTATAAGGTTTTTATCGCTATCAAACAAGAATTGCGCCAAAGCTTTAGCACTCTCGGTTTTACCCACGCCTGTTGGCCCTAAAAAGAGGAAACTCCCTATAGGCTTGTTGCTATCGCTAAGCCCAGCCTTATTCCTTTTAATCGCTTTAGCGATCGCTTTGATCGCTTTTTCTTGCCCCACCACTCTTTTTTGCAATTCGCTTTCAATGTTTAAAACCCTATTTTTTTCGCTTTGGAGCATTTTTTGGACCGGGATATGCGTCCATTGGCTCACGATCTCAGCGATGTTGTTTTCGGTTAAAGCGTTTTGCAACAACGCCCCGTTTTGTTGCATCGCTTCCCATTTGTGCTGCAATTCTTCTTCTTTCTTTTTGTTTTCAGGGATTTTAGAATATTCAATTTCACCCGCTTGCTGGTAATCCCCATTGCGCTTAAACCTCTCAGCCTCTTTTTTCAAGCTTTCCATTTCCATTTTCAAGCGTGAAATTTCTTTAAACACTTCTTTCTCGTTTTCAAATTGCGCTTCTAATTGGATTTTTTCTTCTTTCAAATCGCTCAATTCTTTAAGGATTTCTTGCATGCGTTTGTGGTTGCTCTCTTTTTTTTCCATTTCAAGGGCTTGTTTTTCCATTTCTAGTCTTTGAATGGAACGCTTAACGCTAGAGAGTTTGGCCGGCTCTGATTCCATTTGCATTTTTAATTGAGCCGCCCCCTCATCAATCAAATCAATCGCTTTATCGGGCAAAAACCTATCGGTGATATAACGGCTGGAGAGTTTGGCGCTCGCTATGAGCGCGGAGTCATTAATGGTGATATTATGGTGCGTTTCTAAAGTTTCTTTCAACCCCCTTAAAATCTGTAAAGCTTCATTGATGCTAGGCTCATTGAGTAAAATGGGTTGGAAACGCCTTTGTAGCGCCATGTCTTTTTCAAAATACTTGCGGTATTCTTTTAAAGTGGTCACTCCAATCGTGTGCAATTCCCCCCTAGCGAGCACAGGCTTTAAAATATTAGCCGCATCCATGCCCCCCTCACTAGCCCCAGCCCCTACAATCGTGTGGATTTCATCAATGAATAAAATCACATTCGCGCTTTTTTTAACTTCTTCAATCACCTTTTTCAGGCGCTCTTCAAACTCGCCTCTGTATTTCGCCCCAGCCACCAACAAGCTTAAATCTAAAGCGATGACTCGTTTGTTTAAAAGCGTTTTAGGCACTTCCTTATTCACAATGCGTTGGGCTAACCCTTCCACAACCGCCGTTTTCCCCACTCCAGGCTCACCTAGTAAAATAGGGTTATTTTTTGTTTTTCGTATCAAAATTTGCATCATGCGAATGATTTCCTCATCTCTTCCGATAACCGGATCTAGCTTATTTTCTAGGGCTTTTTGCGTCAAATCAATGCCAAATTTTTCTAAACTTTCCAAATTGGAATCATCGTTTTTATCCTGGATAGTCCTGCCTTTTCTTAAAGATTCTAAAGTTTTTTGCAATTCCTTAGTGTCTAAATAAGGTTTTAAAACGCTTTCAAAAAGGCTCATGTTCGCCAAAAGATACACATCGGTAGCGATGAAAGAATCGCCCCTTTTAGCCATCAAGCCTTGAGCGTTTTCTAAACTTTGGATTAGAGCTTGGTTTAATTGGATATTTTGCTTGCTGATTTGTGAAACTTTAGCGAACTTATGCAACTCGCTTTGAACGCTAAGCTTTAAAGCTTCAATATCCACAGGCATTTTTTGTAAGGCTTGAATGAGGATGCCTTGGGAGTTATTGAGCATGGCAAAAAGCATGTGCAAGGGCGTTACTTCAGCGTTTTTATGGTGTAAAGCTAAAGCGAGCGCGCTGTCTAAAGTCTCATGCAATTGGTCAGTCATTTTTTCAAATAAATTCATTATCAATCCTTTTTGAGTTTTAAAATCTTTACTATTTTACACTATTTTAACCCTCAAAGGTTTTTAAAACGCTCACATTAATGACAAACTCTCCAAAATACGCTTTTTAGACAACTCGCAATATTCTTTTTCAATCTCTAAACCCACGCTAAAACGCCCTAAAGCGTTGGCCTCTAAAATAGTCGTGCCAGATCCGCTAAAAGGATCAAAAATCGTGTCTTCTAAAAAAGAAAACAATTTAATGCAACGCCTGGGTAATTCCCTTGGGAATGGGGCTGGGTGTTTTAAGCGTTTTTTAGACTCTCCGCTAAAACTCCATAGCCCATTCGTGTAGAGCAAAAATTCCTCTTTACTCATCGTAGAAGTTTGTTTTTTTCGTTTGTATTCGTTTTTATAAAAAACAACAATCAACTCCACAGGAGCGATAACATAAGGCGTGCTAGCTTGCAGCCAACTCCCCCAAGCGGTGCGTCTTGAGATATTGCTTTCATTCCAAATAATCGTATTTTGGTATTTCCAACCGCATTCTTTAGCCACTATAGTAATATCTGCCCCCAAACTTTGCTTGCCATGCTTATTCGTATCTAAAGGGACATTCAAGCACAATCTCGCCTGTTCCTTACCCCAAAAATAACAATTTTTAAGCCAATTTTTACACCAATTCAAATAATCATCATAAGCCCTAAAATCATTACTCCCTTGGTATTCAATGCTCAAATTATAGGGCGGTGAAGTAACGCACAAATCATAAAAACCTTTTTCAAAAGTCTCTAAAACGCTCGCATCGCCATGGTATAAATCCAATTTTTCCAAACTGAAATAAGGTTTCATAAAAGCCTCTTTAAATCTTCTAATAAATTTTCTATGCCCTTGATTTTAGGGCTTTGATCAAAATGGCTTTTGGCTAAATAAAGGCCATCTCATTCATGCTCCATGACGATCCTAGCCTTTTTAGGCTTGTCTTTAAAGCTGATTTCATCATCGTTATCCGGTGTTATCATGAAAACTTTAATGTGAGAAGTTATGGGCGATTGTAAAAGTTTTAATTTCCAATAAGGCGTTTCTGTGAAACGCTCTCTAAACGAATTTTTTACCGATAAAATCGCTAGGATTTTGATATTATCCTTGTTGGTTTGATAAAGAATTATATCTCCATCAGGTAAGACGCTATACTCTCCAAAATGCACCAATAAAGCCCGTTTGACCTTATCCAACTCGCCATTAATGCGCTTAGCCCTTAAGATCTTATCGTTCGTCATTTTGACATTGTTTTTAATACAGAAATCTTTTAATAAAAGTTCTATGATTTTTTCTAACGCTCTTCCAACCGCACTGACAAAGCCTTGTCTGGCCAAAATACTAGCCTCTTCCTTGCTTTTATTTCGCTTCATATAATCGCTCATTTTATGGTTTAAAAAGCGTTCTTTTTCTTGCGCGTAAAAAACCTGCAAAAACTTGTAAGGCTCAGGTTGTTCTCTCATAAAATCTTTAAAACGCTCTAAAATAATATCGGCTAAACTCAATCCAAACACCTTAATCCATAGAAATCCATCAAATTATAATACAAAACTTTTTGATAATGGCTCGTGTTTAAAACAAACTTATGATAAATAATGAAATGCAAATTTTAGATATTCTGCTTAAAAGTATTGCTAATGAATCATATATTTTCACTAAAATAATTGAAAGAATTTAATCAAAGGGCTAGATATGCAATTTTTAAATCAGTCTTTAGGATTTTTTAATAAGGGTTGCTTTGAACCTATTGATAGAAACTTCATTACAGAAAGCTATCAAGCACTGAAGCCGATTGAAGAAATTCAAAATAAATACAATAAACATGACAACGATTCATTTTTGAATGAATTGAGAGATAGCATGGTGGCTTTATATTTAGATTATGATCTCATCAATACCCAAAAGCATGGCCTTGATGCCAAAAAAAGTTCAAGCGATGAATTTTTAGAGATCAAGCAAGTATCCTTTCAAAGTAAAACTTGGAGCGCGACTTTTAATGACACCACTTTAGAAAAAGCCAAGGTTTTTTGCGATATTAAAA
This sequence comes from Helicobacter pylori SA37A, assembly GCF_000476015.1. Lineage (GTDB taxonomy): Bacteria > Campylobacterota > Campylobacteria > Campylobacterales > Helicobacteraceae > Helicobacter > Helicobacter pylori_DB. The sequence continues at coordinate 33,742 of NZ_CBOO010000003.1, read as the reverse complement.
CGACTTTAGCCGTGGGTGTGTGGAATAATATTTCTAATCTTTTATTCATTGTTTATGGGAAGCACCCTGAAATGGGATTGTATTTAGAACAAAAAGTAAAAGAGTGCCATAATGAAAGCAGGCGCTCAACTCAAACGATAGGCATCAGTAAATTAATCAAAGAATTTGGTTTCAAAATGAAACCCATTGATTTAAAAGAACAAGAGCTTATCAATCTTTTTAATCTTAAATTCGGTTATTTTTCTTGGGGAAACTCCCTTGCATAAAGTTTTTATTATGGAAGCTTTGGAGTGTTTGAAAAGGATAGAAAAAGAAAGCGTCCAAACCATCTATATAGACCCCCCTTATAACACCAAGAGTTCTAATTTTGAATATGATGACGCTCATGCTGACTACGAAAAATGGATTAAAGAACATTTGATTTTAGCAAAGGCTGTGTTAAAACAAAGCGGTTGTCTTTTTATTTCTATAGATGATAACAAAATGGCTGAGATCAAAATCATTGCCAATGAAATTTTTGGAGCGTGCAATTTTTTAGGCACTTTTATCACTAAACAAGCCACAAGATCTAACGCCAAACACATTAATATTACCCATGAGTATGTTTTAAGCTACGCCAAAAATAAAGCGTTCGCTCCTGGTTTTAAAATCTTACGAACGCTTTTGCCCATTTATGCTAAAGCATTAAAAGATTTAATGCGAACGATTAAGAATGTTTTCAAACAAAAAGGACAAGCTCAAGCCCAACTTGTCTTAAAAGAACAAATCAAAGAGTTATCCCAAAAAGAACATTTTAATTTTTTAAAAAATTATAATTTAGTGGATGAAAAAGGTGAGATTTATTTCGCTAAAGATCTATCCACGCCTTCAAACCCACGCAGTGTAGCGATACAAGAAATCAATCTTTTTTTAGAACCCTTAAAAAGCAGAGGGTGGAGCAGCGATGAAAAGCTTAAGGATTTATATTATCAAAATAGGCTTATTTTTAAGAACAATCGCCCTTATGAAAAATATTACCTAAAAGAATCGCAAGATAATTGTTTGAGCGTGTTGGATTTTTATAGCCGACAAGGCACGAAAGATTTAGAAAAATTAGGCTTAAAGGGGCTTTTTAAAACACCAAAACCTGTAGGATTGATTAAATATTTATTGTTATGCTCCACCCCCAAAGATTCTATTATTTTAGATTTTTTTGCAGGCAGTGGGACAACAGCGCAAGCGGTTATAGAAGTTAATAAGGATTATTATTTGAATTGGTCTTTTTATTTGTGTCAAAAAGAAGAAAAAATTAAAAATAACCCGCAAGCTGCCAGCATTTTAAAAAACAAGGGGTATAAAAACACGATTTCAGACATCATGCTGTTGCGTTTAGAAAAGATCATCAAAAGCCATGAATACGAAATCTTAAAAACAAAATCTATTGTATTTTAAACATTATTTTTCAAACCCCTACACCCTATCCACGCTCAAAATTTCAGCGCTCGCTCTGGCTTTTTCATTATTTAATTCAATTTTATCGCCCGCTTTTAATGCCTCTAATTCTATCGCTTGATGATTTTTGCTCACAAACGCCCCGAATTGGGGCAGTTTCAAATTGGCGTAAGCGAGTTTGAGGGCGTTTTCTAGCCTGTTTAAGCACTCTGTTTTGGTTTGTAAAAAAGGGTTTGTTAATGTTTGAATAGAGATTTTTTCTAAAAGCGTTTTTTTAAGGCGTAAAAATTCTAGGGTTTTATTTTCTAAAGCGATTGTTAATTTCTCTAGTTTTAAGGTGTTTAAATGGTGCTTGTTTTCAAAACTCAATCGTTTTAAAGAAGCCGCTAAATGCTCTAAATGCGCCTTTTTTTGATGGAGCAAAGTTTTAAAAGAGCGGCGCAATTTCACATTAAACCCATCAAGTCTTTGCAACCATTCATCGCTATTAGGGAGCAAAATCTCCATCGCGTTTGAAGGCGTAGAAGCCCTTAAATCCGCCACCAAATCGCTCAATAAAAAATCGCTCTCATGCCCAATAGCTGACATGCTGAAAGTTCTAGCGAAATGCAATGCGTCAGCGATTTTTTCATCATTGAAAGAATACAAATCCTCCATGCTCCCCCCACCCCTAGCCATTACAATCGCATCAAAAGCGTTTTTTGTGTCATGAAAACTATCCGCATAAGCGATGCTTTCCACCACGCTTTGAACGCACCCCTCCCCTTGCATTAAAGTGTTGATACAAACCAATTCGCACATCGGCCATCGTTTGGAAGCGATCTTTTGCATGTCTGCCCAAGCGGCTGAATTTTGAGAAGTGATGACTGCCACTCGTTTAGGAAAATGCGGTTTGGGTAATTTATTTTCTTTATCAAAATAGCCTTTAAGGCGTAATTTTTCTTTCAATTGCTCTAAAGCTAAAGTTAATGAACCTATCTCTTTAGGCTCTATTTCAAAGCAATTGATTTGATAATCCCCCCTTGGAACATACACGCTAATGCCCCCAAAAACAACCACTTCCTGCCCTTCTTTTAAAGCGAATTTGAGCCTGTTAGCGTTCCCTTTAAACAGCACGCATTTAATAACCGACTGGCTGTCTTTGAGCGAAAAATACGCATGGCCGCTCACCTTGTGGATAGTCAAATTACTCACTTCCCCTTGAACCCTAACTTGCAAAAAAGTCGCTTCTAAAAGGGCTTTGATTTGTGCATTGATTTCGCTCACGCTCAATACATCCACCAACTCCCCCTTTTATAACAAACGAGTGATGTCATTGAAAAGCCCTAAAAACATGATAAAAACCAAAAACCCCACTCCCACTAGCCACAACGCATTTTGTATGGGTGTTGGCAAAGCGATATGAAAAATATTTTTAAAAACGACCCCTAGCATTTGCGCCCCATCTAAAGCGGGGATGGGTAGTAAATTTAAAATCCCTAAATTGATAGACAAAAACGCCCCAAACAACAAAAGCATGCTCACGCTATTGGCATGGCTTAACGCTCCCACAATGCCTATTACCCCGCTCAATTCCTTAACTGAAGCGCTCCCTGTAATCAAACGCCTTAAAGAATCCACAATCAAAACAACGCTCTCTTCAAACCGACTCAAGGCCTGCTTGAACGCCTGAATTAAGGAATAAGAGACAACGCCCATTTTTTGCATGTCCGGCTTAATGCCTATCGCTTTGTATTGGATGATTTCATTAGGATCATTAGATTCGCTTATCACCGCCACGATTTTAGGAGTTAGTCGTTTTTCTAAAATCTGATGGTTTCGCTCTATTTCTAAAACCAACTCGCCTCTAGCACGCGCCACTATGCCTCTAATCTCTCCAAAACTCGCTATTTTTTTGTGGTTGATAGAAAGGATTTTATCCCCCTTTAACAGCCCAGCTTCTAACGCGTTTTTTTCTAAACCGCCAATGACGGGCAGTAAGACTTTTTCCCCGCTCAATGCCAGAAAAAAATACACTAAAATCGCAAAAAGAAAATTGAAAAACGCCCCCCCAAATAGTATCCATAGCTTTTGGAAAGGGCTTTTTTGCGCGTAGCTATCATTTGCTTGATGAGTTTTATTTTCTTCATTTTCTTCTTTATCCATGCCCTTTAATTTCACATAGCCCCCAAGCGGGATTAAAGACAAAGCGAATTGCGTGCCAAAAAGCTTAAAAAAACAGAGTTTTTTACCAAAACCAATGCTAAACACTTCCACTTTCACCCCACAAATCCTAGCGATCGTGAAATGCCCTAATTCATGGACAAAGATTAAAAACGCCAGCATTAAAACCGCTACAATGAACATCATACCCCTAAAGGCTCTTTGGTGTTAGGATCTTTTATCATCGGCTCTTTTAAAGGCGTGGGCACTATAGGGGGCACGGATGCTGGTGTAGGCTCTGTGGTTTTTTGGTTTTCTTTATTTTCTTTTGGGGGTTTCTGCCACAACTCTGTCAAAGCCGCCGCTTTTTTAGGATCCATTTTGGCTAAAATTTTACCGAGTTCTTGGGGTTTTAGCGCCATTAAAATTTCTAAGGCGTTTTGAGTGGGTAAATTTTCTAAAATCAAGGCGGACTTAGAATCTTTCATTTTAGAATAAGTCTCGCCAATCTTGCTGTCTTTAGCCTGCTTGATTTCTCTCAAAATGCCTTCGTTTTCTTCTATCAAATTTTTAAGGCGTTTTTTTTCTTCAGCTTGTAAGGTTTTAAAGGCTTCTTCTTTAGCGGCTAAATTTTTCAGTTTTTCTTCCACTTCTTTTTCTTTTTGGTTCAACAAATCGGTTTTTTCATCTAAAAGGCGGGCGTTTTCGGTTTGCAAGATCCTTAAAGACTGCTCTTTTTCGCTCAATCGGCGCAAATCGTCTTTCAATTCGGCTTTTTTAGATTCAAAAATCGCAGAGCATTGCAACAATTCTTGCGCGGCTTCTTCGCTAAAAAGCGCTTGTAAAATCAAGCCCATTAACAAGATTTTACGCATGCAAGCCCTCTTTTTGCCAGTGTAAAATCATGGCGTTTTCATCCAAAAGGACCTGCTCTTTTTTTTCCAAAATTTCCTTTTCTTTTTGCTTTTCGTTTTCTAAAATGATTTTAGCTTTTTCTAACTCTTGGTTAGCTAAAAGGTAATCTTTTTCTAAAACTTTTAAATCCTTATTTAAATTCTCGCCCTCTTGTTGGTAATATTCTATCTCCATTCTTAGAGCGCTTTTTAATTGCTGGGTTTGTAAAAAAAGGCTCATTCCCCCCAATTCAGGGTTTTTAAACGCACTTAGTTGGGCTTGTTTGTCCAAAACTTCTCGCTCGTTTTGTCGCAATTCTAAACGCTTGCTTTCAAGCTTTCGCTCTATTTTTTCTAACGCAAGGGTTTTTAATTGCACCAACACAGAAGCGAATTTTTTCATAGAAAAATTGTGTCTTCTCTTTCAGGGCTTGTAGAAATAAGGCCAATTTTCACCCCCACTTCTTTTTCAATAAAACGGATATACTCTCTAGCGTTTGGCTCTAAATTCTCTAATTTTCTCACGCCCACGCTTTTTTCCCAGCCTTTAAAAGTTTGATAGATCGGCACGCAATCTTTCAAATCGCTAGGGAAAGCCTCTAATCTTTCGCCCTTTCTTTCATAAGCCACGCACACCTTAATCGCATCAATCCCATCCAAAACATCTAATTTCATTAAAGCTAACTGCGTGCAACCATTCAAAGCGCAAGCGTATTTTAAAGCCACCAAATCCAGCCACCCGCAACGCCTTGGGCGCTTGGTTGTCGTGCCAAACTCCGCGCCCTTAGTCCTTAAATGATCGCCCATGGGTGTAGTGTCTTCGCTAGGGAAAGGCCCATTACCCACACGAGTAGAATACGCTTTTGTGATGCCTATCACTTCATTGATCGCTTTAGGGTTTAAGCCGGTGCTCACGCATGCACTAGCGCTCGTGGTGTTAGAGCTTGTTACAAAAGGGTAAGTCCCTAAATCAATGTCTAAAAGCGTGCCTTGCGCCCCTTCTAATAGGATTTTTTCACCCTTTTGGTTCGCTTCTATCAGCATGCTTGTCGTGTCTTTGATAAAGGGGCAAATTTTTTTAGCATAAGTTTTAAAATACTCCCTCAAATCTTTTTCGTAATCCTCGCCCAAATCATACGCTTCTTTAAAAGGCTCAATGGCTTTGAAATGAGCGTTTAGCTTTTCTTCTAAGATTTTATCGTCTAATAAATCCCCCATTCTTATCCCGCTCCTGGCCATTTTATCCTCATAACAAGGGCCTATGCCTTTTTTAGTCGTGCCGATGTTTTGAGATTTTTCTTTAAAAGCGTCTTTTTTGGCATGATAAGGCAAGATCACATGGGCTCTGTCGCTGATAAACAAACGATTTTCTAAATCTTCAAACGCGCTGATTTCTTCGCACAAATCCTTAACGCTCACGACCACCGCGCTAGAAATGATGTTCTTGCATTTGGGGTATAAAACCCCTGAGGGCATTAAATGCAAAGAATGCTTAACCCCCTTATGCACAATGGTATGCCCGGCATTATGCCCGCCTTGATAGCGCACCACAAAGTCATAATCTTTAGCGATCCTATCAACAATTTTTCCTTTCCCCTCATCTCCCCACTGGATCCCCACAACGACATCTGCCATAAAATATTATCCTTAAAACAAAGTAGATTGGATTGTTTAAAAGCTTGTTAGAATACCAAAAAAAAGTAAAGAGCCTCTTTATAAGCCCTAAAAAGAGCTTAAAAACCTATCGTGTAATTGATATAGAACGCATACAAACGCCTGTAATCCACATCAGCCCCATTGGCCCTCAAATACCTTTGATTGATAGCCGGGATTTTCACGCCAAATTCCATACCATGCTGAATGCTTTGAGACGCGCTCAAAAACCGGCGGTGCATGGTGCTGGCAAAATGAGCCCTTAAGCCCAAATTAAACAAAAATTGGAAATTCGTGGGAGTGGGGTATTCTTTAAACGAGTTTTCAATTTGGCCTCTTAAAGAGCTATCCCAAGTGTTACCCGCTATTTGAATGCCCCCAAACACCCCCACATTCAAGGACTGATCGCTAAAAACCCTTCTAAAGATATTCCATAAAAAGTCCGTGCCAGCGCCATAAGTAAAGATATTCGCCTTAACAGCACTGCTAAGACTGCCCAATTGCGTAAAGCCGTAATCAAAGAAAGCGTAATACCGTAAACCTATATTCCTCTTGCTCCCAAAAAATTGCTTATAGCCCACTTGAATGCCAAAGCCATTAATAACCCCATGCTGAGAGCTTGTGCCTGGCCCAAATTGGGGTAGGTATGGCTCATCGTAATTCTTTAGCATCCCTCCTAGCTGTTTTAAATTCTCTTGGTAAGTAGCGATTCGATCCGAAATGGTTTTCACATCCTTTTGGAGCATGGCTCCTGCACCACCGCTCTTATTCAAGCTTTCTGCGATCTGGCTTAGCTTTGCTGAAGAAGTGTCATTAAAAAGCTGCATTTGAGCTAAAAGCCCTTTTAAAAACACCGAATTACTATCTAAATTCACCCTCGTGAGCGCGTTTAAAAGCGCCACACTCTCCGTGGCTAAGAGACTGAATTCACTTTGAGAACCATAGAGAACTTTTATAATCCCTACATATTCAGGAACGACTCCATTATTGCTGCCATTATTACTATTATTAACCAAGTTATACAACACATTACTCAAATACACTTGCAAGGCTTGAGCGCTATAAGCGTTTTTATCCACTTCAAAGCGTTGCTCAATTTGGGGGAGTATTTTTTTAAATTGGGTTAATTCTGCGTTGTTGTTATCAATAGTTTTATTAGTATTAACAATTTGATTGCCTATCCCTAAAAGAGCGTCCATGGTTGTGTTTGTCGCTAAGGTTAAAAGCCCATTACTCCCTGCCATGCCCACGCCCACTTGACGGAAATCATCAATGACATTATTCCTTAGAGTGCTGCCTTTGTTATTGATGTTTTGTTGCGCGCCGCCGATTTGATAGCCCACTCCCATATAAAAGCCATCGTCTTCAGCTAACGCCATGCTTAAAGGAAGGCTAAAAAGCAGAGCGGTTTTCAAAAGCCCCTTTTTGAGCGCGTGGTATTGACCTTTTTTCATTCTTGTATTCTTTATCTCTTTTGTATTGGTGTTTTTCATCAAGAGCCTTCCTTAAAAACCGACTGAATAGCCCACATAGAAGCTAAAATTCCTCATGTAGCTCGCGCTTGAGCCTTGGGTTGCAAAATATTTATGAGCGATAACAGGGATTTTCACCCCAAATTCTATCCCTTGGTCCAGCCTGTGCTTATTGAAATTGGTTTTTGCAAAGTTGGTGCGCACACCCAAATCAAACAAGAATTGGAACGAACTGGACTTGACATCAGGCCTTTGCCCGCTCAATAAGTTCGTTACATTCGTGCTCCAAGTTTGCCCTGCAATTTGAGCCCCAAAGAAAAGGCCTATTGTAGTCCTTTCCCTCCTTCTAGAGCGTTCATACACATTGTATAAAAAATCCGTCCCTACCCCATAAGTAACAAGATTTGCCCCCACTTTCAAATTCGTATCGCCAAAATTCGCATAGCCATAATCCAAAAACCCATAATACCTTAAGCCAATATTTTTCTTATGGGTGAAGAATTGCTTATAGCCCATTTTAGCCCCAAAGCCATTCATGCTCGCTGACTGGTAGTCTTTGAGTGAAAAGAGGTTAGGGATATAAGAAATCTTATAAAGAGAACTAGCCGAAGATTCAAACTGACCCAAACTCGCGTTAATAATGTTTATGACTCTATCTAGCCCTTTCCTATAGATAAGCTGACTCCCAGTAAAACAAGGCGATGCACTGCTACAAATATTTTTTTCAATAAAACTCCCTAACCCCAAAGTCTCACGATCCAAAGAAATCCCGCTCTTAATCAAAGCGTTGAGCTCGCTCACCGTAGAATTAGCCCCTATCAAGCCCGTTTGCGAAGAAAAATTTTGCATGCCTGTAGCAATATCGCCCACACTCACGCCATTATACGCTCCATTAGTCCCGCCCGCGCCTAAAAGCATGACTTTCATGATGTTTTCGTATAGCTGTCCGTTATTGTTTTGTTGGATTTTGCTCAAATCCACTTGCCCTAAAGCTAAAACGATGTTTTGAGCCACTAAGAGCATGCTATCAGTGATACCGATTTGTTCTTTCCCCACATCCACCACCAAAGGCTTAATGACACCCTGATTAGCGTATTGTTGGGATAGATCTAATAGTTTTCCTAAAATCCCTAGAGATTCTTCTAAATTGACTAAAGCTTGGTTTGATGGTCCGTTTGGTTGCGATGGTTGCACTTGTGAGCTGTTTTTCACGCTTTCACTCAAAAGAATTTTTGTTTTATTCCCTAAAATATCCAAATAATAAGATAAGGGAATGGCAGAAGTTTGCAACCTCACGGCCCCATCTCTGATCAACTGCTTTAATTCTTGCGCTTGGGTGAAGCCTGGATTTTTCAATTCCTGTCTGGCCAAACTCGTCTGATAATCTATGACAAAAAACGCCCCATCTTCTTCAGCCCTGCACAAAGACATGCTCGCCAGTAAGGAAAGAGCGATCGTTTTTTTAAAGGAGTGGTTTTTCAAAAATATCCTTTTTGCTTTGATAAGTGATTTTACTTAATCCATAAAAGAAACTTTCTAATTTTAAGATAATCATTCTTAATTTGCTATTAAGTGTTTCAAAAAAGCATCAAATTGACATCTTTTAAGCAAAATGTTATAATGCTCGCTTAATTTTATTTGGGGTGTTAGCTCAGTTGGGAGAGCACAACGCTGGCAGCGTTGAGGTCAGGGGTTCGAACCCCCTACACTCCACCATCATTTATTACGCTTATCTTCTTTCTTTATGGATCAAACCCATTTTCTTGCTAGTATTACCCATAATTAATTATAATCTTAGGAATTGTTTTTCATCAAGGGAGTTTGAGCGTGAGCAGTTTGTTTAAAATGCGTATTTTTAGTTTTAAAAAGAATAAGCGGGCGGTGTTTTCACTCTATCTTTTTATCGCTTTATTAGCGCTTTCTCTTTTAGCCCCCTTATGGGTGAATGATCGCCCCTTATTCATCTATAAAGACAATAAAGCGTATTTCCCCATGTTTAAAAACTATGCGGAAGTGGAGTTTGGAGGCGATTTTTTCACCCCTACGGACTATAACGATCCTTATGTGCAAAACACGCTTTTAAAAGACGCTTTCATCATCCATGCACTCATCCCTTATAGCTACGATACGATCATTATGGATTTAGACTCGCCTGCCCCTAACCCTCCAAGTTTCAAACACCTTTTAGGCACAGACGATCAAGCTAGAGATGTGTTAGCCAGACTGGTTTATGGCTATCGGGTTTCGTTAGTGTTTGGGATTTTACTCACCCTTTTTAGCGTTCTTATTGGCGTGAGTTTGGGAGCGTTTCAAGGGTATTATGGAGGGTTAGTGGATTTATTGGGGCAAAGGTTGAGCGAGATTTGGAGCGCGATTCCTATGCTTTTTTTACTCATTGTGATTTCTAGCGCGTTCAATTCTAATTTTTGGATCATTTTATTTTTAGTCTTACTCTTTAGCTGGATGGGGCTTTCTCAAGTCGTGCGCACGGAGTTTTTAAAAGCAAGGAATATGGACTACACCAAAGCCGCTAGAGTGCTTGGGGTGAATGATTTAAAAATCATTTTCTACCATGTGTTACCCAACGCTTTAGTAGCGACGATCACTTATGTGCCGTTTTTAATGGCGGCTAGTATTTCTACTTTAGTGTCTTTGGATTTCTTAGGTTTTGGCATGCCCATAGGGAGCGCGAGTTTGGGCGAATTGGTCAATCAAGGCAAGGATAATCTCACTACGCCCCATTTAGCCATCGTTGCGTTTGTAGCCATTAGCTTGTTGCTTTCTGTTTTGGTGTTCATTGGCGAAGGGGTGCGCGATGCTTTCAACGCTAACATGCTCAAATAAGGGGGTTACATGCTAGAAATCAAAAACTTGAACTGCGTTTTAAACGCGCATTTTTCGCTCCAAAACATCAATATTTCGTTAAATCCTAGCGAAAGGGTGGCGATCGTGGGCGAGAGCGGGAGTGGGAAAAGCTCTATCGCTAATCTTATCATGCGTTTAAACCCTAGATTCAAGCCTCATAATGGCGAAGTGCTGTTTGAAACAACCAACCTTTTAAAAGAAAGCGAAGAATTTATGCAGCATTTAAGGGGGAATATTATCGCTTACATCGCTCAAGACCCCCTATCCAGCCTAAACCCCTTGCATAAAATCGGCAAGCAAATGAGTGAAGCCTATTTTTTACACCATAAAAACGCTTCTCAAACGCTCCTTAAAGAAAAAGTTTTAAACGCCATGAAACAAGTTCAATTAGACGAAAAATTTTTGGATCGTTACCCTTATGAGTTGAGCGGAGGGCAGCGCCAAAGGGTGTGTATCGCTATGGGCATTATTAACGCACCCAAACTGCTCATTTGCGATGAGCCTACCACCGCGCTAGATGCGCAAATCCAAAACCAGATTTTAGACTTGCTCAAGCAATTGAGCGCGGAAAAAAACATCGCCCTTTTATTCATTAGCCATGATTTAAAAGCGGTCAAACGCTTGGCTGATAGGGTTTATGTGCTAAAAAAAGGCGAGATAGTAGAAACCAATTTGACTAAAGATCTTTTTAATGACCCTAAGCACGAATATTCAAAACTCTTGATTCAGGCTTCAAACTTGCCCGCTAAAAATTTAAAAGCGCTAGATGAAACGCTTTTAGAGGTGAAAGATTTTAGCGTTTATTACTTGCAAAAACGCTTTTTTAGGCCTTCTTTAAAAAAACCCCTTATCGCATCAGTCAATTTTTCCCTCAAAGCCAAAGAAAACATCGGCATCATTGGCGAAAGCGGGAGCGGGAAAAGCTCTCTAGCGTTGGGGCTTTTAAAACTCGCTTTAAACAGTGGGGAAGAAAAGATTTTAGGCCAAAGCGTGGGGCTTTTAAGTTCTAAGGCGTTCAAACCCTACCGCAAGATCTTGCAAATGGTGTTTCAAGACCCTTACGCTTCATTAAACCCTCGCTTAAGCATTCAAAGCATTTTAACAGAAGCTTTACGCTTTGCTTACCCTAAAGCTTCCAAAGAAGAATGGCACCATCTCGCAAAACTTTGTTTAGAAGAAGTGTGTTTAAACTCTGAATTGCTTAACTTTTACGCTTATGAGCTCAGTGGAGGGGAACGCCAAAGAGTAGCGATCGCTAGAGCGATTGCCTTAAAACCTAAAATCATTCTTTTAGATGAGCCCACTTCTGCTTTAGATAAAAGCATTCAAAAAAGCGTGTTGGAATTGTTGTTGAATTTACAAGAAAAGCAGGATTTGAGCTATTTGTTTATCAGCCATGATTTAGATGTGATTAAAGCGTTTTGCGATAAGGTGTTAGTGATAAGTGAGGGGAAAGTCGTAGAAACAGGCGCTATTGAAGAGGTGTTTGACAACCCTAAGCACGCTTATACGAAGCGTTTGCTAGAATCTAGGCTTTAAAGCTTTATTTAAAAATTCATGCTTTTAGCATTTTCAATCGCTTTTTTCTACAAACAAAACAAAGAAACTTGATAGGGGGCTGTTTTTGAATAAGGGTAGTTGTCAATAAAGAATGAAAAAACCTTAGATTCTTTGGGCAAAATCTTTTCTTTAAAAATTTTTTCATAGCTTTTTTTGACAAACCATTTAAACGCATGCTCTTCTACAAAATTGTGAGGGTTTTTAAGGACTTCTAGGCGTAAAACGCATTTGTTTAGACTGAATCTGGAATGGTTTTTGACTCCCACTTGCAAAGAAAAGGCGTTGCTATAACTTAAAGGGTTAGCGTGTAAAATGCGTGTTTCTATGGGGTAAATCGCTTGAGTGAGTAAAATATTCAAAACAAAAGGCATGCTCAAAAACGCGCCCAAAAAAGCTGTTGTTGCCATATAGCTAGCTATGCGGTTTCTTAAAAGCAAAGCCAAAAGGAGCAAAATCGCGCAAAAAAGGATTAAAACGCTCGCTATCAAAACGCTAATTAAAGTCGCTTGGCTTAAAAAGCCCTTAAAAGACTCCAAAAAAGCTTGGATAAAGGCAAGAGATGCCATGCGTTTTTAAGGCTCTTTGGTCTCGGCAATACTAGATTTAACCTTGCTTTTAGTGTCAATCCAAATATTAGGCACAGCCCCACCTGGAGTGAGCATGATCTGAGCGTTGTTATTCGTTTTTAACGCTTCATTAAACTGGCCTTGAACTTCAATCTGGCGCAGTCTTAAAAGCTTGTCGCTCAAGCTTTGCGAAATGCTTAAATTGGCTTGAGATTTCGCCTTAGCTTCAATCACGATCGCATCCGCCACGCCCTGAGCCTTAATCCTGTTAGCGTCCGCTTCCCCTTTAGCCAGAGCGGCTTGTTTTTGAGCTTCTTGCTTGGAGCGCTCCACCTCGTATTTCACCCTTTCTGATTCTTGGCGCGCGATTTGGACTTTTTCTATTTGCTCTTTAATCTTAGCGGGTAAGACGATTTCTCTCAATTGGATAGAGCTTAATTCCACAGGGGTGTTGGGGAGCTTAGAAACTTCTTTATTGATACCGCTATTGATAAGAGCGGCGATTTCGTTGCGCTTAATGGGTAAATCTTCAGCCGGATAGCGCCCCACGACAGAACGCACCACATCGCGCACCACAGGGTTGATGATTTTTTGCTCCCAAGACAAGCCATAAGTAGCGATCGTTTGGGGGGTGGTTTGGGGGTTTAGGCGGTATTGCACGGTGAGCTCAATAGAAACGGTCAAACCCCTACTATCCATCACATTAATAGCGTCGTTTCTAAAAATCCCTTGGTTTTTACCCGCCACGCCCATGTCTTCGGTGCGTGAAAAATTGATATTCCTGATCCTTGTATCTACAATGAGAATGTCTTGAATGATAGGCACAAAAAAGTGGATTCCTGGCTGTAAGGGGGTGGGTTCGTATTTCCCGGCGGTGATTTTAATGCCAATTTCTCCTGAGCTAATCACTTCAAAAGGCTTGGCCAAAAAAGCGATAACGCCCAAAAGGACAATGACAATCAAAACCGATAGTTTTTTGGAATTAAAAGAATTAGATGGTGGGATGAAACGCCCTCCATTATTAGGCGTATTGGGCGTGGGGTTTTCTCTTTGAGGATTTTTCTTTTTCAAATGTTCGTTCAAATCAATGGGCATGAATTTCCTTTTTTAATATTTTAACGGCGTTTGGGTTTTTTAGAATAATGATTTGTTTTAGGGTGTCTGTCTCTGTGCTGGCCCTTTTTGAAAGAACGCGCTCGCTCATGTGGGTGCGTTTTTTTGTTAGAGGGTTTTGGCGTTTTTTCTTTAGGGTTTTGAATCGCATCAATTTCTTGCTGGTTTAAGCCAATTTTGCTGGTTTCAAACTGCAAACTCAAAAGTTTTAAAACCAATTGAGACGGCTCAAAAATTTCGGTAAGCTGTTCATAAAGGCTGATGATTCCTTCAGACACTTTAGCGTCATGCAAGGTTTTGATGATCTGATTTTCGTTAATGGTGGGGATTTCAAAAAGTTCAATCTCTGAATCGATTTCTTTTTGCATGCGTAAAAGCTCTTTGTATTCTAAGGGGGTTACTAAAGTGATCGCCATGCCTTTTTTGCCCGCTCGCCCGGTTCTTCCAATGCGATGGATATAGCTCTCGGTATTTAGGGGCAAGTGGTAATTAAACACATGGCTTACACCGCTAATATCTAGCCCACGGCTCGCCACATCTGTAGCCACCAACACATCAGCGTCATTTTTTTTAAACGCCATGATAGAAGAGCGGCGATCCCTTTGATCCATATCCCCATGCAAGGCGGTGCTTTTGTAATTCTTAGAAGCAAGGAATTGGTGCAATTCATCGGCCTCTTTTTTGGTGCGCGTGAAAACGATGCTCTTTTTGGGCGCTTGGGTGTCTAAAAGGCGCATGATCGCTTCGGCCCTCTCATGCTCATTGATCACATAAAAGCGTTGGGTGATGTCGGTGTTAGTGATATTAGAAGGAGCGATATGGATTTTAATAGGGTTTTCTAAAATCTTATCCGCTAGTCTTTTAATCGGCTCTGGCATCGTGGCTGAAAAAAGCAAAATCTGCGCTTCGCTAGGGAGGTAGTCAAAAATCTCTTCAATATCGTCTAAAAACCCCATATCCAGCATTTCATCGCTTTCATCTAAAACGACCACTTTAGGCACAAATTTATGGATGCGCTCGTTCTTTAAATGATCCAACAGCCTTCCTGGTGTAGCGATCATCACTTGGGGGTTTTTCTTAATGAATTCGCATTGTTTTTTAACGCTCTGGCCTCCATACACGCACACGGTTTTAGTCCTGGTGTGTTTGCCCAATTTAAAAATCTCATCGCTAATTTGCATGGCTAATTCTCTGGTGGGCGTGATCACTAAGGCCTCTATGGTGTGGTTGTTTTTAAGGTTGTTGATAATGGGCAGAGCGAAAGCGGCGGTTTTTCCTGTGCCTGTTTGGGCTTGCGCAATAACATCTCGGCCTTGCAAAACAGCCGGAATGGCCTTTTCTTGAATGGGGCTTGGGGAAGTGAAGCCGGCTTCATAAACGGATTTTAAAACCGATTCTTTTAAGCCCAAATCATTAAAACTCGGCTTATGATAAGCGTCATCATCAATTTCTGTAGGGAGTGGTGGTTGATTCAATTCCATGGGAGATTCATACCTCAATTTAATTTGAAACTTTATAAAAAGTTAATAAAAGGCTAAAATTAAAATCTTTGATTTAAAGTTTATAAGATTTTTGAGTATAGCATAAAAATGCACTCAATTAAGTTTAAAGTTTTTATAAAAGGCTTATGCTAAAATGATGGGGTAAATAAATGAAAGGGTTTGATTGAAACGGGTGTTTTTGTGTCTTATTTTTGTATTAGCCTTTCACGAGCTTTTGGCCGAAAAAATAGGCGATATAGCGAGCGTGGTGGGCGTAAGGGATAACCAGCTGATTGGTTATGGGCTTGTGATTGGCCTAAATGGCACAGGGGATAAATCCGGCTCAAAATTCACCATGCAATCCATTTCTAACATGCTAGAGAGCGTGAATGTCAAGATCTCTGCAGATGATATTAAATCTAAAAATGTCGCTGCCGTGATGATTACAGCCTCCTTGCCCCCCTTTGCAAGACAGGGCGATAAAATTGATATTCACATTTCTTCTATTGGCGATGCGAAATCCATTCAGGGAGGGACTTTGGTGATGACCCCTTTAAATGCGGTAGATGGGAATATTTACGCCCTCGCTCAAGGGGCTATCGTTTCGGGCAATTCTAATAACTTGCTCTCAGCCAATATCATCAACGGAGCGACTATTGAAAGGGAAGTTTCGTATGATTTGTTCCACAAAAACGCCATGACTTTAAGCCTGAAAAACCCCAATTTTAAAAACGCTATCCAAGTGCAAAACACTTTAAATAAGGTATTTGGCAATAAAGTAGCCATAGCACTAGATCCAAAAACCATTCAAATCACTCGCCCAGAGCGTCTTTCTATGGTAGAGTTTTTAGCCTTAGTGCAAGAAATCCCTATTAATTACAGCGCGAAAAATAAGATCATTGTAGATGAAAAATCAGGCACGATCGTTTCAGGAGTGGATATAATAGTGCATCCTATAGTGGTTACAAGCCAAGACATCACGCTTAAAATCACTAAAGAGCCTTTAAATGACTCTAAAAACACGCAGGATTTAGACAATAACATGTCCTTAGACACCGCTCACAACACGCTGAGCTCTAACGGGAAAAGCATCACCATTGCCGGGGTGGTAAAAGCCTTACAAAAAATTGGCGTGAGCGCTAAGGGGATGGTTTCCATCTTGCAAGCCCTAAAAAAAAGCGGCGCGATTAGCGCTGAAATGGAGATATTATGATAAACAACAATAAAGCCATGTTAGAGCAATACAACGTTTCTAAATTAGCGAGCGAAGAGAAATTAAAAGCGCTAGCTCAAAATAAAAACGACAAGCTCCTCAAAGAACAAACCGATTCTTTTGAAGCGTTGCTTTTAAAATTCATGCTAGATACTGCTATGAAAATGGATAACCCTTTGTATCCTAAAGCCCCAGGCGATGAGATTTACACATCCATGTATAAGGACACCCTTTCTAAAGAATTGAGCGGGAATTTTGGCTATAGCGAAATGCTGTTTAATTTCTTAAAAGAGCAAGAAAAACAAAAACCATGAAAAAATCCAAGCGCTTAAAACGCTCTTATTTAAAAAACTCCCCTTTGAAACGCTCTGATAAGGCTTCTTCTTTCAAGGGGTTGTTAAAAAAAGAGGATAATGTGATTTCATTAGAAAATTTTAAACCCAAAGAGAGCGAAGATTTATTAGAAAATTTTTCCAATAAAAAAGACATGCAAGAATTGCTAGGGCTTTTAAACCAATTCATTTTACAAAGCTACAAGGTGGAAAAGGAGTTTAAGGATTATAAAGCCCTTTATGAATGGGTCATAGAGATTTTACCGCAAGCGATTTGGGTGGTGAATGAAAACGGGAGCTTTTTTTATAAAAATTCTTTAGCCAATCAAAGCCATGAGGTGTTCAATAAGGCTAAATTAGAAAATTTTAACACTGAAATTGAGCATGAAAATAAAAGCTATTTAGTCCAGCAAAACAGCATTCAAGGCAAGCAAATCATCACCGCAACCGATATTAGCGCTCAAAAACGCCAAGAGCGGCTCGCTTCTATGGGGAAAATCTCAGCGCATTTAGCCCATGAGATCAGAAACCCTGTAGGCTCTATCTCCCTTTTAGCTTCGGTGTTATTAAAGCATGCGAACGAAAAGACTAAGCCCATTGTTGTAGAATTGCAAAAAGCTTTATGGCGCGTGGAAAGAATCATTAAAGCCACCTTGCTTTTTTCTAAAGGCATTCAAGCCAACCGCACCAAGCAAAGTTTGAAAACGCTAGAAAGCGATCTCAAAGAAGCCCTAAATTGCTACACTTACTCCAAAGACATTGATTTTCTTTTTAATTTTAGCGACGAAGAAGGGTTTTTTGACTTTGATTTGATGGGGATTGTGTTGCAAAATTTCTTGTATAACGCTATTGATGCGATTGAAGCCTTAGAAGAGAGCGAACAGGGTCAAGTCAAAATTGAAGCGTTCATTCAAAATGAATTTATTGTCTTCACCATTATTGATAATGGTAAGGAAGTGGAAAACAAAAGCGCTTTATTTGAGCCTTTTGAAACCACTAAATTAAAGGGGAATGGCCTAGGGTTAGCCCTGTCTTTACAAGTCGTTAAAGCCCATGAAGGGAGCATTGTGCTATTAGAAAATCAAGAAAAAACCTTTGAAATTAAGATTCTTAACGCTTCTTGAGTGATAATATCCCCCTTAAAAAATGAGTTTTACTATAAAACAAAATTTTAAAAAGATTAAATAATATTAAATAAATTGAATAGGGTTTATCAGTTTTTGACAAAAATAAGATCAAAACAATTTTTCATTAACTCTTTTGGTGTAGGATAGCGATCAAGGTTTTTATGAAAGTAAAAGCCTAAAACAATTTTAAAAAAAGGACTTTTGATGAAAACATTTGAAATTTTAAAACATTTGCAAGCGGATGCGATCGTGTTGTTTATGAAAGTGCATAACTTCCATTGGAATGTGAAAGGCACTGATTTTTTCAATGTGCATAAAGCCACTGAAGAAATTTATGAAGAGTTTGCGGACATGTTTGATGATCTCGCTGAAAGGATCGCTCAATTAGGACACCACCCCTTAGTCACTTTATCTGAAGCACTCAAACTCACTCGTGTTAAAGAAGAAACTAAAACGAGCTTCCACTCTAAAGACATCTTTAAAGAAATTCTAGGCGATTACAAACACCTAGAAAAAGAATTTAAAGAGCTTTCTAACACCGCTGAAAAAGAAGGCGATAAAGTCACCGTAACTTATGCGGACGATCAATTGGCCAAGTTGCAAAAATCCATTTGGATGCTAGAAGCCCATTTGGCTTAAGCCAATAAAAAGAAGCCAGCATGAGGGATTATAGTGAGCTTGAAATTTTTGAGGGAAACCCCTTAGACAAGTGGAATGACATTATTTTTCATGCGAGTAAAAAGCTTTCTAAAAAAGAGCTAGAAAGGCTTTTAGAGCTTTTGGCTCTTTTGGAAACTTTTATAGAAAAAGAAGACTTGGAAGAAAAGTTTGAATCTTTCGCTAAAGCTTTAAGAATGGATGAAGAGTTGCAACAAAAAATAGAGAGCAGAAAAACAGACATTGTGATCCAATCCATGGCGAATATTCTCAGTGGGAATGAATGAGCTTATCCGCTATGGCTTGATATTTCTCTTTTTTTTAAAGGCGTTTGGGCTTGATTATGGGATCGATAAAACGCTAGAATTAAAAAAAGATGAAGTCTTTAAAGCGATCATCAAAGACACTTCAAATGAACAAACCAAAGAAATCACACTCTATTGGACGCTATATGCAAATAAAGGTTTAGTCATCAACATGCGTTTTAACCATTTCCCTTACCAGTTTATTTTATACACCGATCATGCGAGAAACACCTATAATCTCAAAGTTTTTGAAGAAAAATTTTCTTCTAACAGCGCTCTGTCGCTTGTGTTTAAAAATTTTAAAGAAGATAAAGCCGCTTTAAGGCTTTTAGCCCTTATGCCCCTTGTTTTTTCTCCTAAAGAGCCTTAAGGAATTTGCATGCAAGAAAAACAACTTCAAGCCATTCAAAATAGAATCGCTTCTTGGATCAAAGAAATTGAAAGCGGCTTTATAGATGCATTGTTTTCTAAGATTGGCCCTTCAAAAATGTTGCGCTCTAAACTCATGCTCGCTTTGTTAGATAAAAAAACAGACGCTATTTTATTGGATAAATCACTCAATTTGTGCGCGATTGTGGAAATGATACAGACCGCTTCTTTGTTGCATGATGATGTGATTGACAAGGCGACCATGCGCCGAAAGCTCCCTAGCATTAACGCTCTTTTTGGGAATTTTAACGCCGTGATGCTTGGGGATGTGTTTTATTCCAAAGCCTTTTTTGAACTATCCAAAATGGGCGAAGCAATCGCTCAAGCCCTCTCTAATGCGGTTTTAAGGCTCTCTAGGGGCGAGATTGAAGACGTGTTTGTGGGGGAAAGTTTTAATAGCGACAAACAAAAATACTGGCGTATTTTAGAAGACAAGACCGCCCATTTCATAGAAGCGAGCCTAAAAAGCATGGCGATTCTTTTAAATAAAGACGCCAAAATATATGCGGATTTTGGGTTGCATTTTGGCATGGCGTTTCAAATCATTGATGATTTGTTAGACATCACTCAAGACGCCAAAACTCTAGGTAAGCCCAATTTTAGCGATTTTAAAGAAGGCAAGACCACTTTACCCTACTTGCTTTTATATGAAAAATTGAATCAGCATGAACAAGGGCTTTTAATTTCTTATTTTAAACAAGATAGTCATGAGATCATAGAATGGACTAAGGAAAAATTCAAGCAATATGGTATCATAGAAGAAACCCTTAAAATCGCTCAAGTTTATTCTAAAAAGGCCCTTGAAGCCATTAAAGGGGAAAACAATTTGATTTTAGAAAAACTAGCGCAAGATGTCATTTATAGGACTTTTTAATGGAGTTAGAAACTCATTTGTCAAAATATTTCACCCTAGCCTTTACGCATAAAAGCATGAGCTTAGAAATGCGAGAAAAACTCGCTATCAATTCGAGTGCAACGCTTAAAGAATTTTTACAAACCATTAAAACCCACTGCCCTAATATCAAAGAGTGCATGGTATTATCCACATGCAACCGCTTTGAAATCTATGCGAGCCTGAAACACGGCGCTAATACTCATGAGCAAAAAAGCGCGTTATTAAAAATCCTGGCTCAAAATAAAAAAATGAGCGTGTCTGATTTAGAAAAATGCGTTTTAATCAACACTGATGAAAGCGCGGTTCATCATGTCTTTAGCGTGTGCAGCAGTTTGGATAGCTTGGTGGTTGGGGAAACTCAAATCACAGGGCAGATGAAAAACGCCTATAAATTCGCCTTTGAAGAGAAATTTTGCTCCAAAGATTTAACCCGATTGCTCCATTTTGCTTTCAAATGCGCCGCTAAAGTGCGCAATCTAACCGGCATTTCCAAGCAAGGGGTCTCCATCTCTTCAGTAGCCGTCAAAGAAGCACTTAATATTTTTGAAAAAGAAAAGATTAAAGATAAAAAAGCCCTTGTGATAGGGCTTGGCGAGATGGCTCAATTGGTCATCAAACACCTTTTAAACAAGCAATTTGAAGCGCTTATTTTAGGGCGTAATGCGGCTAAATTTGAAGATTTTGTCAAAGGATTAGAAGAGCCTAAAAAAGTGAGCTTTCAAAATATAGAACATTTAAAAACTTATATCAATGAATACGAACTGCTTTTTTGTGCCACTTCTTCGCCGAACTTTATCGTGCGAAATTCCATGTTAAAAGAAACGATTTTCAGGCGTTTTTGGTTTGATTTAGCCGTGCCACGAAATATTGAAAAGCCGGTATTCAATAATATTTTCTTATACAGCGTTGATGATTTAGAGCCTATGGTGAGAGAAAATGTGGGAAACAGGCAAGAGAGTAGAACGAAAGCTTATGAGATTGTAGGGCTTGCCACGATGGAATTTTACCAATGGATCCAAAGTTTAGAAGTAGAGCCTGTGATTAAGGATTTAAGGGAATTAGCTAGGATTTCGGCCCAAAAGGAATTGCAAAAGGCGCTCAAAAAACGCTATGTGCCTAAAGAATACGAAGGCAACATTGAAAAGATTTTGCACAACGCATTCAATACTTTCTTACACCACCCTACCATCGCCTTAAAAAAGAACGCTCAAAAAGAAGAATCCGATGTGCTTGTGGGCGCGATTAAAAACTTGTTTAATTTAGACAAATCTAACGCTAATCATGCCCAGAATTTGAATCTCTATAAATGCGAATATTACGAGGAATAATGCATGCTATTTTCAAAACTCTTTGCCCCAACGCTCAAAGAACCCCCAAAAGACGCCGTGTTAAAAAGCCATAAGCACTTAGCTCAAGCAGGATACATCTATCAAGTAGGCAGCGGGATCTATAACTTCCTACCCTTAGCTAAAAAAGTGCTAGACAAGATAGAAAACATCACGCACAAACGCATGCAAGAGCATGGGGCGCAAAATATTTTAATGAGTTTTGTGGTTTTGGCGAGTTTGTGGGAAAAATCAGGCCGTTTGGATAAATACGGCAAGGAATTATTGGTTTTTAAAGACCGAAAAGACAATGATTTTGTTTTAAGCCCCACTTTAGAAGAAAATATCACCGAAATTGCCTCTAATTTCATTAAAAGCTACAAGCAATTACCCGTGCATCTCTATCAAATCCACACGAAATTCCGTGATGAAATCCGCCCACGATTCGGGCTAGTGAGAGCGAGGGAATTTATCATGAAAGATGGTTATAGCTTTCATGAAGATACTGAAAGCTTGGATAAGGAATTTTTAAACACGCAAAACGCTTATAAAGAGATTTTAAGCGATTTGGGTTTGGATTTTCGCATCGTGGAAGCGGACAGCGGGGCGATTGGAGGGAGTAAAAGCAGGGAATTTGTCGTTTTAACAGAATGCGGGGAAGACACGATCGTGGTGTGTCAAAATTGCGATTATGCCGCCAATATTGAAATCGCTAAACGCTCTAAAAGGCCTGAGCCTTTAAATGTCCCCAAAGCGCAATTAGTGAAATTCCCTACCCCTAATACCACTAGCACTCAAAGCGTGGCGGAGTTTTTTAAAACAGAGCCTTATTTTGTTTTAAAAGCACTTGTTAAAAAAGTGATCCATAAAGATAGAGAAACCCTAGCGTGCTTTTTTGTTAGGGGCGATGACAATTTAGAAGAGACTAAAGCCCTAAATGCTTTGAACATTATAGGGGCGAACGCTTTGGAATTAGGAGAGGCCAATGAAGAAGATTTAAATAAAGCAGGGCTAATAGCGGGCTTTATAGGGCCTTATGGCTTGAAAAAGCATGTTTCTTATATCATTTTTGATGAAGATTTAAAAGAGGGCGACTGCTTAATCGTTGGGGCTAATGAAAAGGATTTTCATGCGGTGGGCGTGGATTTAAAAGGGTTTGAAAATCTTGTTTATGCGGATATTGTTCAGGTTAAAGAGAGCGATCATTGCCCTAATTGTCAAGGAGCGTTGAAATACCATAAGAGTTTGGAAGTGGGGCATATTTTCAAACTCGGGCAAGGCTATGCTAAAAGCTTGAAGGCGAGTTTCTTGGATAAGAATGGTAAGGAGCAATTTTTTGAAATGGGGTGCTATGGGATAGGCATTAGCCGGTTGCTCAGCGCGATTTTAGAGCAAAAAAGCGATGATCTAGGCTGTGTGTGGACGAAAAATACCGCTCCTTTTGATGTGGTGATCGTGGTTTCTAACTGGAAAGATGAAGTGCAAAAAAAACTCGCTTTTGAAGTGTATGAAAGGCTGCTCCAAAAGGGCGTTGATGCGCTGTTAGATGACAGAGACGTGCGTTTTGGGGCGAAGATGAGGGATTTTGAATTGATTGGGGAACGATTAGCGTTGATTGTTGGGAAGCAAACTTTAGAGAATAAAGAATTTGAATGCATCAAACGCGCTAATTTAGAAAAACAAACAATCAAAGACACCGAATTAGAAGAAAAAATTTTAGAAATGTTAGAGAGCGAATAAGGGGGAGGGAATGGAAAAATTAGTGATTGGCTCTAGGGGGAGCGAATTGGCCTTATGGCAAGCGAATCACATTAAAGAACGCCTGAAAGAAGAATGCTCTATGGAAAGCGAGATTCGAATCGTTAAAACCACAGGCGATAAGATTTTAGATGCACCTTTAAATAAGATTGGCGGTAAGGGGCTATTCACTAAGGAATTGGAAGAATTGCTTTTAAAAGGCGCAATTGATTTGGCGGTGCATTCTTTAAAAGATGTGCCGGTCGTGTTTGAAAAGGGGTTAGACTTGGCATGCATCACCAAAAGGGCTGATGTGAGGGACACTTTTTTAAGCGTGAAATTCCCTGATTTGATGAGCTTGCCTAAAGGAGCCAAGGTTGGCACGACTTCTTTAAGGCGCTCCATGCAACTCAAACTGAAACGCCAGGATTTAGATACAGAAAGCTTAAGGGGGAATGTCCAAACCCGTTTGAAAAAGCTTGAATGCGGAGAATTTGACGCTATCATTTTAGCTGAAGCCGGACTGCAGCGTTTAGAAATTCAAGGAGCGAAATACCGCAAGGCTTTTAGCGTAGAAGAAATGATTCCTAGCATGGGTCAGGGGGCTTTAGGGGTAGAAATGCTCAAAAGCCACAAGCATTTTGCCACGCTTCAAAAACTCAATGATGAAGAAAGCGCGTTTTGCTGCCGTTTAGAAAGGGAGTTTATCAAGGGGCTTAATGGGGGGTGTCAGATCCCTATAGGCGTGCATGCGAGTTTAATGGGCGATAGGGTTAAAATCCAGGCGGTTTTAGGCTTGCCCAATGGGAAAGAAGTCATCACTAAAGAAAAGCGAGGGGATAAAACTAGGGCGTTTGATTTAGTTCAAGAGCTTTTAGAAGAATTTTTGCAAAGCGGGGCGAAAGAGATTTTAGAAAAGGCGCAGTTGTTTTAATGCGTTTGTTTATCGCATTAGTTATAAGCTTATTCAATTTAGGCGCTAAAGAAGCGGATTTCATCTCTGATTTGGAATACGGGATGGCTCTTTTTTATAAAAACCCTAGGGGTGTTGCGTGTGCGAAATGCCATGGCATTAAAGGCGAACAACAAGAAATCACTTTTTATTATGAAAAAGGCGAAAAAAAAATTCTCTACGCCCCTAAAATCAACCATTTGGATTTTAAAACCTTTAAAGACGCCTTGAGTTTGGGCAAAGGCATGATGCCTAAATACAATCTCAATTTAGAAGAAATCCAAGCGATTTATCTTTATATCACCTCTTTAGAGCATAAAGAAGAGCGTAAGGATCTCCCTAAGCCTTAGTAAAAGCGCTTGATTTATGCTAAAATAAGGCGTTATATTTTGTTTTTAATTTGTTATTTAAAAGTCTGATTGAGCGCTCTCAAGGATTAAAATTATAAAAGAAGGCAAAAATGAATATTAAAATTTTAAAAGTATTAGTTGGGGGACTGCTTTTTTGGATCTTGCAAGCTCATTTGTGGGCGAAACAAGATAATAGTTTTCTAGGGATTGGTGAAAGAGCCTATAAAAGCGGGAATTATTCTAAAGCAGCGTCTTATTTTAAAAAAGCATGCAACGATGGGGTGAGTGAAGGTTGCACGCAATTAGGAATCATTTATGAAAACGGGCAAGGCACTAGAATAGATTATAAAAAAGCCCTAGAATATTATAAAACCGCATGCCAGGCTGATGATAAAGAAGGGTGTTTTGGTTTAGGGGGGCTTTATGATGAGGGGTTAGGCACGGCTCAAAATTATCAAGAAGCGATTGACGCTTACGCTAAGGCATGCATTTTAAAACACCCTGAGAGTTGCTACAATTTAGGCATTATTTATGATAGAAAAATCAAAGGCAATGCCGATCAAGCGGTTACCTACTACCAAAAAAGCTGTAATTTTGATATGGCTAAGGGGTGTTATGTTTTGGGCGTGGCTTATGAAAAAGGCTTTTTAGAAGTCAAACAAAGCAACCATAAAGCCGTCATCTATTATTTGAAAGCATGCCGATTGGATGATGGGCAGGCTTGCCGCGCGTTAGGGAGTTTGTTTGAAAATGGCGATGCAGGGCTTGATGAAGATTTTGAAGTGGCGTTTGATTATTTGCAAAAAGCTTGTGCTTTAAACAATTCTGGTGGTTGCGCGAGTTTAGGCTCTATGTATATGTTAGGCAGGTATGTCAAAAAAGATCCCCAAAAGGCTTTTGATTATTTCAAACAAGCATGCGATATGGGGAGCGCGGTGAGTTGCTCTAGGATGGGCTTTATGTATTCGCAAGGGGACGCTGTTCCAAAAGACTTGAGGAAAGCCCTTGATAATTATGAAAGGGGTTGCGATATGGGCGATGAAGTGGGTTGCTTCGCTCTAGCGGGCATGTATTACAACATGAAAGATAAAGAAAACGCCATAATGATTTATGACAAGGGCTGCAAGCTAGGCATGAAACAAGCATGCGAAAACCTCACTAAACTCAGGGGGTATTGAAAATCTTAATCAATCCTCTAAATTTCCCCTAAATTATCATCGTGTTTGACTCAAAACTTTTCAAAGATTTGGCTCTGTTTTAAGAGCTAAAGCAGAAACCCACCCTATTAATTTTTGATCTTTAGTGTTTTTAGGGATTTGTCTATTTTCAAAAAGAAAACTTTTTGAATGTTTTTTGCGGTTGTTTGGTTGTGTTTGTAGTGTATTTTTATGGTGTAAATTTTTGTTAGGTTAGCTTGAAGTGGGTTTTAGGTTTAAAAGTCCTATAAAATAAAAATGTTTTAGCGTGTTTTTGCGCTATGGATAGATATGCGTTTGGTTGTGTTTTTCAATGGTTTTAATTTATGGCTTTTGCGTGGTTATTATTATAAGCACGCTATAAACACGAATCACACGATAATAGAGCGGTATGCATGTGCTATAAAAAGACTTGATAAAAATAACGAAAAATAGTTAAATTTCAAGCGTTCTTTCAAAAATTGTTGTTAGATGAGACAGATAAAAACGCTTTTAGTTTAAAGATAGAGTTTTAGGGGTTTGTTGGTTTAGTTATTCTTTAATTTTTTAAAAAATAGGGTTTTTAAAACTCATAAAAGAATAGGGATATTTTGAAATCATTCCCCTACAACCCCCTTTTTTAAAATCCCCCCAACCCCCTAAGAGCGCGTTATGAGAAATTATCGCTTGTTTAGCTCTTTTATTTTGATTGTGAAAAACACCTTTAGTGTTTTAAAAGCCTTACAAAGACCAATAGATCGCTCCAAAGAACACCACACTCCCTATCAAAACGCTTATAAACATGCGTTTAGTGTCCTTAAAAGCCACCATTAAAAACGCGCTCACATAAAACAACAATAAAAACACGCAAAAAATCCCCAAAAGCGCCTTAAACACAACGCCCACCTTAGCCTTATGCAGCATGATGAGTGCGCCTAAAAAGCCCCTTTCAATGGTTTTGATTTTGGTTTGATCGCCTTTAGTTTCAAGGTTGATTTCATACAAAGGCGTGCCAATGATTAACGCTCCCCTATGCTCTCTAGGCTCTATCTTTTTAGGCATAGCGATATGGTTTTCTTTTATGAAGTCTTTTAAAAAATCCAATCGTTCTTCTTTTTTTAAGGATTTTTCTAAAACCCACTCTTTGATAGTAGCGCCAGTGTCTTGGCGCACCCCAAAGAGCAATGAAAGCCCACTAATCGCAAAAAGAAGCGCCAAAGGGAAGAAAAAAGTGGTCGCATAGATGTGAAAATAACGCATCATTGCAACCATTATTGCAACCTGTGGCTCACGAATTTAGAAAAATTATCTAAGATCAACCCCCCTTTTCTAAACCCTAATGCGCAAGATTCATAAGCAAAAAACACATTAGGCTGATAATACAACCCGTTATGCGAATTGAGCTCGTAAAACTCCTGATAAACGGGTTTGTGGTTAGAATAAACGCCATCCGTTTTTAAAAGCGATTGCATGGAAGCTTCAAAGATTTCACTATTCGCTCCTTCCCTACCAAAAGCCACTTTTTTGATTTGCTTTTTATGGGTTAAAGGTTCATAGCTCGTTTCTAACAATAAGGGGTGGTTGGGGTATCTGTCCCATAAAAGTTTTAAAAAACGCTTGGATTGGAAAAGGATCGTATAAGCCGGGTTTAAAAAAATCGTGTTTTTATTTTCCATCATGCCTTGCATCAAAAGGGCTAATTCTGGCTCATCAATAGCGATGTTTTCCCATGGGATCAGTTTGAATAAAAACTCATAATTCAAGCCGTTTTTAAACACGCCCTCTTCTACATTAAACTCTACTTCATCAATGTAAGAAAAATCCGTTTCAAACCCCACGCTCTGAGCAGCGTCTTGCAAAAAACGCATAGTGCGCTCTTCTTCAATATTCCCCCTAACGCTTGAAAAAAGGATTTTCCACCCCTCATACATTTCCTCAAAACGGCTCGTGTCTTCGCCCAAAGTTACCATGCGTTTGAAATTCTCGCCAAGTGCTTCATAAAGGTTATTGAATTGCTTGTTTTCATCATAGCCATTCGCTTTGAGTAACGCCCATTGAATCACCGCAGTTTCATAGAGCATGGTGGGGGTATCAGCGTTAAATTCCAGTAATTTAATGGGCTTGCCATCAAGCCCCCCGGCTAAATCAAAACGCCCATAAATGTGCCAATGCACTTCTTCTTCAAAACTCTGTTTGATCATAGGAATGAGCGCGTTAGGAATATCCAATTCAAAAAAGCGATCGTTTTTAATGGCCTCTTCAGCCGTCTCTACAAACATATCATAAAGCTCATTACAAGCGTCATAATAAGCGTCCGCTTCTTTTTGAGAGACAACCACCATTTCATCAGCGATATAAGATGACATGTCGTCATTCGTGTGCCAATCTAAGCCGATTTCTTCTAAGGTCTTATTGTCTAAAGGTTTTAAAGGAATCACTTGCATTTTTTAGCCTTGAATCAATTAAATTATGAGTTAAAGCCCCTTGTCCCAGAGCTTACCGCCGGCGAGCTAGTAGGCCTACTAGAGCCAAAAAACCCGCTCTGCCCCTTACTCACTCCGCCCATGCTTGAAGCACTAGGCGTGCTTTTAGAAAAGGAATTTTGAGAGCGTTGGTAAGCTTGTGGGGATTTGTAGGTCCGTTGGGCGTTTTGCTGGTAATTAGGGTTATTGAAAAGCTTATTGCCAATATAACTCCCTAAAATCGCCCCCGCTGCGCTCCCTAAAATCGCGCTCCCCAAGCCAAAGCCTGAGCTTTCATTACTCCCACCCCCATTATTAGGCTGGACAAGCTTGCTCGTGCCGTTATCAATTTTGGCTTCTTCTTCTTTGATGAGCTTTTGAATCTCTTCATTGCTTAGCACTCGTTCATTACCTTGCAAATCGTGCACTATAATGTGGGTTCTTGAGCTGGGGTATTCTTCAACAACCTTGTAAGATTTATCCTTTTGCTCTTCTAAAATCACAAACGCGCCTTTTTGGACGCTTTGACTTAAAGAGCTTTGCTCTTTTTGTTTGTCATCAGCATTGCTCTTACACCCCACAATGCTCACCATCACTAACGCACTCAGACCACCCACGATCGCATAATCAGAAATCTTTCTGTAGGGTTTTTTCATGAGAGTAGCCTTATATCATGCCTTATAATGGTACAAGAAAGGCACGCCCTTAATCACGCCAGATTCAAAAATCTTTTTAGTGGTATTTTCCACTTTAGTGCGTAAATCTTCAGGCTCTTTTTGGGCGTTAATATCGTATTGGGTGGAATAAATCTTTTCAAGAATAGAGATTTTATCTTCCACGCTCGCTCCCCTAGCCCTAGCTTTCGCCATTTCTTCTTGGATCAAAGCCGCTTTTTTAGCCGAATTGACCCCAAGCCACCCCACTACAACCATTCTCACGGTGTTTTCTTTTAAGTGATCCCTGAGTTTAGTGAGCTCTTTTTGGCAATGCGGGCACATGGGATCAGAGACAATATAAAGGATTTTATCCTTATTTTCAGCGTTAGTAGAGGGCAACTCTATCGCATAATCAGCCGGTATTTCATTAAAAATAGCGTTCAATTTCGCGCTATTTTGTTGGGTGGCGTTAAGGGCTTGGATTTTTTGATTGGTTTCTGCGACTAATTGCACATCTTCGCTTTTATTGCTAAAGAATATGTTGCTAAGCCCTATGACTAAATTACCATCCTTACTCACTACAAGCGGGATATTGTATTTAGTGTCCGGATCTTCAATAACGACCATTTTTAAATCCTGGCTGGATTTTAAAGGTTTGACTTCTAAAATACGCACCTTTTTATTGGTTTGTTTTTCAATCACGCTCACTAAATTATCCTGCATCCGTTTGTCATTAGCTGAAACTGAATGTTTAGGGGCTGCCCCTAAGCCTACAAGAAGTAACGCGCTCAACACACTCGCTCTTAATATCATTAAAACTCCTAAAGTTCAATAGCCTAAAACCCCTACAATAAAAGGAATAAGCTTTTAATGGGTATAATACCATAAAAATCCCCTATTTTCATAAGGCTTAAAAAGGTTTAAAGATGATTATCATTCCTGCTAGATTAAAATCCAGTCGTTTTGAAAATAAAGTGCTAGAAGATATTTTTGGCTTGCCTATGGTAGTGCGTTGCGCTAAAAATGCGAATCTAGTAGATGAATGCGTAGTCGCTTGCGATGATGAAAGCATCATGCAAACATGCCAAAAATTTCGCATTAAAGCGGTGCTAACTTCTAAACACCATAATAGCGGCACGGAACGCTGTTTGGAAGCGGCGCGAATTTTAGGGTTAAAAGACGATGAAAGGGTTTTAAACTTGCAAGGCGATGAGCCTTTTTTAGAAAAAGAAGTCATTTTAGCCTTATTAGAAGCCACCAAAAACGCCCCTTTCATGGCGACTTGCGCTAAAGTCATTGATGAAGAGCAAGCCAAAAACCCCAATTTAGTCAAGGTGGTTTTGGATCATCAAAATAACGCCTTGTATTTTTCGCGCTCCCTTATCCCTTTTTTACGAGATTTTGATGCAAAACGCCAAACCCCCCTTTTAGGGCATATCGGTATTTATGGCTTCCATAATAAAGAAATATTAGAAGAATTATGCGCTTTAAAACCTTGCGTTTTAGAGGATACAGAAAAATTAGAGCAATTAAGGGCTTTGTATTACCAAAAAAAGATTGCAGTGAAAATCGTTCAAAGCCAAAGCGTGGGCATTGACACCCAAGAAGATTTGCAAAACGCTTTGAAAATTTTTAGCCCCGATCTCCTTGAGCGATAAATTTTAAAAAGCACTCAAAACATTTTTCACCATTAAAAAACCTCTTTTTAAATCCAAAAAAAAGCAAAATTTCTTAATTTTCGCTCAATTTTATTAAAAATTCAATAAATTTATGGCATAATTTAAATGCATTGTAAATAAAGTTTCAATTTGATACGATTTTACAAATAAAACATTACTTTAAGGAACATTTTATGAAAAAAACGATTTTACTTTCTCTTATGGTTTCATCGCTCCTGGCTGAAAATGACGGCGTTTTTATGAGCGTGGGCTATCAAATCGGCGAAGCGGTTCAACAAGTGAAAAACACCGGCGAAATCCAAAAAGTCTCCAACGCTTACGAAAATTTGAACAATCTTTTAACCCGCTATAACGAACTCAAACAAACATCCTCTAGCACTGATTCAAGCACCGCTCAAGCGATTGACAATCTAAAAGAGAGCGCTAGCAGATTAAAAACGACCCCTAATAGCGCCAATCAAGCCGTATCCTCAGCGCTCAGCTCTGCAGTAGGCATGTGGCAAGTGATAGCCTCTAATTTAGCCAATAACTCGCTATCTACTAGCGAATACGACAAAATCAATGCGATTTCTCAATTGCTCCAAAACACCCTAGAAAATAAAAACAATGATCTTAAAATTGAAAATGACTACGACCAGCTTTTAACTCAAGCTAGCACCATTATTAACACCCTTCAAAGCCAATGCCCAGGCGTAGATGGGGGCAATGGCACACCATGGGGGATTAATGCAAGCGGGAACGCATGCAATATTTTTGGCAACACCTTTAGCGCCATCAATAGCATGATTGATAGCGCTAAAAAAGCCGCCGAGCAATTCAGAAGAACCGACCCAAGCCAGCCCCAAAACCAGCAAAGCACGTTTAACAACGCTGATTTCAATAAAAACCTTAATCAAGTCTCAAGCGTTATCAATGACACTATCTCTTACCTCAAAGGGGACAATTTAGAAACCATCTATAACACCATTCAAAAAACGCCTAATTCTAAAGGGTTTCAAAGTTTGGTGAGCCGGTCTAGCTATAGTTATTCTTTAAACGAAACCCAATATTCTCAATTCCAAACCACCACCAAAGAGTTTGGCCATAACCCCTTTAGAAGCGTGGGATTAATCAACTCTCAAAGCAATAACGGGGCGATGAATGGCGTGGGCGTGCAATTAGGCTATAAGCAATTTTTTGGGAAAAATAAATTTTTTGGGATCCGGTATTATGGCTTTTTTGATTACAACTATGCGTATATCAAATCCAACTTTTTCAACTCCGCCTCTAATGTTTTCACTTATGGCGCGGGCAGTGATCTTTTATTGAATTTCATCAATGGCGGATCCGATCAAAACCGCAAAATTTCTTTTGGTATTTTTGGAGGCATCGCGCTAGCCGGCACCACATGGCTTAATTCCCAATTGGTGAATTTAAAAACCACCACTAGCATCTACAGCGCCAAGATCAACAACACCAATTTCCAGTTCTTGTTCAATACGGGTTTAAGGCTTCAAGGGATCCATCATGGCATTGAATTAGGCGTGAAGATCCCCACCATCAACACGAATTACTATTCTTTTATGGGCGCTAAATTAGCTTATAGAAGACTTTATAGCGTGTATCTCAATTATGTTTTGGCTTATTGATGTTGAATCGGTTCTCATTATTAATGAGGACAAAGCCAATTTTTTGGCTCTCTTTTTGGCTCTCAATGAATAACGGCATCGTTTTACTTGACTTTTTACAAAAAACACACTAAAATTTCTTTTTGTTTTTGAGCGAAATTCCAGATTAGCTCAGCGGTAGAGTAGGCGGCTGTTAACCGCTTGGTCGTAGGTTCGAATCCTACATCTGGAGCCATATCTCTAGCTATCCAATTTTTTAAAATAAAACTTCACGCAATCCCTTTAGATTTGATCCATAACGCATTGACTAAAACCCCCACCACAACCCCTATCGCTAGATTATGCGTGTATAAAACCACCGCCACGACTAAGAGCATGTTCAGCGTGTCATAGAGCTTGATTTTTTTAATGTTCATAATGGATTGGAAATTAAAAGTGGTGAAAGAAATCATCACCATCACCGCCACAACCGCCACAATGGGGATCTTAACCATGTATTCATTAAACACTAATATTAGCACCATTAAAGAAAAGCCGGCAAAAAAAGTAGAAAGCCTTGTTTTGGCCCCGGATTTTGCGTTAATGATAGACTGCCCCACTAAAGCGCACCCTGTCATTCCCCCTAAAAGCCCTGAGATGATATTCCCCAAGCCTTGCGCTTTAGTTTCTTTATTTTTATCGCTCACGCCGTCTTTTAAAATAACGTCTAAAGTTTTAGCCGTCAATAAACTTTCTATCGTGCCCACTAGCGCTAAAGAAAGAGCGTAAGGCAACAATTCTAACACCATTTTAAAATCCAAATTTTTGGGGATAATGATGAAATGAAAGCCTGAAACCCCTTGCTCAATGCTCCCCAAATTCGGTGCATGCACATCAAAAATTAAAGCGATCGCGCTCACTGCAAGGATACAAATCAAATTAGAGGGGATTTTTTTAGTGATTAAAGGGAATAAATAAATAATCAATATCCCAATAGCGAGCAAGACAAACACCCCTAAATTTTGGTTTTGAAGGAATTTGAATTGCTCTGTTAAAAGCAAAATGCCTAGCGCGTTCACAAAGCCATACATCACTGATTGAGGGATAAATTTTAAAAGATTCCCTATTTTCAAATAGCCTAAAAGAATTTGCAACACCCCTGCCATAAGAGTCGCCACGCCCGCGTATTCAAGCCCATAATTTTTAACCACGCCCACCAAAATGAGCGCCACTGAGCCGGCCGCTGCGCTAATCATCGCCTTTCTAGCCCCAAAAAGAGACAACACAAAAGCCATGTAAAAGGTCGTATAAAACGCCACGCCCACATCTAAACCCACCATGATCGCAAAGCCAGCGGTCTCTGGGATCACAGAAAGCCCTACCACAAAACCAGACAACAAATCTTTTTGAATGTTGCTCAGCCATTCTTTTTGTATCTTTTCAAACATGCCTTTCTTTCTCATTAGAATGGCTTGATTGTAACCAAAGATTTAAAAACCAATTTCAAACCGGATAAAATCCCTTTTCTTAAATCAAGCTCTATGATATTTTATTGTAAAAAATACTTAAAATTGTTTTTTTTTTTCAAAATATAAATTTTAAGTTAAGAATAAGCATTTTATGGTAAAATGGCGAAGTTTCATAAACATGACTATCATGGGAATGCGAAACCAACAAAAATCTAAC
>NZ_CBOO010000002.1:0-202743 GCF_000476015.1 Helicobacter pylori SA37A | reverse complement strand
AGAGCAAGAAAAAAAGCAAATTGCGTGAAAGTTTTTATTTCAAAAAAATTCATTATTTTTGTATTTTTTTTACAGAATATGTAAAAATAAGTATTGTTCCTATAGAAACCATAGCAGGTGCGATTGTTTTTGCAATATTGTTGTATTTGTCTTTAAATTCATTGGTGAAATTTTGAAATACGCCTATAATACTACTATAAAGCCCATCAGTAGCCACATTGAGATTATCAGCTGGTATGAAATAAGAAATAATACCAATAGCAAGAGAAATACCACCCCAAACCAAATAAGGCATTATTCATCCCATCCTTGTGTAATATTGTTTTTCATTTGTTCAAACTTTTCTGTTGCTATATTCCCACCTTGTGTCATCATAAAAGATTTTTCAACATCAGGCAATTGTGAAGTGGGTAGTCCAAATTTATTTAAATTTGCCCTAAAAGCTTGACTTGTCTTTTTATTTATTTCTAAAAACTCTTTTTTAACGCTTTCAGGAGGGTTTAAAAATGATGGCATAATGATATTTTGTTGTTTATAATAAGTGTCTGAATAGGCACTTGCCATAAGAGATAGGGTTTGATTCATAAAGTTTAGGTTATTAGCAATATTGAGTAGAATTTGCGTGTTTAACATTTCAAATTTTTGTTTAAAGTCTGCATAGACTTTTGCTTTAGTTTCTTGATTTGTTGCTCCTTTAAGCCTTTCTATATATGAGCTATTGTCTTTCTCAAAAGTGTTTATCAATCGCTCAATTTCAAGCGTATTACTAAAACAATAATCCTTACCATCAATATTTTGTTTAGAGCAATACCCTTCTTTCGCATAGATTCTTCTTGTGTGAGTTGGGTTAAATTTTTAGCAAACTTTTCTACTTCTTTATAGTAGCGTTTAGCATAAGTGTATTGTATCTTAAGCGTCTTTTGGGGCTTGATGATCTCATAATCAAAAAGCTCATCGCTTTCAAAGTCCTTACTATAACTTTTTTCTAACGCCATTTTATTGTAATTTTATTCTCCCAAAAACTTTCGCTTGTTTTAACTTTCTTAGCCCTTATTCTAACATCATTATCCCCCCTTTTTAAAGTGCAGGATAACACTTCAATTCCGTAAAAATTGAAGTCAATTTGACCTTACAGGTGGCTAAAACACGCGCTTTTAAGATATTCTTAAATCAAACTTAATCAAAAAAAACTTATTTTAAAACTTTCAATTCACTCTTTTCAAACCAATTTTTTACAAGAATTTGGGCTATAATCTTTTACTAACAATCTCTTATTAAAAAGGAGTTCAATATGTCAAATATTATTACAGATTACTCGCAATACAATGAAAAGCAACTGCACAATTTCTTAAACTCCATTGAAAAACAATTGCTTAAGGCAGAAGGGGATAAAAATAAGGCGATAAAAAAAATCCAAGAGTGTGAATTGCAAGAACAAATGATCAGACAAGTTTTAGCCCAAAAACATTCTCAAGAAAAAGAACCCACACCAAGTTTGTTAAATACGATCGCTTCAAAAGATGACCCAGAATACGATGTTTCGTTTGGAGACTTCAATGATTTTTTGCAAATAGCGAAACAAGAAAGAGAAAGGCATAATGCTTAAAGTCAGAACTAAGAAAGATTTTCTTAAAGACTTTAATAAGCATATCTTAGTCTTGGCGTATTACAGAAAGCGATGTTACAAGCGTTGTTGATTGCTTAAAAGAACAAAAACCACTCCAACAAAAATATTGCGACCACGCCTTGAGCGACAATCTTAAAGGGCTGAGAGAATGCCATGTCAAGCCAAACTTGTTATTGATTTATGAAATCAAAAAACAAGAAAACGAACTTGTTTTATTGCGTCTAGACACTCATAGCGAGCTATTTAAAAAGTGATCAAACGCTAAAAAAATTATCTATAACAACAATCCGCGCTAATTTTTAATTTAAATCGCGCTAACTTTAAAATAAAACATGCTAATTTCTAAAAATAAGTTGTGCTAAGCCACACTACAAAAATGTTAATCTTTATTTTAAATCTTACTCATGCAAGTCTGCGCTATAAATCAACGCATTCCTTTTAACAACAAGGATAAAAAGTTGCAGAAAGCGATTTTTAAAAAGCAATTAAAAAATACTCATACAAACTTTTTTAACGCATCAAACACTTCTTCATTGGGCTTGACTTCCCAGTTAATACGAGAGAGTAATTTTTTGTTTTTGAAATAATAATTCGCTTTTAATTTTAAGGGTTTAGCCTTATGACCGCTTACTAAAACGATCACTTCATCTTTATCAATATTCATAATATCTTGCGCGCTCAATAAATCCCACGCCTCTTTACCTATACTAGAAGTCCCTCCGGTAATGAGTTGTCCTTTTTCTGTAGAGTGGCTTCGTGTTTTTCTAGTCATCTTACCGATTTCTTCGCTCACTTGTTTAGCATATTCTAAATCATCCATTTTGAAAATTACTTTGTAAGCCACGGTGCTATTAACAATTCTTGCATCTTCTTTGCCGTAATATTTTTCAATAAGAGCGTTGGATTGCGTGATAAAAATTAAAACCACACCATAGCTCCTACTTAATGCGGGCATTTCTAATAAAAAAGGCAATTTACCAAAACGCACAAATTCATCTAAAAAAAGATAAACCCTTTCTTCAAATTTCTTACTCTCTTTCAATAAAAGATTTTTAGCAATACTTTCCAAAAGGATACGGATAAGCGGTGCGAGCGTGTCAATATCTGTTTGAGCGATTTTAATATAGAGTGAAATATTATCAGCCCTTAAATCCTCGTATTCAAAACTCATGCTATCTGTAGCGCTTTTAACTTGATAGCTTGTAAAGACTTGCATAAAACGGCTATAAACTGATTTAATGCTCGCAAACTCTTTATCATTCGCCTTAGCCCATTTGTTCGCTTCGTTTCTAATAATAGGATCTAACATACCCTCTTTCATTATAATATTGCCTTGATCGTCTTTTTCTAAATGATTCACAGAGCCATCATAATTTTTAGGATTTTCTGGGTCAGTATAGACTTGTTCAGCTACTTGTTTATACCATAGCAATTCCACATTGACATTAGGTTTCATTTTTTTAACACCATTTTCTACTTTAGCCATATAACGCCCATTCTCTTTAACAAAACCATTATCGCTACTTTGGCATTCATATAATTCAGTATAAAATCGGCTTTGTGGATTGATTAAGGGGACATAATTTTTTATAGGAGCGCTTGCAATTTCAAAAAAGGTGCTAGTGTTATGCACACACAAATCATAAAGAGCGTAAAAGACAAATAAATTTTTAGCTTGCTGTGTCCAATGAGGGTCTTTATTTGCCCCATCTTCAGCAAAAATAGTATTACCCACTTCATCTACAAGCCTTCGCTTTCTGTTAAAATCTAATTTTTCTACAATGCGTTTATCAAACGGATTGAATTTAAGCGTGTTATCATTTCCTAAGGGATCAAATACAAAAATTTTATTTTTTAGAACTTGTTGTCTATAACCAGCCGTTAAATCAAACAACTCCCCTTTAATATCTAACACCACACAAGAGCTAGGCACATTTAAAAGATTAGGCACAGCCACAGCTGCGGTTTTACCACTTCTAGGAGGAGCGATAATTAAAGTAGAAAGTGGAGCATCATAATAAGTAGGCTTAAGCGAATTTAAACCTTTATATAGCCCCAAACAAAAACCTTTGTTAAAATTTAAAGTCATAGGATAACTTTTAGAAGAACCTAGCGTAAAGACATCTTTGCAAGCCTTAGGAAGAGTTTTAGCGTAATAATCTTTTTGAATGCTATTAAGCTTATGGAATAAATTGCTGGCTTTATCCTTAAATTTATCTTTTAATGTTTTGAATTTTTCTCTCATTTAAAATAATCCTTTTAGATATTTCATAAATAGCGTTAGTTTTACACTTAAAAATCCCCTAAACATAAAGATTAAGACACAAATCACTACTAAAAAAGATAAGATCGTAAAGAAAACCTTGGGTCTTTTCTTGGCAAATTGATAAACTTTATAAAATATACACCCTATAAAAACAGGCAATAGCGTAAAGCTAGAGACAACAAGCATTAGAGGTAAAAACAAAATTAAGAACAAGCCTTTAAAAATATTAAAAATATTGTATTCGTATTTAATAATATCTTTCATTTCAGCCCAAACCGCCTTGCCATGACTATCCATATTGCGTCCATTAAAAAATAAGTAGGCTGTCAAAAATAGCGGTAATAACGCACAAAAGAATGAAAAATAAATCTCAAATTTAAAATGGGAAAAATTATGTAGATTAAGAATGGCAAAAAGAAAATTTAAAAATACGCTCTAAAGCTCAAGCTAAAATGCTTGAAATGAGGAGTTTAAAACCAGACTCACAAGCCCACCTTTCAACCTCTCAAAGCCTTTTGTTCGTTCAAAAAATATTTGCTGATGTTAATAAAGAAATAAAAGTAGTTGCTAATACTGAAAAAAAAGTAGAAAAAGCGGGTTATGGTTATAGTAAAAGGGTGTAGCGATTAAAAACATTAAGTTTTTAATTATCTGTCGGCTTTTGAAAACATTTTTTATGGTGGCGTTATTTGACAATAAAAGAGAACCTTTTTAAAAGCTTAAACTATCCCTAAAATAAGGTAAAACTAACAAATGGAGGTTAAAGCGCACAATAAAACTCCAAAGAGCCGACTTTCTTAATCGTAATTTGCTTATGGTTTAATAAAGTTTCTAAATGCTTAAAAGCGTTAGAATCTAGAATTAGGGGGGCTTCTTCTGCGCTTAAAGGGCGTCTGGAAATTAAAGCGAGCAATTCGTCTATACCGCAAGAAATCAATTTTTTAGCTTGAGCAGTGGATCGTTTAGGCAAACTCACGCAAAGCCCTTCAAAAAACAAAGAACATTTCAATAATTCATCTTCGCTTAATTTAGGGGCTTTAAAGCTTGAGGGCCTGTCTATGGTGCTTAAATCCACTCTGGCTATATTGATTTGTTTTAAAAATTCAGCGATGAGCTTTAAATTATTCGCGCTATCATTCACGCCCTTAATTAACAGCACTTCAGCCACCAGTTGCCCTTGATAGATTTGAGAAAAGCGCAAAATCCCCTCTAAAATCTTGTTAATGTCTTTGGAATAAGGCTTATCCACTCTTTCAAAGGCTTTCAAATCAATAGCGTCTAAAGAAAATTTAACGATGTCAAATTCCTTCAAGGCTTGTTGGACTTTTGACTCATAAAAGAGTGAGCCATTGCTTAAAATCAAAGTTTTAACGCCTTTTAAAAAAGGCTTGATGCTTTGGATAAGCTCTAATAAATGAGGGTATAGAGTGGGTTCGCCATTAGCGGTAATGGTTAAAACATCAATGGGGGTAGCAAGGTTGTTTAGGGCGTTTTGAATGGCGTTAATCAAGGTTTCCACTTTGATCACTTCTTCCATGCGTTCAATGGGCTTGGCTTTACCCAACTCGCAATAAATGCAATTGTAATTGCATTGTTTTTTAGAGGGCGATAAATCCACGCCCAAAGACTTCCCAAAACGCCTGGATAAAACAGGCCCAAAAACGACAGGCGGATTTTCTTTAGCCATTCTCTTCCTCTAAAAACACGCGCTCTTTGCATTTGATGCATTCATGCGCCTTTTTTTTGCGATAGATTCTTTCACTCATCAAATAATGGCATTTCTCGCAACGCTTGTTGATGGGCTTATGGTTGGATAAAAAATTGCATTTAGGGTAGTTGTTACAGCCATAAAACGAGCCTTTCCTGCTCCTTTTTAAGGCAATATCCCCCCCGCATTCTGGGCATTTCACGCCTTCTATTGTTTCTTTTGCGTTAGGGGTGTTTTTTAACGATTTGGTGTTTTTGCATTCAGGGTAGTTGTTACAAGCCAAAAACGCCCCGTTTCTGCTGAATTTTTGCACCATTTCCCCTCCGCATTTTTCGCACAATTCTTGATTGGCTCCATCATTAGCGTTTTCAGTTTGTTTGATGTATTTGCATTTAGGGTAATTGTTACAAGCGATAAACTCCCCATAACGGCTATTCTTTTTGACTAATTCCCCCCCGCATTTAGGGCATGATTGGCCGGTTTTTTCATGCACTTTTTGAGAGATGATATTCTTTTTCCCAGCTTCAATTTTATCCATAAAAGGGTAGTAAAAGTCCTTTAAAACTTGCTGGTAGTCGGCTTTATTTTGAGCGATATTGTCCAGTTCTTCTTCTAAAGAAGCGCTGAATTTGGAATCCACGATTTCTTCAAAATGCTTTTCTAAAATTTCTATCACTTTAAACGCGCTCTCTAAAGCGCTGATTTGCTTTTTTTCTACCTTGATGTAGTCTCTGTTTTGTAAAAGGGAAATCGTTGGGGCGTAGGTGCTGGGCCTGCCTATGCCTAAACTTTCTAAAACTTTGATCAAGCTCGCTTCTGAATAGCGTGCTGGAGGTTCTGTAACATGGGCATTGCTCTCTAGTTTTTCTAATTTAATGGGATCATTTTCTTTCAAATTGGGGAGCAATTTGTCCTTATCGTCATTGCCTAAAATTTTATAATAGCCATCAAAAAGGAGTTTTCTCCCACTAGCTTTAAACTCGCCTTTTTCGCAAGCCACAACCACGCTTTGGCTTTCAAAAAGAGCATCTTGCATTTGAGAAGCTAAAAAGCGTTTGTAAATTAAAGTATAGAGCTTTAATTCTTCAGGCTTAAGGTAATCTTTTAAGGCGTTTGGCTCTAAAATAATGGAAGTGGGCCTGATCGCTTCATGGGCTTCTTGGGCGTTTTTATTCTTGCTGGAATAGACTTTGGCTTTAGGGGGTAGGTAGTCTTTGCCATAGTCTTTTAAAATCTTAGCCCTCGCTTCTTCTAAAGCCTCTTTAGCGATATTCAAGCTATCAGTCCTCATGTAAGTGATCACGCCCATAACGCCTTGCGGGGTGGCTACGCCTTCATATAATTTTTGAGCGATACTCATGGTTTTTATGGGCGAAAAGCCTAAAAGGCTGGAAGCGCTTTGCTGTAAAGTGGAAGTCATGAAAGGGGGCGGTGTGGGGGATTTTTTAGATTTTTTAACGATACTAGAGATAGTGTAGCTTTCTTTTTCCAATTCGTTTTTAATCTCATGGGCTTTTTTTTCATCAATGAGTTCTTGGGCTTTGAGTTTGTTGCCCTTATAGCTGATGAGTTGCGCTTCTAAATGCGGTTCAAACAAAGCGTCTAGCGTGAAGTAGGTTAAAGGCTTAAAGGCTTTGATTTCCCTCTCTTTATCAATCACAAGCTTTAAAGCCGCGCTTTGCACCCGCCCAGCGCTCAAGCCTTTAGTGATCTTAGATGAAATCAACGAGCTGAGCTTGAAACCCACGATCCGATCTAAAAAACGCCTGGCTTGTTGGGCATTGACCTTAGACATGTCAATTTGTCGTGGGGTTTTTAGAGCGTTTAAAATCGCATTTTGCGTGATCTCATGAAAAACAATCCTAGGATAGCTCTCCAATTTCCCTCCAATCAAACATGCCACATGATAGCCTATCGCCTCCCCTTCTCTGTCTTCATCGGTAGCGATATAAGTAATAGATGCCTTTTTAGAAAGCTCTATGATCTGTTTGACAAGCTCTTTGTGGTCTTTATCCACGACATAATTAGGAGTGAAGCCGGTTTCATCAATCTTAATGCCTAAAGCGAATTTGGATAAATCCCTGACATGCCCTTTAGAGGCGATGACTTCGTAATTTTTATCCAAAAAATTTTTAATGGTTTTGGCTTTTGCGGGGGATTCTACGATAATAAGGTGCTTCATTGAACGCCTTTAATAAAATGTTTATACCTATTAATGAATGATTGTAGCATAGAATTTTGACTAAACGATTCATTAAACCATAAAATTCTATAACGGCGCTAAAAATCAAAGAGTTGGAACACCCTTTGCTTGATTAACAGCAAATATCTATGCAAAGGATGCAAACATGAGTTTTAGGATAAATACCAATATCGCCGCTTTAACTTCTCATGCGGTAGGGGTTCAAAACAACAGAGACCTTTCAAGCTCGCTTGAAAAGTTAAGCTCAGGGCTTAGGATCAATAAATCCGCTGATGATTCTAGTGGGATGGCGATCGCTGATAGCTTAAGGAGTCAAAGCGCGAATTTAGGCCAGGCGATTCGCAACGCTAATGACGCTATTGGTATGGTTCAAACCGCAGATAAAGCGATGGATGAGCAAATCAAAATCTTAGACACCATTAAAACCAAAGCCGTTCAAGCCGCTCAAGACGGGCAAACTTTAGAAAGCCGAAGAGCGCTCCAGAGCGATATTCAAAGGTTGTTAGAAGAACTAGACAATATCGCTAACACCACAAGCTTTAACGGCCAACAAATGCTTTCAGGAAGTTTTTCTAACAAAGAATTTCAAATTGGTGCGTATTCTAACACCACGGTTAAGGCTTCTATTGGCTCAACGAGTTCGGATAAAATTGGGCATGTGCGCATGGAAACTTCCTCTTTTAGCGGTGAAGGCATGCTCGCTAGCGCGGCGGCGCAAAACTTGACTGAAGTGGGTTTGAATTTCAAACAAGTCAATGGCGTGAATGATTATAAGATTGAAACCGTGCGCATTTCCACAAGCGCTGGCACAGGGATTGGGGCGTTAAGCGAGATCATCAATCGCTTTTCTAACACTCTAGGCGTTAGGGCGTCTTATAATGTCATGGCCACCGGCGGCACACCGGTGCAATCAGGAACCGTGAGGGAGCTCACCATTAATGGCGTAGAAATTGGAACCGTGAATGATGTGCATAAAAACGACGCTGATGGCAGATTGACTAATGCGATCAACTCCGTCAAAGACAGGACCGGTGT
Source organism: Helicobacter pylori SA37A (assembly GCF_000476015.1). Taxonomy (GTDB): domain Bacteria; phylum Campylobacterota; class Campylobacteria; order Campylobacterales; family Helicobacteraceae; genus Helicobacter; species Helicobacter pylori_DB. The sequence continues at coordinate 193,904 of NZ_CBOO010000002.1, read as the reverse complement.
GGAAGCGAGCATGGATATTCAAGGGCGCATTAATTTGCACTCCATTGATGGGCGCGCGATTTCAGTGCATGCAGCGAGCGCGAGCGGTCAGGTTTTTGGGGGAGGGAATTTTGCGGGGATTTCTGGGACACAGCATGCGGTTATTGGGCGCTTAACCTTGACCAGGACCGACGCTAGAGACATCATTGTAAGCGGTGTGAATTTTAGCCATGTGGGCTTTCATTCCGCTCAAGGGGTGGCAGAATACACCGTGAATTTGAGAGCGGTTAGGGGTATTTTTGATGCGAATGTGGCTTCAGCAGCTGGAGCGAACGCTAATGGTGCACAAGCAGAGACCAATTCTCAAGGTATAGGGGCTGGGGTAACAAGCCTTAAAGGGGCGATGATTGTGATGGATATGGCGGATTCTGCACGTACGCAATTAGACAAGATCCGATCTGATATGGGTTCGGTGCAAATGGAATTGGTTACAACCATTAATAATATTTCTGTAACCCAGGTGAATGTTAAAGCGGCTGAATCTCAAATCAGAGATGTGGATTTTGCTGAAGAGAGCGCGAACTTTTCTAAATACAATATTTTGGCGCAAAGCGGGAGTTTTGCTATGGCGCAAGCGAATGCGGTGCAACAGAATGTCTTAAGGCTTTTACAATAACAGCCCTTGATCCAAAGGGGCGTTAGCCTTTTTTATCAGTTATTTTTATAAGTTAAAATAATGGATATTTATCAAAAAAACTTACAAGCTCTTTTCAAAAAAGACCCTCTCTTATTCGCAAAGCTCAAAGCTATTAAAGAAAACAAAAAATACGAAGTGTTTTTAGGGAATGATAGCGCGAATTTCAACCTCTTAGATAAAGAAACAAACACGCCCTTATTTGAAAAAAGCCCGCTAGATTCAAGCTTAGAGCTATACAAAAATAGCGAAATTTACATGCTTTATCCTTATTTGTATTATTTTGGCTTGGGTAATGGGGTGTTTTATCGCTTGCTTTTGGGCAATGAAAATTTAAAACGCTTGGTGGTTATTGAGCCTGAAATAGAAATTATTTTCATTGTGCTGAACCTCTTGGATTTTTCCACGGAGATTTTAGAAAATCGTTTGATTTTATTGCATGCAAGTTTTTGCAATTACAACATAATCGCTTCGTTGTTTGATATGGATAAAAAATCTCGTTTATACGCAAGAATGTATGATTTAAAACTTTTTAACGCTTATTATGAACGATACTCCCATCAAATGATAGAAATCAACCAGCATTTCACGCGCGCTTTAGAGCATGGCGCTATTAGCGTAGGCAATGACGCTAAAGACGCGCTCATAGGCATCAAACAGCATGCCGCTAATTTGCCTGAAGTCATCAAAAGCCCTAGTTTAGTGGATTTTGTGAACGCTTTAAAAAACAGAGACACCGCTATCATTGTTTCAACCGGGCCCAGTTTAAATAAGCAACTCCCCCTTTTAAAAGAAATCGCTCCTTACGCCACGCTTTTTTGCATAGACGCTTCTTTCCCTATTTTGGCTAAAGCCGGTATCAAGCCTGATATTGTGCTGTCTTTAGAAAGGGTGGATTTGACGGCGAAATTTTACGAAGAAACCCCCTTAGATTTTCAAGAAGGCGTTATTTTTGCTTTGACTTCCATTGTGCATAAACGATTGATTCAAGCGATTAAAAAGGGGGTTAAGCAATTCAGTTTCCGCCCCTTTGGTTATACCAACCTTTTTGATTTGCACCAGTATGGTTATGTGGGCATAGGCATGAGTGCAGCGAACATGGCGTATGAATTAGTGGTGCATTCTCGTTTCAAAAGGTGCGTGTTTATCGGGCAAGATTTGAGCTTTTCACAAAGCGGCAACAGCCACGCTAGTGGGGCGATTTATGGCGATAGAGAGATCAAGCCTAAAAAAGATAAAGACAAGATTTTTATAGAAAAATATGGGGGTAATGGGGAAGTAGAAACCACTTTAGTGTGGAAACTTTTCTTAGAATTTTTTGAAAAAGATATTTTTAATACGCCCTATAAACTAGAAGTCATTAACGCTACTGAAGGGGGGGCTAGGATTAAAGGGACTAAAGAAATGCCCTTTAAAGAAGTGTGCGAAAAAATAGACAAATCCAAGCCAAAGCCTCCTATCAATCTTATTTATCCCACTCAATCAGAACAGGCTAAAAATTTAAAGATCGCTAAACAAAAATGCGAAGAGATCATCAAATACGCCAATGAGAAAAAAACTCAAGTTGAAGAAGTGTTTTTAAAGGTGGCAGAATTTTTAGAAAAAGTGGAAAAGCTTCATGAAGAAAAAAAATTAGAAGAGTTGGATTTTAAGGAATTAGAAAATTTGAGCGCTGAAATTGATAACATTAAAGAGCTTTTTGACGACAAGCAATTCAATTCGTATTTTATGGATGCGATACAATCTTACATCTTCCACCAGGAATTGCACATCGCTGAAATCGTGTGTAAAAAAACGAGTAATGAAGACGAATTAAGGGCTAAGCAATTGGAATACATTTACGTGCACAAATACTGGCTTTTTAGTTTAGCGGGTGGGATTGATTGCGTGATAGAAGCGATCAAAATGGCTTTAAAAGAGTGGTAAAACCCCCCTTTTAAGCGTAGTGTCTTTAAGCGTATGTGTCTAGGCTGGAATAAATTTCAGGGATATTTTCGCCATCAACAAGGTTTTTCTCAACTTGGGATCTATCTTTAATCTCGCTGTCGTTATTGATAGCGTTTAAAGCTTGTAGTCTGTCAAAATCAGGGGCGTTTGGCGCATTATCTTGGCTGAAACCATCTTGAACATTGCTTTGTTGTAAATCCTGCTCTGCTTGATTCCTGTCCTTTATGGTTGCATCATTATTGATATTGTTCAAGGTTTGGAGCTGCGTGAAATTAGGAGTGTAATGGGTGTTGATGGTCATGTTTTATCCTTTTTAGCTTTTTACACGCTCAATCGTGGATCATCATTATAGCAATAATCCATTAAATCGCCCAATCGTAAAACCTTGCATGAGTTTTCAATCAAATCAAAAACTTCCATGAGTTTAGAAAGCTCTCTGTGGTAGGCAAAAATCCCACACCCCTTAATGAAAACAAAATATTTTTTGCTCTCTTGTAATTGGCGTAAGATTTCTGTATCCGCTCTTTCTTGCCAGCTGTCATAGTCTTTGGGGTTAAAAATCGTTACTTCTTCGCCCAAAGAACGATACCCTAAATAATCCCTAGGGAGCAACCGGTTGTGGCGCAAGGAATACGCCAAACTATAAGGAGGGCGCGCGTAAGCGATGAATTTAGCGTCCAAAAACTCCCGATACACGCTCGCATGAATGGGCGAATCCAGGCTCGCTTCTTTCCAGCGGTAATCTATTTTGTCATGCAAGACCAGTAAGGTGTTTTCATTCAGTTGATCAAAAACAGCGTTTCTTTTATTGATCACAAATTGATTTGCACCAATGCGCGCCGAAATGGAGCCTTGATAAAGCCCAAAAAAACCCTTTCTAAACATGGATAATGAAATGCTTTGGAGCGAATAAATCAGATTGCTGTCAATGCCTCTTGTGTGTGTGTTCATGTTTAACATGATAACAAGTTTTTTTAATAAAAGGTATTAGTTGCCCAACAGATCTAAATTAAATCAACTCTATAAAAAATCCTAATTTAATTCTAGTAAATAAATTTAGTGATACAGACTAAACTTTAAAGAAAAATCGGGTAATTTTTATCACTTTTTTAAAACAAGTGATAGATTATTAACTTTTTGTGCTATAATGCGAGGGTTCTTTCATCAAGAATGGTGATTGACGAGATTTTTCAAATAATGATGTTAAGAAGAATTTAAAGTAGGTTCTGATTTGAATAAAAAAGAGAGTTTGTTAGATGCGTTTGTTAAAACCTATCTGCAGATTTTAGAACCCATTAGCTCTAAACGCTTGAAAGAGTTGGCAAACTTGAAAATATCTTGCGCGACGATCAGGAATTATTTTCAAATCCTTTCTAAAGAAGGCATGCTCTATCAAGCCCATTCTAGTGGCGCTAGATTGCCCACTTTTAAGGCGTTTGAAAACTATTGGCACAAGTCGTTGCGCTTTGAAGTTTTAAAGGTGAATGAAAAACGCTTAAAAAGCGCGAGTGAAAATTTTGGGCTTTTCACGCTGTTAAAAAAACCCAGTTTGGAGCGTTTGGAAAGAGTCATTGAATGCGAAAAACGCTTTTTGATTTTGGATTTTTTGGCGTTTTCTTGCGCGCTGGGTTACAGCGTTAAAATGGAGAAGTTTTTATTGGAGCTTGTGGGCAAAAGCGTTAAAGAAGTGCGTTCAATCGCTGCTTCTGTCAATGCGTTGAGTTTGGCCAGACAATTAGAGCGTTTGGAGTATTCCAGTGCGCAAATCACACGCTTTAATCTGATGGGGTTAAAAACGCTTTTAAACAGCCCTTTATTTTTTGACATTTTAGGGGGTAAGGTTTTGGAGCGTTTGAGTAAGGGTTTGCATTTTATAGAGCCTGATTGCATGCTAGTAACACGCCCTGTAGAATTTCAAAACAAACGGATGCAACTGCTTTGCGTGGGGAAATTGGAATGCGATTATGAAGGGTTTTTTCAAACGATTTCTAAGGAGGAATAATGAAAGATGAACACAACCAAGAACACGATCATTTAAGCCCAAAAGAGCCAGAGTCTTATCAAAAGGCTTGCGCTTGCAAAGAACAACAAGGTGAAGAAAAGCAAGAAGCGGGCGAAAAAGAAGGCGAGATCAAGGAAGATTTTGAGCTTAAGTATAAAGAAATGCACGAAAAATACTTAAGAGTGCATGCGGATTTTGAAAACGTGAAAAAGCGCTTAGAAAGAGACAAGAGCATGGCGTTAGAGTATGCGTATGAAAAGATCGCATTGGATCTATTGCCAGTGATTGATGCGCTTCTTGGGGCTCATAAGAGTGCTGCAGAAGAAAATAAAGAGAGCGCTTTAACCAAAGGCTTGGAGCTTACGATGGAAAAGTTGCATGAAGTTTTGGCAAGGCATGGCATTGAAGGGATTGAATGTTTAGAAGAATTTGATCCCAATTTCCACAATGCGATCATGCAAGTCAAAAGCGAAGAAAAAGAAAACGGGAAAATCGTGCAAGTTTTGCAACAGGGTTACAAGTATAAGGGTAGGGTTTTGAGGCCGGCAATGGTGAGCATTGCTAAAAACGATTAAAACATTTATTTTAATAAGAAAGGATAACGCATGGGAAAAGTTATTGGAATTGATTTAGGGACAACCAACTCCGCAATGGCGGTGTATGAAGGCAATGAAGCAAAGATTATTGCTAATAAAGAGGGTAAAAACACCACTCCTTCTATTGTAGCCTTTACGGATAAGGGCGAGATTTTAGTGGGCGAGAGTGCCAAAAGACAAGCGGTAACCAATCCAGAAAAAACCATTTATTCTATTAAAAGAATCATGGGCTTGATGTTTAATGAAGATAAGGCTAAAGAAGCTGAAAAACGCTTGCCTTATAAGATTGTGGATAGGAATGGGGCTTGCGCGATTGAGATTTCGGGTAAAGTTTATACCCCTCAAGAGATTTCAGCCAAAATTTTAATGAAGCTCAAAGAAGACGCTGAAAGTTATTTGGGCGAGAGCGTTACTGAAGCGGTGATCACGGTTCCGGCTTATTTTAACGACAGCCAAAGGAAAGCGACTAAAGAAGCCGGCACGATTGCAGGGCTTAATGTTTTAAGGATCATCAATGAGCCTACAAGCGCGGCGTTAGCTTACGGCTTGGATAAAAAAGAGAGCGAAAAAATCATGGTTTATGATTTGGGTGGGGGGACTTTTGATGTTACCGTTTTAGAAACAGGCGATAATGTCGTGGAAGTTTTAGCCACAGGGGGCGATGCGTTTTTAGGGGGCGATGATTTTGACAATCGTGTGATTGATTTCTTAGCGAGTGAGTTTAAAAGCGAAACGGGCATTGAAATTAAAAACGATGTGATGGCGTTGCAACGCCTAAAAGAAGCGGCTGAAAACGCTAAAAAAGAACTGAGCTCTGCGATGGAGACTGAAATCAATTTGCCCTTTATCACAGCGGACGCTACCGGGCCTAAGCACTTGGTTAAAAAACTCACTAGGGCTAAATTTGAAAGCCTGACAGAAGATCTCCTGGAAGAAACGATTTCTAAAATTGAAAGCGTGATCAAAGACGCAGGGCTAACCAAAAATGAGATTTCAGAAGTGGTGATGGTGGGAGGCTCCACTCGTATCCCTAAAGTCCAAGAAAGGGTGAAAGCGTTTATTAATAAAGAGTTGAATAAAAGCGTCAATCCTGATGAAGTCGTAGCGGTGGGCGCAAGCATTCAAGGGGGCGTGTTAAAAGGCGATGTGAAAGATGTGCTTTTATTAGACGTTACGCCTTTAAGCCTTGGGATTGAAACTTTAGGGGGCGTGATGACTAAAGTGATTGATAGAGGCACGACCATTCCGGCGAAAAAATCTCAAGTGTTCTCAACCGCTGAAGACAACCAGCCCGCTGTGTCCATTATGGTTTTACAGGGTGAAAGGGAATTGGCAAGGGATAATAAATCGTTGGGTAAATTTGATTTGCAAGGCATCGCTCCCGCTCCAAGAGGCGTGCCGCAAATTGAAGTAACCTTTGATATTGACGCTAACGGGATTTTAACCGTGTCAGCGCAAGATAAAAATACCGGCAAAAGCCAAGAGATTAAAATTTCTGGCTCTAGCGGGTTGTCTGATAGCGAAATTGAAAAAATGGTTAAAGACGCTGAATTGCACAAAGAAGAAGACGCTAGGAAAAAAGAAGTGATTGAAGCGAGAAACCATGCCGATAGTTTGGCGCACCAAACCCAAAAGAGCCTTGATGAGCATAAGGCGAATTTGAACGAAAACGACGCTAACGAGATCCAAAACGCCATTAACGCCCTTAAAGATTGCATCAAAAACGATAACGCTACTAAAGCGGAGCTTGAAGACAAAACCAAAGCGTTAGCGCAAGCGGCTCAAAAACTAGGCGAAGCCATGGCGAATAAAAACAACGCCGAGCAGCCCAAGAAAAAAGACGATGATGTGATTGATGCGGAAGTGGAGTAAAAACGCTTTTAAAAACTTCTTTCAAGCGGGCGGTTTTAATCAAAATCCGCTTGCTTTTCTCATTTTCATCAATGGGATATTGATTACAAAATCTAAAAAACACTCAAAGCGTTTTTTTAATCCAAATATCAAAACTTGATTGTAATCAAGCGATAGCTTTTTAAGACTTATTTTAAAAAGCGTTGGTGGGATTTTAGGAAAATCCCTTATGAGAGAGTTCTTTTTGGTATGGGGGGGTGTTTTAATGGCTTGCGCTAGGCTCTAATTCAAAATGCGCAGTGGGGATTTGATTAAATTCATTAACAAGGTGTAAAAAATAGTCGGTAATGTTTTCAAGATCGGCTTCTAAATCGTCATAACTCTCTTGATAATAAGCGTCTCCATCAGGATCAATGATTTTATCATACGCTGGGCATTTTTGACACTCTTTTTCCCCATCCTCCTCTATGGATCGACCTATGCAAAGATCAAACTTTTTTACATTCTCGTGCTCGCGATAGTGCTCGCACCAATAGTAAGCAAACCAAATATAAAAACCTTTTGTTGGGGTTGGTTTCTCACCATTGACAAACCCTTCCCCTAAAATATCCTGACGGCAAAAGGCGATGGATGGCTTATAGGATAAACGCCCATGGCTGCCAGGACTGATTTTACACGCATAACCCCATGGTGCTAAAAACTTGTTCAGCCCTCTTTGGTATGAAGCGTATTTTGGGTTCGTTGGGGTTTTGCCTGTTTGTCTCCCTTCTTGTGCTTTAGCGTCTATTAACGCTGCAAACTCTCTTAACAAGTCTTGAAACGCTTTTCTTTGCTCTTCATTCCATTCTATTTTTTTCATATCAGCTCCTTAATGCATCTTAATAAGCCAACATTTTATCCTAAATTTATTCCATTTAACGAGTTTAGGCATAATCGCAAAAATTGAGTTATCGTTATCTTTATTATTAGGAGGAATGATGATTATCACCACAATGCAAGACGCCATAGGCCGCACTCCCGTTTTTAAATTCACTAACAAGGATTACCCCATTCCCGTAAATTCCGCCATTTACGCCAAACTGGAGCATCTAAACCCAGGAGGGAGCGTTAAAGATCGCTTAGGCCAATACCTTATAGAAGAAGGGTTTAAAACGGGCAAAATCACTTCTAAAACAACCATCATTGAGCCTACCGCAGGCAATACCGGCATCGCTCTAGCCTTAGTGGCACTCAAGCACCATCTCAAAACCATCTTTGTTGTCCCGGAAAAATTCAGCATAGAAAAACAGCAAATCATGAGAGCTTTGGGGGCTAAAGTAATCAACACGCCTACTAGCGAGGGGATTTCTGGTGCCATTAAAAAAAGTAAAGAGCTAGCCGAAAGTATCCCTGATAGCTATTTGCCCTTGCAATTTGAAAACCCTGATAATCCTGCCACTTACTACCACACCCTAGCCCCTGAGATTTTCCAAGAATTAGGCACAAACCTTACGAGCTTTGTAGCCGGGATAGGGAGCGGTGGCACTTTTGCGGGCACAGCTAGATATTTGAAAGAACGCATTCCTAATATCCGCTTGATTGGGGTGGAGCCGGAGGGTTCTATTTTGAATGGGGGAGAGCCTGGGCCTCATGAAATTGAGGGCATTGGCGTGGAGTTCATCCCTCCTTTTTTTGCAAACTTGGATATTGATGGCTTTGAAACGATTTCAGATAAAGAGGGTTTTAGCTACACTAGGAAGTTGGCCAAGAAAAACGGCTTATTAGTGGGGAGCTCTAGCGGGGCAGCTTTTGCAGCTGCATTAAAAGAGGTGCAACGCCTCCCCGAAGGCAGCCAGGTTTTAACCATTTTCCCGGATGTTGCCGATCGTTATCTTTCTAAAGGTATTTATTCATAAAAAATTCAATAAAAAAAGGAAAAACCATGCGCATGCAAACCAAATTAATCCATGGGGGTATTAGTGAGGACGCCACAACAGGGGCGGTGAGCGTGCCTATTTATCAAACTTCCACCTACCGCCAAGACGCCATAGGCCGCCACAAGGGCTATGAATACTCTCGCTCAGGCAACCCCACACGCTTTGCTTTAGAAGAACTCATCGCCGATTTAGAAGGGGGGGTTAAGGGGTTTGCTTTTGCCTCTGGATTAGCTGGGATCCACGCCGTTTTTTCTCTCTTGCAATCAGGCGATCATGTGTTATTGGGCGATGATGTTTATGGGGGGACTTTCCGTTTGTTTAATAAAGTGCTTGTCAAAAACGGGCTTTCTTGCACCATTATAGACACTAGCGATCTATCACAAATCAAAAAGGCTATCAAGCAAAACACCAAAGCCCTTTATTTAGAAACCCCTAGTAACCCCTTGCTTAAAATCACGGATTTAGCACAATGCGCTAGTGTCGCTAAAGATCATGGCTTGCTCACTATCGTGGATAACACCTTTGCCACCCCCTATTGCCAAAACCCGCTTCTTTTGGGAGCGGACATTGTGGTGCATAGCGGCACAAAATACTTAGGCGGGCATAGCGATGTGGTCGCTGGGCTTGTAACCACCAATAATGAAGCGCTAGCCCAAGAGATCGCTTTTTTCCAAAACGCTATCGGTGGGGTTTTAGGCCCTCAAGACAGCTGGCTGTTGCAAAGAGGGATTAAAACGCTAGGATTACGCATGCAAGCCCATCAAAAAAACGCTCTTTGCGTGGCTGAGTTTTTAGAAAAACACCCTAAAGTAGAAAAGGTTTATTACCCGGGTTTGCCCACTCACCCTAATTACGAGCTAGCCAAAGCCCAAATGCGTGGCTTTAGCGGGATGCTCTCTTTCACTCTCAAAAACGACAGCGAGGCGGCTCTTTTTGTAGAAAGCCTTAAATTATTCATTTTAGGCGAGAGTTTGGGCGGGGTGGAAAGCTTGGTAGGGATTCCGGCATTTATGACCCATGCGTGTATCCCTAAAGCGCAACGAGAAGCTGCAGGGATTAGAGATGGTTTGGTGCGTTTGTCTGTGGGGATTGAGCATGAACAGGATTTGTTAGAAGATTTAGAGCAAGCGTTCGCTAAAATAAGCTAAAGTTTTTATTATAATCTATAAACTAAAGGAGTTAAAAACATGAAAATGAATGTAGAGAGTTTTAATTTGGATCACACCAAAGTCAAAGCCCCTTATGTGCGTATCGCTGATCGCAAAAAGGGTGCTAATGGGGATGTGATTGTCAAATACGATGTGCGCTTCAAGCAGCCCAATAAGGATCACATGGACATGCCAAGCCTACACTCTTTAGAGCATTTAGTCGCTGAAATTATCCGCAACCATGCCAATTATGTCGTGGATTGGTCGCCTATGGGTTGCCAAACGGGGTTTTATCTCACGGTGTTAAACCATGACAATTACACAGAGATTTTAGAGGTTTTAGAAAAGACGATGCAAGATGTGTTGAAAGCTAAAGAAGTGCCTGCTAGCAATGAAAAGCAATGCGGTTGGGCGGCTAACCACACTTTAGAGGGCGCACAGAATTTAGCGCGCGCTTTTTTAGACAAACGCGCTGAATGGTCTGAAGTGGGGGTTTGATGAATGGGGGAATGATTTTATTCCCCTACCCCCTTACCCATTTTGCCCATAAGCGTTAAATGCCAATCAAAAACCATCGTATCAGTGTTAATATTATGTAAAAATTAATGTTATGAATCTCTTTTTATGGAAGGATTTCAATGAGAAAATGGATTTTGGTCATCTTTTTAACGCTAACACTTTCAATATCTGCAAAAGAAGTCAAAATAGTGTTTTTAGAAACTTCAGACATTCATGGGCGGCTTTTTTCGTATGATTATGCGGTTGGTGAACAAAAACCCAATAACGGCTTGACAAGGATTGCGACTTTAATCAAAAAACAGAGGGCTGAGAATAAAAATGTGGTTTTGATTGACAGCGGGGATTTGTTGCAGGGTAATAGCGCGGAGTTGTTTAACGATGAGCCTATCCACCCGCTAGTTAGAGCCGAAAACGATTTGAAATTTGATGTTCGTGTGCTTGGCAATCACGAGTTTAATTTCAGTAAAGATTTTTTAGAGAAAAATATTAAGGGATTTAATGGCGGTGTCGTGAACGCGAATATTATCAAAATTGCGGACAATAAGCCGTTTGTGAAGCCTTATATGATTAAAAAAATTGATGGCGTGAGGGTGGCAGTTGTGGGGTATGTGGTGCCGCACATCCCAACTTGGGAGGCCGCTACGCCTGAACATTTTGCAGGCTTGAAGTTTTTGGACGCTGAAGAAGCGTTGAAAAAGACCTTGAAAGAGCTGAAAGGGAAGTATGATATTTTGATTGGCGCTTTTCATTTGGGGCGAGAAGATGAGAAAGGTGGCGATGGGATACCGGATTTAGCGAAAAAATTCCCGCAATTTGACATCATTTTTGCCGGGCATGAGCATGCGGTTTATAACACCAAAGTAGGGAAAGTGCATACCATTGAGCCTGGAGCGTATGGGGCTTATCTGGCAAAGGGCGTGGTGGTGTTTGACACTAAGACGAAGAAAAAAATCGTAACGACTGAAAATTTACCCACTAAAGATATTCCAGAAGATGAAGAATTAGCGAAAAAATACGAATACGTGGATAAAAAATCAAAAGAATACGCTAATGAAGTGGTTGGCGAAGTTACAAAAACCTTTATTGACAGGCCTGATTTTATCACAGGAGAAGAAAAAATCACTACGATGCCAACCGCCGCCTTGCAAGAAACACCGGTGATAGAATTGATCAATAAAGTCCAAAAATATTACGCCAAAGCCGATGTTTCAGCGGCAGCCTTGTTCAATTTTGGGGCGAATTTGAAAAAAGGGCCTTTCAAAAGAAAAGATGTCGCCTATATTTACAAGTTCGCTAATACGCTCATTGGAGTGCGTATAACGGGTGAAAACCTGTTGAAATACATGGAATGGTCATACCGATTTTACAATCAGTTGCAACCAGGGGATTTGACAATCAGTTTTAATGAAAACATTCGCGGCTATAATTTTGATATGTTTTCTGGCGTGAAATACCAAGTTGATGTTACCAAACCTGCCGGGCAAAGAATCGTTAATCCTATGATTAACAACAAACCCATTGACCCTAAAGCAACATACAAATTAGCGATCAACAATTACCGATTTGGGACATTATCCACGACTTTAAAGCTGGTTACAAACGCTGATAGGTATTATGATTCTTACGATGAACTGCAAGATAACGGGCAAATACGAGATTTGATTATTAAATACATCACTGAAAAAAAAGGCGCAAAAGTAACCCCTGAACTGGAACATAACTGGGAAATCATCCACTACGATTTTAAAAACCCGTTGTTGGAAAGATTGGCAGAAAAATTAAAAGAGGGGAGCATCAAAATCCCCACTTCAAAAGATGGGAGGACTTTGAATGTCAAATCTATTAAAGAGAGTGAAGTGAAATAAGATTTTTTATTTTTATTATTTTGTTTTTAAGCCTAACTTAAAAAAGGGTGTTCTATAATTTTGGCTTGTTTGTTCTTTGTTTCGTTTTCAAACAACCGGGTTTTAATTTTATTTTGTGTCTCTTCTCATTTTTCGGGGGGGGGGGGTACATTTGGAGGCTAAACTCTCAAATTAGGGTTTGACTTAAAAATGATTTATTAGGAGATAAATGATGTTTTCTTCAATGTTTGCTTCGTTAGGGACTCGTATCATGCTGGTTGTGTTAGCCGCTCTTTTGGGTTTAGGGGGGCTTTTTATTGGTTTTGTGAAGGTCATGCAAAAAGATGTGTTAGCGCAACTCATGGAGCATTTAGAAACCGGGCAATACAAAAAGCGTGAAAAAACGCTCGCTTACATGACGGAGCTTCTTGAACAGGGCATTCATGGGTATTACAAAAATTTTGACAATGCTACTGCAAGAAAAATGGCGTTGGATTATTTCAAACTCATCAACGACGATAAGGGCATGATTTATATGGTGGTGGTGGATAAAAACGGGGTGGTGCTGTTTGATCCGGTCAATCCTAAAACCGTGGGCCAATCAGGGCTTGGTTTGCAAAGCGTTGATGGGGTGTATTATGTTAGGGGGTATTTGGAGGCGGCTAAAAAAGGGGGAGGCTACACTTATTATAAAATGCCTAAATACGATGGGGGCGTGCCGGAGAAAAAATTCGCCTACTCGCATTATGATGAGGTGTCTCAAATGGTGATCGCAGCGACTTCCTATTACACTGACATTAACACCGAAAATCAAGCGATCACAGAAGGCGTGGGTAAGGTTTTCAGTGAAAACACCACAAAATTATTCCTTTGGATACTGACAGCGACGATAGCGTTAGTGGTTTTGACGCTCATATACGCTAAATTAAGGATCGTGAAACGCATTGATGAACTGGTCCTTAAAATCAACGCTTTTAGCCATGGGGATAAGGATTTGAGGGTCAAAATTGATGTGGGTGATCGCAACGATGAAATCTCGCAAGTGGGCCGTGGGGTCAATTTGTTTGTGGAAAACGCCCGCTTGATTATGGAAGAGATTAAAGGGATTTCCACTTCCAATAAAACTTCAATGGATAAATTGGTCCAAATCGCGCAAGAAACCCAAAAGAGCATGAAAGATTCCTCAACCACCCTAAATTCCGTAAAAAATAAAGCCACTGATGTAGCGAGCATGATGAATACTTCTATAGAGCAGTCTCAAGGGTTAAGGAAGCGTTTGATTGAAACGCAAGGGCTTGTCAAAGAGAGCAAGGATGCGATCGGGGATTTATTTTCTCAAATCACAGAGAGTGCGCACACTGAAGAGGAACTCTCTAGTAAAGTGGAGCAGCTAAGCCGTAACGCTGATGATGTCAAATCCATTTTGGATATTATCAATGATATTGCCGATCAGACGAATCTATTAGCCCTAAATGCCGCTATTGAAGCCGCAAGGGCCGGCGAGCATGGCAGAGGCTTTGCGGTGGTGACTGATGAAGTTAGGAATTTAGCTGGGCGCACTCAAAAGTCTTTAGCCGAAATCAATTCCACTATCATGGTGATTGTCCAAGAAATCAATGATGTGAGTTCGCAAATGAATCTCAATTCGCAAAAAATGGAACGCTTGAGCGATATGAGTAAAAGCGTGCAAGAAACTTACGAAAAAATGAGTTCTAATTTAAGCTCAGTCGTGTCAGACAGCAATCAAAGCATGGACGATTACGCCAAATCCGGACACCAAATTGAAGCTATGGTAAGCGATTTTGCAGAAGTGGAAAAAGTGGCTTCTAAGACTTTAGCGGATTCTTCAGATATTTTAAACATCGCTACGCATGTGAGTGGAACGACCATGAATTTAGACAAACAGGTGAATTTGTTTAAAACTTAATCAGGGGGGAGTTTATCAAAAAAGGGTTGGATTGTTAAAAGTTTCTGTGATCACGGCGTGTTTTAATAGCGAAAAAACCATTGAAGACACCATTCTTTCCGTGCTTCATCAAACTTATAAAAACATTGAATACATTATTATAGACGGATCTAGCACGGATAGCACTTTAGAAATCATTCAAAAATACAGGGACAAAATCGCTTGCGTGGTGAGTGAAAAAGATAAGGGCATTTATGACGCTATGAATAAGGGCATAAGGCGCTCCAGTGGGGATATTATCGCTTTATTGAATAGCGATGATTTTTACAAAGATGAGTTTGTAATAGAAAAAGTGGTGCATGAGTTTGAAAACAAAAATTGCGATAGCGTGTATGCGGATCTAGTTTTTGTCAAACCGGATCGTTTAGAAAAAGTGGTCCGTTATTATGAAAGCGGAGAGTTTAGCCCTAAAACCTTGCTTTATGGCGTGGTGCCAGCACACCCCACGCTCTTTGTTAAAAAAGCCATTCATGAACGCTACGGCTTATACAAAACCGATTATAAGATTTCAGCGGATTTTGAGATGATCATCCGCTTGTTTGTGGTGCAAAAAATAAGCTTTTCTTATTTGAAAGAAGTGTTAGTGGTGATGCGCACCGGTGGGGTTAGCACGAATGGGTTTAAAAGCCTTTTATTAAGGAATAAAGAAAACATAAGAGCATGTAAAGAAAACGGCATTCAAACGAATGTTTTTTCCATGCTTTTAAAATACCCTAGGAAAATCATGGGCCTATTTAAAAGGGGAAAAGGGGGCTAAAACGAAACGATTAAAGAAAGATTAGCGTTAAATCGTGGCTTGAATCTTTCTTGATGGTTGTTGTAGGTGTAAAAAACATTCCTCACTAAAGGCATTTCAATCCCTAACTGCAAGGACAAATAGCCGATAAAATCCACGATAAAACCAAAACGCAAAGGGGCTTGGAAAAAGGTTTTTTTGGTTCTGGGAATGATGGTTGTGATCGCACCGGTTTTAATCGTATCCACTAACAACACCCCTTGTTCTAAAGCGATACCCAAATAACTCCTAAAACGATAAATATTTTTATCTACAAAAATCCAAGAAAAATCTAACGCGCCCCCATAATTTTGCACCATTAGGATTTGGGGCTGAGAGAGCGAAACAGAATGGAAATAGTTATAGACGCTAAAGATTCTAAAACCGACTTTAGGGTGGTTTCTTAAAAAATGCTCTAAACCGGTAGCGGTGTTAAACCCTATGCTATTGGCTACAAAAGTCAAGCTTTGATTAGAAGTTGAAAAAGTGGCTTGCGAATAGTTGTATCCAAAAATGAAAAAGAATTTAAGGCTTTTTTCTAAAGCCCTTTTTAAAATTTGCTGGTTTTTGTCTAGGGTTTTCTGTTTTTCATTGTTTTTATCAACAATTAGGGGTCTAGGTTTGTCGTCATCATTCTTGTTTTTAAAGTTTTCCAAGAATTTAGACCAAGTGATTTCATTAGCTTCTAAAAAGAGTGGGTTCAACGATAAAAAGAGATAAACAACAAACAGAGTTTTCAAATACAACCTTAATTTTTTTAATGTATTGTGCCTAATTATCTTAAATTAACTTTAAATTACTTGCATGTTTTTACTATAACCCCTACTTACACGCAACGCTATATTTTAAAATACAATTTATTGAGGTTTTGTTCCCATCAAGCATGGATAACTAAAGCCAACTTTAATCATTTTTCATTACAAGAATTTATCGCCTAATTAAAGTTTAGCTTACAGCAAATAAAACACCTTTTCTTCTTGAAACACGCTTTTGATTTCTACAAAAAGGGTTTTTTCTATGCATTCTTCTAGCACGATGATAGGGTTAAGGCTCTCGCTCCCGCTCACTAACGCCCTTAAAAACAACTCTTCTTCATAACTTAAGGGGTTGAGGTTGAGATCCTTTAAATTGTCGTAGCGTTTTGCCATGAGTATATTAAGGCTTTCTAAAGTTAAAAACAAAGTTTCATCTCTTTGACTATAGCCCACCACCACTTTTAAGCGTTGGGAAAAAACCCATCTCAGATCATTGATCCTCACTCTAGCCTTACTTTTAGAGCGCGCTAAAATGTAGCAATTCAAGGGGTTTGAATTTTTAGAAAGCCATACGCCTCCATTCAATAAGCGGTAAGTTGCAATCGTTTTTTGGGCTAAAAAAGGCTTGTCGTTATTTTTTTTAGCTGTTTCTAATTCCCTAAAAACTTGCGTCCTCTCTTCAATGCTTGCGGGTAAAATCTGGCGTTTTAGGGGCGAGTAAAGTTCAAAGGGGCTTCTGTTTTGGGATTCTTTTTGGATTTTTAAAGCGAATTGACAACCGCAATAATTTTGCCTGTAAAGCTCGTTTTCTCTCGCCAAAGCTTGCAAATTTAAATCCAACTCGCTTTTAAAATGTTCAAAATTATCGTTTTTAAACACGATAAATTCCAAATTGTGCCTTTGCGCGATGTGTTGCCCTTTAGCGATGAGCTGGTTAGGGTCTTTTTTAGGGCTTGTGAGTAAGGTGGTGGTGAATTTTTCTTCCCCCAACTCAAAGGCTTTTAAAGCGCTCGCTTCTAAGCGCAAATCAAAGCATTCAAAACAGCGTTCGCTTTTTTCCCCTAACAATTCCTTACCTTTAGCTTTATCTAAAAACTTTTCTAATTCATAATCGCCTTCAATCAGTTCAATTTCTAGCATCTCGCAAGTGCGCTTCACATCTTCTAAACGCAACAAATATTCGCTATAAGGGTGGATATTGGGGTTATAAAAAAACCCTATAATTTTTTCACCCGCAAAAGCCTCTTTGGCTTTTTTTAAAAAATAAAGGTTATCCACCGAGCAGCAAATATGAATGAGCATTAAAACTGCTTTTTATTCACGTCTTCTAAAATATCGTTAGAGACTTTGTCAATTTCTTGACTGATTTCTAAAGAGTCGCTAGCGATTTTTAGATTGCCCTCAGTAACCGATCTTAAGGCTTCAATAGAAGCGTTGATCTCTTCTACTTCTTTAACCTGGTTTTTAATGCTCTCGCTCGTGTCTGAAATGCTTTGAACTAAAATATTAATGTTGGCTTCAATCTCACTGAGCGATTTTTGCGTCCTTTCAGCGAGCTTTCGCACCTCATCAGCCACCACTGCAAAACCTCTCCCATGCTCGCCGGCTCTTGCGGCTTCAATAGCGGCGTTTAGGGCTAGTAAATTCGTTTGATCGGCAATATCTCTAATGATTTCTACAATGCTTTTAATGTCTTGCCCTTGCTCAATCATGGCTTCACTTTGAGAGCTCACGCCTTGAATGGAAGTGGTGATGTTTTCTATCGTTTTGGAAGTTTCCATCAAGCTTTTGTGTTGGGAATTTGAAGCCTTTTCTAAATTCTGCACGCATTCTTTCAAATTCGCGCTGTCGTTCGCTAAATCTTTGGCAAAATTAGACGAAGTTTCTAGCATTTTTTGGATTTCTTGCCCTAAAGCGTTGGTAACCAATTCCACCCTACCCGAAGCATTTTGGATCCGCCCTCTAAAATCCAAACCAGAATAGCTTTCAAAGATTTTAAAAATGCTTGGCATGTGAGTGCCTACGCTTTCTTGCAAATAATCCATGATCCCATTTAAAGCGTCCCTTAGTTCTTTTAAATCAGGGCTTGCGGGTTCAGCGTTGATGCGCACTGCAAAATTCCCTGCTTTCACATCTGAAACCACTTTAATGGTGTCTTGGACGGCTTGCCTGTCTTCTTGCATGATTTTTTGGGTTTGCAAGATATTTTTATTGATCGCTGTTTGCATGCGCCCTAGTTCATCATTAGACTTGGCTTCAACCAATTTAATATCGCTAGAATGGGCTTGATTGTTCAACAATTTAAAGAAATGAGACAAGGTGCTAGAAACGATTTCTAAACGATTGCTCACAATCGCTCGCATTAAGAGGGTGATCGCTACGATTAAAGCTAACACCATGATCGCGCTCGCTATCACCACCACAAAACGCACCGATCCCACTTGCTCATAGACCTTATCTTTTTCAATGATTAAAGCGATCATCCAATTCAAATTATCCCCGGTTGTATTTTTGCCTAGCATTTTAAAGGTTTCAACGGCTAAAAAATTTTCCTTATGGCTGAAAGGATCTAAGTATTCTAAAGTCGCTTTAGAGCCATTTTCTAAAATCGCCATCACTTCGTTAACGGCTTTAGGCACGCTTTTATAAATTTCGGTGATGGACCTGTCTTGCAAACTCTTATTCGCGCTCAAAAGCACTTTACCCTTGATGCCAATTAAAAACAAATCGCTCCTGTTTTTAGTGATTTCATTACTGAAGCTGTCAATGGAAAGGAAAATATTCAAAGCCCCCACCACTTCTTGCGTGTTTTCATTCAATAAAGGTGAAAGAATATCAACCCCATAGACTTCCTTGCCATCAGGCATTTTCCTGTAATAAGGCAAGCTTTTAGCGGTTTCTTTAGTTTTCATCACTTTTTGCATTAAAGGGTTATTCCCTAATGTTTGATTTTCCATTAGCTTGATCGCATCATTATCCCTTAAAAGCGTTAACTTTAAATCGTCTCGGTCTTTAAAAAAGATGCCCGCCCCAGCGACATGCGAATTGGCTAAAATGAAGTTTTTTAACAAGTGGATTTTGATTTCTTTCTTGGTGTCTTTAGGGAGCATTTTTTTGACAATATCCATGCTCGTATAAGTGTTTTCCAAAACCCCTTGGACTTCCTTAACCTTAAAATGCAAGCTATCTTGCATGGAATGCAAAGCGTTTTCTTTTAAAATCTCTTTCACCCTGCTGTTTAAGGACACCCCTAAAATGCTCACGCACACGATCACAATCAACGCCACCCACACTATGATTTTATTACCGATACTCAAACCTTTAGACAAAACACAACCCCATTATGATGAAATATCTCTTTGCCAATATCTTTTTGACAAAAATTTAGGCTCAATTATAGTCTTATAATAATAAATTAAAAATTAAACCGATCAAAGAGATCGTTATTCATTCCCCTTAAAAAACCATTTTAAGCTTGCATTCGTTCTTTTAGGGTATGCTATGGCTAAAAATTATGGTAAGGAAGAATGATGCCTTTTGTCCCTACGCGCTCTTTGAAAGAAAGAAAGATTGATTTTATTGAAGCGATACTAAACCCTAACGCCCCTAAAGGCGGGCTTTACACTTTAGAGCGTTTTGAAACATTAGAATGGCAAGATTGTTTGAATCTGAGCTATAACGAGCTAGTAGAATGCGTGTTTGAACGATTGGGTTTAGAAGTTTCTAAAGGTTTATTGGCAGACGCTTTAAAACGCTATGAAAATTTTGATAACCCTAAAAATCCAGCCCCTATTTTTGCACTCAATGAAAGACTTTTTGTCCAAGAGCTCTACCATGGGCCTAGCCTAGCGTTTAAAGACATGGCATTGCAGCCTTTAGCGAGCTTGTTTTCTAACCTAGCGGTAGGAAAAAATGAAAAGTATTTGATGCTCGTTTCTACAAGCGGGGATACCGGCCCTGCGACTTTGGAAAGTTTGGCGAACATGCCTAATGTTTTTGTGGTGTGTTTATATCCCAAAGACGGCACAAGTTTAGTCCAAAAACTCCAAATGGTTACCCAAAACGCTAGCAATTTAAAAGTGTTTGGGATCAGCGGGGATTTTGATGATGCGCAAAACGCGCTCAAAAACCTTTTAAAAGACGATGATTTTAACGAAGCTCTAAAAACGCACCAATTAAAATTGAGCGTGGCTAATTCCGTGAATTTTGGGCGCATCGCTTTTCAAGTTGTCTATCACATTTGGGGCTTTTTAGAGTTGTATAAAAAAGGTGCGATCAATTCTAAAGAAAAAATCACCCTAGCCATACCGAGCGGTAATTTTGGGAATGCATTAGGGGCGTTTTATGCTAAAAAAATGGGCTTAAATATCGCTAAAATCAAGGTGGTAACCAATAGCAATGATGTTTTAAGGGAGTTTATAGAAACAGGCCGTTACGATTTAACCAAGCGCTCATTGAAACAAACTTTCTCTCCGGCTATGGATATTTTAAAAAGCTCCAATGTGGAAAGGGTGCTTTTTGATCTTTTTGGGTTTGAACGCACGCTGGAATTGATGCAAGCTTTAGAAGAAGAGAAATTTTATGAATTAAAACCTAAAGAATTAGCCCTTTTACAAGAGCATTTTTCTTGCGCGAGCTGTTTAGACGGGGATTGCTTGAAAACAATTCAAGAAGTTTATGCAGAGCACCAATACTTGATTGACCCCCACACCGCCACCGCCTTAAACGCCAGCTTAAAAACCAACGAAAAAACCCTTGTTTCTTCCACCGCTTCTTATGAAAAATTCCCCAGCACCACCCTTTTAGCCCTAAACGAGCAAAAAAAAGACGATAAAACCGCCCTAGAAGCGCTAAAAAACAACTACAACACTCCGGATAGCAAGCGCCTTGATGATTTGTTTGAAAGAGAGATCAAGCACCAAGAAGTTTTAAAGCTCAATGAGATCAAATCTTCTATTCTTTTGTGGTTAGAAAGCATTCATTAATCTTTTTTAAGCCATTATGCCTAATAAAGTGTCAATTTTAAGTCAAACTACACTATAATAAGAAAATTCTAAACGGAGATTAAACTTTAATGAAAGGGATTTTAATGAGAAAAATCGTTTTAGTAGCGGTAGCCTTACTGATGAGCGCTTGCGCAAGCTACAAGATCACGCCTGAACATGTTACATCCTATAATAATGGGATTCAAGTGATGACTTCCACGCAAGCCAAATCTAAAGTCCAACTAGAAATCGCTCAAAGCAAGTTAAAAGGCTTGAACGAATCCCCCTTGGTGCTGTATGTAGCGGCGCAAGTTTTAGAGGGAAATCCTGTGGTGTTTAGTCGTAAGGCCATTTCAGTGTCTATCAACCAAACAAACCTACAAGTTTTAAGCCTAAGACAGGTGATGAAATCCAGTTTTGATTTTGAGGGCATTTTGCAAAGCTTCAATATTGCCGTGCCGACCACCCCTATTGATAATGTTAACATGATCACCCCACCCATGTTTTATTACGGGCAAGGGGGATTTTTAGCGTATAACGGCATGATGTATGGGGGAATGGGCATGTATGGGCCAGGCTTTGGCATGATGATGATGGACGATGTGGAAGAACAAGAAGTCATGCAAGAAAGCCGCCAGGCTTTGAAAATCCTAGCGATCAACTACCTTAAAAACAATACCCTTAATGTTGAAAATAAGGCTAAAGGAGGGTTTGTGGTAGTGGATACCAAAAACCTTAAAACCCCGGGCGTGGTGGTGATTAAAGTCTTTTTAGAAGATGAAATCCACACCTTTAAAATTGATATTTCTAAGATGTAATCATCCCCATTTAATAAAAGCCTTTGGACCAATCCACCCAAAGGTTTTTTCTTAATTGGGTTAAAAACGATTGAACCTTACCCCATTTTTTAGATTTTATCCCACTAGCACGAAAAACTCCGTCCTTTAGGGCACAAGATGTAAGTGCATAGCCATTAGGCTATATTTAAAGCTAAAATAGGTTAAAATATCTCTAGTCTTTTTGGGGTAGGAAATATCCATGCAGACTTTAAAGAACAAAGCCTTTCGTGTTAGCATTCAATGGAATGCTTTAGTTAGGAAGCTCCTTTCTTTAGAAAGGGGCGGTTTCACTTTATGGCAAAAGGGGGGAAAAGTGGGGAAAAAACCCAACAATTAAACCCCTTTTTTTTGCGTTTATTTTTGAGAAGCTAAAAAATCCTGGATATTTTCTTTGGTTTTTTCTACTAAGGTTTTCAAGCTGTCGCTATACGCCCATGCGATATGGGGGGTTAAAAGCAATTTATTTTGGATCTTTGGGTTCAAAAACGCATGATCTTTTTCAAAAGGCTCTTTCACAAACACATCGCTCGCGTAATACAAATCTTTGGTTTCTAAAGTTAAAGCCAAATCCTTTTCATTCACAATGCCCCCACGCCCCACATTGATTAAAATCGCCCCATCTTTTAGGCTTTGCAATTCTTTGAGAGCGATTAAATCGCGCGTGCTTTCATTTAAGGGGGCATGAATGCTGATAATATCACTTGTTTTAAGCAATTCCTCTAAACTCAAGCGCTCATACTCTTCTTTTTTATCTTTAGGGGAATAATACACCACCTTTGCCCCGAAAGCTTGGGCGAGCTTGGCGACTCTTTTACCGATTGCGCCTAAACCAATAACCCCCCATTGACCCCCTTTAATAAGCCCCATTTTCATACCGCTAATGTGCGTAAAAATATCGCTTTGACTATATTCCCCGCTTTTGCAATAACGATCGTAATCATTGATCCTCCCCAACAAAGACAACGTGCACGCTAAAGTGTGCTGGGCTACAGATTCTGTAGAATAAGCACTCACATTTTTGACTTCTATGCCTAAAGCTTTCGCGCTTTTTATATCCACATTATCCGTGCCTGTAGCGGTGATGCAAATGAGTTTGAGTTTAGGCAATTGGCTTAAAACCTCTTGGGTGATAACGACTTTATTCAACACCATTATTTCAGCTTCAATTGATCGTTCAACGATTTGACTGGGCGAAGTAACCTCATAAAAATCAAAATCCGCTACTTCTTTTAAAACTTCTAGCGCTTTTAACCCTACGCTTTTAGCGTCTAAGACCACGCCTTTTTTGAATGTTTTCATCTCTTTACTCCTAGATTTAATTTTAAAATTATATAATTAAACCACAAAATCCTTTTTTAAAAGAAACTGAGCATGCCAAAACCCAAGAAAAACACCCTCCCTTGTAGCCTTTCTGTCAAAATGTCTTATTTCATGCGTCTTCTCATTAAATGGCGCACCCGCTCTTTAAGTCATAAAATGATGACTCTAGTTCAAATTTTAAGCATTCTAGCCTTAGCGAGCAAGGCCAGTGAAGATTTAGAAGAGCAACTCAAAAAAATCAAAGATTACATTTATAGAACCCTAAACGCTAAAATCGCATCGGATGTGTATAACCGAGTGCTTATTTTAGTGAATGAATATTGCACTAATGAAGAATTGTTTGATAAAGAGAGCGTTAAAATTTCAGATTTACTCATTCAAGACATTCAGCTTTACGCTTTAGTAGATGAAATGCTTAAAGAAGATAAATACCAAGTCCAGCACACCATTTTAAAGGGCATCATCAAGCGCAAATACGATGAAGCCTACTCGCTCAATAGCGAAGACAGGATTCTTTTAGAATACCAAGAACGCTTGCTAGAACCCTCATACGCGTCTTTTTCAAATAAAAAATTCAAATGATTTGAAAGCGTTACTTGCCCCGTTTTTTAGGCTTTTATTGAAAAAGGGCTTTAAAATGAGCTAAAATGAGCGTTTTATTTGACAATATAAAGGGATTGAATGGCTTTTAAGGTGGTGCAAATTTGCGGGGGGCTTGGGAATCAAATGTTTCAATACGCTTTCGCTAAAAGTTTGCAAAAACACTCTAATACGCCTGTGCTATTGGATACTACTTCTTTTGATTGGAGCAATAGGAAAATGCAATTAGAGCTTTTCCCTATTGATTTGCCCTATGCGAGTGAAAAAGAAATCGCTATAGCTAAAATGCAACACCTCCCCAAGCTAGTAAGAGACGCGCTCAAATGCATGGGGTTTGATAGGGTGAGCAAAGAAATCGTTTTTGAATACGAGCCTAAATTATTAAAGCCAAGCCGCTTGACTTATTTTTTTGGCTATTTCCAAGATCCACGATATTTTGATGCTATATCCCCTTTAATCAAACAAACCTTCACCCTACCCCCCCCCCGAAAATGGAAATAATAAAAAAAGAGGAAGAATACCACCGCAAGCTTGCTTTGATTTTAGCCGCTAAAAACAGCGTGTTTGTGCATATAAGAAGAGGGGATTATGTGGGGATTGGCTGTCAGATTGGTATTGATTATCAAAAAAAGGCGCTTGAGTATATGGCAAAGCGCGTGCCAAACATGGAGCTTTTTGTGTTTTGCGAAGACTTAAAATTCACGCAAAATCTTGATCTTGGCTACCCTTTTATGGACATGACCACTAGGGATAAAGAAGAAGAGGCGTATTGGGACATGCTGCTCATGCAATCTTGTCAGCATGGCATTATCGCTAATAGCACTTATAGCTGGTGGGCGGCTTATTTGATAAAAAATCCAGAAAAAATCATTATTGGCCCCAAACACTGGCTTTTTGGGCATGAAAATATCCTTTGTAAGGAATGGGTGAAAATAGAATCCCATTTTGAGGTAAAATCCCAAAAGTATAACGCTTAAAGCGGCTTAAAAAAGGGGCTTATAAGATTTAAATCTTTGATTTTAGATCGTATCTCTTGATAGCGAGCGTCTAATTCTAATTTTCTGTTCATGGATATTTTGATAAATTCGCTTTCTTTTTCTATGCCGATAAATTCCCTTTTCAAAAGATTGGCCGCAATGCCTGTGGTGGAGCTCCCACTAAAAGGATCGCCAATGAGGGAATTTTCATCGCTCGCCATTAAAAGCAAGCGCACCAACAACGCGAGAGGTTTTTGAGTGGGGTGCTTGCCATTAACTTTTTCCCAAGGAGCGATCGCTGGGAAATTCCACACATCACGCATTTGTTTATCGTTATTGATCTTTTTTAAAACCTCATAGTTAAAAACATGCTTGTGTTTGTGGCTTTTTCTCGCCCAAATGATTTGCTCAGCTGAATGCGTCAAATAACGGCAGCTGAAATTGGGAGGAGGGTTGGTTTTTTGCCAAGTGATGAGGTTTAAGATCTTAAAATCCAATTTTTGTAAAATGCGCCCCAAAGAAAAGATATTGTGGTAAGTCCCGCTGATTAAAAGACTCCCTGTATTTTTTAAAGCCTTTTTGGCGTTGTTGATCCACTGGTAATTAAACTCATCAATATCGTTAATCCCATTTTCTTTATCCCAATCGCCTTTATTGACGCTCACGATTTTACCGCTCTGTATGCTTAAGCCGTCATTAGAAAGGAAATAAGGCGGATCGGCAAAAATCAAATCAAAAGCATTTTCAAATTGGGGCAAAACCTCATTGCAATCCCCTTGATAAAGGGTGAAAAGCTGGTCTTGGCTTGTGAATATGGGGCGTGCGATTTCATTAGAATGCGCGATTACCATTTTTGCACCTTTGATATAAAATCATTTACATTGCTCAAATTGTAGATCTCCACAGATTTGTAAGCTTCTTGGAGTTTGCTTTTAGCGTCCAGCCAACCTGTGCCATCGGTTATCCAAATAAATTCGTAATTGGGGAATGCTTCAAATTTTAAAGCTAAGTCTTGATAGGATCTTGCGACTTCATTAAGCTTACTCCCACTAATGGTATAAAAATTAGCTTCTATAAAATAAGTTTTATCTTTACCACAAACAACAAAATCAAATTTTTTAATATCATTTCCAAAAGCTTGGCATAAATCCTCAAATTCTCTAATATCTACTTGTTCTTTAAAATTTAATTGGGCTTGGACAAAAAGACCGCTAAGATGATTTTCCATAGCCTTTCCACTGCGATTTTTTCTTGCATTGCTATCAAGCCCCACTTCTACACCAAAAACAAAATCATTTAAATCTTTAATGTTTCTGTTGCAAAAAATTTGCTCCAACCCCGTTTGACAAATAAACTCATAAACTTTTTCACCATCTTCAAAATAAGAATATAAGGGATAAAAATTACCATTAGCATCACGCACTATATCATCTTTATCCCTCACAGCAATGAGAATATTTAAAACATTAAAAGCTTTGGGGTATTCTTTAAAAAGTGTTTTAATGCAATTTTTAAGTTCTTTTGTATCTTTCCCAAGTAAAAAATTCAAGTGGTTTAAAGCGATACTTATTTCATTTTTATTTTTGAGGCACTTTTGCCAATCGGTGAAAAAATCTAAAGTTCGATTGCTTGTCTTAAGGCTTTCTAAAAAAGTATCAAAAGGCAGATGGTTTTTCATTTTTGCTCCGCTTTAATGTCTTTCTTTAATTATATATTTTTTGTGCTTTACAACCCTTATAGGGTTTAGGCTGGGTGTCTCTCTTCACCCAACCTAAATTTTGTATTTGTAAAATCTGTAAAAGGAGTGTCGTAAAAGGAATGCTTAGAAACTATATGTCTCTCGTTAATACATTCTAAACAAAAAGTTTTTAAAGGCAAAAAGGCTGGCGGACAGGGAGGGATTCGAACCCTCGGTAACCTTGACGGCTACGCATCCTTAGCAGGGATGTGGTTTCAGCCAACTCACCCACCTGTCCTCATTCACAAAGTAGAATTATAGTAAAAATAAGTTAAAATAAACCTTAAATTTTAATGGTTTCTAAACAAAACTAAGGGCTTTTATATTACAATTTTAAATTATGGATTAATAAAATTTAAAGGATAACCATGCAATACGCGCTATTATTTCCAGGGCAAGGCTCGCAGTGTATAGGAATGGGGAAATCGTTCTATGAGAGCCACACCCTAGCTAAAGAATTGTTTGAAAGGGCTTCTAACGCGCTTAAAGTGGATATGAAAAAAACGCTTTTTGAAGAAAACGATCTTTTAAAAGAGAGCGCTTACACCCAGCCTGCTATTTATCTAGTGAGCTATATCGCTTATCAGTTACTCAACAAGCAAGCAAATGGGGGGTTAAAACCCGTTTTCGCTTTAGGGCATTCGCTCGGCGAAGTGAGCGCGGTGTCTTTGAGCGGGGCGTTAGATTTTGAAAAAGCCCTTAAACTCACGCATCAAAGAGGCAAAATGATGCAAGAAGCGTGCCTGAATAAAGATGCATCCATGATGGTCGTTTTGGGCGTTTCTGAAGAAAGCCTTTTAAGCTTGTGTCAAAGAACCAAAAACGTGTGGTGCACGAATTTCAATGGCGGCATGCAAGTGGTTTTAGCCGGGGTTAAAGACGATTTGAAAGCCCTAGAGCCGACTTTAAAGGAAATGGGGGCTAAAAGAGTGGTTTTTTTAGAAATGAGCGTGGCGAGCCATTGCCCTTTTTTAGAGCCTATGATTTTTAAATTCCAGGAATTGCTAGAAAAAAGCCTGAAAGATAAATTCCATTTTGAAATCATCTCCAATGCGACTAATGAAGCGTATCATAACAAAGCGAAAGCCGTTGAATTATTGAGCTTGCAACTCACTCAGCCGGTGCGTTATCAAGACTGCGTGAAATCTAATAACGACCGAGTGGATGTCTTTTTTGAATTAGGCTGTGGGAGCGTGTTAAAGGGGCTTAACAAGCGCTTAAGCAACAAGCCTACCATAAGCGTGGGGGATAATAAAGGGCTTGATGAAGCCATTGAATTTTTAGAAGAATACGTGTGATGGGGAGAAAATGGTGCAAAAAATTGGCATTTTGGGGGCGATGAGAGAAGAAATAACCCCTATTTTAGAATTGTTTGGCGTGGGTTTTGAAGAGATCCCTTTAGGGGGGAATGTTTTCCATAAAGGCGTTTATAATGATAAAGAAATCATTGTCGCTTATAGCAAGATTGGCAAGGTGCATTCCACTTTAACCACAACGAGCATGATTTTAGCGTTTGGCGTTCAAAAGGTGCTTTTTAGTGGGGTGGCTGGAAGCTTGGTTAAAGATTTAAAAATCAATGATTTGTTAGTGGCTACTCAATTAGTCCAGCATGATGTGGATTTGAGCGCGTTTGATCACCCTTTAGGGTTTATCCCCGAAAGCGCGATTTTTATTGAAACGAGCGAAAGTTTGAACGCTTTGGCTAAAAAAGTCGCTAATGAGCAACATATCGCGCTCAAAGAAGGCATCATCGCATCAGGCGATCAGTTTGTGCATAGCAAAGAAAGGAAAGAATTTTTAGTTAGCGAGTTTAAAGCGAGCGCGGTGGAAATGGAGGGGGCGAGCGTGGCGTTTGTGTGCCAAAAATTTGGCGTGCCATGCTGCGTGTTAAGGAGTATTAGCGATAACGCTGATGAGGAAGCTGGCATGAGCTTTGATGCGTTTTTAGAAAAAAGCGCTCAAACTTCAGCGAAATTCTTAAAAAGCATGGTGGATAAGCTTTAAGGTTTGTTTTTATTAAACGCAAACAATTAAAACCCTATTTTTTAAAAAATGGGGGTTTTAAATTTTATTTTAAACTCATTTTATAATTAGAATTTAAGCTATTTTTTAGTAAAATAACAAAGGATTAGGTGTATCTTATCTTATGGATCTAGCTTTTGATTGAAAGCATGGGTTCTTATTTTATGGAGTGTCCAATGAAAAAGAAAGCTAACGAAGAAAAAGCCCCCAAAAGAGCTAAACAGGAAGCCAAAGCAGAAGCCACACAAGAAGTCGCACAAGAAAATAAAACTAAGGAAAACAATAAAGCCAAAGAGAGCAAAATTAAAGAAGCCAAAACCAAAGAAAGCAAAATCAAAGAAGCTAAAGCGAAAGAACCTATTCCTGTTAAAAAGCTTAGTTTTAATGAAGCGTTAGAAGAATTGTTCGCTAATTCCTTAAGCGATTGCGTTTCTTATGAGTCTATCATTCAAATCAGCGCAAAAGTCCCCACTCTAGCCCAAGTCAAGAAAATCAAAGAATTGTGCCAAAAATACCAAAAGAAATTAGTCAGCTCTTCAGAATACGCTAAAAAACTCAATGCGATTGACAAGATTAAAAACACCGAAGAAAAGCAAAAAGTTTTAGATGAAGAATTAGAAGATGGCTATGACTTTTTGAAAGAAAAGGATTTTTTAGAGTGGAGCAGAAGCGATAGCCCGGTGCGCATGTATTTGCGTGAAATGGGGGATATAAAACTTTTAAGCAAAGATGAAGAGATTGAATTGAGCAAGCAAATCCGCTTGGGCGAAGACATTATTTTAGACGCGATTTGCTCGGTGCCGTATTTGATTGATTTTATTTATGCGTATAAAGACGCTTTAATCAATCGTGAACGAAGGGTTAAAGAGCTTTTCAGGAGCTTTGATGATGACGATGAAAATAGCGTGAGCGATTCTAAAAAAGATGACGACAGCGAAGAATATGAAGAAAACGAAGAAAGGAAAAAAGTCGTTTCCGAAAAAGACAAGAAGCGCGTAGAAAAGGTTCAAGAAAGCTTTAAAGCCCTAGATAAGGCTAAAAAAGAATGGCTCAAAGCCCTTGAAGCCCCTGTAGATGAAAAAGAAGACGAGTTAGTGCGTTCATTGACCCTAGCTTACAAACGCCAAATACTCAAAGACAGACTCTATGATTTAGAGCCTACCAGCAAACTGATTAATGAATTAGTCAAAACGATGGAGACCACTTTAAAAAGCGGCGATGGGTTT
This sequence comes from Helicobacter pylori SA37A, assembly GCF_000476015.1. Lineage (GTDB taxonomy): Bacteria > Campylobacterota > Campylobacteria > Campylobacterales > Helicobacteraceae > Helicobacter > Helicobacter pylori_DB. Next base: position 164,205 of record NZ_CBOO010000002.1, on the reverse strand, counting down.
GAAAAAGAGTTGAAACGCTTGGAATACAAATTGCCCTTATTCAATGACACTCTCATCGCTAACCATAAAAAAATCCTCGCTAATATCACTAACATGACTAAAGAAGATATTATCGCTCAAGTGCCAGAAGCGACCATGGTGAGCGTGTATATGGATCTCAAAAAACTCTTTTTGACTAAAGAAGCGAGCGAAGAAGGCTTTGATTTAGCCCCTAACAAGCTAAAAGAAATTTTAGAGCAAATCAAAAGAGGGAAATTGATTTCCGATCGCGCTAAAGACAAAATGGCTAAATCCAATTTAAGATTAGTGGTGAGCATCGCTAAACGATTCACGAGCAGAGGCTTACCCTTCTTGGATTTGATTCAAGAGGGCAATATCGGCTTGATGAAGGCGGTGGATAAGTTTGAACATGAAAAGGGCTTCAAGTTTTCTACCTATGCGACCTGGTGGATCAAGCAAGCCATCAGCAGAGCCATAGCCGATCAAGCCCGCACTATCCGCATCCCCATTCACATGATTGACACGATTAATCGCATCAACAAAGTCATGCGCAAACACATTCAAGAAACCGGCAAAGAGCCTGATTTAGAAGTGGTGGCTGAAGAAGTGGGGCTTTCGTTAGATAAAGTGAAGAATGTGATTAAGGTTACTAAAGAGCCTATCAGTTTGGAAACCCCAGTCGGCAATGATGATGATGGCAAATTTGGGGATTTCGTGGAAGATAAAAATATCGTTAGTTCCATTGATCACATCATGCGAGAAGATTTAAAAGCCCAGATTGAAAGCGTTTTGGATCAGTTGAATGAGCGAGAAAAAGCGGTGATCCGCATGCGTTTTGGGCTTTTAGACGATGAAAGCGATCGAACTTTAGAAGAAATTGGCAAGGAATTGAATGTTACTAGAGAAAGGGTGCGCCAGATTGAAAGCTCTGCGATCAAAAAATTGAGAAGCCCGCAATACGGGCGCATTTTAAGAAACTATTTGCGCATTTGATGTTAAGGTTCTCTAAAGCATGCGTTATTTTCTTGTAGTTTTCTTGTTTTTGTTTGTGGGTTGCATGAAAAAGGATTTCACGCTCAAAGATTTATCCTTGCCCCAAGAGGCTTCAAGCTATCTTGCAAGCTCTCAAAATGGCAGTCATAATAACCAAAGCATTGACCCCCAAGCGTTAAGAGAAAACCTGAAAGAGAGCTACCTCAAAGCGTGGTATTCCCCATGGCTAGATGCGAAAATCAAAAGCAATAAAAAAGAAGTGTTTTGGATCCTCAAAGAGATGAATAAATCCACCGGTTATGGCGAAGATCTAAAACCCAACGCAAAAGCTTTCAATGACGAGCTTATTAAAAGCATGGATATTGAGCATTACCCAAGCGTTAAAATTAAGGCCGTTGTGGTGCGAGATAGCGATGTGAGGGCTGTGCCTACTAACAAACCTTATTACCTTTCTCCAAAAGGCTATCCTTTTGACAGGTATCAAAATTCGCTGATTTTTCAAGGCACGCCGGTTTTGATCACGCATTTTAACACGGATAAAACTTACGCCCACATTCAAAGCAGTTTTGTTTATGGTTGGATCAAAGTTAGCGATTTAGCCTACATGCATGATAAAGACATAGAGCTTTTAACCCATCTTAAAGATTATGTCATGCCTATAAAAGATAAAATCCCCCTTTATACAGACTATGGGGATTTTTACACCAACGCCAGAGTGGGCGAATTGTTCGCTCTCATCCCCCAAGGTCAAAACGCATCTCAAAAACCCCAAAAAAAGAATTGAAAGCCTATGGTTTTTTGAGAGACGCTAAGGGCTATGCAACTTTACAAAGCGTGATCTTAGATGAAAAGGATTTTTTTGTTTTCCCTAAGGCTTTTAACAGCGAGAACATGGCGTATTTTATAGACACCATGCTAGGGCAAAAATACGGTTGGGGGGGGCTATTAGGTAATAGGGATTGCTCGGCTTTCACTAGGGATAGTTTCGCTAATTTTGGTATTTTGCTCCCCAGAAATTCCTACGCGCAAAGCCGTTACGCGAACAATTATGTGGATTTAAGCTCCATGAAAGCTAAAGAAAAAGAAGATTACATCCTTAAAAACGCCACGCCTTTTGGAACGCTCATCTATTTAAAAGGGCATATCATGCTCTATTTAGGCACATACAACCATCAAGCGATAGTCGCTCACAGCATTTGGTCGGTGCAAACCCAAAAGCATTTTAAAACCTTGAGCCATAAAATAGGGGGCGTGGTGATCACTTCATTATGGTTAGCCGAAGAACATAATGGGGCGTTTTCTAAAAAGAAATTATTGATTGACAGGGTGCTTGGAATGAGCGATTTGAAAGATTTTGTCAATAAAACTTCAAGCCCTTTGAATACGAATTGATTTTCTTATATTATGATTACGATTTATCAATTTAAAACATTTGGAGAAAGACAATGAGTATGGAATTTGATGCCGTTATTATTGGAGGTGGGGTTTCAGGGTGCGCGACCTTTTATACTTTGAGCGAATACAGCTCTTTAAAACGCGTGGCTATCGTGGAAAAATGCTCTAAATTAGCTCAAATCAGCTCTAGCGCTAAGGCTAATTCACAAACTATTCATGATGGCTCTATTGAAACAAATTACACTCCCGAAAAAGCTAAAAAAGTGCGTTTGAGCGCTTATAAGACTAGGCAATACGCTTTGAATAAAGGCTTGCAAAATGAAGTGATTTTTGAAACCCAGAAAATGGCTATAGGCGTGGGCGATGAAGAATGCGAGTTCATGAAAAAACGCTACGAATCCTTTAAAGAAATCTTTGTGGGGCTAGAAGAATTTGACAAGCAAAAGATTAAAGAATTAGAGCCTAATGTGATTTTAGGGGCTAATGGGATAGACAGGCATGAAAACATTATCGGGCATGGGTATAGGAAGGATTGGAGCACCATGAATTTTGCGAAGTTGAGTGAAAACTTCGTTGAAGAAGCCCTAAAATTAAAGCCTAACAACCAGGTGTTTTTGAATTTCAAAGTGAAAAAGATTGAAAAACGCAACGACACTTACGCCGTAATTTCAGAAGACGCTGAAGAAGTGTATGCTAAATTCGTGCTAGTCAATGCCGGCTCTTACGCTTTGCCTTTGGCTCAGAGCATGGGCTATGGCTTGGATTTAGGGTGCTTGCCTGTGGCGGGTAGCTTTTATTTTGTGCCGGATTTATTAAGGGGCAAGGTTTATACCGTTCAAAACCCCAAACTCCCTTTTGCAGCCGTGCATGGCGACCCTGATGCCGTCATTAAAGGAAAAACACGAATCGGGCCTACCGCTTTAACGATGCCTAAATTAGAGCGCAACAAATGCTGGTTCAAGGGCATTAGCTTGGAATTGTTGAAAATGGATTTGAATAAAGATGTGTTTAAAATCGCGTTTGATTTGATGAGCGATAAAGAAATCCGTAATTATGTGTTTAAAAACATGGTTTTTGAATTGCCCATTATCGGTAAAAGGAAATTTTTAAAAGACGCTCAAAAAATCATCCCCTCTCTTAGCCTAGAAGATTTAGAATACGCTCATGGTTTTGGCGAAGTGCGCCCGCAAGTTTTAGACAGAACCAAGCGAAAACTGGAATTAGGCGAAAAAAAGATTTGCACCCATAAAGGCATCACTTTTAACATGACTCCTTCTCCAGGCGCGACGAGTTGCTTGCAAAACGCCCTTGTGGATTCCCAAGAAATCGCTGCGTATTTGGGCGAGAGCTTTGAATTAGAACGCTTTTATAAAGATTTATCCCCAGAAGAATTGGAAAATTAAAAACGCATGCAAAACGAACAAGAAGCCCGAGAAATCGCTAAAAAAGCCGTTCAAATCGTGTTTTTTTTAGGGATTGTGGTGGTGCTTTTGATGATGATAAACCTTTACATGCTCATCAATCAAATCAACGCGAGCGCTAAAATGAGCCAACAAATCAAAAAGATAGAAGAAAGGCTTAATCAAGGGCAAAAATAAAGGCTTTGGCCTATTAAGCATGAGTAACAAAATTAAAAAAGCTCAAAGGCATTTTTTTAAAATAAATACAATAAAAGAGCTTGCGAAAAGCAAGTGATAGTCTCTTTAAAAGCAGTCTTTTGGGGTTAGGGGGTTTTTAGTTGGGGTTGTAGGGGGAGAGTTATTGTAAAATACCTCCCTATCCCCTTAAGAAAATGGGTTTTACTTAAGAAATGAGTTTTACCATAAAATCAAAAGCAATCAAACAATTTTTTTAAAAAACCTTATTTTTAAACTTTAAACTTTCCTTAAATTCAGCAGTATTTAAGCTTATTTCCTTATAATGAGTGCTTTAATTTTATCAAAGGATTCTTATGACAAAGACTGCTAAAGTCAATGACATCGTTCGTGATTGGGTCGTTTTAGACGCTAAAGACAAAGTTTTTGGCCGCTTGATCACTGAAATCGCTGTGCTTTTAAGAGGCAAACACCGCCCTTTTTACACCCCTAATGTGGATTGTGGGGATTTTGTGGTGGTTATCAACGCTAATAAGGTTAAATTTTCAGGCATGAAATTAGAGGATAAAGAGTATTTTACCCATTCAGGCTATTTTGGCAGTACTAAGAGCAAGACTCTCCAAGAAATGCTAGAAAAAACCCCTGAAAAGCTCTACCACTTAGCCGTTAGGGGCATGCTCCCTAAAACGAAATTAGGGAAAGCGATGATCAAAAAACTCAAAGTTTATCGTGATGATAAGCACCCTCACACCGCACAAACTAGCAAAAAGGACGCTAAATGAGAAAAATCTATGCTACCGGTAAAAGAAAAACCGCTATCGCTAAAGTGTGGCTCACTCCGGGTAAAGGCGAATTGAGTATCAATGAACAAAGCCTGAATCAGTGGTTAGGCGGGCATGAAGCCATTAAAATGAAAGTCATGCAGCCCTTGCTTTTAACCAAACAAGAGCAATCTGTGGATATTAAAGCGGTGGTTTTTGGTGGGGGCTACTCAGCGCAAGCAGAAGCCTTAAGGCATGGCATTTCTAAAGCTTTGAACGCTTATGATATTGCTTTTAGAGCCATTTTAAAACCTAAGGGCTTGCTCACTAGGGATTCAAGAGTGGTTGAACGCAAAAAATATGGTAAAAGAAAGGCCAGAAGAAGCCCGCAATTCTCCAAAAGGTAATTTTTATTTCTTTAGCTCTTCTTTGGGGGAGCTTTGGAGGGCTTTGGCTCTCTTTTATTTTCTGCTTTTTTTCTCTCTTATTTTATTAAAATTTCAAAATAATGTATAATAATCGTTCTCTATCAATTCGTTTTAAAAGGGCAAAGGGAATGAAATCTACAAGAATTGGTTCTAAAATCGTCATGATGGTGTGTGCGGTCGTTATTGTCATTAGCGCTGTTATGGGCGTTATTATCAGCTACAAGGTTGAAAGCGTGTTGCAAAGCCAAGCCACAGAATTGTTGCAAAAAAAGGCTCAGTTAGTCAGTTTTAAAATTCAAGGCATCATTAAACGCATTTTTATTGGCGCTAATACCCTTGAAAAATTTTTAAGCGATGAAAATAGTGCTATCAACGACACCCTAAAAAGGCGCATGCTCTCTGAGTTTTTGCTGGCAAACCCTCATGTGTTATTGGTTAGCGCAATTTATACGAATAATAATGAACGAATTATCACTGCCATGAACATGGATTCAAAAATCGCCTACCCTAATACCACACTCAATGAGAGCATGATCAATCAAATCCATTCGCTCAAAAGTATAACCCGTTCAGATCCCTATTATAAAGAGGTTAATGGCGATAAAATCTATGGCATGGATATTACCCTCCCTTTAAAGGATAAAAATCAAAATGTGATAGGCGTGCTGAATTTCTTTTTAAACATTGACACTTTTTATACCGATGTAATAGGCCAAAAAAAGAGCAACACCTTTTTAATGGGGAAAGATGGCAGGCTTTTAATCAACCCTAATCGTGAGATCCAAGATAAGATTTTAAGTGCTATCAATCCGGATAGAAGAGTCGCTAAAGCTGTGGAGTATTATGACAAAAACGAAGCGGGCACTTTGAGCTACCATTCATTGAGCGGGAATACAGAAACCTTTTTAGCCATACAGCCCTTTGATTTTTTTGAAGAAAAAGGGAATAACGGCAATCATTGGCGTTGGGCGATTGGGAAATATGTCAATAAATCTTTAGTCTTTAAAGAAGCGACAAACACCAAATTCATTATTATCACCACTTTGATTTTAGGCGTGCTGGTGTTAGCCTTTTTAGTCTTTATCATCGTTTCTAGCCTCATAACAAAACGCATCAGTAGGGTCAATAACACCCTAAATGATTTTTTCAACTTGCTCAATAACCCCAAAAATAACCATGCCATAAGCCTAACGCCCCCAAGCGCTTATGATGAAATCGGGCAAATGCAAGCTTCCATTAATGAAAATATCCTTAAAACCCAAGAAAACATTCAAGCCGATAATAAAGCCATTCAAAACAGCATTGAAGTGGCTAATTTTGTGGAAAGTGGGGATTTCACGCAAGAAATCGCATGCGTGCCTAAAAATAAAGATTTGCAAGCTTTAAGAAACACGATTAATAGCATTATCCAGTATTTTCGTAACCAAATTGGTGCCAATATTGAATCCCTAAATAACGCCCTAGAGCATTATAAAAACCTGGATTTCACCCACCACATCCAAAACCCTAAAGCCAACATGGAAAAAGCGCTCAACACTTTAGGGCAGGAAATTTCTAGCATGCTTAAAGCTTCTTTAGGGTTTGCGAACGCGCTCAATCATGAATCCAAAGATTTAAAAACTTGCGTGGATAATTTGACCAAAACCGCCCACAAGCAAGAAAGAAGCCTGAAAAACACCACCCAATCCTTAGAAGAAATCACTAATGTTATTACAACAATTGATTCTAAAAGCCAAGAGATGATCTCTCAAGGCGAAGACATTAAAAGCGTGGTGGATATGATTAGAGACATCGCTGATCAAACGAATTTATTAGCCCTAAACGCCGCTATTGAAGCCGCAAGAGCCGGCGAGCATGGCAGAGGCTTTGCGGTGGTGGCTGATGAAGTGAGGAAGCTCGCTGAAAGGACGCAAAAATCCCTCAGCGAGATTGAAGCCAATATTAATATTTTAGTTCAAAGCATCGCCGATAACGCTGAGTCTATTAAAATGCAAAATAAGGGCGTAGAAAACATCCACAACTCCATTAACGCTTTGCAACAAGATGTGCAGGATAATTTGACTATCGCTAATTATTCTTTACAAGCCAGCACTAAAATTGATGGGATCTCCCAAGATATTTTAGAAGATGTGAGCAAGAAGAAATTTTGATTTCTGCTTTTAATTTTGAGCGTCTAAAATGTGGAACCGCCCCCTTTTTCTAAAGCAAGGGGTTTTTTTAACTAAAGCACCCTAACGAACGCTAATATAAAAGGCTCTTTAAAGCCTGCATGGACATTTTCTAGCCTAAAAAGACTAGAGGTATTTTGTTAGCTTGAATATAGCCTAAGCGCTTACATCTTGCACCCTAAAGGACGGAGTTTTTTGCGCTAGTTTGATGATAAAAAGCTTTGGTTGGATTTTAAAAAGCGTTCTTAAGGGGAGTTGGTTGGGGGTTAAAGGGGTATTCATCGCAAAATATCCCCCCCTATTACCTTAAAGGAATCATTTTTACTATAAATAAAAATATTCCTTAAAGTTTTGGCTATCACTCTTTGATATTGGGGTTAATCTCAATTCCCCATATCGCCCATATCCCCCATGTCTCCCATATCGCCACCCATATCGTCGTTCATGTCCCCCATATCGCCCATGTCATCGTTGCCATTACCCATGTCGTCGTTCATATCGTTCGCGTTGTTCATGTCATCGCCCATGTCGTTGCCGTTGCTCATGTCGTCATTAGCGTTACCCGCATCATCGTTGCCGTTGTTCATGTTGCTCATATCATCAGTGTTACCGGTATCCGTATTGCCGGTGTCCGTATTGCCGGTATCGGTGTTGTTCATATCGCCGGTATTGTTGCCGCTAGCATCTTTATCATCAGTGGGGGTGTCGTTTGCGTTGCCGGTGTCAGTGGTGTTAGTGTCCATGTGATCATCGTTGTGATCATCGTTGGTGGCGTTATTAGGGTTTATGAGCGCGTTACTCCCTTGATCTTTGCTGTCATTTGCATGGGTGTTGTCCATGTTGTTAATAGGCGTTTGTTGTATAGGTTGTTGCATAGGGTTACTCATCGCATCATTCAAATCGTCTCTATCATCGCCATCAATTTTCAAACTCCCGTCTAAATAATTCCCCACCACATCGCTGCTATGGCTTAATTGTTGCACGCTGTCTAGGGCTTTATCCACTTGGGCTTGTTGCTCGCTTGAAAGCCCTTTTTGATCTTTTAAGTCGTTGTCTAGTTGGTTCAAGTTATTGTCTAGCTTGTCTCTCACTTCCATAGCTTTATTGATAACTGAATCAATCTTATTAGGGCTCGCCCCATCTTGCTTCATTTCTTTGATTTGCCCCACTAAATGGTTAAGCTCTTTGGCTTGAGAAGTTATCGCATCCACGCTTTTAGTGGGCATGGCTTTGGTGTGGAAAAGCGAATTATCTTTGAGCATGCGGCTGTTGTCTAAATTGACTAAAGCGCTATTCAAGCGGTTGGTTTGAATGCCTTTGCTGAATTTGGGATCACGATAAAAGCTCATGAGATTTGCCTGCTGTAAGGATTTATCGTCCTTATCGTCTCTGTCATCATCAGTAGGCGTATCAAGTTGGTCAGTAGAAGCGTCATGGTCTAAAATCTCTTCTTGATCGAGCGCATACATGTAATTTTCTAACATCAAGTAATCTTGAACTTGCATCATGAAAAACATGTTGGGGTAGAACCCATACATGCCATCATAAAAGTCATAAAAATCATACATGCCCATACCATACATGCCCATTCCATACATGCCATACATGCCGTAATAAGGGCTATAATAAGAGTTGTAATAGTTGTTGTTTCTGTAATAAGGGCTTTGAGCCTTTTCATTCTCTTGTTGTTTTTTAAGATACGCCCCTACCACGCTCAAATCAGCGAGCATTTTTTGAGCCGTTTTTTGATCTTTTAAAGAAATGCCTAAGGGGATATAAATACCGGTGCGGTAACTATAAAAAGAATCCCTAGCGATGATTTTAAGGCAATATTTCAAATTCTTTTGCAATTTTAGGGCCTGCCTCAAACGCACATGCGCTCTTAAATTCCCCAATATACCGGAGTTAAAGCGCATTTTTTCCACTAGAGCGCTGAATTTTTTCGCATCGCCATTAGCCGCATTGATATAGTTTAAAGCCGTAGCTCCCCACTCTTTGGTGCTGCTTTTATAACCCCCAAAATCCACTATTTTTGGCGTTAATTCCCCTTTTAATTGCGAATCTTTTAAATCAAACAACGCCCTATTCACGCTGATAGCGTTTAAACTGAGTGTCATTATAAAAAGTATTTTTATAGCTTTCATTGATAACCTTAAAAAATATCTCTTGCGAGCATTATAGACTATTTTTAGAAATCAAAATGACTTTTGAAAACAAGCCAAAGTAAAAAATAAAACCTAAAAAACAAAAGGTTCTGTTTTAAGCGCTTCTTTAGTTTTAAAAAACCCTCTCTCTAAACAAAAACCTAACCCCCAACAAAACAAACACCGCAAAAAAAGAAAAAAGAAACCAACAGAGAGAAAACCCTCTATTGGAAAGAAGAGAAAGGCTTAGAAGTTGATCATGTAGTTGAAATAGATAGAGAAGTTCCTTTTATAGAACACATCTACTGATCCATCTACACCCCTTTCTTTATAGAATTGGTTGGTAAATAAAGGCAATTTAAAGCCCACTTCAATCCCGCTGTGTTTAGAAAAATTGCTCCTAAAACCAAATTCCACAGGCATTTGGAAATAGCTTGTGTTCATGCTCGCTGAACAGCCTGCCGTGTTGTTGCAAATGTGCATTTGAGATTTCAAGTAGCTCTCTCCTTGAACGATAAACGAATCCCCTCCTAATCCAAAGCCCACGAACAACCCTGCTGTGTTATAGCCCTCTTTATTTTCATAGAAGTTATAGAGCGCATCAAAGCCCACGCCATAAGTGAAGTTATTCACTTGAGACGCACCCTCCATGATTCCAAGCTGGCTCCCCACAAAGCTTAAATTCGCATGGTTATAGCTGTAGTATCCATAAGATCTAAAGCCAAAGCGTTTGGTTTTGCCAAAGAACCACTTATACCCTGCCATCGCATCTACCCCATACATTTGCCCGTAATTATTGGTGTTGATCACTCTTAGCGTGTAGGTTGCTTGGGCTTGAGCGACAGCGGTTTGAATGTTTTTATACACATTCATAAAAGCGTCTTTTTGAGCCATTAGATTGTTTTTTAGCGCGCTTAAGAAATTGATGGCATCTGTTGTCGTTGTGCCACTACCGGTAGTCGCAAGCGTAACGGCTTGCGTTTTTTGCGTATCAGCCGTAGCAAGATCGGACAAAGCCATATCCACTTGATTGATAGCTTTATCTAACGCGCCCACAACCGCATTAGATCCGTTTGTCAATTGCCCAATCGTCGCGCTAGAAGAATCTAAATAGCCTTTTAAAGTGTTTTGAGCACTTTCTAATGCGCTAAACGCACTGCTTAGCCCTTGAGCGTTGGAAATCACACTGCTTAAATCGGTGCTGCTATTCAAAAGGTTGCCAATCGCTGCGCTCTGTTGAGACATGGTTTCTACCCCACTTAAAGTGGTGTTCATACCACTCACGCTCACGCTCTTAAGATTATTAACCGTAGTGGTGTCTTTAACTAGCTGGCTTGCCACGCTACTAGCGCTTGGTGTGCCACTTGTTTCATCTTTTTTAGCTGGTGGGGTTGGTGTGCTACCGCTACCTTGTGCAAAACCGCTGTCTTTGCCACCGCCTTGTATAGGACCGGTGGAGAGTTGTGATTTATTATCTTCTTTTTTACTATCCTTTTCTTTTCCCTTATCCTTTTCAGCATAATTACCAAAAACATGAGATGGTTTTTGCAATGCTGCGTAGGTTTGTAAATCGGTAGCGTTCATGCTCCCTAAAAGCACGCCACTAGCCGCCAAAGAGACAAAGCCTAATTTTTTGAATGACTTTTTCATAACTTCTTTCTTATTTTTTCATCCAGCTTGCGCTTGGATTGACTTTAGTGTCCGGTTTAGAAGCGCTTTGCGTTTCTTGGGCTGGAGCTGTTTGATTGCTGCCAAACATTGAAGTGTCTATCGGGGTGTTATTGTTAGCGCCTGAGGTGCGGGTGGTGTTTTGGTTTTCTAAATTAGAATATTGAAACCCCCCTCCTAAAAACGCACCGCTTTTTTCTGCCATAGACACACTAAAGGCTAATGCCATACCTAAAAAAACTTTTTTCATTTAAAACTCCTTAATGTGAGAAATCCTAAGGATTTCTTTTTTTATTGCATTCATGCTATGGCGCAAAAATATAGGGAGCTATCAAAATTTGAGAGTTGTCCTCATACATTCGCTTCCACAGAATACAATCCGCTCTTATAGTAAGCTTTGGAGTTATATCACAAAAAAGTGAATTTTTCGTTAAGAATAGGTTAAATAAATCGTTTTATTTTTTAAAAATGTATTTATATATAAAAATATATATAAAGAATTTAAAATTATATTTAACTATATTTTATTGAAGCTCTTGCGCTGTTTTTGTGTGGGGCGAAAATTTAGAGCTTTTAGGGTTTTTGGTCGTAGCGGGTGGCTATCGTGATAAGGCTATAATAATATCAATTAAAAAAGGCTTGGGTGTTTTATCGCTTTGTTTTATCGTTTTAGTAATGGTCTTATTCAAACTGGCTTTGAGCATGAGCGATTAAAGGGTTGATCACTTCATCTAAATTCCCTGAAAGCATGATTTCTTCTAAACTATACAGAGTTAAATTGATTCTATGCTCGCTCAAGCGGTTTTGCGGGTAATTGTAGGTGCGGATCCTTTCGCTCCTGTCCCCACTACCCACTTGCTCCTTTCGGTCTTTGGCATTAGCGAGCTGTTGCTCTTCAATTTGTTTTTCATAAAGACGCGCTTTTAAGATTTTTAGGGCTTTATCCTTGTTTTTATGCTGGGATTTTTCATCTTGCATGCTCACGCTGATATTGGTGGGGAGATGCGTGATGCGCACCGCAGAGTCTGTAGTATTGACGCATTGCCCCCCATGCCCGCCAGCGCGAAACACTTCAATCTTTAAATCGCTAGGGTTGAGGGTAACTTCCACATCATCCACTTCAGGCATGATCGCTACCGTGATAGCGGAAGTGTGGATGCGTCCTTGAGATTCTGTCTCGGGGACTCTTTGGACTCGATGCGTGCCTGCTTCAAATTTGAGCCTTGAATACACGCCCTTGCCCTTAATCAAAACGATGATTTCTTTATAGCCCCCTACGCTGTTTTCGCTAGAGCTTACTATCTCTACTTTCCACTTTTTCAAATCCGCATAACGGCAATACGCCTTAAACAAATCCCCTACAAAAATGCCCGCTTCATCGCCCCCTGTGCCGGCCCTTAACTCTAAATAAATGTTTTTATCGTCATTAGGATCTTTAGGAATAAGGAGTTGCTTAATGGCAGTTTCTAACTCGCTTTTTTGGATTTCTAAAATTTTTAACTCTTCTTTAGCCAGTTCGCTCAATTCCTTGTCTTCTAAAAGCTCTTTATTTTCTCTGATATTCTCTAAAACGCTCAAATACTCCTTACTCGCTACAGAGATTTCTTCAATGGAGCTTTGCTCTTTGCTCAATTCGGTGAGTTTTTTAATGTCGCTAACCACTTCAGTGCTAGAGAGTAAGGCTGTGAGTTCGTCGTATCGTTTGAGAATGGAAGAAAGCTTTTCGGCTAAAATAGACATGCGAGACTACCTATCAATAAAAAGATATATAAAAAGACGCAACAATCTAAAAAACGCAAAACTTAAAAAGAAGCTCAATAATAAAAACCCGTTACTGAGCTAAAGAAGTCAAAAACGCCCTAAAACTAAGCGAGAGCGATTTTTTTCACTGAAGCGTTAAGCCTTGAGACTTTCCTAGAAGCAGTGTTTTTCTTTAAAATCCCTTTGCTAACAAATTTATGCAACTCTTTATTAGCGATTTTCAAACGCTCTTGAGCTTTTGCTACATCATTGACAGCAACGGCTTCACGCACGGCCTTAATGATATTTTTAACTTTAGTTTTATAGAACCTGTTGCGTTCGGTTCTTTTAATGGTTTGTCTGATTCGCTTTTCTGCGGACTTATGATTTGCCATAGCCTTGTTTTAATCCCTTTGTAATGTAAAATTTGGCATAATTCTATCTAAAAATTGATTAAAAATAGTTTAAAAGGTATTTTATAACGATGAAAATTTTTGGGACTGATGGCGTGAGGGGTAAAGCAGGGGTGAAACTCACCCCCATGTTTGTGATGCGTTTAGGCATTGCTGCCGGATTGTATTTTAAAAAACATTCTCAAACGAATAAAATTTTAATCGGTAAAGACACCAGAAAAAGCGGCTACATGGTAGAAAACGCTTTAGTGAGCGCTCTCACTTCCATAGGCTATAATGTGATCCAAATAGGGCCTATGCCTACCCCTGCGATCGCGTTTTTAACCGAAGACATGCGCTGCGATGCGGGTATTATGATAAGCGCGAGCCACAACCCTTTTGAAGACAACGGCATTAAATTTTTCAATTCTTATGGCTATAAGCTTAAAGAAGAAGAAGAAAAAGCGATTGAAGAAATCTTTCATGATGAAGGATTACTGCATTCCAGTTATAAAGTGGGCGAGAGCGTCGGTAGCGCTAAAAGGATAGACGATGTCATAGGGCGCTATATCGTGCATTTAAAACACTCTTTCCCCAAACATTTGAATTTACAGAGTTTAAGGATCGTGCTAGATACCGCTAATGGCGCGGCTTATAAGGTGGCTCCAGTCGTTTTTAGCGAGCTTGGGGCTGATGTGTTAGTGATTAATGATGAGCCTAATGGGTGTAACATTAATGAGCAATGCGGGGCTTTACACCCTAACCAATTGAGCCATGAAGTGAAAAAATACCGCGCGGATCTGGGCTTTGCTTTTGATGGCGATGCCGATAGGCTAGTGGTGGTGGATAATTTAGGGAATATCGTGCATGGGGACAAGCTTTTAGGGGTGTTAGGGGTTTATCAAAAATCTAAAAACGCCCTTTCTTCTCAAGCAATTGTCGCCACAAACATGAGCAATTTAGCCCTTAAAGAATACTTAAAATCCCAAGATTTAGAATTGAAGCATTGCGCGATTGGGGATAAGTTTGTGAGCGAATGCATGCAATTAAATAAAGCCAATTTTGGAGGCGAACAAAGCGGGCATATTATTTTTAGCGATTACGCTAAAACCGGCGATGGCTTGGTGTGCGCTTTGCAAGTGAGTGCGCTTGTGTTAGAAAGTAAGCAAGTGAGCTCTGTTGCGTTAAACCCCTTTGAATTATACCCCCAAAGCCTAGCGAATTTGAATGTCCAAAAAAAGCCTCCTTTAGAAAGCCTGAAAGGTTATAGCGCTCTTTTAAAAGAATTAGACCAACTAGAAATCCGCCATTTGATCCGTTATAGCGGCACTGAAAACAAATTGCGAATCCTTTTAGAAGCTAAAGACGAAAAACTTTTAGAATCCAAAATGCAAGAATTAAAAGAGTTTTTTGAAGGGCATTTGTGCTAAACACCACCCAACAAAGCCTGTTGGTTTTTATGGGGGTTTTTTTCCTTATTTTTGGTGCAGATCAAGCGATTAAATACGCTATTTTAGAGGGGTTTCGCTATGAAAGTTTGATGGTAGATATTGTTTTAGTGTTCAATAAAGGCGTGGCGTTTTCCTTGCTCAGTTTTTTAGAGGGGGGTTTGAAATACTTGCAAATCCTTTTGATTTTAGGGCTTTTTATCTTTTTAATGCGCCAAAAGGAGCTTTTTAAAAGCCATGCCATAGAGTTTGGCATGGTGTTTGGCGCTGGGGTCTCTAATGTTTTAGACCGGTTTGTGCATGGGGGCGTGGTGGATTATGTGTATTATCATTATGGGTTTGATTTTGCCATTTTTAATTTCGCTGATGCCATGATAGATGTGGGCGTGGGCGTTTTATTGTTAAGACAATTCTTTTTTAAGCAAAAACAAAACAAAATTAAGGCATAATTGCCCTTTTTAAATAAAGGTCGCGTAGCTCAGTTGGTAGAGCACTACCTTGACATGGTAGTGGCCGCTGGTTCAAGTCCAGTCGTGGCCACCATTATCACTCCAATTTTAATTCTCATTTTTTTTGCGAGTTTTTGATTTTTATAAATTCTAAAGGGGTATTAAACGCGCTTCTAATAACGCTTTTATAGCGCTTCAAAAATATAACACTAATTTATTTTAAATAATAATTAGTTAATGAACGCTTCTGTTAATCTTAGTAAATCAAAACATTGCTACAATTACTCCAACCTTGATTGCGTTATGTCTTCAAGGAAAAACACTTTAAGAATAGGAGAATGAGATGAAACTCACCCCAAAAGAGTTAGATAAGTTGATGCTCCACTACGCTGGAGAATTAGCTAGGAAACGCAAAGAAAAAGGCATTAAGCTTAACTATGTGGAAGCAGTAGCTTTGATTAGTGCCCATATTATGGAAGAAGCGAGAGCTGGTAAAAAGACTGCGGCTGAATTGATGCAAGAAGGGCGCACTCTTTTAAAACCGGATGATGTGATGGATGGTGTGGCGAGCATGATTCATGAAGTGGGTATTGAAGCGATGTTTCCTGATGGGACCAAACTCGTAACCGTGCATACCCCTATTGAGGCCAATGGTAAATTAGTTCCTGGTGAGTTGTTCTTAAAAAATGAAGACATCACTATCAACGAAGGCAAAAAAGCCGTTAGCGTGAAAGTTAAAAATGTTGGCGACAGACCGGTTCAAATCGGCTCACACTTCCATTTCTTTGAAGTGAATAGATGCCTAGACTTTGACAGAGAAAAAACTTTCGGTAAACGCTTAGACATTGCGAGCGGGACAGCGGTAAGGTTTGAGCCTGGCGAAGAAAAATCCGTAGAATTGATTGACATTGGCGGTAACAGGAGAATCTTTGGATTTAACGCATTGGTTGATAGGCAAGCAGACAACGAAAGCAAAAAAATTGCTTTACACAGAGCTAAAGAGCGTGGTTTTCATGGCGCTAAAAGCGATGACAACTATGTAAAAACAATTAAGGAGTAAGAAATGAAAAAGATTAGCAGAAAAGAATATGTTTCTATGTATGGCCCTACTACAGGCGATAAAGTGAGATTGGGCGATACAGACTTGATCGCTGAAGTAGAACATGACTACACCATTTATGGCGAAGAGCTTAAATTCGGTGGCGGTAAAACCCTAAGAGAAGGCATGAGCCAATCTAACAACCCTAGCAAAGAAGAACTAGATCTAATCATCACTAACGCTTTAGTCGTGGATTACACCGGTATTTATAAAGCGGATATTGGTATTAAAGACGGCAAAATCGCTGGCATTGGTAAAGGCGGTAACAAAGACATGCAAGATGGCGTTAAAAACAATCTTAGCGTGGGTCCTGCTACTGAAGCCTTAGCCGGTGAAGGTTTGATCGTAACTGCTGGTGGTATTGATACACACATCCACTTCATTTCACCCCAACAAATCCCTACAGCTTTTGCAAGCGGTGTAACAACCATGATTGGTGGCGGAACTGGTCCTGCTGATGGCACTAATGCGACTACTATCACTCCAGGTAGAAGAAATTTAAAATGGATGCTCAGAGCGGCTGAAGAATATTCTATGAACTTAGGTTTCTTAGCTAAAGGTAACGCTTCTAACGATGCGAGCTTAGCGGATCAAATTGAAGCCGGTGCGATTGGCTTTAAAATCCACGAAGACTGGGGCACCACTCCTTCTGCAATCAATCATGCGTTAGATGTTGCGGACAAATACGATGTGCAAGTCGCTATCCACACAGACACTTTGAATGAAGCTGGTTGTGTAGAAGACACTATGGCAGCTATTGCTGGGCGCACTATGCACACTTTCCACACTGAAGGTGCTGGCGGCGGACACGCTCCTGATATTATTAAAGTGGCCGGTGAACACAACATTCTACCCGCTTCCACTAACCCCACTATCCCTTTCACCGTGAATACAGAAGCCGAACACATGGACATGCTTATGGTGTGCCACCACTTGGATAAAAGCATTAAAGAAGATGTTCAGTTCGCTGATTCAAGGATCCGCCCTCAAACTATTGCGGCTGAAGACACTTTGCATGACATGGGGATTTTCTCCATCACCAGTTCTGACTCTCAAGCGATGGGTCGTGTGGGTGAAGTCATCACTAGGACTTGGCAAACAGCTGACAAAAACAAAAAAGAATTTGGCCGCTTGAAAGAAGAAAAAGGCGATAACGACAATTTTAGGATCAAACGCTACTTGTCTAAATACACCATTAACCCAGCGATCGCTCATGGGATTAGCGAGTATGTAGGTTCTGTAGAAGTGGGCAAAGTGGCTGACTTGGTATTGTGGAGTCCAGCATTCTTTGGCGTGAAACCCAACATGATCATCAAAGGCGGATTCATTGCGTTAAGTCAAATGGGCGATGCGAACGCTTCTATCCCTACCCCACAACCGGTTTATTACAGAGAAATGTTCGCTCACCATGGTAAAGCTAAATACGATGCAAACATCACTTTTGTGTCCCAAGCGGCTTATGACAAAGGCATTAAAGAAGAATTAGGGCTTGAAAGACAAGTGTTGCCGGTAAAAAATTGCAGAAACATCACCAAAAAAGACATGCAATTCAACGACACTACCGCTCACATTGAAGTCAATCCTGAAACTTACCATGTGTTCGTGGATGGCAAAGAAGTAACTTCTAAACCAGCCAATAAAGTGAGCTTGGCGCAACTCTTTAGCATTTTCTAGGATTTTTTAGGAGCAACGCTCCTTAAATCCTTAGTTTTTAGCTCTCTGATTTTTTGTTTATCAAAAAATTGGGGGCTTTTTTTTGTTTTTATTTTTTGTCAATTTACTATTTTTCTTTATGATTAGCTCAAGCAACAAAAGTTATTCGTAAGGTGCGTTTGTTGTAAAAATTTTTGTTTGGAAGGAAAAGGCAATGCTAGGACTTGTATTGTTATATGTTGGGATTGTTTTAATCAGCAACGGGATTTGCGGATTAACCAAAGTCGATCCTAAAAGCACTGCGGTGATGAACTTTTTTGTGGGTGGGCTTTCCATTGTTTGTAATGTGGTGGTCATCACTTATTCCGCACTCCACCCTACAGCCCCTGTAGAAGGTGCCGAAGATATTGCTCAAGTATCGCACCATTTGACTAGTTTCTATGGGCCAGCGACTGGGTTATTGTTTGGTTTTACCTACTTGTATGCGGCTATCAACCACACTTTTGGTTTGGATTGGAGGCCTTATTCTTGGTATAGCTTATTCGTAGCGATCAACACTGTTCCTGCTGCGATTTTATCCCACTATAGCGATATGCTTGATGACCACAAAGTGTTAGGCATCACTGAAGGCGATTGGTGGGCAATCATATGGTTGGCTTGGGGTGTTTTGTGGCTTACTGCTTTCATTGAAAACATCTTGAAAATCCCTTTAGGGAAATTCACTCCATGGCTTGCTATCATTGAGGGTATTTTAACCGCTTGGATCCCTGCTTGGTTACTCTTTATCCAACACTGGGTGTGAGATGATCATAGAGCGTTTAGTTGGCAATCTAAGGGATTTAAACCCCTTGGATTTCAGCGTGGATTATGTGGATTTGGAATGGTTTGAAACGAGGAAAAAAATCGCTCGTTTTAAAACCAGGCAAGGCAAAGACATAGCCATACGCCTTAAAGACGCTCCCAAGTTGGGTCTCTCTCAAGGGGATATTTTATTTAAAGAAGAGAAGGAAATTATCGCCGTTAATATCTTGGATTCTGAAGTCATTCACATCCAAGCCAAGAGCGTGGCAGAAGTAGCAAAAATATGCTATGAAATAGGAAACCGCCATGCGGCTTTATACTATGGCGAGTCTCAATTTGAATTTAAAACACCATTTGAAAAGCCCACGCTAGCGTTATTAGAAAAGCTAGGGGTTCAAAATCGTGTTTTAAGTTCAAAACTGGATTCCAAAGAACGCTTAACCGTGAGCATGCCCCATAGTGAGCCTAATTTTAAGGTCTCACTAGCGAGCGATTTTAAAGTGGTCATGAAATAAATAGAAAAGAAATAGAAAAATAACAGAATGGATAAAGGAAAGAGCGTGAAAAGCACTAAAAAAAGCGTGGGTACGCCCCCAAAAACCCCAAAGACAGACAACAATGCTCATGTGGATAATGAATTTCTGATTCTGCAAGTCAATGATGCGGTGTTCCCTATTGGATCTTACACGCATTCTTTTGGGCTAGAAACTTACATCCAGCAAAAAAAGGTTACTGATAAAGAAAGTGCTTTAAAATATTTAAAAGCCAATCTCTCTAGCCAGTTCCTTTACACGGAAATGCTGAGTTTGAAACTCACCTATGAAAGCACCCTCCAACAAGATTTAAAAAAAATTTTAGGGGTTGAAGAAATGATTAGGCTATCCACAAGCCCCATGGAATTACGATTAGCCAATCAAAAGCTAGGCAATCGTTTCATTAAAACCCTACAAGCCATGAACGAATTAGACATGGGTGCATTTTTTAACGCTTACGCTCAACAAACAAAAGATCCCACCCATGCCACTAGCTATGGCGTTTTTGCGGCGAGTTTGAACATTGAATTGAAAAAGGCTTTAAGGCATTATCTTTATGCACAAACTTCTAACATGGTGATCAACTGCGTTAAAAGCGTCCCACTATCTCAAAACGACGGGCAAAAAATCTTATTGAGCTTGCAAAGCCCTTTCAACCAGCTCATAGAAAAAACCCTAGAACTAGACGAAAGCCACCTGTGTGCGGCAAGCGTTCAAAACGACATTAAGGCGATGCAGCATGAGAGTTTATACTCGCGCCTTTATATGTCTTGAATTTTAATCTCAAATTGAAAGGAATTTTATGGTAAAAATTGGAGTTTGTGGTCCTGTAGGAAGCGGTAAAACCGCCTTGATTGAAGCTTTAACGCGCCACATGTCAAAAGATTATGACATGGCGGTTATCACTAATGATATTTACACTAAAGAAGACGCGGAGTTTATGTGTAAAAATTCGGTGATGCCACGAGAGAGGATCATTGGAGTAGAAACCGGGGGCTGTCCGCACACCGCTATTAGAGAAGACGCTTCTATGAATTTAGAAGCCGTAGAAGAAATGCATGGCCGTTTCCCTAATTTGGAATTGCTTTTGATTGAAAGCGGAGGCGATAACCTTTCAGCGACTTTCAACCCAGAGCTAGCGGACTTTACGATTTTTGTGATTGATGTGGCTGAGGGCGATAAAATCCCTAGGAAAGGCGGTCCAGGAATCACGCGCTCAGACTTGCTTGTCATCAATAAAATTGACTTAGCCCCCTATGTGGGAGCGGACTTGAAAGTCATGGAAAGGGATTCTAAAAAAATGCGCGGCGAAAAGCCCTTTATTTTTACGAATATCCGCGCTAAAGAAGGCCTAGATGATGTGATCGCATGGATTAAGCGCAACGCTTTATTGGAAGATTGATGAACACTTACGCTCAAGAATCCAAGCTCAGGTTAAAAACCAAAATAGGGGCTGATGGGCGGTGCGTGATTGAAGACAATTTTTTCACGCCCCCCTTTAAGCTCATGGCGCCCTTTTACCCTAAAGACGATTTGGCTGAAATCATGCTTTTAGCGGTAAGCCCTGGCTTAATGAAAGGCGATGCACAAGATGTGCAATTAAGCATCGGTCCAAATTGCAAGCTAAGGATCACTTCGCAATCCTTTGAAAAAATCCATAACACTGAAGACGGGTTTGCCAGCAGAGACATGCATATCGTTGTGGGGGAAAACGCTTTTTTAGACTTTGCGCCTTTCCCGTTAATCCCCTTTGAAAACGCGCATTTTAAGGGCAACACCACGATTTCTTTACGCTCTAGCTCTCAATTGCTTTATAGTGAAATCATTGTCGCTGGGCGAGTGGCGCGCAATGAGTTGTTCCAATTCAACCGCTTGCACACCAAAATCGCTATTTTACAAGATGAGAAACCCATCTATTATGATAATACGATTTTAGATCCCAAAACCACCGACATGAATAACATGTGCATGTTTGATGGCTATACGCATTATTTGAATCTGGTGCTTGTCAATTGCCCCATAGAGCTGTCTGGTGCGCGAGGATTGATTGAAGAGAGCGAAGGAGTGGATGGAGCAGTGAGTGAAATCGCTAGTTCTCATTTATGCCTAAAAGCTTTAGCGAAAGGCTCAGAACCCTTGTTGCATTTAAGAGAAAAAATCGCTCGCTTGGTTACGCAAACCACCACGCAAAAGGTTTGAAAGCGCTTTAAAAAGATTAAATCCCTTTAGTCTTTTTAACCCCTCTCTTTTTTAACTCTCTTTTTTAACTCTCTTTTTTAACCTTGTAAGCTGAAAGGCCTGAATTCAGTGTGGCTGTCTTTGGAAAGCTCTACAAATAGCGCGTTGAGTTCGCTTGGTAAAGGTAAATCGCTTTTGATAGCATTCAAGTTTTCCCCATTGCACTTAAAGGCCAGGCATTGCTTGAAGTGGTTGTTTAACAAATCTTTTAACTTGTCAAAATGGTAATTAGTTTTAATTTGTTTGTAGTCATGCGCAAAGATGATGCAATACTGCTCGTTGTCTGTGGCTTTTTCTAAAAACGATTTTAACTTTTCCGCCCCTACTTTGTCGTGCAATTCTTTCGCTTCGTTGAGATTGTCTATCACAAGTACGCTGTTAGGATTCATAGCGGTGTCTAAAACGCTTAAAATATTTTCTACAGGCGTGATGCCGTATTCTTTTTGCACATCAAAAAACCTTATCAAGCGTTTTTCTTTATTGCAAAAAACTAATTCTTTGTTCGCGCTCTTAATGTTTTGGAATAAGAGTTTCATTAAAGCGATACGATCCTGTAAATTTTGACTCACCACCAACAAATGCGATTCGTTACTTTCAAACTCCACTATCAGGTCCTCTTGCTCATAATCCACTGTTTTGCCCAGATGCAAACGCATTTCATTAGCCTTAAGGGTGTTGGGCATTTTTAAAGGTGTCTCGCCATTATAGATTTTACGATCTATGGGCGCGAGATTTCTTTGGTTAAATTCAGCGTGTATTTTTGTGAGAAAAGATTTGAAATCATCAGGGGCTTTAGGGATACTCATCTTGGTGTGGTATTTTCTATGCCCCCCGTTGTTGTTGAAAATGCCTTCTGGTTTTTGAATCTCACAAGCCGCATCATCGCCCAAAACACTACTGCTGTCTTCTGCATCCATAGGCAAAGCGATGCGGTTAGCGATTTGAGCCTTAAAGCTTGGATTAATGTCAGTGCCGCGCATGGTTTGAGTGGCTAAAACTAAATGCACCCCATAGCTGCGGCCCTTTTTAAGCAAATCGGTTAAATACCTATTCACTGCACCTGTTTCTTTACTGGAGCTGTTAAAAAGCACCTGAAATTCATCAATCACAACGATCAATCTGGGCATTTTTTCATGCTTGCGGTAATCGCTCAAATCTTTCACGTTGAATTGCTTGAACCGATCGGCTCTTTTTTGCATTTCATCACAAAGCCATTTCAAGAAAGTGATGCCATAAGAGACTGAACTCGCCACGCTCACCAACCTCGCATGCTCTAAAGGACTCGGATTTGTGTATGCGTTAAATTCCACCCCCTCTTTATAGTCTAACAAAAAGAGTTGGACTTCATTGGGCGCGTAGTAGAAAGCCAGATTTTGGATCAACACATGCAAGAAATTGGATTTCCCGCTCCCGCTGCGCCCGCAAATGAGCGTGTGGTTTTGTTCGTTACCGATTTCAAAACACACTTCCTTATGGTTAATATCCCACCCCACCGGCACGCTCACTTCATACTGAGAGCTTTCAGTCCAAAATTTTTCGTCTTTTTGTAATTCTTTCAACTCCCTTTTAACTGCTTTCTTTTTCTCGTAATACGCTTTAATTTTATCGGCGAAGTCTTGCATGTGCTGGGATTGGATACCATGATCGTTGATGACTTCCACATTAAGGTATTTCAAGCGTTCAAAACTTGTCCTGTCTTTAAAAAACTCCGCATAGCGTTTCAAATCTTCTGCGGATTGATTGTTTTTTTCGCTCTCCAAATTGACAAAGCTCAAAACCCCATTCTTAGATCCAAAACGCATGATTTTTTCCAAATAATAAAGCGCGTTTTGACTTAAAGCATCTACCCCGCTTAAAAAAAGCGCTTTTAAAGGCAAGCGGTCTTCTTTTTCTTCATTATAATGCGCAAAATCTTTATAACCGGCCAATTTTTCTTGCAAATTAACCTTTAAATATTCATACAAATGCTTTAGGGCTTCTTCTATTTCCTTGCTTTCGGTTAAAATCCTTTGCTGGTAAATAAAGTCATTGTCTTTATCTAAAAGCCTTCTGGCCAGATTGAAAATGCCCCCCAAACTCAACGCATCAACCAAGATCACTTCCAATTGCACTAAAGGCGCGCTGGAGAGTAAGCGCATGAGCATTTCTCTTAAA
Source organism: Helicobacter pylori SA37A (assembly GCF_000476015.1). Taxonomy (GTDB): domain Bacteria; phylum Campylobacterota; class Campylobacteria; order Campylobacterales; family Helicobacteraceae; genus Helicobacter; species Helicobacter pylori_DB. Next base: position 140,546 of record NZ_CBOO010000002.1, on the reverse strand, counting down.
AACTGCCCGTCTTTTTCATGCTCTATATACAAGCTTTTAGGGGGGAAAGGATAAACTTTAGGCAATAAAAATTCCATGTTAGCGCCATTTTTGCCCCTAACTTGCAACAAACCACAGCTCAAAAATTGTGGGTAAGCGCCCTCTTCATTGAACTTTGGCGCGTCTATGAATTGCGCTTGAACTTGCCTGATACTCTTTTGATAGTCCTCTATTCGCGAGACGATCGGCTTGAGAAAGCTCTCTGGCTCTTTTTTAGCGATAACTTTATCTAAGGCATCGTCCAGTTCTTTTAATAAATTACCCGCATCAATCATTTTTATCCTTAGATTTTAAATATTCATCATAGCGCCTCTTAGCTTCTCTTTCATGCTCTTTGGCTTCACGCATAAGCCTATCAATTTCGCTTTGTGAGTGGCGATCTTGCATATCAACTTGCTTCTCCAAACGCTTGGCTTCTTCAATTTGCTCGTTGATTTTTCTTCTTTGGCATTGAGTGTCTTGCTCTAAATTTTCTAAGTCATGCACGATTTTTAACATCTCCTCTAGCATCTCACTTTTGAGTTTCTGCCCTAAATCATCTTGCATGGCCTCTTCTACGAAATAGTCGCAAATCCTTCTTAACTCATTGGTGCAACCCTCCAAAAAAATTTTATGAGAAAACATTTTAACCCCTTGATTCCAGTTTTTTTAAAAACATTTTAAGATTTAATAGTGCTTTTTTTGAGCCATTATCGGTGTCTAAAAACAGCACCACATCAGTGGTGGTATTCCAAAGATAATACCCCCCATACCCGTCATTAGCGAATACGATTTCTTCAGGCTCTAACCATTCTTTTAAGCTTTGCATGAAATCAGTGAATAAACCTTTGCCCTCTAAATTGAAATTCAAAACATGTTTGAACATGTAGGATTCATTGCCCACCATGAAATAACGCAATTGGCTAAAACCATAGTTTGATCGTTTGATAAAGTCCTTAAACGCATCGCTAAAGCCTATTTCCAACCGCTCTTCTAGATCGCTCAACGCATTTTTATTGAGCGGCTCTACAAATTCCCAATTCAATTCTGTTTCTGTAGAAATTCTGTCCATAGTGAATATCCTTTCGTGTGTTTCACGCCTAATAATAACTCTTCTCTCACCAACGCCACATTCCCTAAAACATTCGCGTCAAAATGCCATAAATAACCCCTAGGGATGAATCCTTTTGCGATCTGTTCCAACTCTGCCGCATCAAAGCCCAAATCGTTGTCTTTAAGCGCGGCTTGTAAAGCCTTTAGGGCATGGTGAGCGCATGCGGTTTTATTTAAATCTTCTAAAGGCACAATGGCGCTAAAAACGCTATCAAATTCCGCCAAACGCCACTCATTAAAGCTGACTTCTTCCGGATAGGGGTTTTTTCATCTACAATAAAGTCCTCTTTACGGCTTTCTAAAAACTCCCTATACTCCAACGCTTTTTGCGTATAATCTTCATTGCGTTCTAAAACGGGATCGATTTTTTGACTCAAACTTTCCGTAGCTATTTCTAACTCTCTTTCTAAGCTATCAAAGGCTTCATTGATAGCGTTTGAATCGTTGGGGGCTTCTTTGATTTTTTCTGTAAAACCTTCTAAAGCTTTCTTACAATTTTTAACGCAACGCTTTTTGGCTAGAGTCAAGCTTTCGTTATAAGAAGGCACGCTTAAAACGCTTGGCATCAAATCCTCTAAACTCTTTTCAAATTCTCGCTCTTTAGAGATTGCCAAGCGATCCAGTTCATCGTTAGGGTTTTCATCATAAGAAGATGCGCCCATCAAATCCTCTAAATTTTCCAACTCTCGCTCTTTAGAGGCTTTAGCGCGTTCCCTATGAGAAAAAGCGTTGATCTTGTCTTTCAAATCAGCGTATAAAGAAGCACTAAAATTTTCCCTCAAATCCTTCAATCGCTCATCAAAAACACTTTTTTTAGGGCTATAAACAATCGTGTGGCTTTCAAAATCGCGCTCTTTTAAAATTTCTGGGGTCGCGATATTGTATTCGTTATCTATCGCATCGCTCGCTTGTTTCAAACGCCTGATAAATTCCTGGTGTTTATCAGTATAAAAGTGCAACCTCTTTTTAACGTCCTCCCAAGCTTGATTCACAAGCTCCGCGCTCGCTTTGACTTGAGTGGCGTAGATTTCAAGCATTCGTTCTAATAACCTTACATTGTGTTCCCATTTTTCTATATTGTCTTCCATAAGGTTTAAGCCCTTTTCACAAAGTTCAGCGCATAATTTAACAGGAGGGATAACCGACCCTACCGCATTACAAAAATCTCTCACAAACTCCCCAAAAAATCCCCAAAGGCCCCTTCGCTTCTTTCTGGCTGCGTTTAATTTTCCTATGGCTTTTTCCAATTGCATTTCAATTTTTCTGCGCTCCACTATGATTTTTAGCGCGTAACTATCAAGGTCTTTGATAAAACCACCACACCTTTTTTCTTGTAGGGATTCTTTAAAATCCCTGCATCTTCTAACAACCTCTTTGACTTCTTCTGTGTCCGTTTTCCATTCAGCCATAAATTATCCTTAATAATCCTCTTCTAAAACCCTAATCCTCTCTTTAAGCCATGCGATTTGCTCTTGCGCGGCTTCATCAAATTCATTGAAAGTGCTTTTCAAGTTATCCAGCACCTCGCTAAATTTATCCCTCCTAGCGTCTTGCCATGAATCCAAGTTATGGAAATGGCCGCTCAAGCTATTCACTTCCTCGTTTAGCAACTCTTTAAAGCGTTCTAAATGCCCTACAAATTCTCTGACCTCTTCGGTATCCATTTGCACTCTACTCATCGGTTGTCCTTTCTTTTAAAAATTTTCTTCATTAGAATCAGGCTTTTTATCGCCGCTGATCCTAATGCTCCCACCCCCATAGCTAGGGGGTGTTGTGGGGCGAATCTCTAGCGTTTCGCCTCTTTCTCTTTTGTATTTTTCTTGCTGGCTTTGGTGGTATGTTTTCATGCTGTCTATCACGATTGTTTTATGGTTGCTCCCCAAATCGGCGTTGGTGAGCAATTTTTGAGCACCATTACCTAGGCTATTAGAATGCCTGTCTTCTATCTTAAGAGACAAATTCAAGCCCTTAAAATTCTCCAAAGCCTCCACCAGTTCCACCACAAGCTTTCTGTCCCAAATGGAATTTTTCAAATCTTTACACAAGGAAAAAACCTCGCTTGGAAACTGGTAGTCATACAAAAACAAAAGGTCTAAATTTTCTAAAAAATCCACGTTGCAACGCTCTTTAAAACTTCTCAAAAAATCCTCTTTTAAAGGCACAAAGCCTTCAGTGATATTGATTAGCCCCTTATCTTTGGCGCATTTAAACACCATAATACTTTTTTAATCACGACAAACGCGTAAGCGTTCTTAGTCATCATAATTTTTCTACCTCGCTTTCATAGATTAATTGGCCGTCTTTAAACAGCCCCACTTTAATGCTTTGGGAATCCACGCAACACACCTTCACGTCCACTTCTTCAACCTCTTCTAACGCTATGGAAATCATTTGCGTGTCTTGAATGTTTAGAGTGTTAGTGTTGGCTAGGGCTTTATCGCTGTAGCGTATCTCTAGCTCATCAAAGCCTCCCCATTCCTCTTTAGTTTGGAAAATCTGGTATTCATTAGGCTTTAAAGAATCCCTATGGATTTTAGCGTGGAATTTCCCCTCTATCTCAATGCCCAAATCGTATTTAAACACAGGGTTGGAGCTTATAGAGGGCATTTCAATCCCTTTAGCCTTGTCCCTGCTCTCTAAAAGCCCAAAAGCCACCCCGGTTTTGCAAGTGGGCTTCAAATAAGCGGGCATGTTAGAAACGTCTTCTCCTGTAAGCTCTAAAATCTGTTTGTCTGAGGCTTCTGTGCCTAGCGGCTCATAAATGATGAATTTAAAATCATTTTTAGAAGTCTTTTGCTGGTAATCTTTGAGCTGCTTTTCTTTGGCGTTTTCAAACGCTTGTTTGATTAGAACCGACCGGCTCGCATTCCCGCCTAAGAAAATGTGAAACGCCCGACATTGATCATCAATGTTTTCAGCCATCACTTTAGAAAATCCGGCAAAGAAGTTGGCAACGCCTTCGTCTATCTTGCCCTTTAGAAGGTTTAAAAGCTCTTTGCAATCAACTTGGAGATCGCAGTCTGTTTCTACCCCATTCCTATCAAACAGCATGGCTTTAAGATCCTCTTCAAAACCCTCTATCTCAAAGTTTTCATTTTCTTCTATCGCTTCTATAATATTGGCGTCTAAATTTTCTAAAAAAGGGCGCAAATTAGAAGCGATCGTTTGCAAATTCAAGCGCGCTTCTCTAGAGTTTTGCATAAACGATCCAAAGCGTTGCGTATCGATCCTGTCATAGTTGGGCTTAGCGATGACAACGTCTTTTGCTTTCAGCTCTTGGAAATTTTTGGCATACACTTCCCAAGCCAACAATTCCAATAAATTTTCACCGCCTAAATATTTATCCCCTCCGCTACTAAAATGCGTCATTTTGTAAAGGAATTTGGGGCTAGCGCTTTTTTCCCATTTACCAAAGTCAAAATCTGTCGTCCCGCCCCCAAAATCAAACACCCCGTAATAAATTGGCTTGTCTAACTTCTCTGATTTAAAAAACCCGTAGCTTTTTAAAGTGCTAATGGCATACGCGCAAGGCTCGCTCGCTCTCAATTCCACTTTGAACATTTTAGCCGTTTTTTCATCGTCAAAAACATGCCGGGGTAAGGATTTTTTCAAGCCTCTTTCAAAACTCTCTCTGATTTTTTCAGCCTGATGATTTTCATACTTGACGGGATAGGATAAAAAGTATTTCAAAAACACGCCATTGTGCATGTTGTTGATGCAACGGCCAATGTAGTAAGCATAGATTTCTATGGGGTTAAAACCCGTGCAATCAGTGAAGCTCTCTAAAGAAAAATCCTCTATTAGATCCCTAAAATTCTGTTTTTCATCCGCTCCAGCCCATTGCTTCAATTTAGAAAAAAACCGATACAAATCATTCCCTTTAACGCCTGCAGCGTTCTTTTGGGCTTCATGCACCACTTCTATATCGTTCTTTTCTGTGAAAGGGCGGTGGTCTAAAGCGTTGTAATCTTTAAGAAACTTTTCTTTATTTCTGAACTCCACTATCGTGGGGTTTTCATACTTTTCCAAACTCTCTATATCTACATCCCAGCCAATAGAGAGCAAGCGGTATGTTCCCGTCTTATCCATATAGGCTGCAGTTGTGCTTTTAGTCCCAAAGTCAATAGCGACAACGCCCTTGTTTAAATCCTTCAAGCTTGAGCGCGCATAGAAGTTCATTTCTTTGTTGTTGCTGTCTAAATTATCAAACCTAAAGGTTACACTTTCTTTAGGCGCGCTAGGCGCCTCTAAATCCCAATGCCCTCCATTTAAATCAAGCAATTGGCTTTGGCTATAGCTCTTAAGGCCTACCGCTACACTATCCACCTTGAGCATTAACTCTTTAAATTTTTCAAAATCCACATACACATCGCTATCAGAAACGATCTCTAAGGTTTTTTCTATTTGCTCATTAGCGATCTTTTTAGCTTGCGCTAAATCCTCTAGGAATTTTTGATTTTCATCAGAAAGATACCTTAAAGAAGTCTCATTATTAACGATCGCATGAAGCACCCACAGCGCTTGTTCAAACTTAGTTCGATCTTCTTTTGACACTTCTTCTTTGTAACTGACTCCACTTTTTTCATTGAATGCGACTTTATTGTTTAAAGACAGCTCGCACAATTTTTCTACTAACGGGTGGCCAAGAGGCAACCTTAAACTCTGTAAGGGTGTTACCATGATATTTCTCCTTTAATTATGGTTTTGGTTGTTTTTAGGGTTGCTCTTTCAAGCCATCAACCCTCTCTTTGAGCACCATGTTCTCTTCTTCTAATTTTCTGTTTTGGCGTTTTAAATCCTGGTTTGCACTCGCTAAACGCCTGTTGTGTAAGTCCAGATCGCTTTTGGCTTCCATACCCTCTAAACTCTTCAAGCGCGCGATTTCTCGCTCCAGCTCGGTTTTTTCTGTGGCTATTTTTTCTTTAGCTTGCGCTAATTGGGCGTTAGAGTTTTCTAAAGACTGCCGTAATTGGTTGTTAGTGTTTTCTAAATTTTTTTGAGCGCTTTCTAATTGTTTGAGCCTGTCGGTTAGGCGTTGGTTTTCTTTTTCTAAATTGGTGCATCGTTTTTCTAAAAACCCATGCGCATCTTGCAATTTCGCTCGCTCTTGTTTGAGGCTGCCCTGCTCTTTATTGAGCGCGATAACTTGGTGGTTGAGCTTGTCATTTTCGGTGGTTAGCGTTTTATTTTTGTTAGTCAGATCGGTGTTTTTGTGGGTTAGCTCGGTGTTTTTTTTGGTTAGCTTTTCTTTTGTTGTGAATAATTCGGCGTTTTCATCTTCTAACTCACCAATGCGGGCTTCTAATTCTTCTCTGATTTGAGAGAAGCCAAACCATTTTTCAATGAGCGTTCCCATTTATGATCCCATATCCACGATAGTGTGATACACTTTATCATTGTGCTTATAGCCTCTTAAGACCACTCTTCGTATCTTTTGAGAAGAGTTTTGCTCTAGGTATAGCGTTTTGCAAGAATAGTCATAAGCGCTTGGCTCTTTCAAACGCTCAAATTTACTATCCTTAATATATTCAAAAAGCAAATCAAACAATTCAGCTAATTTCTCGCCCTTATCGCTCCTCTTATCGCTTAATTCTTGGCTCGCTTTGTTATAAAGGCTTTCTACATAGTATTTGCTATCGCTAAGAACAGATGCGATCAAATCCATTGCGCTGTGAGTGGTTGCTACAAAATTAAAATTCAAGCGATCTTTGACTTCCAAAAAGACTTCATAGAGTTTTTCTAATTTTTGGTATGGAGCGTGTTTTTGCTCTAGCTCGTTTAGTTTTTGGCTCGTTTGTTCGGCTTGGCTTTTTGCTGTTGATAGCGCTGTGGTTAGGTTTTCTTTGTCTTTAGTTAGATTATCTTTTTCTGTGGATAACCCGGTGATCTTGTTATTCAGCTCGGCGTTTTTGCTAGTCAGATCGGCGTTTTCATTTTTTAAAACTTGTTGAGATTGTTCTAACACTTGCACTTGCTTTTGTGATGCATTAAGCTGATTGGTTAGATTGTCTCTTTCTCTAGTTAGATCTGTTTTATCTCTATTTAGTTTGGCGTTTTCTTCTTGGACTTCTTGGACTTTTTTAAGCTCTTCCTCTTTTTTTTGAGCGTCTTTTGAGTTTTCTTGGGTGTCGTTAGAAGATTTTCCAAGCGAAAAGAAAGAGCCTATAAGATGAGAGGGTTTTCTAAGGGGTTCAAAGTCTTCTAATTTAAGATCTTCTAATTTTTTAAGGCGATCTGTAAGATCTCTAACAAGTTTTAAAAGCTCTTCATTATCATTGGGGGGGGTGGAAGCAGTGGGATTTGAAATATTTTGGTTTTTCTATTTTCTCATTATTCGTATTTTCTGCAATATGAGTGCCACTCATAAGAATATCTCCTTTTATATTATATCAGTGTTAAAAAGATTGTTATTGTAATTTGAGAAAACTTAAAATGAGATTTATTTCCCCCCCTTTTTTCGCCCCCTCTAACAAACCCCTAGAATGTAGAATCCCAGTGGTTTAAGTTAGAAGAATAAGGGTCAAAAAAGCCCTTAGGCATGTATTGCGCTTCTTTTTTGGTAGAAGCGTCTTTTGAAGAATGGTCTTTAGGGAGACAAGCGAAACGCTGAGCATCAAAGCTAGAGCAACCGCTCAATAACAACGCACCGAGTGTGCCGATCATAATACCATTTTTAATTGTTTTCATTTTATATCCTTTGTTTTGTAAAATTTTTGTCAATCCGTTTAATTCAAAATCGTTTCATTCAATGGTTTTAAATTACACGATGCGAATGTTATAATTTATTATTAAACGAAAAGTAAATGAAGCTAAAAACAATACAAATTATCACTCAAATTCTTATCATTGTGTAAAAATGCGTGATAAACTCAAAAAGGTTAGAATGAGAATTAATTACCACTAGAACAAAATTTAAAATTAAAAAACATTACCAATAAATGAGATTAAAGCCACCCGCTTAAAACATGCTACAATCAAGCCAAATTCTTAAGTAAAAGGTAAGCTCATGCAAAAAATCATTGACGATTCATTAGAATTAGCTAAAAAACTGCAAGATAGTATCAGTAGCCATTTGAGCGAGCAGGAAAAAGCGTTCCACTCTAAAATGCAAAAGCTTTTAAACAACCCTGAAAACAAAGTCATGCTCATAGAGCTTATGGATCGGAGTTTTAGGTGTTTGGACAATAAAGCCCGCTTTGAAATGATTGAGCATGTTTTAGACAAATACAAAAGCCGTGAGATTTTTTCCTCGTTTGAAAAAGTGCTTTTAATGGGGTTTTTAAGCTTTGGGAAAATGCTGCCTGATATGAGCGTGCCTTTCTTTGTCAATAAAATCAGAAGCGACACGAAAGCAATGGTCTTGGATCAAGAAGAGAATAAATTAAGAGAGCGGATTTTAAAAAGAAAAAATGAAAAAATCGTTTTGAACGTGAATTTTATCGGCGAGGAAGTTTTAGGCGAAGAAGAAGCTAATGCACGTTTTGAAAAATACTCTCAAGCCCTAAAATCCAACTATATCCAATACATTTCCATTAAAATCACGACGATTTTTTCTCAAATCAATATCCTTGATTTTGAATACTCTAAAAAAGAGATTGTCAAACGATTAGACGCTCTTTACGCTTTAGCTTTAGAAGAAGAAAAAAAACAAGGCATGCCTAAATTCATCAATTTAGACATGGAGGAATTTAGGGATTTAGAGCTCACGGTGGAGTCTTTTATGGAATCCATCGCTAAATTTGATTTGAACGCCGGAATTGTGCTGCAAGCTTATATCCCTGATTCTTATGAATATTTAAAAAAACTGCATGCTTTTTCTAAAGAAAGGGTTTTAAAAGGGTTAAAGCCCATTAAAATCCGCTTTGTTAAGGGAGCGAACATGGAGAGCGAAGAGACTATCGCTTCTATGAAAGACTGGGCGTTACCCACATTTTCTAGTAAGCAAGACACCGATTCTAATTACAATAAAATGCTGGATTTTGTTTTAGAGGGCGATAATTATAAATACATTCATATTGGTGCAGCGAGCCATAATATTTTTGAAATCGCTTATGTCTATACGCGCATCCATGCCCTTAATGACCCTGTTGTGTTGGAGCATTTTAGCTTTGAAATGCTAGAGGGCATGAGCTTGCAAGCGAGCCAGGAATTAAAAGAGATGCACAAGCTCATTCTTTATGCGCCGGTGTGCGATGAAGCGCATTTTAACAATGCGATCGCTTACTTGGTGAGGAGGTTAGATGAAAACACCTCAAGCGATAATTTCATGAAAGCTTTCTTCAATCTCAAAGTAGGCACGAGCGAATGGAAAGACCAAGAACAACGCTTTTTAAACAGCCTTAAAAGAATCGCCACTTTAGACAACGCTACCCACAGGACTCAAGATAGAAACGCCAAGCAAACCGGGCATACCACCTACCCAAACCACTCCTTTAAAAACGAAAGCGATACCGATTTTATCTTAAAAGCCAACCGAGAATGGGCTAAAAAAGTGCGCGAGAAAATGCATAACGCTCCTATTTTAGAGCTTTACCCAGAAATAGATGGGAGATTTGAAGATCCTAATTTAACCCCTTTAGAAGTCTTTGATAAAATCCATCATAAAAAAATCGCCAGCGTGCATTTAGCGGATAAAGAAGCGATTTTAAAAGCCCTAGAAGTGGCTAAAAGCGATAAGAGTCATTTCAGTCAAAAAAGCTTCACAGAAATCCATGCTTTATTGAGTCAAACCGCCCAGCTTTTTAGAGAAAGAAGGGGCGATTTAGTAGGGATTTCCGCTTTAGAAGTGGGTAAGACTTTCGCTGAAACGGACGCTGAAGTGAGCGAAGCCATTGACTTTTTAGAGTTTTACCCTTACAGCTTAAGGGTGTTACAAGAGCAAAACACAAAAACGCAATTCACCCCCAAAGGCGTGGGTGTGGTCATTGCCCCATGGAATTTCCCTGTGGGCATTTCTGTAGGCACTATCGCTGCCCCCCTAGCCGCGGGCAATCGGGTGATTTACAAGCCCTCAAGTTTGTCTAGCGTAACCGGCTATAAGCTTTGTGAGTGCTTTTGGGATGCGGGCGTGCCAAGAGATGCGCTCATTTACTTGCCCTCTAAAGGGAGCGATATTAGCGAACACCTTTTAAAAGATGAAAACATCCAGTTTGCCATTTTAACCGGGGGCGAAGACACCGCTTATAAAATGTTAAAAGCTAACCCCACTTTAGCCTTGAGCGCTGAAACGGGCGGTAAAAACGCCACCATTGTGAGCAAAATGGCAGACAGGGATCAGGCGATTAAGAATGTTATCCATTCAGCTTTTAGCAATTCAGGGCAAAAATGCTCCGCCACTTCGCTTTTAGTGTTGGAAAAAGAAGTCTATGAAGATGAGAATTTCAAAAAGACTTTGATAGATGCGACTCTAAGCCTTAGCGTGGGCGATCCTTTTGATTTCAAAAACAAAATTGGTGCTCTAGCGGACAAGCCTAATGAAAAGGTCATCAAAGCCATAGATGAATTGAAAAGCTATGAAAATTACGAAATCCCGGCAAGTTTTGTCAATGATAACCCCTATTTGATGAAGCCAAGTATCAAATACGGCACTAAAAAAGGCGATTTCACGCACCAAACTGAGCTTTTTACGCCCATTTTATCCGTGATGAAAGCGCAAGATTTAAACGAAGCGATAGAGATAGTCAATTCTACCGGTTACGGGCTGACTAGCGCGTTAGAGTCTTTGGACGAAAGGGAGTGGGAATATTATTTAGAACGCATTGAAGCCGGTAATATCTATATCAACAAGCCCACCACAGGAGCGATCGTTTTGCGCCAGCCTTTTGGGGGGGTTAAAAAATCCGCTGTGGGGTTTGGGAGGAAGGTAGGTATTTTTAACTATATCACGCAATTTGTGAATATCCACCAAGAAGAAGAAGATGAACGCACCCTAAAAAATCCCTTAAGCGAAGCCTTAGAAAACTTAACTCAAAAAGGCTATGACGAACACACGCATGAGTTGAAGCGCGCGATTTTTATGGCGAAGAGCTACGCTTATCATTACAAGCATGAATTCAGCCAAGCTAAAGACTATGTCAAAATCAGAGGCGAAGACAATCTCTTTTCCTACACTAAGGTTAAAAGCGTGGGCTATCGCATCACCGAAAAGGACACCTTAAGCGATATGTTAGGCGTGGCTTTAGCGTGTTTAGTTTCTCAAATCCCTTTAACGCTCAGCATAGAAAACGAGCGAACGAACAAGGATTTAACCTTTTTTTTAGAATGCTTAAAAACGCTCCGAGCAAACGCCCCTATCGTTTATGAAAGCTTGCAAAAATTTAGCGAAAAATTGCATGCTTTCAATCGTATCCGTTATTTAAAAAGCGATTTGGATTTATTGCACGAACAAGCGAGTGCTTTAGGGATGGTTTTAGCCACGACTAAACCCTGCTTGAACGGGCGTTTTGAATTGCTGTATTACCACTTAGAGCGATCGGTTAGCATTTCGTATCATCGTTACGGGAATTTAGGCTCAAGGGTTTTAAGGCAACCCACTTGCCGCAATTCATGTTGTGCTGAAAAATAAATATTGTATTAAATAAGGAGATCAAAATGGGACATGTTGTTTTAAGCACCCCTATTGTTACGATGTTTGTCGTTTATTCGCTGTTAATGCTCTATATTGGTTTTTATTTTTACAAACAAAATGAAACGACTGAAGATTATTTCTTAGGCGATCGTTCTATGGGGCCTGTGATTAGCGCTTTGAGCGCGGGAGCGAGTGACATGAGCGGGTGGCTTTTAATGGGATTACCTGGAGCTTTATATGTGGGGGGGCTTATCAATTCACACATCGCCATAGGATTGAGTTTGGGAGCGCTTATTAACTGGGTTTTTGTGGCTAAGCGCTTACGCATTTATACGAGCGTGATCGCTAATTCTATTACCATTTCAGATTATTTTGAAACGCGCTTTAGCGATGACAAACACATCTTGCGCTTGATTTCAGCTTTTGTGATTTTAATCTTTTTTATTTTTTACATTTCTTCAGGGCTAGTGAGTGGGGCTAAACTCTTTGAAGCGACCTTTGGCATTCAATACAACTACGCTTTAAGCATTGGCACGCTAATCATTGTTTCTTACACCTTTTTAGGGGGGTATAAGGCGGTGTGCTGGACGGATTTGATTCAAGGGCTTTTGATGATGAGCGCTTTAATCGTGGTGCCGATCGTTATGATAATCCATCTTGGAGGGATTGGAGAGGGGATTAAAATCATTAGAGAGATCAAGCCTGAAAACCTTTCTTTCTTGCAAGGCTCTAGCGTAGTCGCTATTATTTCAAGCCTTGCTTGGGGGTTAGGCTATTTTGGGCAACCCCATATTTTAGTGCGCTTCATGTCTATCCGCTCCATTAAAGATGTGCCTAAAGCGACCACTATTGGGATTTCTTGGATGGTTGTTTCTTTGATTGGGGCATGCGTTATGGGGCTTTTAGGCGTTGCGTATGTGCATAAATTTGATTTGAGCTTGGAAGACCCTGAAAAGATTTTCATTGTGATGAGTCAATTGCTCTTTAACCCTTGGATCACAGGCATTTTGTTGAGTGCGATTTTAGCGGCGGTGATGAGCACAGCCAGTTCGCAACTGCTTGTAAGCTCTTCTACTATTGCTGAAGATTTCTATGCGACGATTTTCAATAAAGATGCTCCGCAAAAATTAGTGATGGTTATTTCTAGGCTTTCGGTTTTAGGGGTGGCTTGCATCGCTTTTTTCATTTCAACGGATAGAAACGCCAGCATCCTTAGCATCGTGAGTTACGCATGGGCTGGTTTTGGCGCAAGTTTTGGATCTGTGATTTTATTCTCGCTTTTTTGGTCAAGAATGACACGCATTGGCGCGATTGCTGGCATGCTCTCTGGGGCTAGCACGGTGATTTTATACGATAAATTTGGCAAAAGCTTTTTGGATATTTATGAAATCGTTCCGGGCTTTATTGTAGCGAGCGTAGCTATTGTGGTGTTTAGTTTGTTTTCTAGCGTGCGAGCAGGCACTAAAGAGGCTTTTGAAACCATGCTTAAAGAAATTGAGAGCTTGAAACGTTAAGATGAATAAATCTTGTTTGGTCTTTTAAAGCCCCTATGCTTTTGGATAAAACTTTAACCTATGTTTCTTTATTTTCTGGGGCAGGAGTGGGGTGCTATGGGCTTTTAGAAGAGGGGTTTGAATGCGTTGCTACCAATGAAATTTTAGAAAAACGCTTGAATATCCAAAGGATCAATCGTAAATGCAAATTAGATGAAAGCTACATTAGTGGGGACATTAAAAAGCCAGAAACAAAAGAAAAAATTTTAAAGCAAATTGGATTTTATTCTAAAAAATTTGGTAATGATAGGGTTGATTTAGTGGTAGCAACCCCACCTTGTCAAGGCATGAGCGTAGCCAATCATAAAAAGAAAAACGATGAAATCAAACGGAATTCTTTAGTGGTTGAAAGCATTGATTTGATCAAACAAATCAAACCCAGATTTTTTATTTTAGAAAATGTCCCTAGTTTTTATAAAACAGGTTGTATAGACAAAAATGACAATTTGCTAGAAATAGGATCTATGATAGAGCAAAATTTGAGTGGTGATTATATGCTCTATGATGAGGTAATCAATTTTAAAAATTTTGGAGCTAATTCAAGCCGAACAAGAACTTTAGTGATAGGGGTTTGTAAAGAGTTTAAAGATTTTATAAGCGCGTTAGAATTTTTTCCTGATTTCAAACAAGAAAAAACCTTAAAAGAAGTGATAGGCTCATTAAAACCACTTGCTTGGGGCGAGTATGATAGTGCAGATTTTTATCATAGTTTTAGAACTTATCCAAAGCATATGCAAGAATGGATTAAGGATTTAAAAGAAGGACAAAGCGCGTTTGAGAATACAGAATTAAACAAAAAGCCTCATAGAATTGTCGGTAATAAGATTGTCTTAAATGTTTCAGATTATGGCGTGCCTCAAAACAGAGAGAGGGCTTTTATTGTAGGGGCTAGTCGTTTTAGTTTTGATTTCAATCTTTTAGAGCCTTCTCAAAGCGTGAGCGTTCAAGATGCCATAAGCGATTTGGCTTATCTTTGTTCTAATGAGGGGGCGTTTGAGAGCGATTATTTAAACCCCATCCAATCAAGCTATCAGGCTTTGATGCGAAAAGATAGCCCTAAATTATACAACCATCAAGCCACCAACCACTCGCAAGCCGCTTTAGAGAAATTAAAGCTCATTAACAAAGAACAAGGCAAAGAATGCTTGCCTAAAAACTTGCATGGCAAACAGCAATTCAAAAGCACATGGGGGCGCTTAAATTGGAATAAAATCAGTCCCACCATAGACACACGCTTTGACACTCCCAGCAATGGCACCAACTCCCACCCCAAATTGCACCGCTCTATCACACCCAGAGAAGCCGCCAGGATACAAAGTTTTAGCGATAATTATATCTTTTATGGCAATAAAACGAGCGTTTGCAAGCAAATCGGTAACGCTGTGCCTCCTCTTCTAGCCCTAGCTTTAGGCAAAGCGATTTTAAAAAACTTAAGAAAATGATACAAATTTATCACGCTGACGCTTTTGAAATCATCAAAGATTTTTACCAGCAAAATTTAAAAGTGGATGCGATCATCACGGACCCTCCTTATAACATTTCGGTTAAAAACAATTTTTCCACCCTAAAGAGCGCTAAAAGACAAGGCATAGATTTTGGGGAATGGGATAAAAATTTCAAGCTTTTAGAATGGATCAAGCGCTACGCCCCCTTAATCAATCCAAACGGCTGCATGGTGATTTTTTGCTCTTACAGGTTTATAAGCTATATCGCTGATTTTTTAGAAGAAAACGGCTTTGTAGTCAAAGACTTCATCCAATGGATTAAAACTAATCCCATGCCAAGAAACATCCACCGGCGCTATGTCCAAGACACGGAATTTGCCCTGTGGGCGGTTAAAAAGAAAGCTAAATGGGTGTTTAACAAACCCAAAAATGAAAAATATTTACGGCCCTTGATCTTAAAAAGCCCTGTGGTGAGCGGGCTTGAAAAGACCAAACACCCCACGCAAAAAAGCCTAGCCTTAATGGAAAAAATCATTTCCATCCACACAAACCCTAATGACATCGTGCTAGATCCTTTCATGGGGAGCGGCACCACCGGTTTAGCGTGCAAAAATTTAGAACGAAAATTTATCGGTATAGAATCAGAAAAAGAATATTTTCAAACCGCACAAAAGCGTTTGAATCTGTTTTAAAAACGCTATTTGAATGAGATTGTGTTATAGTTATTTAAAAGGATATTTTTAATGAAAAGAATGTTAGCGGAGTTTGAAAAAATCCAAGCGATTTTAATGGCGTTCCCCCATGAGTTTGGCGACTGGGCGTATTGCATCAAAGAAGCCAGAGAGAGCTTTTTAAACATCATTCAAACCATAGCCAAACACGCTAAAGTGTTAGTGTGCGTCCATACTAACGACACTATCGGCTATGAGATGCTTAAAAACTTATCTGGTGTAGAAATCGCAAAGGTTGACACTAACGACACATGGGCTAGGGATTTTGGAGCGATCAGTATTGAAAATCAGGGCGTTTTAGAGTGCTTGGATTTTGGCTTTAATGGCTGGGGGTTAAAATACCCGTCCAATTTAGATAATTTAGTGAATTTCAAGCTCAAACATTTAGGGTTTTTAAAACACCCTTTAAAAACAATGCCCTATGTTTTAGAGGGCGGGAGCATAGAAAGCGATGGGGCTGGGAGTGTTTTAACCAACACCCAATGCCTGCTAGAAAAAAATCGTAACCCCCATTTGAATCAAAATGGAATAGAAAACATGCTTAAAAAAGAATTAGGGGCTAAACAAGTGCTGTGGTATTCTTATGGCTATCTCAAAGGCGATGATACCGATAGCCATACCGACACGCTCGCTCGTTTTTTAGATAAAGACACCATTGTTTATAGCGCATGCAAAGATGAAAACGATGAGCACTATACAGCCTTAAAAAAAATGCAAGAAGAATTAAAAACCTTTAAAAAACTAGACGGCACGCCTTATAAACTCATCCCCCTAGAAATCCCCAAAGCCATTTTTGATGAAAACCAACAACGCTTACCGGCAACTTATGTGAATTTTTTATTGTGCAATAACGCTCTCATCGTCCCCACTTACAACGACCCTAAAGACGCGCTCATTTTAGAAACCTTAAGACAACACACGCCCTTAGAAGTGGTAGGGGTTGATTGCAATACCTTAATCAAACAGCATGGGAGTTTGCATTGTGTAACGATGCAACTTTATTGAATAAAATCACGCTTTTTGGCGTGGTTCAAGGCGTGGGCATGCGCCCTTTTATTTATACCCTAGCTCAAAAATTAGGGCTTGTAGGCTTTGTGCGTAACACCCAAGCGGCTTTAGAGATCATCTTACCCGCTCACAAAACAGAGTCTTTTTTAAACGCCCTAAAAAAAGGATTGCCCCCCTTAGCGTTGGTGGAAAAAATCATTATTAGCCCTTATGATAAGGCGCTTCATTTCAATGATTTTAGGATTTTAGAAAGCAAGAACCGCCCTTTAAATTTGCTCAGTCAAATCCCTAAAGATTTAGGCGTGTGCGAGGATTGCTTGCGCGAAATTAGAGATAAAAACTCCCCCTATTTTCATTACGCTTTCAATTCTTGCGCAAAGTGCGGGGCGAGATACAGCCTTTTAAACGCCTTACCTTATGACAGAGAAAACTCCGCCTTAAAACCTTTCAAACTCTGTGAATTTTGTGCTTCTATTTATCAAGACCCTACCAATAAGCGCTTCCACATTCAAGGCATCAGCTGCAAAAAGTGCGGTATCGCGCTCAATTACAAGCGATTCAAAAATGATGACGCTCTTTTAGAATGCGCTAAAGACATTCAAAAGGGTAAAATCATCGCTCTTAAAGGTTTGGGGGGCTTTGCTCTCTTGTGCGATGCGAGGAATTTTCAAACCATAGAAAGATTACGGCTTTTAAAAAACCGCCCCTTAAAGCCTTTCGCGCTCATGTTTAAAGACTTAGAATCAGCCAAACAGCATGCGTTTTTGAACGCGTTAGAATGCGAGAGCTTGAATTCTACAAGCGCCCCCATTCTTTTAGCGCGTAAAAAACCTGACATCCAATTAGCCCCCAATATCGCCAAAAACTCCCCCTTTTATGGCGTTATCTTGCCCTATACCCCTTTGCATGCTTTATTACTAGATTTATTGGATTTCCCTATTGTATTCACGAGCGCGAATTTCAGCTCCCTCCCTTTAGCGAGCGATGAAAAAGAGATCGATTCGCTTCATTTTATTTTTGATTTTAAGCTCACGCACAATCGCGCCATCATCCACAGGATTGATGATAGTATCGTGCAGCACATGGATAATGCCATTCGCCCCATGCGTTTGGCTAGGGGGTTTGCCCCCCTTTACCTCACTTTGCCCAAACGCTCTAATGGTTCGCCAAAAAAGATTTTAGCGCTTGGAGCACAACAAAAAGGGCATTTTAGCTTATTGGATAGCGGGACTTCTGTTCTTTTACTCTCGCCTTTTTGTGGGGATTTGAGCGTTTTAGAAAATGAAAAACACTTTAAAGAAACCCTGAATTTTTTCTTAAAAACCTATGATTTCAAGCCCACGCTCTTAGCTTGCGATAAGCATCAAAACTACACCACCACTCAAATGGCTTTTGATTTTAATATGCCCTTATTGCAAGTCCAGCACCACCATGCCCACTTTTTAGCGAGTATCTTAGACGCATTGTTACAAGATCCGCATTTAAATCACCCCTTTATAGGTATTGTTTGGGACGGGAGTGGGGCTTACGAAAATAAGATTTATGGGGCGGAGTGTTTTGTGGGGGATTTGGAACGCATTGAAGAAGTGGCTAGATTTGAAGAATTTTGGCTTTTAGGGGGGCAAAAAGCGATCAAAGAGCCTAAACGCTTGGTTTTAGAAATCGCTTTAAAACACCAACTCAACAAACTTTTAAGGCGTGTTCAAAAGCATTTTAAAGAAGACGAATTAGAAATTTTCCAACAAATGCATGACAAAAAAATTCAAAGCATAGCCACCAACTCCATAGGGCGTTTGTTTGATATAGTAGCGTTTAGTTTGGATTTAGTGGGAACGATCAGTTTTGAAGCCGAGAGCGGGCAGGTTTTAGAAAATCTAGCCCTACAAAGCGATGAGATCGCCTTTTACCCTTTTGAAATCAAAAACAGCGTGGTGGGTTTGAAAGCATTTTATCAAGCGTTTGAAAAGGATTTGGGCGTTTTAGAACCCAAACGCATCGCTAAGAAATTTTTTAACAGCCTAGTAGAAATCATTACCGCTTTGATTGCACCCTTTAAAGAGCATGTCGTGGTGTGCAGTGGGGGCGTGTTTTGTAACCAATTGTTGTGCGAACAATTGGCCCAACGATTGAGGGGGCTAAAGAGGCAGTATTTTTTCCACAAGCATTTCCCCCCTAATGACAGCAGTATCCCTGTCGGTCAAGCCTTAATGGCGTATTTCAACCCTACAATCATTAAAAAAGGATAAAAATGGATAGCGTGACTCTAGCATGCGGGAACGGAGGGAAAGAAACAAACGCTTTAATTGAGCAGATCTTTATGCCCTATTTAAAAGAATTTATTGTTGCATTTGATGAAGACGCCCCTAAATTTAAAGCTAGTGGGGAATATTGCGTAAGCACGGATAGTTTTGTCATCACGCCCTTAATTTTTAATGGGGGCGATATAGGCAAGCTTTGCGTTTGCGGGAGCGCGAATGACGTGAGCGTGCAAGGGGGCGAACCTTTGTATTTGAATATGGGTTTTATTTTAGAAGAAGGCTTAGAAATCCCTCTTTTAAAACAAATTTTACAATCCATACAAAAAGAATTGTTTAAAGCCAACTTAAAACTCCTCTCCCTAGACACTAAAGTCGTGCCAAAGGGGAGCGTGGATAAGCTTTTTATCAACACAACTTGTATTGGTAAAATCATCAAGCCAGGGATTTCTTCGCGCCATTTACAACAAGGGCAAGCCATTATTATAAGCGACACTATCGCCAATCATGGGGCAAGCTTGTTTGCGATGCGTAATGAAATCAAGCTTAAAACGAATCTAGAAAGCGATTGCCAACTGCTCTATCCCTTATTGAAACCCCTATTTTTAAGCGATCTCAAAATTGATGCCTTAAGAGATGCGACTAGAGGCGGGTTAGCGAGCGTGCTGAACGAATGGGCGAACAGCTCTAGAGTGAAAATCGTCATAGAAGAAGAAAAAATCCCCTTAAAAGAAGAAACTAAAGGGATTTGTGAGATTTTAGGGCTAGAACCCTATACGCTAGCCAATGAGGGGGTATTTGTTTTAGCACTCAATCAAAAGGACGCCCCTAAAGCCTTAGAAATTTTAAAAAGTAACGAGAAAGCGAAAAACGCTTGTGTGATTGGCAAAGTGTTTGAAAACCCTTATCCTAGCGTGGTTTTAAAGAACGCATGGGGTTTTGAAAGGATTTTAGAGGTGCCAGAGGGCGAATTGTTGCCTAGGATTTGTTAAAGCTAAAGCGCTTTTTAAAACCCTACGCCTTTGCCCTCTAAAAATTTTTTAGAGATCGCCTAAGCTAAGTCTACTATACTCAATCTATTTGAGAAAACTTACAACAAAAGGGTTTTATGGTGGGTGTTACAAAAAAAAGTGGGCTTGATATTGATGATAAAAAAGCGTTTGAGATTGAGAGCGAAGCGACCAAACCCCTTTTAATGGCTCAAGTTTGTTTGAAGCGAATGTAATCACAATATCGTAAAATCGCTAGTCCAACGCTTAATAGCAAAGCGTTTTTATAGCTCTATAAAAGCCTTGATTTTATTTCAAACCTCTAAAAGCTTCAAATAATACTCATAAGCTTCTTTAATGCCCTGCTCTAAAGGGATTTCTAATTCCCATTTTAAAGCCTTTTGTTTGGAAATATCCATAAGCTTTTGCTGCATGCCCACTGGTTTGGATAAATCCTTAACAAACACGCCCTTATAGTCTAAAACCTGAGCGACCATTTCATAATACTCTTCAATGCTGTAATCCACGCCAGATCCGACATTCATCACGCTAGGGATTGAAGCGATATTCTCATAAGCTAGAGAAATGAATCTGGCTAAATCTTTAGCGTTTAGATACTCTCTTCTGGCCGTGCCATCGCCCCACATCGCAAAATTTTTTTCATTTTTTAATTTAGCGGTGTGCATCCTAGCAATAAGCCCTGGTATCATGTGCGCTATCTTTTCTTCAAACTTGTCAAACTCGCCATAAAGGTTGCAAGGCACTAAAGTTTTATAAAAAACGCCCTTTTCAGCACTCACGTATTCGCAATACTTCATCACAGAAAGTTTGGCTAAAGCGTAGCCTTCATTCGTTGGCTCTAAAGAGCCGTTCAATAAATCGCTCTCTTTTAAAGGGTTAGGGGCGTATTTAGGATAAGCGCAAGAGCTCGCCAGATTAATGGCTTTTTTCACGCCCGAATCTAAAGCGCTAGAAAAGAGGTACAAGCCCATCAATAAATTCTCAACCATGTAAGTTGAAAGATCGTTCATGTTCGCCACAATACCCCCCACTCTCCCGGCGCAATGGATAATGCCTGTAGGCTTGTATTCTTTCAAATAAGTTTGAACGTTGTCTTTATCCAACAAATACAATTCGCTCTTTTTAGGGGTGAGTAAAGTAACATCAGGCTTGTTTTTTTTAAAATACAACGCCGTGTTCTGCCCCACCATGCCATAAGCGCCGGTGATTAAAATAATCTCATTCATAAAAATTCCTTAAAGTATAGCCCCCATCTTGCAAGTAAAGGTTTTTCTGGCATTCTTTTAAATCGTATTCTAACATGTCCTTAACCAACTCTTTTAAATCGTATTCCCTAACCCAACCCAACTCTTTTTCTGCCTTAGTGGGATCGCCTAAGAGCAAATCCACTTCAGTAGGCCTGAAATAACGCTCATCTATACGCACCACGATTTGGCCTGCTTTTAAATGGCTTAAGTTTAATTGTAAAGCGTCCGCTCTTTTTTCATCAACGCTTTTAATCAAACCGATTTCTTTAATCCCTGTATTTTGAAATTCTAAACCAATACCGATAAATTCAAAGCTCATTTTCACAAAATCGCGCACGCTTGTGGTCTTTCCTGTAGCGATCACATAATCTTGTGGGATGGGCGCTTGGAGCATTAAATGCATCATTTTCACGTAATCTTTGGCATGCCCCCAATCTCTTTTAGCGTCTAAATTCCCTAAATACAAGCAATCCGTTAAGTTATACGCTATCGCGCTAGCGGCTCGTATGATTTTACGGGTTACAAAAGTTTCGCCCCTTACCCTGCTCTCATGGTTAAAAAGGATGCCATTAACCGCAAACAAATTATAAGCTTCTCTGTAATTTTTAGTGATGTAAAAGGCATACATTTTAGCGACCGCATAGGGGCTTCGTGGGTTAAAGGGGGTGTTTTCATTTTGCGGGGTTTCTAAGACTTCGCCATACAATTCGCTCGTGCTGGCTTGATAAAAGCGCGTTTTCTTTTCTAAGCCCAAAATCCGCATGGCCTCTAAAATCCTAAGCGTGCCAATACCATCAGCGTTAGCGGTGTATTCTGGGGTTTCAAAAGAGACTTTCACATGGCTTTGCGCGGCTAAATTATAAATCTCTGTGGGCTTAGTGGTAGCGATCAAATGGATGAGGTTAGAGCTATCGGTCATATCCCCATAATGCAAGAAAAAACGCCTTTTGTGTTCGCTGTGCAAATCCTCATACAAATGATCGATCCTAGAAGTGTTGATGCTAGAAGAGCGCCTTTTTAACCCATGCACTTCATAACCCAAATTCAGCAAGTATTCGGCCAAATAGCTCCCGTCTTGCCCGGTAACCCCGGTGATTAAAGCGATTTTTTCCTTCATTATTGTTCCTTTATTGAATTTTATTTATTAAATCTTTTCATTAGGCGTTTTGATTCTGTCTGTTAAAATCGTCATCAACCCTTACAATATCGTCTTCGCCGACATACTCGCCCACTTGGACCTCTATGATAATCAAAGGGATTTTGCCATAATTAGCCAGGCGGTGTAGGGTGTTTTTAGGGATATAAGTGGACTCATTAGCTTGCAATTCAAACGATTGGTGATCCAATTCCACGCTCGCCATCCCGCTAATCACCACCCAGTGTTCGCTCCTGTGGAAATGCTTTTGCAAAGAAAGCCTAACGTTTGGTTTGACTTCTAAAATCTTAACCTTGTAGCAACCGCTCTCATGCAAGACTTCATAGCTCCCCCAAGGGCGATAGACTTTAGTGTGCGTTTGCAACAATTCCTGGTTATGCGTTTCTATCTCACTCACTAAAGCCTTTAAATCTTTAGCCTTGTCTTTATGAGCGACTAAAAGAGCGTCTTTAGTGTCAATGATCGCTAAATCCTCAACCCCTAAAAGAGCGCTCACTTTATGAGAAAACACTAAATTATTTGTGCTCTCTTTGGCAAAAACAGGCGTTTGATTCAGGCTGACATTTTCTTTAGACTTGTGAGCCGCTTCTTCAAAAAGGGCGTTAAAATTCCCTAAATCGCTCCATTTGGCGTTCAATCCTACCATTTTGATTTTGTGGCTTTGCTGCATTAAGGCTATATCAATACTCACGTCTTCTAAATCTTGCATGCTTTTTTCACTCAAACGAGCGATCTTTTGTTCAAAAAAATACGCATTTTCTAACGATTCAAACGCTCTTTCACACCCCTTTAAAATAGTAGGGGCATGCTTTTTTAGTTCGTCTAAAAAAACGCCCGCTTGGAAAACAAACATGCCGCTATTGAAATAAAACCCCCCGCTTTTTTGGAACTCTATCGCTTTTTCTAGGCTTGGCTTTTCAATGAATCGCTTCACATCTAAACCATTAGGGCTTTCAATATACCCAAACTCCGTGTTGGGCTTGTCAATACTCACCCCAAAAGTGACTAAAAAACCTTTTTGGGCTAAATTAATCGCTTTTTTTATCGCATTTTCATACGCTTGAAGGTCTTTAATCAGATGATCGCTTGGCGTAACGATGAGTAAATCTTCCCTCTCGCTCATTAAAGCGCTCAAAGCAATGGCGTTAGCGGTGTTTTTACTCAAGCTCTCTAATAAAAAACCCACGCTTTTGTTTTTGATTTCATTCTTTATCTCTTCTAGGGCTAAAAAATAATGTTTTTCATTGCACACAATGAGCGTTTCATCTACTAAGGAAGCGTTTCTTTTAAAACTCAATTCAAACAAGCTTTTATGGTCAAAAAGCTTTAAAAATTGCTTAGGGTATAAGCTACGACTTAAAGGCCATAAGCGTTTGCCACTCCCCCCACTCAGTAAGATATTTTTAATTTTCATGCATTTTCTTGTCAGGCTCTCTTTTGTTTTTTAGGGTTATTATAGCGTTTTTAATTGGGCATTTTTAAGTCACTTCAAAAACTCAGCGATGACTTCATTCTCTCTGGGTATAGGGAAAAAGATGTCAGTATTGGGCGAAATGAAAACCCTACTCCCCTCTCTAATCACCACAATAGGAGCGATTTTGCTCTTGTCTCTTAAAATTTGATTGACCACTTGATTGATCCCCATACCGCTTTGCCTCATCAATTGCATTAAAAGATAATCCCCAAAGAAATTGGTGACTCCTTCTTTATTGCCTCTGTTGTTTAAAGCCGAAGTGATCCCAATCAATAGGCCGTTAGTGAGCGTAGAAAGCAGTAACGGCACGCCATAGCGTTGGAAATTCCTTTCAATCAATTCCCCCACCAAGCCGTTATAGCCTTTAATGTCCGCCCCCTTAGCGTTAGTGAGCATGATATTGATGCCATGGGGAGTGATGATTCGACTCCATACAATATCCAAGCGGTATTCGCCCATTTTGTTATTATTGCTGTAATAGCCTATGACTTTAGAACCTTTGGGGATTAAGACGGCCTTGCCCATGTGAGCGAAAATATCGCTTTCCACTTGCGCAATCACTTTACCAGCGATCTGGCTAGAAATGGGCGTGATCAAAAAGGCGGGTATCATTTTGTCAGCTGTAATGGTGCGTAAAAGCTTGTTTTCATTGGTGGCGATGTCTTTTTCTTTAAGGTTAGTGAAACCATCAATGCCATTAGGGTTATCCATGGGGAAAATTAGGTTTTCTTCGTAATTTTTAGGGCCTTGTTTGAAAGGGGTGATGCGAGCGGCTAATAAATCTAATTGCTTTAAAGAAAAATCTTTTTTAGGGGGGGTTGTGTTTGTTTTTAAATCCATGGGAGGGTTAGTAAAAGTTTCTTCTTTGGAATAATTCATTTCTTTGGAGTTTAGGGCTTTTAAAGCGGCTTTTAGCTGTTCTTGTAAGGCTTTGATGGTAGCGTCTTTGGAGCTTTCCGTGTTGGTTGGCTGTGGGTTTTGAGTGAAGGTGTAGTCTTGTAAGGGGTATTTCACCTCATCGTCATTTAAAAGGCTAGGCTGGTTATTTAAGGGGGCTTTTGGCTTTTGATGATAGACTAAAGAAATTGTTGTAATCGTTGCAAAACCCCCCACAAAAACAACCGCCCCCTTAAGCCACTTATTCATCTTTAGCCTTTTTGACAAAACGGATGCACAAATAGTCCTTGCCCAGCCTTAAAGTCCATTTAGTAGAAACGTCTTCAGCGATAATGTAATCGCCCACAATCCTAGTATTCACCGGGTTATCATAGCCATCAACGACCTTATAAATCACCGGGAATTTAGAGAGCGCTAATCTTTTGTCAAATTTGAAATAAGTGAATTGCTTGTCGTTAAAAATTTCTTCAGGCATTAAGGAGAGTTTGGATTTTTTAGAACAAATCCCTAAACAATACCATTTCCTTTGAGAGCTTTTTAGAGCCTTATAGCCTTTTTGAATGTCTTTTTTAACGATTTTCATCGCATTGGTGTTATCGCCAATAGTTATAGTCTCTTCTTCTTTTTCTTTGGTTTTTTCTTTTTCTTCTTTTAAGGGTTTGTTGTTTGTGGGAGCGTTTTCAAGGGTATTTTCTTTATTTTCTTTATTTTCTTTATTTTCTTTATTTTCTTTATTTTCTTTTTGGGGCTTCAAAAAAGCGTTAGAATAATAATTTTTATCTTCTATGAAAACCTGCAAATTAGGGTGTTTGGAGCTGGTGAAAGTGGTAGAAAACACATAGAAAGAAAAAATCTTACCTTCACTATCAATCACGCTGATATTAGAATCCACGCCAATTTGTAAAGGCTTGATAAGCAAAATACGATCGTTACTTTCTAATATTTTCGCATCAAAACCCACCTTATCCCCTAAAACAAAATCGCTAATGGGTTTTGAAAAAAACAATAAGGTCGCCATCGCATAACGCAAGCGGATTTTATAAGTTTGCCCTTGAAAATAGTCAATGTTCAAAGTGTTGGACATTTTGGAGCGGTTTTTGTCAAAAAAGCTCCCTTGAATGGCGTTTAAATCCTGCATGGGGTGGTTTAAATGCGCCGGGGCTGTTTCGTTCGCTTCTTCTAAAAAATCATCGGCTTTTAAAGCGCTAAAAGTCAACAAAAAGCCCATGAGAATCCATAAAACCTTACGCATCAATCGCCCCTGTTAGTCGGCGCGATTTCAGTGATGCTGTAACGGGTGATTTTAAAGCCGGTAGGGTTTTTAGGCATGGAAGCGTAATCAAAATCCGGGGTGTCAAACAAATAGCTCAATACGATTTTATAACGCTTTTCATACACCAGCTTGTTTTCGTTCGTTAGTTTAGCCGCAATGGACACGCTCGCAATGGGGTTATTGTCTTGCTGATAGATCGCAATATTGACGATATGGACTTCTCTTTCCAAATGGCTTTGCGCGTAAATGCTGTTTTGGGCTTTGATCAAATCTTCAAAGCGTTGCCACACTTTAGAGCTGCTTTGCAAGCGCACCAGTTCATAGCGGGACTTATCGTCAATGCGATTAATGCTCTCTCGGTTTAACACATACGCCCCAATGAGCGAACGAGCCAACGCTTCATTACTGGAAATGCTTTTATCCGCTCTTTGGATAATGGCGTAATGCTTGTCCTGGTTTAAAAAATCCACGAAATGGTGTTCGGTTTTTTGTAAGGGCAGGATACTGATTAAAACGATCGCTAAGACAAGCGCGATAAAGCTCATCAAACCTAAAAGCCTGTAAGCGATTTTCAAGCGGTTCCTTTCCAGCCGAAACACGCTTTGCATGTCCAAATCATTCACCGAAAAACCAGAAAGCTTGTTTTCTAAATGCTTTTCTTGGTGGCTTAAAAGCTCTTCTAAATAGATCAATTGCTCGCTGTTGAAAGGCTTTTCTCTCATGCGAGATTTAACCTGTTTTCATACAAGGTGCAAGGGCTTTTCTTCATCTCATGCACCTTACTGGTGCAACCAAACAACACAAGTCCCATGATAACAAAAAAAATTCTCATTAAATTCCCATTTATTTAAATTTCATTTTTTGTATTTATTGTATCCTTTTTAACCTTTTTTTTGCTTGAAATCTGGGATTTTTACATCTAATTGAGTGGTTTCTACCTTAAATGTGGGGGAATGCGTTTCTTTTTCTTTAGAAACGCTTTGACTTGCAGAAGAGGAAATATGAGAAGGAGCGGGCGAGATTGTGGTATATTGTAAAGATTGCAAAGTGCTTTGAGTGAGGTTAGCGCTCAAATTGGTGGCGAGTTTGTAAGTTTCTTTGAGGCTGTTTTGCACCCTAAATAAAGCGTTGATGAAAAAAGGCACGCCTATGATAAAAACGCAACACAAAAATAACGCCACCACCAATAAAAGGCTTAAGTCTTGTTTTTCTTGCATGCTAGCGTCCATTAAGGCCTTAGTAACCGACACGTTCAAAAACCCAACCAACAACAAAAAAGGCTTGTAAAACCCAAGAGCGAAGCATTTTTTTAGGCACATAATTACAACGCTCCTCCAGGTTTTGAAAAACCCAAACGCTAAAAACAGCGCCCCTAAAGAGCACCACACATGCGCTTCCAAATACACTAAAATGATGATCGCAAACAGCACGCTCAAAAAAAGCGCTTGCAAAATGCTTAAAAAAAGCCACACAGATATTTCATTATGGTTCAAATCGCTGATAAAACTAAGGGCATAAAAACCATGATTAAAAATAAAATCTAAAGAAAGCGCGTGGTTAGAAAAGTTACTCAAGCTTTGAGAAAGGCTTTGCGCGATCATGTTAGGCACAATAAAGATAGCGTTTTGAAACAATTCATAAAAGCGCGAAGGGTTTTTCAAAGCGTAGTTAAACAGCGCAAAAAACCCCACAAACCATAACGCTTCTAAAAGCGCGCTAGCGCTGAAAAAATTCTGTTCTTTCAAACTCCTATAAGCAAAGAGCATGAACGCTAAAGCGACCACGCTATTAAACACCAATTGCGCATGCAAGGTGTAGAGGAAAAATTCAGCGAAACGCCCTAAAATCGCCGTGAGAGGCGTGATAAACCAAGAAAGGATGATTTCATAAGCGTCATTTTTCATCAATGTTTCAACGGACTTTAATGTAAAATTCAAAGCCTTTACGCCAGACTAATAATTCAATTTTAGGCGCGCTTAACGCTTCTCTTAAAGCCTTAGGGTTGAATGAAACGCTTTTATGATTCACCCATAAAATCCTATCCCCAAGCTTTAAAAAATCCAAGCCTTTGGGTAAATGAGCGCCTATTTTAGTGATAGTAAAACGCTCGTCTAAAGCGATGCCATAGCGCTCTAAAAAAGTGTCTTTGAGCAAAAACCCCCCATAGCGTTTATTGACTTTGAGCGTTACTTCTTTGATTTGATGGTTTCGTTTGATTTTCACTTTGGCAAGGCTTTGGTATGAAAGATTGCTCACCACCCATTCAAACTCCGCTAACGAGCGGATCTTGTAATCATTGATCGCTAGGATTTCATCGTTTTTTAAAAAAGGGTTTTTAGGGAAAAAGGGATCAAATTGCGCTGCCACTAAACGCTTATGATGTTCTTCTAAACGCACCCCAATATCCCCATAATAAGGCTCTTTTTGGTTTAAAAAGCGCTTGATAAATTTCGTTTCTATAAAGCCATTCCCCCCTACCCCTAGCCCTAACATTTGATAGCAAATATTGCTGATAACGCCATTTTTTTGAGTCTTTTGCGAAATTTGAGCGTAGCGATCATAGCCTTTTTGCTTGAAAAGCAACCGCACTTCTAGGGCTTCTTTATCCCCTATGCTAGCCATTGGCCTTATAAGGGCGTCTTTGTCTAAATCCCTTAACGTATAAACATACTCGCTTGGCGCGCCTTGTAACAAATACAACCCTATAAAAGGATCGGATTTGATGACTTTGGCGTGTTTAGGGTAAGTTTTAGAGTAATACAAATACACGCCTTTAGGCAATTCTTTTAAAGCCACGCCCCCTTTTTGAAGGCTCGCTTTTTTAAAAAACGCCTGACAATGCTTGAAATCATAAGCCCCTAAGCCATTCAAAAAAAACCATAGAACGATAAAGGCTTTGTGAAACATCACAATTTAGCAAAATTCCCCAGCATGTTAAAGGCTAAATTCTTTCGGTTTTCTTCTACGGCTTTATACCCGTCATTCAAAGCACTCATCAAATAGATTTGCATCGCTTCTTTATCTTCCAACAGGCTGTCATCAATTTGCAAATCCACCAACTCCCCCAACCCATTAAAACTCACGCTCACCATTCCCCCACCGCTTTTGGAAGTGTGGATCGTGTCTTTATTCTTTTCTTCTAGTTGGGAAAACTCTTTTTTCATGCCGTCTAACAACCCGCTTAACCCGCCCAATTGACTAAAATCCATCTCTAACCCTTTTCTAAAATTTCATTCTTTTCATTGACTAATACAATGCATGGCTTGTGCGCGTTGATTTCATCTTCATTCATGTTCGCATAAGCTAAAATGATCACCACATCGCCTATGACTACTTTTCTGGCTGCTGCACCATTGACGCAAATTTCGCCCCTTTTTTTCCCTAAAATCACATAGGTGTTGAAGCGTTCGCCGTTATTGACATCCACGATTTCCACTTTCATGCCCTCTCTGAGTTTAGCGAGCTTGGCTAAATCCTCATCTATGGTGATCGAACCCACATAATTGAGATTAGCGTCTGTGATAGTCGCCCTATGGATTTTACTATAAAGCATTTCAAAAGTCATTTTCTTTCACCTTTTGCGCGCGCTTGATTTCTTTTAGAACCAATTGGTTTTTTTCTAGCAAGCAAGCGATCTTACAAGGTTTTTTAAGCGATTGCAAGAGTAGTATATCGCTTAATTTAGTTTTGATTTCATTATGAATGATTTTTTTAATTTCTCTCGCTCCTAAAGTCGTTTGATAGCTTTTTTGTGCGATGAATTTCACAACTTCTTTATGGAATTTTAAGGCTATGTCTTGCTCTAGCGCTAGGGCTTTTAATTTGTCTAATTCCACAGAAACAATGCGTTCAAAATCCTCCAAACTGAGCGCGTTAAACGGCACGATCGCATCAATCCTAGAGCGTAATTCAGGGGTCAAAAGCTCTTTAACGGCTCTATCATACTTGGTGTTTTTAGCGCTAAAAAACCCTAGCGTGTCCTTATCCTTACTCCCCACATTTGAAGTCATAATCAAAATCACATGCTTAAAACTCGCCTGATTGCCTAAATTATCGCTCAAAGTGGCGTTATCCATCACTTGCAACAACAAATCATACACATTAGAATGGGCTTTTTCTATTTCATCTAAAAGCAGCAAACAATGCGGGTGCTTTTTAATCGCATTCACTAACAGCCCCCCTTGCTCAAACCCCACATAACCGCTAGGACTCCCGATGAGTTTTGCCACGCTATGGGCTTCTTTGTATTCGCTCATGTCAAAGCGTTCAAAATGCAAGTTCAAATTCAAGGCCAATTCTTTAGCCAATTCTGTTTTCCCCACCCCACTAGGCCCCACGAATAAAAAGCTCCCCACAGGCTTATTTTTTGCAGAAAGCCCGCAATACTGGATTTTAATCGCATTGCTGACAAGACTGATCGCTTCTGCTTGGGCAAAAATCTTATTTTTAAGCGATTTTTCCAAGTTCCTTAAAAGGGCTTTTTTATCGCTGCTCAAACGCATTTTAGGGATTTTAAGCTTGAGAGCGAGCGTTTCTTTCACGTCATCAACGCCGATTCTTTTGCCCTTTTTGGGGTTGATTTTTTTCCTCGATCCCACCTCATCTAATAATTCAATCGCCTTATCCGGCAAGAATTTATCATGCATGTAATCACTCGTTAAATCCACGCATGCCTTAAACACGCTCTCATCATAACGCACCTGGTGGTGTTCTTCATAAAGGGGAGCGATCTTTTTTAAAATCAAGTAACACGCTTCTTTAGAAGGCTCTTCAACTTTTATGACTGAAAAACGCCTATTAAAAGCCTTGTCTTTTTCAAACACGCTACGGTATTCTTCAAAAGTGGTCGCTCCTAAACATTTCAAGCCCCCATCCGTTAAAACCGGTTTTAATATATTCGCCGCATCCAAGCTCCCAGCGTTACTGCTCCCTGCGCCTAAAAGGGTGTGGATTTCATCAATGAATAAAATGATGTGGCCGTTTTGTTGGATTTCTTTGAGCGTTTTTTTCAAGCGTTTTTCAAAATCCCCTCTGTATTTCGCCCCAGCCACCATTAAAGCTAAATCCAAAGAATAGACTTCATATTCTTGCAAAAACTCCGGCACTTCTTTTTGAGCGATTTTTAAAGCCAAAGCTTCAGCGATGGAGGTTTTCCCTACGCCCGCTTCGCCAATTAAAAGCGGGTTATTCTTTTTTCTACGCCCTAAAATTTCTATCACTCTTAAAATCTCTTCTTCTCTGCCAATGACTGGATCTAAAGCGTTGTCTTGGGCTAAAGCGCTCAAATTTTTAGCGTATTTTTTTAGGGGAGTGTTTTTGGGCGCTTCTTCATTATCATTAATGTCATTAGGAATGCCATGGTTATCCAAATCCAATAAAGCAGGATTAGAATACAAACGAGCGATGCCAAAACTATCCATGAGTTTTGAAGCGTAACAATCGGGGTGATCCAGCATTAAAATAAGCAATTCTTCCACGCCCACGCTCTCAAAACAACTCGCATACATTCTTTTAAGCATTCTTAATAGCACAAAACTCCTAGCAGGCATTTTGGCTGGATCACTCTTTAAAGGCACATATTGCAACAAATAGTCTTTAAGGATTTGTTTTAATTTATCATAGTCATCTCTTTCTAAAGCACCAATAATCTTTTCCCCGCTCTCATGCTCTAAAATGACCAATAGCACATGCTCTGTGGTGCAAAGGGCGTGGTTAAGATCTAGTGCTAAATTTAAAGCTTGGTTTAGAACTTCATTGAGATCTTGATTGAATTTAGCCATTATTTTATCTCTTCTACCAATAATTTTAAAGGGAGATCTAGCTCTCTGGCTTTATCCCTAACCCATGCTGCCCTATGCCTGGCAATATCATAAGGATAGACGCCACAAACCCCACAGCCATCACGATGGATGCTTGATGTGAGGGCTTTGGCCTCTTCTAAAGACTTGTCAAAAAAATCCCTCAAAGCAGAGATGACAAATTCCGCTGTCGTAATGGGGTCATCAACCATGATCACTTGCGCCATGGTGGGGGTGGGTATGTTATACATTTTCATGCCGCTTATCCATGCTACTTGGCGATCACAACAGGGATACTGGATTGTTCAACCAAGCTATTTTGGTGCGAAATGAACAAACGATACAACAAATTGGATTCGCTCGCCCCAATCAATAACAAATCATAATCCTTTGCCATATCCAAGACCACATCAATCAAATCACCGCTTTTTAGAACGCTCTCGCACTCTATATTTTCTTTTTTGAAAGCCTCTTCAAATTGTTTTAACAAAGCCTTAGCTTTTTCTTCTTCTAAGGCTTCTGTTTGGCCATAATCCATCATCCCGCTTTCGCTATAAATAAACACTTCCATGCTCACATGCAATAGGGTAAAACGGACCTCTTTAAGCGAATGGGCTAATTTGACAGCGAATTTAATAGCGTTATAGCATTCTTGCGTGTCGCTAATCCCAAATAAAATATTCATAAGAACCAACCTTAAATGGAGTTTTGATATTATACCAAGATAAACCCTAATTACCGCTGAAAGCTCAAGGATAAAGCGCTATAATATGGCTCAAAAAAGGCATGAAATGCTATTGAATTACGATTTTTTAGAATTGGTTGATGAACCACAAAGAAACAATTCTTTATCTTTGACAGCATCTATTGATAAAGCGTTAGCGGACAGGAAATTAGCTAGACAAAATAAACCTAGAGTAAAGATAAAAGACAACTTATCTTTAAGCGAAACTTTAGACGCTTATGGTAGGGAAGTCTCACGACTTAAAAGAGAACAAAACACAGAGACTATTAAAGGCTCTACAATTGAGAGCGCTAATCTTAATAGCATTGTCAATAAAATCAAAAGCGGACTACCTTTTGGGACTATCTCGGCGTTTAGACCTTTTAAAGACGCTTTTATTAAAGACTTTACTGAAAAGGAACGAGAAAAACTAGTTGAAGCTTATAAGAGCGGTTATAAGGCATCTCAATTAGACAAAGTAGCTAAAAATTGGAATGACGACCCTAACCCCATAGACGCTTCTTATCTTGCTGACGCCTTTTTGAGAGAGTATAGGACTATCGCTCTCAAAATGTCCACAGCATTAGGTAAGTCTTTTGTTAATAAATTCTTAAATCCTAAAAGTGAAACCACAATGAAAGACTTTATGTCTAGCGATAAATTTGTCAAAAAATACCGATACACTCAAAAAGACAATATGAAAAGGACACGACAGCTAAAATCACTATTGGATAGTAAGCGACACTTTTTAGGTTATATTCAAGTGATTGGTTATTGGAAAGAAAACCTAGAAAACGACCTTTTGCCTGATAAAGAGACTAGCTTTTTCGTATTCGCAAACGAACCTAGTAGCACATTTGATTTAGCGAGCTATTTATTGTTGTTAGCGAGACTATTCAATCAAGCGGCGATTTGTTATTGCGACAACGCCAAGACTGATAAGGTGGAATTGGTGAGCGCTTTACCTAATGACTTTGGCGATGTGTGGGAGAAATTCACTGACATCACATTCACTATCCCTTTAACCCAATCTCTCACACGCTTACACAATAAAGTCTATACATTCTTTGAAAAGAAAAATATGGAAAATTATGGCGTTAGCTTTGAGGAGCTTTCTACGACAAAATTAAAAGCAATGGTAATGCCTAAAGACATTGAGGGGTTTAACATTCCTTGTAAAGCCTACATTGAACACCACATTAAAACTTCTATTTATGGTAGTTTAGGAGCGGAACGAAATTATCCTGGTCGCACTTTTGATATGGACAAAGTCCAACAATACGAGCTACAAGCGATTAAAAGACTGGATTTACAAAGATGCGCTAAAAGTAAGAGTTTTAAAGCAAGCTATAACCACAACATTAAAGTCAATAACCTTGCCAACGCTATGCTAAAAGGTAAAAAAGTGAGTAGGACATTGATTGCTAAAGTGCTTGCTAACACCATAGACACCGATGCGGGTTATTGTTTTATATCGCCGACAGATTTAGCGACACAACTCAACAATATCAGTCCTAGACTATCCAAGAGTATTGTTACCGCCATAGAGCAAGCAGAGGGCGTTAGACTAACTTATGCGTTAATTGACAAAGTTACCTATAACTCACTCCACAATATCTTAAGTTTCATTTTTGATATTGATAACCCTTTAAACGACCAAGCGTTTGAGGAATTAGTGGTTGAAGTCCCAAGAGAAGCACTAAAGAATGTGAAGCTACCACAAATTAAAAATGTATTGACAGCTCAAATCTTTGATGGCGCTTACCATTTTAAAAGTTAAACCATGCTCTTTATCAGCGCGACTAACACGAATGCCGGAAAAACCACATGCGCTAGGCTATTAGCAAAATATTGCAACGCTTGTGGCGTTAAAACGATTTTATTAAAGCCCATTGAAACAGGCGTTAATGACGCCATTAACCACTCTAGCGATGTGCATCTATTCTTGCAAGATAACCGCCTTTTAGATCGCTCTTTAACCTTAAAAGACATTTCATTCTATCGTTATCATAAAGCTTCAGCCCCCCTCATCGCCCAACAAGAAGAAGATCCAAACGCCTCCATTGATATAGATCATTTAATCCAACGCCTCCAAAATTTCACCAAAACTTACGATTTAGTCATCGTTGAAGGGGCTGGGGGGTTATGCGTGCCTATCACTTTAGAAGAAAACATGCTGGATTTGGCCCTAAAATTAAAAGCCAAAATGCTTTTGATTAGCCATGATAATTTGGGCTTGATTAATGATTGTTTGCTGAATGACTTTTTATTGAAATCCCACCAACTAGACTATAAAATCGCTATCAATTTGAGGGAAAATAACACCGCTTTTCACAGCATCAGTTTGCCCTATATTGAGCTTTTTAATACACGCTCCAATAACCCCATTGTGATTTTCCAACAAAGCCTGAAAGAATTAATGAGCTTTGCCCTTAAATAAAGTGCAAACAGAACGCACGCTGATAAAAAAGCCCCCTAACAGCAAGGCGTATAAAATCCAACTAAAAATGGGTTTTGACATCTCAGCACTCTCTTTTAAGGGCTTTAAAAAAATCACATTAGGGAACATGTTAAACAAATTGATCCGCCAGCCATAGTATTGCACTTCCACTTGCTGGTTGACTAAACTTTGAGCGAGGGCTGAAATATCAGCTGAATTAAACTTAAAATAAAAAGGGAAGCCAAAGCGCGTGTCTTCGTTA
Organism: Helicobacter pylori SA37A; assembly: GCF_000476015.1. Classification (GTDB taxonomy): domain Bacteria; phylum Campylobacterota; class Campylobacteria; order Campylobacterales; family Helicobacteraceae; genus Helicobacter; species Helicobacter pylori_DB. Next base: position 105,575 of record NZ_CBOO010000002.1, on the reverse strand, counting down.
CGATAGACGGTCACGCTTTTTTGATCCTTAGGGTCGTAAGTTTGCACAAAATAGACATCTCTAGCGAGGGTTTTTACTTCCTTATTATTGGGCGTGTTTTCATTTTCATTCATTCTTTTGACTTCCACCCCACTAATAACAGCCACGCTATAATGGGGCATGCAATAGCTCACTAAAAGCATGAGCGCTAAAAAGATCGCCGTTAAAATGAACAAAACCACATTACGCACAAATTTTATCAACTTCATTCCTTATGATAGTATTAGCCTAACAATCGCATTCAAACACCATTTAAAAGCTTAAAAAACGCTCTTTCACATGTTTTCAATCATCACGCTAGCGAATTCAGAGCATTTCACTTCTTTAGCCCCATCCATCAAACGAGCGAAATCATAAGTGACTTTCTTGCTCTTAATCGCTTTTTCCATAGCAGAGACGATCAAATCAGCCGCTTCCACCCAACCCATATGCCTTAACATCATTTCTGCACTCAAAATAATAGACCCCGGATTGACTTTATCCAGCCCAGCGTATTTAGGAGCGGTGCCATGGGTGGCTTCAAACATGCCCACCGTGTCATTGAGATTAGCCCCAGGAGCGATACCAATGCCCCCCACCATCGCCGCTAACGCATCAGAGATATAATCCCCGTTCAAATTCATGGTCGCAATGACGCTGTATTCGCTAGGGCGTAAGAGAATTTGTTGCAAGAACGCGTCAGCGATCATGTCTTTAATGATGATTTCTTTACCGGTTTTAGGGTTTTTCAAAGAACACCATGGGCCTTTATCAATGACTTGAGCGTTAAATTCTTTTTGAGCGAGCGCATAGCCCCATTTCATGAACGCCCCTTCGGTGTATTTCATGATATTACCTTTATGCACAAAAGTTACGCTTGGCTTGTCGTTATCAATAGCGTATTCAATCGCTTTCCTAACCAGCCTCTCTGTGCCTTCCTTACTAATGGGTTTTATCCCTACGCCGCTGCTTTCAGGGAAGCGGATTTTTTTAACCTTTAATTCATTTTGTAAAAAATGGATGAGTTTTTTCGCTTCCGCGCTGCCTTCTTGCCATTCAATGCCCGCATAAATGTCTTCAGAATTTTCTCTAAAAATCACCATATCCACTTTTTGTGGTTCTTTAACTGGGCTAGGACTCCCATACCACCTTACCGGTCTCAAGCACACATACAAGTCCATTTTTTGGCGTAACGCTACATTCAAAGATCTAAACCCCTCACCAATAGGCGTGGTCAAAGGCCCTTTAATAGAGACTTTATAATGGTTAATCGCTTCAATAGTGTCCGGTAAGAGCCATTGCTCTTCGGGGCTTAATTCTTTATGATCTTTGAATTTTTGATAGCATTTTTCGCCCACAAACACCTCATACCATGCGATTTTTTTCTCGCCCTTATACGCTTTTTGAACCGCACTATCCACGACTTTAATCATCGCAGGGGTAATATCCGATCCAATGCCATCGCCCTCAATGAAAGGGATAATGGGGTGGTTTGGCACATGCAATTTGTTGTCTTTAATCGTAATTTCTTCGCCCTCTTTAGGCTTTTGTAAAATTTTAGGGTTGTAAGCCATCTCTCAATCCTTTTTATAAAATTTGAGTAACTATACTAGCGCAAAAATACTATATAACCCCTAAAAATCTTTTTTTTGAATGCGTGTTTAAAAGTAGCGGTTGGAAATAACTTGAAAAAACGAAATGTTTTTAAAAAAATATTTAATTTTTTGGCTTATAATTGAATGCTATCATTCTAAAAACTTAAGGAAGTCAAATGTCTGTCACTTTAATCAATAATGAAAATAATGAACGCTATGAATTTGAGACGATTGAATGCACCCGTGGACCTAAAGCGGTGGATTTTTCCAAGCTTTTTGAAACGACTGGGTTTTTTTCTTACGATCCAGGGTATTCTTCTACCGCTGGGTGCCAATCTAAGATCAGCTATATCAACGGCAAAAAAGGCGAATTGTATTACAGAGGGCATAGAATAGAGGATTTAGTCGCCAAATACAAATATGTAGATGTGTGCAAATTGCTTCTCACAGGGGAATTACCCAAAAATCAAGATGAAAGCTTGGAATTTGAACTAGAACTACGCCACAGAAGCTTTGTGCATGAGAGCTTACTCAACATGTTTTCAGCTTTCCCTAGCAACGCCCACCCTATGGCGAAACTCTCTAGCGGTGTGTCTATTTTATCCACCCTTTATTCCACGCACCAAAACATGCACACTGAAGAAGATTACCAGACTATGGCCAGAAGGATTGTCGCTAAAATCCCCACGCTTGCGGCTATTTGCTATCGCAATGAAGTGGGAGCGCCCATTATTTACCCGGACATCGCACGCTCTTATGTGGAAAATATCCTTTTTATGCTGAGAGGGTATCCTTATAGCCGCTTAAAACACACCACTCAAGGCGAAGTAGAAATCACGCCCCTAGAAGTGGAGGCCTTTGATAAAATCCTAACCCTACACGCTGACCATGGGCAAAATGCCTCTTCTACCACGGTAAGGAATGTCGCTAGCACCGGCGTGCATCCTTATGCCGCCATTAGCGCGGGTATTAGCGCTTTGTGGGGGCATTTGCATGGCGGAGCGAATGAAAAAGTGCTTTTACAATTAGAAGAAATCGGCGATGTGAAAAATGTGGATAAATACATCGCGCGAGTGAAAGACAAAAACGACAGCTTCAAACTCATGGGCTTTGGGCATAGGGTGTATAAAAGCTACGATCCGCGCGCTAAAATCTTAAAAGGCTTAAAAGACGAACTGCATAAAAAAGGCGTTAAAATGGACGAACGCTTGAGCGAAATCGCTGCAAAAGTGGAAGAAATCGCCCTAAAAGACGAGTATTTCATTGAAAGGAATCTCTACCCTAATGTGGATTTTTACTCCGGCACCATTTTAAGGGCTTTAAAAATCCCGGTGCGTTTTTTCACGCCGGTTTTTGTCATTGGTAGGACCGTGGGTTGGTGTGCGCAACTTTTAGAGCATATCAAAAGCCCGCAAGCCAGGATCACGCGCCCAAGACAAGTCTATGTAGGGAAATAAAATCTCAAAATGCTTTAGCGTTTTTAGTAAAAAGCTTGCACAAGCGCTAATAAGAAAAGCTTGACGCTAGTCAAGCGATAATTTGATTAAAAAGCGCTCTTCTTAGGGGGATATTTAAGGGGGTTGTAGGGAGAATGATTTCAAATACCCCTTATCCCCTTAAGAAAATAAGCTTTAAAATAAAATTAACCCCCCTTTTTTATAGCTACCCCTATTCAAACAATCTCATTCCTTTTAAAATGACCTTTATTGGTTTAATATTTGTTTAGAAACAACACAAAAACCTTTTTTTTTTTTTTGAAAGGGCAAAACCACCCATTAATGACAAAATCCCATCAATTTATACTATATTAACGAAAGCTTGCGGTATGGCTTTACTTAAAGACACATTTCTGCAAGACTCACCAACGATTTCAATCTTATTTTAAAGGAAAAAGGAGAAAACATGAAGAAAAAATTTCTGTCATTAACCTTAGGTTCGCTTTTAGTTTCCGCTTTAAGCGCTGAAGACAACGGCTTTTTTGTCAGTGTGGGTTATCAAATCGGTGAATCCACCCAAATGGTGAAAAACACCAAAGGCATTCAAGATCTTTCAGACAGCTATGAAAGGTTGAACAATCTTTTAACGAGCTATAGCGTCCTAAACACTCTCATCAAGCAATCCGCAGACCCTGTCGCTATCAATAACACAAGGACTAATTTGAATGCGAGCGCGAAGAATTTAATCAATGACAAAACCAACTCCCCGGCGTATCAAGCGGTGCTTTTGAGCTTGAATGCAGCAGCGGGGTTGTGGCAAGTGATGAGCTATTCGATCAGCGTTTGTGGTCCTGGTAGTAACAAAGATAAAAATGGGGGCGTTCAAACCTTTGAAAATGTGCCAGCAAATGGGGGGACTACCATTACTTGCGATTCGTTTTATGAACCAGGAAAGTGGAGCGGTATATCCACTGAAAACTACGCAAAAATCAATAGAGCTTACCAGATCATTCAAAAGGCTTTTGGGAGCAGTGGGAAAGATATTCCCGCTTTAAGCGACACCAAAGAACTCGCTTTTGAAATTAAAGGGAAGAAAAACGATACTGTCCAGCCAGGAGAAAGATGGAAATTCCCATGGACTAACGGGCAATTTGTTTCAATCAAGTGGGTCAATGGGGAATATAAAGAAACTAAAGAGGACATCAAAGTCTCCAACAACGCTCAAGAGCTTTTAAAACAAGCCAGCACGATTTTAACCACCCTTAATGAGGCATGCCCATGGTTGAGCAATGGCGGTAAAAATTATTGGAAAGATATAGGCGGCGATGGGACAGCGTGCGGATCTTTTAAAAACGAAATCAGCGCGATTCAAGACATGATCAAAAACGCTGCAATAGCCGTAGAGCAATCCAAAATCGTTACCGCAAACGCGCAAAACCAAATCAACCTGGACGCTGGAAAAACATTCAACCCCTACAAGGACGCAACTTTCGCTCAAAGCATGCTCGCTAACGCCAAAGCGCAAGCGGAGATTTTAAACCGCGCCCAACAAGTGGTGAAAGACTTTGAAAGAATCCCTGCAGCCTTTGTGAAAGACTCTTTAGGGGTATGCCATGAAAAGGGTAGCGATGGCAACCTCCGTGGCACGCCATCCGGCACGGTTACTTCTAACACTTGGGGAGCCGGTTGCGCGTATGTGGAACAAAGCGTAACGGCCTTAAAAGACAGTCTCGCTCATTTTGGCAACCAAGCTGATCGAATCAACCATGCACGAGATCTCGCCTACACTTTAGCGAATTTCAGCGGCCAATACCAAAAGCTAGGGGAACATTATGACAGCATCACGGCCGCTGTCTCAAGATTGCCTGACGCTCAATCTTTGCAAAATGTGGTGAGCAAAAAAAACAACCCTTATAGCCCGCAAGGCATACAAGATAACTACTACATTGACTCCAACATCCACTCTCAAGTGCAATCCAGGAGTCAAGAGCTCGGCAGTAACCCTTTCAGACGCGCTGGTCTAATCGCCGCTTCTACCACCAACAACGGCGCGATGAATGGGATCGGCTTTCAAGCGGGCTACAAGCAATTTTTTGGGGAAAAGAAATGGTGGGGCTTAAGGTATTATGGCTTTGTGGATTACAACCACACCTATAATAAATCCCAATTTTTCAACGCCTCTTCTGATGTGTGGACTTATGGCGTGGGGAGCGATTTGTTAGTGAATTTCATCAACGATAAAGCCACTAAACACAATAAAATTTCTTTTGGCGCGTTTGGCGGTATTGCGTTAGCTGGCACTTCATGGCTTAATTCTCAGTATGTGAATTTAGCGAATGTGAACAATTACTATAAAGCTAAAATCAACACGGCGAATTTCCAATTCTTATTCAATCTGGGCTTAAGGACCAACCTCGCCAGGAATAAGAAAAGAGGCAGTGAACACAGCGCTCAACATGGCATGGAATTAGGCGTGAAGATCCCCACGATCAACACGAATTACTATTCTTTGCTAGGCACTACCTTGCAATACAGAAGGCTTTATAGCGTGTATCTCAACTATGTGTTTGCTTACTAAAAGCTAAACCCCTTTTTAAACCCTCTTTTTAGGGGGTTTAATCCACTTCTTTTAACTGACTTTTCTTTTAGCTTTTTTTAATTTTTTCCACCAAACAAAGTTTTTTGACTTCAAGCGTTAATCACAAAAAATACTCAAAGGCGTTTTTTACAATCTAAATAAAAATTAGCGTTATTCAAGCGATCATTTTAAACCACCCAAGCAAGAAACCCCAAACATCTTTAGCGTTCGCGCGTTCCACTAACCAAAAAACGCCCCAAAAGTCAAGGACAAACCCGATCAAAAAGGAAACCCCTAAGCTTTTTAGGCTTAGGGGAACGCTCTTAGAAATTAGCGTTTCATCAAAAACACTACCTTAAACCAAGAAAAAGAAATTTCAAGGTATAATAGTTTCCAAGAGCGTTTGCCACTTTTACGCTTCATGGCATGCTCCTTATTTGGATTTGCCCCATATCCTAACTATGGGGCGTGATGAAATCCTACAACAAACGCGCTTTAAAGCTCTTAAATGCAACCACCCTAAAAAAAGTGCTTTCCACTTTAAAATAAACCATAAAATCCCCATACCTACGATATAATCCTAAGATTGATTGATCTTAAGGGGCGTGTTTGGCATCATTATTCCATCTGAAGTTTTTAAAACCCCTGAGTTGTCTGCAAGCCGGTTTGCTTTATAGCCTTATTTTTGGCGTTTTATACCATTTCCCTTTGTTCGCTTATGTTTATAAAGAAAGCAACCAGGTTAGTTTTATCGCCATGATGGTTGTGGTGCTTTTTTGCGTTAATGGTGCTCTTTTTTTGGCGTTAGGCTTGATCTCTGCTTCTTTAATGCGCTTAAGCGCGGTTGTTTTTAGTTGGCTCAATTCCATCGCTTTCTATTTCATTAGCGCTTATAAGGTGTTTTTAAATAAGAGCATGATGGGTAATGTCTTAAACACCAACACGCATGAAGTTTTAGGCTTTTTGAGCGTTAAATTATTCGTTTTTATCGTTGTTTTTGGGGTGTTACCCGGCTATATCATTTATAAAATCCCTCTTAAAAATTCTTCTAAAAAAGCGCCCTTTTTAGCGATCTTGGCGTTAGTGTTTATTTTTATCGCTAGCGCTTTAGCTAACGCTAAAAATTGGCTGTGGTTTGATAAGCATGCGAAATTCATAGGGGGCTTAATTTTGCCCTTCGCTTATAGTGTGAACGCTTTTAGAGTGAGCGCTCTCAAATTTTTCGCCCCCACTATCAAGCCGCTCCCTCTCTTTTCGCCCAACCATTCTCATTCGTTTGTGGTGCTAGTCATTGGCGAAAGCGCTAGGAAACATAATTACGCCCTTTATGGCTATCAAAAACCCACCACCCCAAGATTAAGCAAACGCTTAGAAAATCACGAACTCACTCTTTTTAACGCCACTTCTTGCACCACTTACACGACAGCGAGTTTGGAATGCATTTTAGATTCTTCTTTTAAAAACAGCTTGGGCGTTTATGAAAACTTGCCCACTTACTTGACTAAAGCCGGTATCAAAGTCTTTTGGTATAGCGCGAATGACGGCGAAAAGAACGTTAAGGTTACCAGCTATCGTAAAAACTACGAATTGATTCAAAAATGCCCCAATTGCGAAGCGATCGCTCCTTATGATGAATCCTTACTCTATAATTTGCCTGACCTTTTAAAAGAACACTCTAACGAAAACGTCTTACTCATCTTGCACCTTGCCGGCTCGCATGGCCCAAACTATGACAACAAAGTGCCTTTAAATTTTAGGGTGTTTAAACCCTATTGCTCAAGTGCTGATCTGTCTTCTTGCTCCAAAGAAAGCCTGATTAACGCCTATGACAACACCATTTTTTACAACGACTATCTGTTAGACAAAATCATTAGCATGCTTGAAAAAGCCAAGCAGCCCGCTTTAATGATTTATTTAAGCGATCATGGCGAAAGTTTGGGCGAAGAAGCGTTCTATTTGCATGGCATTCCTAAAAGCATCGCCCCCAAAGAGCAATACGAGATCCCCTTTATTCTTTATGCCAATGATTATTTTAAAGAAAAGCATTCCATTATCCAAACCCAAACCCCCATTAATCAAAATGTGATTTTCCATAGCGTTTTAGGGGTGTTTGAAGATTTTAAAAACCCTAGCGCTGTTTATCGCCCTTCTTTAGATCTGCTCAAACACAAAAAAGAGTAAAATAACACGCATGAAAAAATTCTTATTTAAACAAAAATTTTGTGAAAGCCTGCCGAAAAGCTTTTCTAAAACTTTGTTAGCGCTCAGTTTGGGCTTGATTTTATCAGGCATTTTTGCGCCCTTCCCTAAAGTCCCTAAACAGCCTAGCGTGCCTTTAGTGTTTCATCTCACCGAGCATTATGTGCGCTTTATCCCTACGATTTTATCTGTGGCGATTCCTTTAATTCAAAGAGATGCGATAGGGCTTTTTCAAGTCGCTAACGCTTCTATCGCTACAACTTTTCTCACGCACACTGCTAAAAGAGCCTTAAACCATGTAACGATCAACGATCAGCGTTTGGGCGAGCGCCCTTATGGAGGTAATTTCAACATGCCAAGCGGGCATTCGTCTATGGTGGGTTTGGCGGTGGCGTTTTTAATGCGCCGCTATTCTTTTAAAAAATACTTTTGGCTCTTACCCCTAGTCCCTTTAACCATGCTCGCTCGCATTTATTTAGACATGCACACCATTGGTGCGGTGTTGGCCGGGCTTGGCGTTGGAATGTTGTGCGTAAGCCTTTTTACAAGCCCCAAAAAGCCTTAATCAAAAACCTTAATTTCTGTTTTTATAATCTTCATAAGAAAAGTTTTTAAGGATTTTAAACCCTTGTTGATCCAGTTTAGCCAGGCTTGGGAGCGGCACGCCGTTAAACGAGTTGTTTTTGACAATCGTATAATGGAGCATGTCTTGAAACACGATTTTATCGCCCCTTTTTAAAGGCGTATCAAAGCTAAAGCTCCCCATAAAATCCCCCGCTAAACAAGTAGGGCCGCCTAAAAAATAAGAAAACGCCCCTTGATTTTCGCCCTTTTCAACTTCAATAATTTCTTCATCGTTTTCTATGGAAATTTTAAGGATACTAGGGCGATAAGGCATTTCTAAGCAATCGGGCATGTGAGCGCTAAAAGAAGCGTCTAAAATCGCAATTTCTTGATCGTTTTGAACGATGTCTATCACGCTTGCGATTAAAAACCCGCATTGCCACCCTATGGCTTCCCCAGGCTCTAAAACCACTTCTATATCATGATAACGCTCTTTAAAATCCTTAATCGTTTGGATGAGTAAATTCACATCATAATCGCTCCTAGTGATATGATGCCCCCCACCAAAATTCACCCACGCCATGTTTTCTAAATAAGGCTTGAAATGCCTTTCTACATGCTCTAAAGTCCGGCACAAAGCGTCGGCGTTTTGCTCGCAATGCGTATGGAAATGCAACCCACTCACCCCCTCTAAGCCATGCTCTTTCACCCCCTTTTCAAATCCGCTAGGCGTAATCCCTAACCGGCTCATTTTAGAGCATGGGTTATAGATCGCTGGGGTTACTTCGCTATAAAGAGGGTTTATTCTTAAACCCATTTTAATAGGGCTTAAGCCCAAGTTTTCTAATTGCTTGTTTTTGTCTAAAATCCTGTCTTTATAGGTGGCGTATTGGTGAAAAGAGTTGAAAATAATGCTTGTCGCTAGGGGTAAAATCGCGCTCATTTCAGCCTCTTTGAAAGCCGGGCTATAAACGCAAATTTCTTTGTGGCTCTCTCGCCCCCCAAATTCTTCAAAAGCGAGCTTAGCCTCATAAAGACCGCTCGCGCAACACCCGTTCAATTTTTGCCTCAAAATCCCAAACTCACGCCAAAACGCATACCCCTTTAAAGCGAGCAAAACCTTTGCCCCGCTTTGTTGGCGCACGATTTCTAAAATCTTAGCGTTTTTTTCTAAGCGTTCGCTCTCTAGCACATAGCAAGGGGTGGGGATAACGCTGTATTTTTTCATGCTAATTCCAAAAATTGCTTAACCACTCGCTGGATGTCTTTGGGGTTAGACTTGGAGATGAAATCATCGGCCTTCAAGCTCCTGGCCATGTCTTCATTAGAGCTGCCGCTCATAGAAGAATTGACCACGATAGGGATTTTTGAAGTCAAAGGATCGTTTTTAACCTGTTTGATCACTTCAAAACCGCTCGCTTCTGGCATTTCTAAATCGGTGATGATAAGGCCAATATTACTCACATCGGTTGTGGGGTTGAATAAATGCTCTAATAAGGTTTTACCATTGATAAAATCTATATGCTTGACGCCCAGCTTGTCTAAAATCATTTGCATGGTTTTTAAAACGCTTGGGGAGTCATCAGCGAGCAAAACGCATTGGTTAGAATGGATTTTAGAAAGCGTCTCTAAATCGCTGTGTTTTTCATCTTCAATCCAAGGGAACACATCTATAAGCATTTTTTCAATATCCACCACTTGCACCAAGCGCCCGTCAAAATAGCGCGTGCGGCTCACGAGTTTGTTATTGCCTGCAGATCCCCCTAACCCAGCGCTTTGCTCCATTTCAGTCCATTTCTTGCTCAAAATCCTATCCGCTTCATAGATCCTAACCCCTATGGTCCAGCGAGAAAACTCACAAATCATAACAATATCGTCTTCGCCTTTTTCTTTTTCTATCCTATAAGGGCGTAAATCCTTGCTCTTGTTTTGGCTGTCATAATAAAACCATTTTTTCATATCAATCAAAGGAATGGTGAGCTCTCTTATAATGATCAAGCCCTCAACGAGCGAATTGTTTTCGTGGCTGATGATAGTGAGATTGCCATGGTATTTCACCACTTCACGGATCTTAAAGACATTGACCGCATACAAATCCTTGTTTTTACCCAGCCTGAAACACAACAATTGCAACTCGTTATTTTTATGCAAACTCGTAACTTGATCAATGCCCGCTAAACTATCAGCCATGACTTCCCCTTAATTTAGGTTTTCGTATCGTTTTATAATTATATCGTGTTTGTGTTTAATGCCAACGACACTTAAAAACTAAAAAATTCTTTGGGGGGTTTTGGAATCATTTTAAATGACTCAAAACAAACCCGTTTTTAAAGCTGCGCACATATAAAATATTATGGCGGTTAGAGCAAAAGACTTGTGGGGCTGTTACAAACCCAGAAAGCAATTCCCTAGCGTCAATGACTTTAGGGTTTTCAAGCGATCTTTTACAAGGCTTTAAGGAAAACGAAAAAGCGTCAATGGAATCAGCTCGAACTTCATAATTTTCAAAAGCTTTGTTTTTGATACGCATAAGATAGATTTTATGGGCAAAAATGCTCGTGTTTCTGGTGTCTGCAAAGGTGCTCACACCTGAATACAACGAAGTTACTAGCCCTCCAACAAACCCTAAATAATAGTTCGCTACCGCTTGCATGCCCACCTTAAAAGTAGCCGATAAAATGGCTCTAGTGATAATATAGGGCAATTGCTTCCTAAACTCGCTAGCGACCACCGCATCTATTGAGGCTAAAGTGTCAAAGGGCGTTACTTTTTCTCCATCTTTGAGAGTGAAATTTTGATAAAACGCTTCCCCTTTTTCTAGCTTGGGCAAGGCTATACTCACGTTATAAACCGAATCGATCATAAAAATAGGCACATCAATTTTAAATTCACTTTTTTGCGGCTCTTTACCATCTTCAATGATGATCCAAGTGAAATGGCTCCTGTTAGGGTTTTTGAAAAAAACCAAGTCTTGGGCTACAAAAGGGCTTTGACTGATCCCATAGGCTTCATTAAGATAGCCTAACCCCTTATTCTTATCCCCATTTAAAGCGTAAAACAACCCTGAAAGATACGAAACCGCCGGGTTAAGCAAGCCTTGATAAGCTTCGTATTTGTCTAAATTAGAATAGGTGTTGTTTAAAATCTCGCTCACTTCTACCCTAGAGCGTTCCATATTAATATTGTGCTTTTTGCTAGAATCGATCTCTTTAATGGCTTTTTGCACTTCCTCATAATAAAATTCTTTAGCCCTGCGCTGGCGTTCATTCGCGCGGTTGAATTGCACCCTAGCTTTCGCGCTATCGTTTAAAAGCATGTAGTCTATCGCTTTGTAATAATTGATTAAAACGCCCTCATAAATATTCCCCCCATAAGCACGCACGTTATCATTAATCATGGTAGCGCCCACATAACCAGCCCCTCTTGTGAAAGCGCTTTGGGTTTTATCAAAGCGTTGCTCGGCTTGATCCAATACCCCTAAAGAAGTCTTATAATCCCTTGCGTATAAAGCGCTCAAGCCGTTTTGCAAGTCCCATAAAAGAGCGTTCTTTTTTTTCTTAGTGAATTGTTTAGAATATTCATAAGCTTGTTTAGGGCTTTCTTCATAATAGAGCGTGTTAAAATGTTCTAAGTCCATACGATAGCCTATGCAACCTGTTAATGATATTCCTAAAATTACCGACATCAACAGAACGAATATTTTCAATCTAACCCTTTTAATTGACATTTTTTTGCTTGACTATTTGAGCGTATCATAACATTTTTAATGAAAACATAAGCTTTCTATGGTTAAAATGATCCCTAAGCTCTTATTTAGACCTATGCAATAGGATTTTAGGGTAACGCTTCAGGGTAGGAATACAGCAGAGTCCCCTAATTTCTTGTGTGCCTTAGCCATCTGAATAGGAGTGCTTCAAAATAATATTAACTTTTTAAAACTAACTCTTCAAAAGTTTCTCACGCCACTCTGTAGGGTGGTCTTTTTGTAACGCTTTCACTTTATTCACATGACTAGAATCTGAATTAAAGATTTTCAAATAACGCCCCAAGCCCTCCAAACTCACATCAATCATGTTGGAACTCCCATTACCCAGATTTTTGACTAAAACCTGCCTGGCATACAAAGGCGTGTTTTCTAAAAAAGAAATTTCAGTCTCGCTCAAAGGCACATTGAAGTTGTGTTTCAACTCCCTAGCGTTTTTTTGCGGATACAAAATAAGAGTCCCCATGTTGCTTAAAAAACTATGGGCGTTTTTGACCCCGCTGAGTTGGTAAATGTCTTGCAAGGCCAACACCACCACGCCATTAGCTTTCCTGGCTTGCGTGATTAAAGCGTTGATTTTAGTGTTCAATAAATCGTTTTCCACATAGGATTTAAACTCGTCTAAAAAAACCAAAAAACCGCTATCGTTTTTCCTGGATTCTTCTAAGATTTTATAAAACAAGTAATAGGCTAAAAGCCCCAAATCTTTAGGGTTTTGGGTGATAGCGTCTAAGTTGATTACATTTAAAAAAGCGTTGGAATTGAATGCGTCATTCAAAGCGTTAAAAAGAGGGTTATTCAAATACGGCTCCAAGCTTAAGCTTAGTTGGTTAGATGAGGTTCTTTTAAGCGTTTCTTTAAAGTCTAGCAAACTAAAGGCTTTAGGGTATAAGGTCTCATAAAGGCTCTTAATCGCGCCAGAAATTGCATTCATGTCTTCTAAAGCTTCTTTATCCCTTGAAGGGGCAAGATCAAACATGCTCAAAAAAAAGGATTGCAAAAATTCCAAATTCTGCAAATTAGGCTCTAAACAAAAGGGGTTGATGCTAAAAGATTGGCCGTCATGGTAATGCCCTTTAAAAAATTTGGTGAAAGAATACAGCCCTTGCATCCTGTCAAAAGCTAAAAGGCGCATGTTTTGGTATTTCAAAGCGCTCATCATTAAAAAGCTAATCAGCGTGCTTTTACCGCTCCCGGTAGCCCCTATGATTAAAGTATGCCCATTCACTCTGGCGATTTCTTTAGCGTTGTTGTGGCTCACTTCTTGGTTGTGGAAATTGAATAAAAAAGGGGAATAATCCAAATTTTTAAACACGCTCAAAGGGCTATTCCCCCATGAATTAGCCTTAAAGCCTAAATTTTGCCTTTCAAACACCATCAAACACGCTAGGGCTTTAGAGGTTAAAAAGCGCAAGCGGTGGTTTAAATGGATGCGTTCAGGGAAAAAGGAAAAATACCCCCCTTTCAAGCCAAAAGTTTCTATAACGCCCACTAAGTTTTCTTTAAATAAAAGCCCTAAAACTAAGCTTGTTTGAGCGTCTAAATCCTCTAAACTGGGGGCTTTGATAAGAATGTTTAGGGCGAATTTTTGCATGGATAGGCGTTTGGTTTTGACTAATTCTTGGTATTCTAGCAGCTCGTTTTTAACGAGATTAGACATGCTAAACTTGGCTCTCTCTTTTAAAAAACTCAGCGTTTTATGCGCGCTCATAGGCTCTATAGAAAAGATAATATCTAGTGGAGTCTCTTGGTATAAAAGCGCTCCCACCGCTATAGAAGTGATCCTTTCGCTCTCATAAGCTTTAATGCCAATCAAGCGGTTGTAGGTTTTTTGGTTAAAACTTTCTTGAATGAAATAATCTTTTTCAAAAGTGATAGAGCTAGCGATATAGCTATCGCTCAAATACCCCCCTACTAGGGGTTTTAAAGGGAGATCAAACCCATTAATGTATTCTGCATAAAAATTCAAAACCTCTTTGGAGTTTAAGAGTTTGGGGGCGTAGTTTTTGAGCTGGATTTCTAGGCTTTTTAAAATTTCTTGCAAAAAATGCACTTTATAAGAGAGAATATCCTTAAAATTTTCCTTATTGGCATGCATGAGAGATTTTTTCTTATGCTCCAAAACACCTTGTAAAGAGTGAGTGCTTTCTAAAACTAAAAAATACTGATTCTCATACACTTCTTTATTTTCAAATTGATTCAAGATCGCTTGCAAGTATTGAGAATCAGATTGAATGTTTTGTTTATAATCAATTTTACGCCTTTTAACCACCAGGCGCGCCACGACCTTTTCTAAAGAATCCAACGCCATTTGGCGCTCGGTGAAAAGATCTTGCAATTGCTCTGTGCTTAAATGGGTGTAGCTAACTCCTTCTAAACGGAGGATGCCCACTAAGTTTTCGTTTTTAGTGAGTAAAAAATGCTCATCATACAAGCCTAAAATGTTGTTTTCTTCGCTCATAGAATAGCTTTTAGGCAAAACCCCTAAAAAATAGTTTGAAACTCTTTGTTTGATAGCGCCTAAAAGCTTTTCTAACATCCTACGCTCTATAACATTTGGTTTTAGTCTTTATTTTGCTTTTAGCCACAATAATATCCGCAATGTCTTCATCAAAAAATTCCAGCACGCTAAAGAGCGCTAAAAACCCTAAATACAATAAAAAAGCGCTCAATAAATCAATCCAAGGGAGCAAAATAAAAGGCGCAAAAACAGAAATCAAATAAGATTTAGCGTTCAGCCATAAAAATTTTTCTTTAACCGAAATTTCACGCAAATTCTTCACGCTCGCTGAGAGGATAATCATTAAAAAATTCCCATAAACCAATTCGCTAAACTCGGGGCCTTAAAGAATAAAAAAATCCCAAACACCACGCCAAGGATCGTGAATAAAATCTCTTTCCACCGGTCTAAATTCCTCCACACATAAATAGCGATCCCTATGAAAATCACCATTAAAATCCCCTTAGCGATGGGGCTTTTGAGCTGGGCTTCTAGGGCGTTAAAAAAACCTTCTAAACCTTCAGCGAACAAACTTGAAACGCACATGCCTACTAAAAAAACGATTTTTAAAAAATGAGCGGACATCACAACCCTTTTGTTTAATTTTAATTAACTTTATAAGGCTTTATTATCTCAAAAAAACCATAAAAATCCTCTAAAAGGGGGTCAAAAGGGGTGGTTTTATCTTTAAAAGGGTAAAAAAGCAAAGCTAAAGAGAAAAAAGCCTTACTATTCTACGATTTGATAGACATAAGAAAGATTAGTGTGTTCTTTGGCTTGTAGGGCGTCCTCTTCTAAGAGGTTTTGAATCTTTTCAAAACTATATTGCAAATGGTTGTAAGCAACAATCACCACCTCATCGCCTTTTTGTAAAAAATGCTCTTGCGCAAAAGGCATATAAGGGGTAGCCCCGATCGCAAAAATCATTTTAGTAGGGAAGTTATGGCGTTCTAAAAAAGGCCTTAAAGCCTCTAAAGAATCGCCATCTTGTTGGTGGTTCAATCTGTCTTTAATCCAATCTAAGAGCTTTTGATAAAAAAACTCGTATTTGAGCAATTTGCTGTTTTCCCCATAAACGTGCCAAACATTATCGTATTTCAAAAAAGACGCGATAGAAAAATTATTGCACACCCCCCCATAAACAAACCTGTCAATGGGCAATTTCTGCCCTATGCCTTTAGAAGCTGGTGAAAAATTCTTTTTTTGAGAGAGTTTTGCGGCGTCTAGATTACGCACAGAAGCGTCATTAAACGCCATGAAAAAATTAGGCACAAGCTTGGTTACCAAATGTTTTTCATCGTATTTAACATCGCATTCTAAAGCGATTTCTGGCTCTGCTTGCACTTTCAAATTCAAATCACTAGGCAAAATAATCTTATGGTTATTAATGCAACAACGCCCCAGATAGCAATTCTCATACGGGATATAAAAAGGGAACAACCCCTTGGGGGCGTCCTTTTCTTCGCTTTTCATATTAATAAAACTATGACTCTCTCCTGCTTGCTCCAAATGCCCTGCAAAATTCCCCACCACACCAAAACCTAAAAACTCTTGCATGCAAACCTCCTAGCAAATAGCTTAATGATTAGAGCTTTTTTCATTATAGCATAAAAGAAAACCCCTAAAATTCTCAAAAACTCCCTTTTAAGCGAACAAATACTCTCTAGCGCTCTCTTTATCCAAAGGGTAAAGCTCGCACTTTTCATTCCCTATTTGAATGAGGTAAGCTTGATTTTTTAAAGTCTTAGCATAGCCTAAAGCGATACGACCGGCCAATTCTTTATCTTCTTTGCTGGCGTTTTTATCCACCAAACTCAAAGGGCCTTTACAGCTTAATAATTCAATCTTATCCATTAAGGGGTGTTGGATGTCTAGCTTATGGTTTTCTTCTTCATTCCTTGCCACCACCAAGCGAGCGTTATGGGGTAGGACAAAATAACGCCCGTTTTTGACAATCGCACTATCTTCAAACACCATTTCTCTGTATTCTTTCAAATTCTTAATCTTATTACTCACTTGAATATCCGTAAGCAAGCACCCCCCACCTGGCTTTTCATAATATTTCAAGCCATAATCTTTGATCATTTGCAATTGCCTAGCACGCCCCCTACCACTCACATCTAAAAGCTTTTCTCTATCAACAAAACCCTTTTTTTCCATAAAAGTAGGCTCTAAGAGTTTAGCGCTCATGGGCCTTAAGAGCAATTCGTCTAAAAATTGCGGTTTTTCACCGCTTGCTTGCGTTCGGTCTAAAACGGGATCAAAACGCGCCTCTTCGCCCACTTCTCTGACTAATTTTCTCACCTGATTGAGCGCTTCTTTCCTTTGGGATTTAGGGCGTTGCCCTAGCACTTCCCCACTCAAAACAAAATCCGCATCCAATTCAAGCATTTTATAAAAAGCGTTCCTAAACATGTTGGCATGGCAATCAATGCAAGGGTTGAAATATTTCCCATAGCCGTATTTGGGCTTGAACAACACATCGTTAAAAAACTGCTCTCTAATATCGCACACTAGGAGCTTAGCCCCGATTTGCGCAGTGGCGTTTTCAAAATACTCTCTTTTATCTTTATTCCCTCCAAACCCTATATTAAAGTGCAAAGCGGTTACTTCAATGCCTTGATCAATGAGCAATTTCATAGACAACAAACTATCCAACCCCCCACTGAATAGGGCTAAAGCTTTAATCTTTTTCATATGGCGACTAATTCTCCTTGTTTTAATTTCATAATGGCCTGGCGAGCCTTTTTTAAAAAGATCATTTTTTCGCTAAAAGGGAGCGAACTTTTAGGGATTTCTTTGAGTTGCCGCTCAAAATAGCGCAAAATCAACAAACGCAATTCCTTTTCAAACCCCCCTTTTTTTAGGGGTAAATTCGCATCTAATAATAACGCAACTAATTTAGGGTCGTCTAATTTTTCTTGACACAAAGCGTCAAATTCTTGTTTTTTATGCAAGAATACCCCACTATGGATATAACCCACCGCTAAATCCAACAAGCTTCTGTCTTCTAAAAGATAGCGGATCACTAATTTTTCTAAAAATTCCAAACTGAGTGTGTTAGAAGCATTAACAAACTTTTGAGCAAGATTAGGTTTTTCTGTTTTGGGGTAAAAAGGCTGAAAAGAGACTCGCTCTCTAATCCCTAAAACATGCAAAGGCACTTGCAAAAGAGAAGCGATTAAGGGCTTGTATTCGCTTTGTAAAAGCAAGGAAAAGTTTTTTAAAAACCCTAACATTTCTTTAAGAGCCTTATCTTTTTCTAAAGGATCGTCTAAAAGATAGGAATCTGCCATGCGCCTTAAAACAAATTCAATAAAAGCTATGGGGTGCGATAACCAATCTTTCAAGGTTCCAATCTGGTTATTAGCGATCATATCCGCTGGGTCTAGGTTGTTTTCAAATAGAATCACCCCCCCTTTTCTTTGCTCTTTAGCTAACATCAAGCTCGCTTTATACGCCGCATTCCTCCCTGCCTTATCCCCATCATAGCTCAAAAGAATTTCTGGATCGCCTTTTTTAAGCAAGGGCAAATGCGATGGCGTTAGAGCCGTCCCAAGCGTGGCTATGGCGTTTTTAAAACCCGCTTGGTGCAATAAAATCACATCCAAATACCCCTCGGTTACAATGACTTGTTTTTGTTTGTAAATGCTTTCTTTAGCCAAATGATAGCCATAGAGCAAACTGGATTTATCAAAAAGCTTATTTTGGGGCGAATTGATATACTTGGCTGCTTTTTCTTTTAAAGTGCGCCCTCCAAAACCCACCACTTGAGCGCTAGGGTTATAAATAGGGAACATGATGCGATCTAAAAAGCGTAAATAGGTTTTCTGATCGTTATCGTTTTTGCCTAACACGCCTAATTCAAGGAGCTTGTCCTTATTCAAATTTTTATTTTCAATGCCATGATAAATCCTGTTTGTGCATAAGCCTAATTTAAACGCTTTGATACTCTCTAAATTAAGCCCTCTTTTTTGCAAATAATCTAAAAAAAACGGGGCGTTAAAAAGCTCTTCTTGATACAACGAACTCACCATTTCTAAAAGGTGGTAATCTTCTTTGTGATCGTAATAAACGCCTTTATCGTGTTCTAAAGCCACATTGAATCGGCGGGCTAATTTTTCAAGCGCTTCCACAAACGAAAGCTTTTCAAACTCCATCACAAATTGAATGCTATCCCCGCTCGCCCCACACCCAAAGCAATGGTAAAACCCTTTAATTTGATTGACGCTAAAACTCGCGCTCCTTTCCTCATGGAAAGGGCAACAAGCCATGTAATTAGAACCTGATTTTCTTAAATCCACATAAGAGCTAATGACTTCTACAATGTCTATCGTTTGCAAAAGACGATCAATGGAACTTTTAAGAATCATTTTTCATGCTTTCTTTCATCGTGCTTTCTTGTTTTAAGCTGTTTGAATGAATTATACTCAATAAATAAAATCTTAAAAAGGTTTGCCAATAACGCCTCCTTTTTTTAATCCTTACATTTTTAAACTAATGAAACTTGATACAAATAGACTTAATAATCCTTATAGTTATAATCTTATCTTTGTTTTTATGGCTTGACTTATCCCTAAAAATGCGCTATAGTTGTGTCGCTTAAGAACAATAAGCGCTAAATTTCTATTTTATTTATCAAAACTTAGGAGAACTAATATGAAGTTTCAGCCATTAGGAGAAAGGGTCTTAGTAGAAAGACTTGAAGAAGAGAACAAAACCAGTTCAGGCATCATCATCCCTGATAACGCTAAAGAAAAGCCTTTGATGGGCGTAGTCAAAGCGGTTAGCCATAAAATCAGTGAGGGTTGCAAATGCGTTAAAGAAGGCGATGTGATCGCTTTTGGCAAATACAAAGGCGCAGAAATCGTTTTAGACGGCACTGAATACATGGTGCTAGAATTAGAAGACATTCTAGGTATTGTGGGCTCAGGCTCTTGTTGTCATACAGGTAATCATGACCATAAGCATGCTAAAGAGCATGAAGCTTGCTGTCATGATCACAAAAAACACTAAAAAACATTATTATTTAAGGATACAAAATGGCAAAAGAAATTAAATTTTCAGATAGTGCAAGAAACCTTCTATTTGAAGGCGTGAGACAACTCCATGACGCTGTTAAAGTTACCATGGGGCCAAGAGGCAGGAATGTGTTGATCCAAAAAAGCTATGGCGCTCCAAGCATCACTAAAGACGGCGTGAGCGTGGCTAAAGAGATTGAATTAAGTTGCCCCGTGGCTAACATGGGCGCTCAACTCGTTAAAGAAGTAGCGAGCAAAACCGCTGATGCTGCCGGCGATGGCACGACCACCGCGACCGTGCTAGCTTATAGCATTTTTAAAGAAGGTTTGAGGAATATCACGGCTGGGGCTAACCCCATTGAAGTGAAACGAGGCATGGATAAAGCCGCTGAAGCGATCATTAATGAGCTTAAAAAAGCGAGCAAAAAAGTAGGCGGTAAAGAAGAAATCACCCAAGTAGCGACCATTTCTGCAAACTCCGATCACAATATTGGGAAACTCATCGCTGACGCTATGGAAAAAGTGGGCAAAGACGGCGTGATCACCGTTGAAGAAGCTAAGGGCATTGAAGACGAATTAGATGTCGTAGAGGGCATGCAATTTGATAGAGGCTATCTCTCCCCTTACTTTGTAACCAACGCTGAGAAAATGACCGCTCAATTGGATAACGCTTACATCCTTTTAACGGATAAAAAAATCTCTAGCATGAAAGACATTCTCCCGCTATTGGAAAAAACCATGAAAGAAGGCAAACCGCTTTTAATCATCGCTGAAGACATTGAGGGCGAAGCTTTAACGACTCTAGTGGTGAATAAATTAAGAGGCGTGTTGAATATCGCAGCGGTTAAAGCTCCAGGCTTTGGGGACAGAAGAAAAGAAATGCTCAAAGACATCGCTATTTTAACCGGCGGTCAAGTCATTAGCGAAGAATTGGGCTTGAGTCTAGAAAACGCTGAAGTGGAGTTTTTAGGCAAAGCCGGAAGGATTGTGATTGACAAAGACAACACCACGATCGTAGATGGCAAAGGCCATAGCGATGATGTTAAAGACAGAGTCGCGCAAATCAAAACCCAAATTGCAAGCACGACAAGCGATTATGACAAAGAAAAATTGCAAGAAAGGTTGGCTAAACTCTCTGGCGGTGTGGCTGTGATTAAAGTGGGCGCTGCGAGTGAAGTGGAAATGAAAGAGAAAAAAGACCGGGTGGATGACGCGTTAAGCGCGACTAAAGCGGCGGTTGAAGAAGGCATTGTGATTGGCGGCGGTGCGGCTCTCATTCGCGCGGCTCAAAAAGTGCATTTGAATTTACACGATGATGAAAAAGTGGGCTATGAAATCATCATGCGCGCCATTAAAGCCCCATTAGCTCAAATCGCTATCAACGCTGGTTATGATGGCGGCGTGGTCGTGAATGAAGTAGAAAAACACGAAGGGCATTTTGGTTTTAACGCTAGCAATGGCAAGTATGTGGACATGTTTAAAGAAGGCATTATTGACCCCTTAAAAGTAGAAAGGATCGCTTTACAAAATGCGGTTTCGGTTTCAAGCCTGCTTTTAACCACAGAAGCCACCGTGCATGAAATCAAAGAAGAAAAAGCAACCCCAGCAATGCCTGATATGGGTGGCATGGGCGGAATGGGTGGCATGGGCGGCATGATGTAAGCCCGCTTTCCAATAACCCGCCTTTAAAAACCCTCTTCTAAAACCCCCCCTTTCTAAAATCCTTTTTTGGGGGGGTGCTTTGATAAAACCGCTCGCTTTTAAAAACGCGCCACAAAAAATCTCTGTTAAGCTTTTATCATTAGCGTTCCATTAAAACAAAATCTAAAAACTCTTTACCACCCAAACAAAAGCGCAAAAAGTGCAAAAATTCTAAATTTTCTCCAAATGACAAAAAAAAAAAACGAATTTTATGCTACAATCATCTCAAATACATTAATATGTTCTTAATGTATAAAATTCCAATCACTCAATTTAATTTCAAAGGATATTCATGAAAAAAACCTTTTTAACTCTCTCTCTCTCTCTCGCTTCATCGCTTTTAAACGCTGAAGACAACGGCTTTTTTATCAGCGCGGGCTATCAAATCGGTGAAGCCGCTCAAATGGTGAAAAACACCGGCGAATTGAAAAAGCTCTCAGACACTTATGAGAATTTGAGCAACCTTTTAAACAATTTTAACGATCTCAATCGGGCGGTAACGAACGCGAGCAGCCCTTCAGAAATCAATGCTGCGATCGATAATTTAAAAGCCAACACGCAAGGGTTGACTGGCGAAAAAACCAATTCCCCCGCGTATCAAGCGGTGTATTTGGCGTTGAATGCCGCAGTGGGGCTGTGGAATGTCATCGCCTATAATGTCCAATGCGGTCCTGGTAACAGTGGGCAAGCAAGCGTAACCTTTGAGGGTCAACCAGGACATAACTCAAGTTCTATTAATTGTAATTTAACCGGTTATAACAACGGAGTTAGCGGTCCTTTATCCATAGATAATTTTAAGATGCTCAATAACGCTTATCAAGCTATCCAACAAGCCTTAAAAGACGACAATGGGTTTCCTGTTTTGGATGGTGCAGGAAAACAGGTAACTATAAACATAACAACGCAAACTAATGGGCAAAGTAGTAAGGAAACTACTACTACTACTATTACCAATAACGCCCAAACTCTTTTGCAAGAAGCTAGTAAAATGATAAGCGTCCTTACTACAAACTGCCCATGGGTAAATACCGCTTCACATTCAAATGGGGGTGCACCGTGGGGGTTAAATACGACAGGGAATGTGTGTCAAGTTTTTGCCACCGAATTTAGCGCTGTTACTAGCATGATCAAAAACGCCCAAGAAATCGTCGCGCAAGCTCAAAGCCTTAATACTAACCAGCAAAGCAATCAAAACGCGCCGCAAGATTTCAACCCTTACACTTCTTCTGACAGGGCTTTCGCTCAAAACATGCTCAACCACGCGCAAGCGCAAGCTAAGATGCTTGAACTAGCCGATCAAATCAAAACCAATCTCAGCGCTATCCCTGCAAAATTCACTACAGACTACCTGGCAGCTTGCAGAAATGGGGGTGGGACATTGCCTAATGCTGGGGTTACTAACAACACTTGGGGGGCCGGTTGTGCGTATGTGGAAGAGACGATCACCGCTTTAAACAACAGCCTTGCGCATTTTGGCTCTCAAGCCGAGCAAATCAAGCAAGCCGAGTTGTTGGCGCGCACGATACTTGATTTTAGAGGCAGCCTTAGCACTTTAAACAACACTTATAACAGCATCACCACGACCGCTTCAAACACGCCCAATTCCCCATTCCTTAAAAATTTGATAAGCCAATCCACTAACCCTAATAACCCCGGGGGCTTACAGGCCGTTTATCGAGTCAACCAAAAACGCTTATTCGCAATTATTAAGCGCCACGCAAGAATTAGGGCATAACCCTTTCAGACGCATTGGCTTAATCAGCTCTCAAACCAACAATGGTGCCATGAATGGGATCGGCGTGCAAGTGGGCTATAAGCAATTCTTTGGTGAAAAAAGAAGGTGGGGGTTAAGGTATTACGGCTTTTTTGATTACAACCATGCCTATATCAAATCCAGCTTTTTCAACTCCGCCTCTGATGTGTTCACTTATGGGGTAGGGACAGATGTCCTCTATAACTTCATCAACGATAAAACCACCAAAAACAGCAAGATTTCTTTTGGGGTGTTTGGGGGTATCGCCTTAGCCGGAACTTCATGGCTGAATTCCCAATACGTGAATTTAGCGACCTTCAATAATTTCTATAGTGCTAAAATGAATGTGGCGAATTTCCAGTTTTTATTCAATCTGGGCTTGAGAATGAATCTGGCTAAAAACAAAAAGAAAGCGAGCGATCATGCGGCGCAGCATGGCGTGGAATTAGGCGTGAAGATCCCCACGATCAACACGAATTACTATTCTTTGCTAGGCACTCAACTCCAATACCGCAGGCTTTATAGCGTGTATTTGAATTACGTGTTTGCTTATTAAAAACTCTTTGTGAAACTCCCTTTTTGAACCCTCTTTTTGGGGGGTTTGTTTTGAACTTTCTTTTTTTTTGAACCCTCTTTTTGGGGGGTCAAGCGTAAAATTCACCCCTATCCCTTTAAGAAAATAAAATAAAACTTTAAGAACTTTAAGAACTTTAAGAAAATGCGTTTTACAACAAAATAAGATTAAAAACGATAAAACAAAACCCCATTTTTTAACAATGAAATTTTTTAAACAAAAAAGCATTAAATCCTAATAAGATTTGTTAGCTCTTGATAAAAACAAAGCTTTTTTAAAACCCCAAAAACCTAACCAATAACAAAAACGCATGGTGTCTATTATTATCCTTATAGCATTAAAGCGCAACCAAGTTTTTATTCAAGCAAAAAGCTGTTATGCCGTTTTAAGAGCGTTTATTTCTAATTTCTATAAAAAGAGCGGTATTTTTCAATTCTTTTTGATTATTCTTGACAAGCGTTAAAAAAAATTGTATCATTATCTTTTTGTGAGACCCGTTAGCTCAGCTGGTAGAGCAATTCCCTTTTAAGGAATGGGCCGTTGGTTCAAATCCAACACGGGTCACCATTTGAGCGTAGTGGCTCCTTCATCTAGTGGTTAGGATACCACCCTTTCACGGTGGTTACAGGGGTTCAAATCCCCTAGGAGTCACCACTCTTTTAATACAGATTTAGTTGGATTTTATCTCAATATTGTGGTCGCTTAGCTCAGTTGGTAGAGCGCTACCCTTACAAGGTAGATGTCATAAGTTCGAGTCTTATAGCGACCACCATTTTTGACTTAGCTTCAAGCATGCGTTTTTAGGCTATGGGGTTTGGATAGGGAGCGGTAGTTCAGCTGGTTAGAATATCTGCCTGTCACGCAGGGGGTCGCGGGTTCGAGTCCCGTCCGCTCCGCCACCAAACGCTTTTAAAATCATTTCCTACGCTTTTTCATATAATAGTTAATCGTTAAAAATGACCCTTTCATCTAGTGGCCAAGGATACCACCCTTTCACGGTGGAAACGGAAGTTCAAATCTTTCAAGGGTCGCCACAAAAATTCCAAACTACACCCATAAATTATCTAAAAGCCTGGTTTTACCCACACGAGCCGCCACTAAAATGAGCGTGTTAGTTAGCTCTATGGTTGTTAAAGGCTCTAGCTTGTGGTTGCAAAATTCCAAATAATCCACTTCTAAATTTTCTAAAATTTCAAGCCCTAGTTTTTTCAGCTTTTCGCACGCTTTTTCGCCCCTATCTATGGCTTGCTGGATTTTTTCTAAAGCTTTTGGAATGGCTAGGGCTTGTTTTCTTTCTGTGGCATTCAAATACACATTCCTAGAGCTTAAAGCCAAATTATCATCATCGCGCACGATCTCGCATGGCGCTATTTCAATGTCTAAAAGCAAATCTTGGACTAAATGCTCAATGATTAAAAGCTGTTGGGCGTCCTTTTTGCCAAAATACGCTCTAGTAGGGTTAGTAAGATGGAACAATCTTAACACGACCTGAACAACCCCATCAAAATGCCCATGACGCATAGCTCCCTCTAAAGAGTGGGATAAAAATGTAGGGGCATGGAGTTTTAGGCGTTGCTCTGCTTCATAGGGATACATTTCGCCAATTTTAGGCACAAACACCGCATTAACGCCTAATTTTTCACACAAAGCCAAATCCTTTTCCAAAGGGCGCGGGTAAGCGCTAAAATCCTCGTTAGCCCCAAATTGCGTGGGGTTGACAAAAATGCTTACAATCGTGTGGGAATTTTCTTTCAAACTCCTTTCTATCAAGCTTTGATGCCCTTTGTGTAAAGCCCCCATAGTCGGCACAAACCCCACGCTTTCTTTCAAACTTTTACGACATTCTCTTAAAGCAGCAATCGTTTCTAACACCCGCATTTAACAATCCTTTAAAAGCTCTAAAACCACTTCTCTAGGCTCTTTAGCTTGATAAATGGGGCGGCCCACCACGATAAAATCGCTTAAATTTTGTTTAGCTTCTTTAGCGTTCGCCACCCTTTCTTGATCTTCTTTATCGCTTTTATCCAGCCTTATGCCAGGGGTTAAAGTCAAAAAGTCCTTACCCAAATTCTCTTTGATCGCTAAACTTTCAAACACCGAACACACCACCCCATCAATCCCGCTCTCTTTGCCCATAGCGCTCAATTTAATCGCTTGAGTTTTTAAAGGGGCGTTATACACGCTCAAAAATTCTTCTTCGCTAAAGCTGGTTAAAGCGCTCACGCCCATGATTAAGGGGCGTTTTTTAAGAGCGTTTAGGCGTTGCATTAAAATGGTTAGCGCGCTTTTAGCGCTACTTAAATGCACGGTGAGCATATCAATTTCTAATTTCGCGCATTCTAGCGCGGCATTTGCCATCGTATAAGGAATATCATAGAGCTTCAAATCCAAAAAAATCTTAAAATTCCCATCAATCTTTCTGATTTCATCTAAAAAAACAGCCCCGTCTCTTATAAAAGATCTAAGCCCCACCTTAGCCCATAAATCTAAGCCTTTCAATTCTTGCAATAAAGAAAGATTGTCCTCTTTTTTTTCTAAATCCAATGCGACACATAATTGCATGAAAGCCCTTTAAAGTGTAAAATAACGCCATTATAACAAAAAGAAATGCAAGAATTTTAGCTATGATAAGCGTTTTAAAATGAAAACCAAGTTTAAAAAAATGAGATTTAAGGGTTAAAGAGTGAAAGCGTTTTTAGGAGCGTTAGAGTTTCAAGAGAATGAATATGAAGAGCTTAAAGAGCTTTATGAGAGTTTAAAGACTAAGCAAAAGCCCCACACTTTGTTCATTTCTTGCGTGGATTCACGAGTCGTGCCTAATTTAATCACAGGCACCAAACCGGGCGAATTGTATGTGATCCGCAACATGGGCAATGTGATCCCCCCTAAAACAAGCTATAAAGAATCCCTTTCTACTATTGCGAGCGTTGAATACGCTATTGTGCATGTGGGCGTTCACAATTTAATTGTTTGCAGGCATAGCGATTGTGGGGCTTGCGGGAGCGTTCATTTAATTAATGATGAAACCACCAAAGCTAAAACCCCTTACATTGCAGATTGGATACAATTCTTAGAGCCTATTAAAGAAGAATTAAAAAACCACCCGCAATTCAGCAACCATTCCGCCAAGCGTTCATGGCTTACAGAGCGTTTGAACGTGCGCTTGCAACTCAACAACCTCTTAAGCTATGATTTCATTCAAGAAAGAGTGATGGATAACGAATTGAAAATTTTTGGTTGGCACTATATCATAGAAACAGGCAGGATTTATAATTATAATTTTGAAAGCCATTTTTTTGAGCCGATTGAAGAAACCATTAAACAAAGGATAAGTCATGAAAACCCCTGAAACAAAAACCCCCAAACCCGTTTTAATCGCTGGCCCATGCGTCATTGAGAGTTTAGAAAATCTAAGAAGTATCGCTACTAAATTACAACCCCTAGCCAGCAACGAGCGATTGGATTTTTATTTTAAAGCGAGTTTTGATAAGGCTAACCGCACGAGTTTGGAGAGTTACAGAGGGCCTGGTTTAGAAAAAGGCCTAGAAATGTTACAAATTATCAAAGAGGAATTTGGCTATAAGATTTTAACCGATGTGCATGAGAGCTATCAAGCAAGCGTGGCAGCCAAAGTAGCGGATATTTTACAAATCCCGGCGTTTTTGTGCCGCCAAACGGATCTGATTGTAGCAGTGAGCCAAACTAACGCTATTGTCAATATCAAAAAAGGGCAATTCATGAACCCAAAAGACATGCAATATTCTGTCTTAAAAGCCCTTAAAACGAGGGATAAAAGCATTCAAAGCCCCACTTATGAAACGGCGTTGAAAAATGGCGTGTGGCTGTGTGAAAGGGGGAGCAGCTTTGGGTATGGGAATTTAGTAGTGGATATGCGCTCTTTAAAAATCATGCGAGAGTTTGCCCCGGTGATTTTTGACGCTACCCATAGCGTGCAAATGCCAGGGGGAGCGAATGGGAAAAGTTCAGGAGACAGCTCTTTTGCCCCTATTTTAGCCAGAGCGGCGGCGGCGGTGGGGATTGATGGGTTATTCGCTGAAACGCACATTGATCCTAAAAACGCCCTAAGCGATGGGGCGAACATGCTCAAACCTGATGAGCTAGAACACTTAGTAACCGACATGTTAAAAATCCAAAATTTATTCTAAAGGAATTTCATGCGAATCATAGAAGGGAAATTGCAATTACAAGGGAATGAAAGAGTCGCTATTTTAACCTCGCGCTTCAACCATATCATCACAGACAGATTAAAAGAAGGGGCGATGGATTGCTTTAAAAGGCATGGGGGCGATGAAAAGCTGTTAGATCTCGTGCTAGTGCCTGGGGCTTATGAACTGCCTTTTATTTTAGAGAGGTTGTTAGGGAGCGGAAAATACGATGGCGTGTGCGTTTTAGGAGCCATTATTAGAGGGGGGACTCCGCATTTTGACTACGTGAGCGCGGAAGCGACTAAGGGCATTGCCAACACGATGCTCAAATACAGCATGCCGGTAAGCTTTGGCGTGCTGACCACGGACAATATTGAACAAGCGATTGAAAGAGCGGGCAGTAAGGCCGGCAATAAGGGCTTTGAAGCGATGAGCACTCTCATTGAATTATTGAGCTTGTGCCAAACTCTCAAGGGTTAAAATGGCGACACGAACTCAAGCCAGGGGGGCTGTGGTTGAATTGTTGTATGCGTTTGAGAGCGGTAATGAAGAAATTAAAAAAATCGCTTCTAGCATGCTAGAAGAAAAAAAGATTAAAAACAACCAGCTCGCTTTCGCTTTAAGCCTTTTTAATGGCGTGTTAGAAAAAATCAATGAAATTGACGCTCTCATCGAACCGCATTTGAAAGACTGGGATTTCAAGCGATTAGGGAGCATGGAAAAGGCGATTTTACGCTTAGGAGCGTATGAAATTGGCTTCACGCCCACGCAAAACCCCATCATCATCAATGAATGCATAGAGCTTGGCAAACTCTACGCTGAGCCTAACACCCCTAAATTTTTAAACGCTATCTTGGATTCTTTGAGCAAAAAGCTCGCTCAAAAACCCTTGAATTGAGGGCGTTTTATGCTTAAATTTAAAAAATAATGCACTAATCACTAATCACTTCACTAAAGAAGGGGTTGGTGGGACTTGAGCGAGCGGTAGAAATCAAATTAAAGGAAGAATATGGCATACAAATAGCGACTTGGAATTTTTAAAGCGATTAAGCTCTAATGATTTGAAAGATTTGTTTGATGTGCTTGTCTATGACAAAGATGGCGAAAAAAGATTTACTGAAGGATTAACGCTTTCAGAAGAATACAAAAGACATGGCCATGATTACGCTAAATATGCAGAAAGGATCGCTGAAGAATTGCAGCATTATGGGGCTAATAGCTTTGCGAGCGCGTTGAGAGGTACAGGGGTTTTATACAGAGAAATTTTGTGTGAAGTGTGCAATAAATTAAAGGTCAATTACAACAAGAAAACTGAAACGACTTTAATTGAACAAAACATGCTTTCTAAAATCTTAGAAAGGAGTTTAGAAGAAATGGACGATGAAGAAGTGAAAGAAATGTGCGATGAATTGTCCATAAAAAACACTGACAATTTAAACAGACAAGCCCTAAGCACAGCTGCTTTAACGCTGTTTAAAATGGGGGGCTTTAAATCTTATCAATTAGCTGTCATTGTTGCGAATGCCGTGATAAAGGCGATTTTTCAAAGAGGGTTGTCTCTAGGGGCAAATGTCGCTCTTACAAGAGGGCTAAGCATTTTAACGGGTCCTGTTGGCTGGATCATTACAGGTGTATGGACAGCGATTGATATTGCAGGACCGGCTTATAGGGTAACCATACCGGCATGCATTTTGGTTACCACTTTACGCCTAAAAGCACAAGCAAACGAAATTAAAAATCTTCTTTAACTCTTTTTAAACCTTTTTTAAAAATACAATATAAACCTAGATGCTATAAAATGTCTGGGTTTTATTTTTAGCGTTTAAAAGAATTGATGCCTTAAAGCAATTTATAGAACTAAGAGCGTTGGGCTTTTAGCCTTTTTAAAATATTAAGTATAGTTTTAGACAAATGATATTAAAATCAGTAACCACTTTAGAAAAACAGCGATGGGGTGCGAAAGGTCGTTTGTTTTTAATAAGTGATAAAACAATATAAAGGAATAATATGGCATACAAATATGATAGAGACTTGGAATTTTTAAAGCAACTGGAATCTAGTGATTTATTGGATTTGTTTGAGGTGCTTGTTTTTGGTAAAGACGGCGAAAAAAGACACAATGAAAAACTGACCAGCTCCATAGAATACAAAAGGCATGGCGATGATTACGCTAAATACGCAGAAAGAATCGCTGAAGAGTTGCAATACTATGGGAGCAATAGTTTTGCGAGCTTCATTAAGGGCGAAGGAGTCTTATACAAAGAGATCCTATGCGATGTGTGCGATAAATTGAAGGTCAATTACAACAAGAAAACTGAAACGACTTTAATTGAACAAAACATGCTTTCTAAAATCTTAGAAAGGAGTTTAGAAGAAATGGACGATGAAGAAGTGAAAGAAATGTGCGATGAATTGTCCATAAAAAACACTGACAATTTAAACAGACAAGCTTTAAGCGCGGCGACTTTAACGCTGTTTAAAATGGGGGGCTTTAAATCTTATCAATTAGCTGTCATTGTTGCGAATGCGGTCGCAAAAACCATTCTAGGGCGTGGTTTATCGCTTGCGGGCAATCAGGTGCTTACAAGAACTCTGAGCTTTTTAACAGGCCCTGTTGGCTGGATCATTACAGGCGTATGGACAGCGATTGATATTGCAGGGCCGGCTTATAGGGTAACCATACCGGCATGCATTGTGGTCGCCACTTTACGCCTAAAAACACAGCAAGCTAGTGAAGATAAGAAGTCATTGCAAATAGAATCCGTTTAAGCTTTTT
Source organism: Helicobacter pylori SA37A (assembly GCF_000476015.1). GTDB lineage: Bacteria > Campylobacterota > Campylobacteria > Campylobacterales > Helicobacteraceae > Helicobacter > Helicobacter pylori_DB. Next base: position 74,931 of record NZ_CBOO010000002.1, on the reverse strand, counting down.
TTAGGGAAAAAGGTATAGAATGGAAAACTAGATGCGAAAACGCATCTAGTTTTTATTTTAATTTAAGGGAGACACAATGAGTAACAGTTGCAATAATCAAAACCACAATCAAAAAGGTGATGCTAAAAACCAAAACAACGAAAGTTGTCAAAAAAATAGCCAAAACCAAGCTAATCAATGCAACGCTAACCACGAACATAAAAACGATAAAAAGTAAGGGTTAGAGGGTTAAAGGAGGGGGTTTCTTGTGCCAAAAATCAAAACAGCGTTTCATTAAATTAGCCTTACCTAAAGAAAATCAATAGTTTCCTACTTTCAAATCGGATCTATCTTATCCAAAATGTAAGCGTATCAAAATATTTTAATTATTATTATTCTTTGGTTGTAAAATCAATAAAGCCCATTAGCATTTGTAACGCAATATTCATGCACAGTTAGCGGGCGTGCTTGAGCCTTTTAGGGCGTTAAACATGATTTTAAAAAATGATAACTACAATCACTAATCACTAAAAAGAGGGGATTGGTGGGATTTGAGCGAGTGGTAGAAATAAAATTAAAGGGATTGCATGGCATACAAATAGCGACTTGGCATTTTTAAAGCGATTAAGCTCTAGCGATTTGAAAGATTTGTTTGATACGCTTGTCTATGATGAAGATGGCACACTAAGAATGAATGAAGAATTGACAGATTCAATAGAATACAAAAGGTATGGTAGCGATTACGCCAAATACCCCACAAAGATTGCTGAAGAATTGCAGTGTTATGGGGGCAATACTTTTATTAATTTTTTTAGAAACGAAGGGGTCTTATACAAAGAGATTTTGTGCGATGCGTGCGATCATTTAAAGGTTAATTACCATGAAGAATCTCCAACCTCTTTGATTGAGAAAAACATGCTTTCTAAACTTTTGAAAGATAGTTTAGAAAAAATGAGTGGGAGAGAGATAAAGAACTCGGCCATGAATTGGGCATGACAAATATTGATAAAGTGATTGGTGAGAACAAACAAGTCCTAATCGCATCTGTTTTAACGCTGTTTAAAGCGGGTGGCTCTCATTCTTATGCGTTGGCTGTATCTGTTGCAGATGCAATGGTAAAAAAACTCTAGGGCATGGTTTATCATCTGTGGTGGGTAAAGTCGCGCTTAAAAAAACTCTAGGCATTTTAGCTGGCCCTATTGGTTGGGTCATTACAGGCACGTTAGTGAGCGTCAATCTTGCAGGGCCGGCTTATAGGGTAACCGTGCCTGCATGCGTTTTGATCGCCGCCTTACGCAAAAAATTGAAAGCGGAACAAGAAGCAAATAAAACTAAGAAAATGTGGTATCTAGCTATTACTTTTCTTATTGGTCTAGCTGTTTTAGCTGTTTTTTTCATCAAAGGAAAACACCATTCAAGCAATGACCCAAGCAATAACCCAAAAAGCGGTGTTGAAAACCTTAAAAACCCTAGCCACAACAATTAAAGAATGGCAACAACCGCTCCAAAACACAAAACCACCCCAAGCACAAAAACAACAAGGGAGCGGAGGTTAAAGAGCGTTAAGGAGAGTAAAATCCCCTTTTAGCGTTTGAGAGAATTGACCGTCTGGAGCATGGCGTCAGCGGTTTGAATGCTTTTAGAATTGGCTTCATAAGCCCTTTGAGCGGTGATTAGATCGGTCATTTCTTCTACCAATCTCACATTACTAAGCTCCAAAAAGCCTTGCCTTAACTTGCCTAAGCCTTGAGAATCCGGGTTGCCCACAATCGCATCACCGCTAGCGTTGGTGATGGAAAACAAATTATCCCCCATAGAATGAAGCCCCGCCGGGTTGACAAAATTAGCCAAAGTGATTTGCCCGATCACATTAGAAGTCGTTTGCAAGCCTTGAGTCACGCTCACCGTGCCATCCACACCGATATTTACTTGCGTGGTGTCTTCAGGCAAAGTGATTTGAGGGATGAGGAGATAGCCCTCGCTCGTTACAAGATTGCCCTGCTCGTCTAGCTTGAAATTCCCGCTTCTTGTATAAGCGGTGGTGCCATCAGGCAATTGGACTTGAAAAAAGCCTTTACCCGTAATGGCGACATCTAAATTGTTTTCCGTTTCTTTAGGGCTGCCTTGCGAAAACATTTTAGTGATCGCGCTAGGGCGCACGCCTAAGCCCACTTCCATGCCATCTGGCGATAAAGTCGTGTTGCTTGTGTTGGTGCCGGCGTATTGCATCGCTTGGTAAAACAAGTCGTTAAAATCCGCACGAGATTTTTTAAACCCAGTGGTATTGACATTGGCGATATTGTTTGAAGTGGTGTCAATGTGCGTTTGTTGGGCGAGCATCCCTGAAGTGGCGCTATAGAGAGAGCGGAGCATGATTTTACCTTTAAACTAAAACTTAACAACCTAGAATTATAACAAAAATAAGATTAAATTTGACTAAAAACGCTCTTTTTTAACACCCTCTTTTTTAAGCTCTTGCCTCAAAATAACCGATACTTGACGCTATTGATAAATTTTAGGGCGTTTTATCATGCACTTTCTTTTTGTATCCATTCACTCAAAACTTTTTAACAGCGTTCTTGGCGAAATGTTAGCCTTTTCTAAAGGGACAAAGCGCTTTTTTTGATAAGCCTCTAGGCTTGATCGCCCTATCATGGCGGCATTGTCGCTGCAAAATTCTAAAGGGGCTAAAACAAGCTTGCAATCAAACTCAACGCACAAATTTTCAAACGCCTTTCTTAATGCTAAATTTTGGCTCGCTCCCCCCACAATACCAAAAATTTTAGGGCGTTTGGTTTTAAAATAGCGTTTAGTCTGCTGGATTAAATGCTCAATCGCTGCGCTTTGAAAATGATAGCTAATCTTTTGTTTTACCTCATCATTCAAATTAGGGGCGTTTTTTTCAACCTCCAAACGCACCGCATTTTTTAAACCTGAAAAACTAAAAGCCAGATTCGGGCTGTTTTTTAAAGGGACAGGGAACATTAAAGGCTCGTTTTGGTGCGCATAATCAAGGGCTAATTTTTCCACTATGGGACCTCCTGGATAGCCTAAATCAAGCATTTTGGAAACCTTATCAAAACTCTCCCCAAAGCTATCGTCTAAACTCGTGGCAACGATTTTGATGTCTTCATAATCTCTAGCCTCTAAAATCAAAGAATGCCCCCCAGAGACTAAGAGCACGCTTAAAGGCATGCAGGTTTGTTTTTCATTGATGAATAGCGAATACACATGCCCTCTCAAATGATCTTCTAAAATCAAGGGCAAATTCAAAGACAAACTCAAGGCTTTTGCCATCATCAAACCCTCTATTAAAGTAACGCTCAAACCTGGCTGATTCGTGATAGCGATGGCTTTAATTTTGGAAAAATCCTTATTCAAGCTTATTTTAATGCGTTCTAATAAAAGCGGCAAATTCTCAGCATGCAAACGCGATGCAAGCTCAGGCACAACGCCCCCATAAGAGCTGTGGTGCTTTTCTTGAGAGATTTTAAAATGAGCGATGAGTTTGGCGTCCTCTATTCTTGTAAGGGCTAAAGAGCTGTCATCGCAAGAACTTTCAATGCTTAAAATCATGTCTTTATCTTTGGGCGGTGTTTTTGCTTGAATTATACCTTGTTGGCTTGTATTTTAAAATCTTTAAGCCAAATATTTGATCGCGTTCAAATAACTTTTGTTGTTCGCTTTGTTTTGATAAGCAATGTCAAACGCCGTGCCGTGGTCAGTGGAAGCGCGTAAAATGGGGGCGTTCAAACTCACATTAATGCTTTCATCAAAATAGAGCGCTTTTAAAGGGGCTAGCCCCACATCATGGCTCATGCTCACATAAAAGGGGGTTATTTTTCGTTTATTGGGGGCAAAAGCGCTATCAGCGGGCAATGGCCCTAAAAAGCATTCAAAGCCCAGCGTTTGGTTGCTCTTTTGAATGGCTTTTAAAATCTTTTCATCTTCTTTTCCAAACAAGCCCTCTTCGCCCGCATGGGGGTTAAAACCACACACTTGAACGATTTTGGCTTGAGTGCTTTTTTGAAACGCTAATAAAAACTTAACTAACGCTTTTACTTGAATGAGTTGAGAAACCGTGCTTAAAGGCACATGGTCGCTAAATAGCCCCACAAAGAGTTTAGAACACCCAAGCATCATGATGATTTGATGGTCTTTATAGCGTTGTTTTAAAAAATCGGTATGCCCCACAAAAGGGATTTGAGCTTGTTGCCATGCGAGTTTGTTGATAGGCAAAGTGCAAATGCCATCCACTTCTTTATCATCCGCTAACTCGCAAGCCTTTTTAAAACTCTCAAAACTATACGCCCCGCTTTGAGCGCTGACTTTGCCTATCGTGCTAGAGTTTAATAAGGGTAAGGGGGCATCAATAGCGAGCGCATTAAGCGTTTCAGTTTCATAAGCGTTAGCAAGCAATTGATTGGCCCGCTCTAAAAGTTCGCCATCAATGAGATACAACGGCTCACAAAGCACGCTCACTTCCTTATGGCTTTTTAGAATCAGTTCTAAGCCTACGCCTTGAATGTCCCCACAGCTGATCGCAATTTTCTTTTTAGCCATTTTATCGCTTAATAAGTTGCGCCATTTCTAAAATCGCTTTTTCTAAGCCCACTAAAACCGCTTTTGAAATCACGCTATGCCCGATATTAAGCTCTCTTAAAGAGGGGATTTTTAACAATTCTTTCACGTTAGAATAATTCAACCCATGCCCAGCGCACACCACAATACCCATAAAAAACGCTTCTTTGCTCATTCTCCTTAATTCCAAAAAGGCGTTATGCAATTCTTCTTTCAATTCTTTGGGGCTTTTGTCTTTGAGCGCGCTAATGGCATGGATTTGATTGTTAGCGTTAGAATATAAAGCGTTGTGCAAATTCGCATACACCCCAGTGTGGAACTCCACTTGCTTGACTTGATGCTCCCTTGCAAAATACAGAGCGTCTTTTAAAGGATCAATAAACAAAGACACTTCAATGCCCTTATTATGATACGCTCTAATCACCTCTTCTAAACCCTTTAATGAGCAATCCAATCCCCCCTCTGTCGTAACCTCATTTCTGTTTTCAGGCACGATCGTAACTTTACTGGGCTTATTTTTCAAAGAGCATAAAAAATCAGTGATTTCAGCATTAATAGAGCATTCAATATTAATAGGCAAGGGGCTTATTTCAAGCAACTTCAAAACATCTTCATTTTGAATGTGCCGTCTGTCTTCCCTCAAATGGATGGTGATTAAATCCACTTTATGGGTGTTTTTAGCGATGAACAGAGCCTCTAAAATCTCAGGCTCATAAGTCTTTCTTATCTCTCTTAAAGTCACAATGTGATCAATATTCAATCCAAAACGCATGACTATCCTTTATTTTATAATAATGATTTTTGGAATTGTAACATAAAACCCGCCTCTTACACCTATAAGATTTTATCATCAAGCTATCTTGTAAAATGCTATAATACCCAAAACAAAATGCCAATTAAATCCAATAAAAAGTGTTGTGGGTGCTATATTTTTTAACCAGTTTATTTATTTGCTCTTTGATTATTTTGTGGTCTAAAAAATCCATGCTCTTTGTGGATAACGCTAATAAAATACAAGGCTTTCATCATGCAAGAACCCCACGAGCCGGGGGGCTTGGGATCTTTCTTTCTTTTGTGTTAGCTTATCTTTTTGAGTCTTTTGAGACGCCTTTTAAGGGGTTTTTTGTTTTTTTGGGTTTGTTGTTAGTCTTTTTAAGCGGTTTTTTAGAAGACATTAACCTTTCATTAAGCCCCAAAATACGCCTTATTTTACAAGCCGTAGGGGTTGTTTGCATCATCTCATCAACGCCTTTAGTGGTGAGCGATTTTTCGCCCCTTTTTAGCTTGCCTTATTTTATCGCTTTTTTATTCGCTGTTTTTATGCTGGTGGGTATCAGTAACGCTATTAATATTATTGATGGGTTTAACGGGCTTGCATCAGGGATTTGCGCGATTACTCTTTTAGTCATCCATTATATAGAGCCTAGCAGTTTGGCGTGCCTATTAGCTTACATGGTGCTTGGGTTTATGGTGTTAAATTTCCCTTTAGGAAAGATTTTTTTAGGCGATGGGGGGGCGTATTTTTTGGGTTTGGTGTGCGGGATTTCCCTTTTACATTTGAGTTTAGAGCAAAAAATCAGCGTGTTTTTTGGGCTCAATTTAATGCTTTATCCAGTCATAGAGGTGCTTTTTAGTATCCTTAGGCGCAAAATAAAACGCCAGAAAGCCACCATGCCAGATAATTTGCATTTGCACACCCTTTTATTTAAATTCTTGCAACAACGCTCTTTCAATTACCCTAACCCTTTATGCGCGTTTATCCTTGTTCTGTGCAACCTGCCTTTTATTTTAATCAGCGTCTTTTTTCGCTTAAACGCTCATGCGCTCATTATTATTGGCTTAGTCTTTATCGCATGCTATTTAATGGGCTATGCTTATTTGAACAGGCAAGTTTGCACTTTAGAAAAGCGAGCGTTTTAATGAAAAAGCTCAAAAGTCTTTTTTTGATCCTGCTCTTATGGGTCTATCCTTTAAGGAGTGAGCCGATCAATGAGGGGGCATACATTTTAGAAGAGATTGGCGATGTGCTTAGGTTTTTGCCTATTTTTGTAGGCACGGTCAGTTTGGCGATGCGCGATTATAGAGGTTTAGGGGAATTAGCGGTCGGCACATTGGTTACTCAAGGAGTGATTTATGGCCTTAAAGGAGCTTTTAATAACGCCCATAAAGATGGGGCTAGAGTGGGATTTGCTAAACGCCCGTGCTGTAATTCTTGGAGAGGCATGCCAAGCGGGCATGCTGGGGGGGTGTTTAGCGCGGCTGGGTTTGTGTATTACCGCTATGGGTGGAAGCCGGCTCTTCCTGTGATCGCTCTTGCAATCCTCACTGACGCTAGCAGAGTGGTGGCAAGACAACACACGATCTTGCAAGTTACGATCGGCAGCCTTATCGCATGGGGGTTTGCTTATTTATTCACTTCACGCTACAAACCCAAGCAATGGATGCTCTATCCTGAAATTTCTAGCGATTTTAAGGGCAGTAGCCGCTATGGGGTGAGCTTTTCTTATCAATGGTAAAGGGATAAAGTGCTAAAAAAATTATTGCTCATTGCGCTCTTTTTAGGGTTTTTAAGAGCGGAAGGCGAACATTATGAAATCATCGTTGAGTTTTCAAAGGCTTTTTTGAAAGCCCAAGAAGTTTTGACTACGATCCATCAAGCTTATAAAACCTGCATAGAAACCGGGCATGATCGCACCCAAATACGCCTTCAAAGCGCTTTTTTAGAGAACTTGTCTCAAACAGAACAGCAATTTGATGACTATTTTGAGAAGGATTTTAAAAGCGTAGAAGTTTTAAAAACCTTGCTTAAAAACCTCCAATCGTTAGAAAAAACTTCCAACAAGCTTGCATGCATTGCCCCAAAAAACGCTCAAAATTTTGAAATTTTAGAAGGAGCGATAACGCAAATCATAGACTTAGAAAAACAGATGGATAAATTTATCAATAAAAACTAACATAAGCTATGATATAGTTTATTTTCACAAAATCTCCAAGGAAAATTGATGCAACATGAAATCCCTATTGCCTTTGCCTTTGATAAAAACTACCTAAAAACAGGGGCTGTTGCCCTTTACTCACTGCTTGATGCCCATCGTGCAGTTGAAAGAATAATTTTTAGTATCTATGTATTCTATAGCGGTTTGAATGAAGATGATTTAAACAGGCTCCAAGAAACTATCAAGCCTTTCAAACATTTTGCCACTTTAAAATGCCAAGATATTAGTGCCACTCTTGATTCTTTGCCCACCATCACGGATAGCACATGGGTTAATCGCTATTCTAGAATGATTTTGGTTAAATACTTTCTCCCTAGTTTATTCCCCCAATACAGCAAAATGATTTGGTCTGATGTGGATGTGGTCTTTTGCAGAGCTTTCGCTGATGATTTTATCGCTTTAGACACAAGCGAATCTTTTCATTTGAGTGGTGTGATAAGTTTAGTATCACAATCAGTTACAGAGGGGTTTTGGTTTTGCAATTTGGATTACATGCGAGAGCACTCTTTTACCCAACAGGTCTTAGAAAAATTTAAAATTCAAGTAATGCGTCCATATTTTAAAGAACCTACATTAATACACCATTTGCATGCCTATATTAGAGAACTTCCCTTACATTATTGTGTTTTGCCTTATTATTATCAAGAAGAACTTGATGATTTGAGACATAAAGCTTCCTTGCCCATTTGCTTTAAAATCATCCACCAAGACAAACCCAATGAATTTATCTATCGCCAGCAAATCCCCTATGAGATCTCTCAAATTCAAGACATTCTTTCAAACCCTATTATCATGCACTATGAATCTGATAAAGATACTCTTGGAATCTACAGTGGCAAACCTTGGGAGTTCCCTTTAGGGAATCAATACCACCTGTGGTTAGAAATGCTTGCACACACTCCATTTTGGAAAGACTTCACTCTAGAAATGCAAAAAAAACGCGTAGAATACCAAGATATTGCTCAAAAAATCCATTATTTTTCTCAAGATAAGCGTCTTTATGAAGTGAGCATACGCTCCATTAAGGTTTTTGCATCTCATTACTATAATTTAGTGATCAAAGAACGATGGTCTAAACCGATAAAAACTTTCTTTCAAAAAAAATTTTTTCAAAAAAAGTTCTAATTTGTTGGAATCACAAGGCGAAACCAAATCCCTAATACTTATGCTTTCTCAAGCGTTTCACCACATAATCCCCCACGCTTTGAATGATTTGCACCAAAACAATAATCACGACCACCGCATAAAAAAGCACATCGCCCCTATAACTTTGATAGCCAATCCTAATGGCTAAATCCCCCAAGCCCCCAGCCCCTAACGCTCCCGCCATAGCCGAATAGCCTATTAAAGAAATTAAGGTGATGGTGATATTGTTCACTAAAGAGGGCAGGCTCTCTAAAAGCATCATTTTAATGACTTCCAAATGAGACGCTCCCAAACTTAAAGTGGTTTCAATCTTGCCATGCTCTACTTCCATTAAAGAATTTTCAAAAAGCTTTGCGACAAAAGGGATGGCTGAAATGGCTAGCGGGATAATGCTCGCGCTAGAGCCAATGCTCGTGCCAATCAAAAGGCGCGATAAAGGCAGGAGCAAAATAATCAAAATGATAAAAGGGAAAGAGCGAGTCATGTTGATAGAAGTGTCTAAAATTTTATGCAAAAGGGGTTTGTTTAACAAATGCCCTTTTTTACTCACTAACAATAAAACCCCCAAAGGCAAGCCAAAAACAACCGCCAAAAAGCTCGCCACAAACACCATATAAAGCGTTTCTAGCGTGGCTTGAATGAGCATTTGAGAAATCATTTTAATCCTTTAATTTTTCCACTTGTAAGCCTAAAGCGTTTAAATACTCTAAAGCCCTTTGAGTCTCTGCAACACTGCCTAAAAACCGCACCACTAAATACCCTATATCTTTAGTCGTAAGCTCTTCAATATTGCCTGAAATGATGCTCACGTCTATTTTAAAACGCCTGATCAAATTAGAAATGATCGGCTCGTCTAAATGCTCCCCTAAAAACACGATGCGATAAATATCTTGCGATTTTTGATCCCCATGCTCGTTTTTGATGCCAAGCAATTCTTTAGTAACGGCATGTTTAGGGTTAGCAAAAATTTCTTCCACTAAGCCTCTTTCCACGATTTCGCCGCTGCTGATCACACACATTTGATTGCACAATTCTTTAACCACTTCAATCTCATGCGTGATGAAAACGATGCTCAAATTAAGCTTTTTTTGAATGCCGCTTAAAAGCGTTAAAATAGAATGCGTGGTTTTAGAATCCAGCGCGGATGTGGCTTCATCGCAAAGCAACAAATCAGGGCAATTCGCTAAACTCCTAGCGATCGCCACTCGTTGTTTTTGCCCGCCGCTTAGCTGTTTAGGATAAAAATGCATTTTATCTTCTAGCCCCACTAATTCCAACAATTCATGCACCCTGGATTTAATCTTAGTTTTTTCCCATCGGGCGATTTCTAGAGCGAAAGCGATATTTTCAAACACGTTTTTAGCGCTCAATAAATTGAAATGCTGGAAAATCATGCCTATTTTCTGGCGCGCTTTTTGCAATTCTTTAGGCTTTAAGTTTAACAGATTGACCCCATTGACTAACACTTCGCCAGAACTGGGGCGCTCTAAACAATTGATTAAGCGAATGAGCGTGGATTTTCCCGCCCCTGAATAGCCTATCACGCCCAAAATATCGCCTTTTTTCAATTCCAAATTCACGCCTTTTAGAGCATGAAACCCGTTTTCATAAATCTTTTCAATGTTTTTTAATTCTACTACCATCGTTTTAACTTTACATCCCGATCACTTGGACATTTGCGCGTTATTTTCCACGCTATTGAGCCATAAAAACACTTGCACCACGCTTTCATACAATTCTTCAGGTATCGTGCAATCTAATTCCACCTTTAAAAGCGAATCCACTAGCATGGGGTTAGAAAAGAGCGCTATATCGTATTCTTTTGCTTTTTGAATGATCCTTTTAGCCACTTCGCCCACCCCGCTTGCGATCACTTTTGGGGCATGATCTTGTCCCATGTTATAGGCTAGAGCGGCGGCTTTTATGGTTTTATTCATCTAATACCCTAAAGTCAAAGAATCCGCATCATTCCAAGAGAAATTTTTTTCAAACCCTTTTGTTTTTTTCAAAATAGACGCAACGCTGCGGACTAACATGTCCGTTTCAATATTCACGCGCCGTTTGAGTTTATAAGTCTTAAAAAGGGTGTTTTCTAAAGTGTAAGGGATAATCGTTAGCCAAAACCCTTTTTCTTCTACCTTGCTTAAAGTCAAACTCACCCCATCAATGGCGATAGAGCCTTGCTCAACGCACAATAAAAGCGTTTCTTTAGAAGCGCTGATGAAAAAATCCACTTGATTAGAATGCTGAATGATTTTTTCAATGACCCCGATAGCGTCAATATGCCCTTGCACAAAATGCCCATCCAAACTCGCATCGGCTTTTAGAGCTGGCTCAATATGGACTAAATCCTTGTAATTTTCTAACGCTACGCTGTTTTGGGTTTTTTGGCTCAATTCCACGCTAAAATGCGTTTTTGAACTTTCTATGGCGGTCAAACATGCCCCATTAATCGCAATGCTATCGCCAAGCTTGGGATTGAGATCGCTCTCTATGCTTAAAATATTGTTGTGGAAACTTTTCACTTTAGCTATTTTATGGATTAACCCGCTAAACATAATTGATTGTTATTCTCCTTATGTTAGAATGCTTAAGTATTGTAACATATTAAATAAAACCATAGGATAGAAGCATGTTTATTGATACGCATTGCCATTTGGATCACAAGGACTATGAAAACGATTTAGAAGAAGTGTTAAAAGAAAGCCTAGAAAAAGGCGTTACTCAATGCGTGATTCCGGGCGCGGACATGAAAGATTTGAATAGAGCAATAGAAATTAGCGAAAAATTTGAAGGCGTGTTTTTTGCCATAGGCGCTCACCCTTATGATGTGGAAAGCTTTGATGAAAGCCTGTTTGAAAAGTTTGTTGGGCATCAAAAATGCGTGGCGATAGGCGAATGCGGACTGGATTACTACCGCTTGCCTGAATTGAATGAGAGAGAGAGCTATAAAAGCAAGCAAAAAGAAATTTTTACCAAACAGATTGAGTTTTCTATCCAACACAACAAACCCTTGATTATCCACATCAGAGAGGCGAGTTTTGATAGTTTGAATCTTTTAAAAAGCTATCCTAAGGCTTTTGGGGTGTTGCATTGCTTTAACGCTGATGGCATGCTTTTGGAACTAAGCGATCGTTTTTATTACGGGATAGGAGGGGTTAGCACTTTTAAAAACGCTAAAAGACTGGTAGAGATCCTCCCTAAAATCCCTAAAAACAGGCTTCTTTTAGAAACGGATTCGCCTTATTTGACCCCACACCCTTTTAGAGGCACCAGGAATAGCCCTACTTATATCCCTTTAATCGCTCAAAAAATTGCCGAAATCATCAACATAGAGACTGAAGAGCTCGCTTCTTTAAGCACGCATAACGCTCAAACGCTCTTTAACTTCCCCTAAAAATAAGGCTGTGTTAGAAAGCGTTATTCAAGTTTAGCTATAATCAAAGCTATTTTAAAAGCTAGATTAATTATTAGGATATGATGTCAAAAAGAATGAAGTGTTTTAGTCAAAAATGGTTGGTTTTTTTTGTTACCCTTTTATTGGCTTCTTTAGGCCATGCGAAAATGGCTTTTGAATCTAATATTGACACCAAAGCGCTAGAGGCCTTTGGGGTTAATGCGAGCTTTTTATCCCAGATGCCCAACGCTTTAAAAAAAATGAATAAAGAAGAGGAATGGAAAAAGTTAGTCAAAAGATTTGATGTGAATTACCAGTTCATCCCCATCATTAAAAACATGCTCATAGAAGCGAGCGTGCCACAAGAATTTTTGTTTTTAGCCATGGCCGAGTCTAAATTTTCATCAAGGGCTTATAGCAGGAAAAAAGCGGTAGGGATTTGGCAATTCATGCCAAGCACGGCTAAAGAATTAGGGCTTAAAGTCAATCATTACATTGATGAAAGAAGAGACCCCATTAAAAGCACTCAAGCAGCGATCGCTTATTTGAAACGGCTCTATAAGCAAACCGGGGAGTGGTATTTGGTCGCTATGGCGTATAATTACGGCTTACGCAAGGTTCAGAACGCTATTAAAGCCGCCGGCACTTCAGACATTAAGATTTTGTTGGATGAAGATAAGAAATACCTCCCTAAAGAAACACGAGAGTATATCCGTTCCATTCTAAGCCTGGCGTTGAAATTCAACAGCCTAGATAACCTCAAAGATAAAGAATATCTGCTCAATCGTGGGGCGAGGGTGAGCTTGGTGGGCGTTCCGTTTAAAAGGCACACTTCATTAGTCCAGGTGGCTAAGAATTTAAACTTGAGTTTGGAAACCTTAAAATCTTACAACCACCAATTCCGCTATAACATTCTGCCCTCTAAAGACCCCACTTACACCGTTTATATCCCTTATGAAAAACTCGCCCTTTTCAAACAACGCCAACTCAAACAAAATAAAAACGCTCAAGCTAATCCTAAAAACCCTTTCATCACCCATGTGGTCTTGCCTAAAGAAACCTTATCTTCTATCGCTAAACGCTATCAAGTCAGTATTTCCAGTATCCAATTAGCCAATAACCTCAAAGATTCTAATATTTTTATCCACCAGCGCTTAATCATTCCTACCAATAAGAAATTGATCGCTACAAGGGAATTTTAATGGGTTTGGCGTTAAAAAAAGTTTGTTTTTTAGGCGTTATTTTTTTGATTAGCGCTTGTGCGGTTAAAAAAGAGGGAATAAAGAATTTGTCTTATAAGCATGAAAGCTTGCGCGCTTATGAAAACGCTAAAGACTATGACCCGACAACCAAAAAAGCCACCTATAAGCGCAATTTTTTTGAACGCCATTTCAAACACCACTCCGATTCGCAAGATAGCAATACAAAACAACCCCTAGATAACGGCATGCGCGATTCTAGCGCGATCCAAAGAGCCACCATGCGCCCTTATCAAGTGGGGGGCAAGTGGTATTACCCCACTAAAGTGGATTTAGGCGAAAAATTTGATGGCATTGCGAGCTGGTATGGCCCCAATTTCCATGCCAAAAAAACCAGTAATGGGGAAATTTACAACATGTATGCCCACACCGCCGCGCACAAGACTTTACCCATGAACACCGTGGTGAAAGTCATCAATGTTGATAATAACTTAAGCACCATTGTGCGCATTAATGATAGAGGGCCTTTTGTGAGCGATCGCATCATTGATTTGTCTAATGCGGCCGCTAGGGATATTGACATGGTTAAAAAAGGCACGGCCAGCGTGCGTCTTATTGTTTTGGGCTTTGGTGGGGTTATCTCCACGCAATACGAACAATCCTTTAACGCCAGCTCTTCAAAGATCTTACACAAGGAATTTAAAGTCGGCGAGAGCGAAAAAAGCGTGAGCGGAGGGAAATTTTCTTTGCAAATGGGGGCTTTTAGAAACCAAATAGGCGCTCAAACTTTAGCGGATAAATTGCAAGCAGAGAATAAGAATTACAGCGTCAAGGTTGCTTTTAAAGACGATTTGTATAAAGTTTTAGTTCAAGGGTTTCAAAGCGAAGAAGAGGCTAGGGATTTTATGAAAAAATATAACCAGAATGCGGTTTTAACGAGAGAATGATTAAGTTATTGCTTTTAGATGTGGATGGCACGCTCACAGACGGATCGTTGTATTTTGATGAAAATTTTCACGAATTCAAGGCTTTCAATGTTAAAGACGGGCTTGGCATGACGCTATGGCAAAAATTAGGCAAAAAAATCGCTATCATTACAGGAAGAACTTCAATCATGGTGAAAAAACGCATGGAGAGTTTGGGCGTTCAGTTTGTTTTTATGGGCGTTGAAAATAAAAGCGTGGTTGTGGAGCAGCTCAAAAAAGACTTGCAATTAAATGCACAAGAAATCGCATGCGTAGGCGATGATTATAACGATTTAGGCATGTTTAAGGCATGCGCTTGGAGTTTCGCTCCTTTTGATGCGCACCCCTTGCTTAAAAGCAAGGCCTATAAAGTGTTGCAAAATTCAGGGGGCAAGGGGGCTGTTAGGGAAGCGATTGATTATCTTTTAACATTAGAAGGCTTGCAAGATGAAGCGCTCAAGCTTTACCTCTAATAGCGTTTTAAACTTTTTTGTGGTTTTGTCTTTCATCACGATAGGGTTAGTTTTTTTCTTTTTGCGTTCCCAACCCACTAGCGTGGTCTCTAAAGAAAATATCCCTAAAATTGAATTAGAAAATTTTAAAGCGTTTCAAATCAACGATAAAATCCTTGATCTTTCCATAGAGGGTAAAAAAGCTTTACAATACGATGATTACGAAATCTTTTTTGATTCCAAAATCAAGCGCTATGATGAAGACACCATTGAAAGCGTTGAATCCCCTAAAGCCAAGCGGCAGCAGGATTTGTATTTCTTCCCTAATGGGGTTACTTATAAAAGAAGCGACGATTCTAGTTTTTGGAGTGAAACAGGGATTTATAACCACAAGGAGCAAAATTTTAAAGGCAAGGGCCGTTTCATCCTCACTTCAAAAGATAGCAAGATTGAAGGGCTTGACATTTCTTATTCGCATGCTTTAGCCGTTATTGAAGCTCAAAGCATTCAAGCGCATTTATTCTTAGATGAAATCAAACAAAGCCAGAAAGAAAAGAAAAAATTCCCCACTTTCAAAGGAGGTTTTTAATGCGTTGGTGGTGTTTTTTGGTGTGTTGTTTTGGTATTTTAAGCGTGATGGACGCTCAAAAAACAGACAATAAAGGTTTGAAAAAAGAAAGAGAGCTTTTAGAGATTACTGGCAACCAATTTGTAGCGAACGACAAAACCAAAACTGCTGTTATTCAAGGCAATGTGCAGATCAAAAAAGGTAAAGACCGGTTGTTTGCGGATAAAGTGAGCGTGTTTTTAAACGATAAACGAAAGCCAGAGCGCTATGAAGCCACAGGGAACACGCATTTTAACATCTTTACAGAGGACAATCGTGAAATCAGTGGGAGCGCTGACAAGCTCATTTATAATGCGTTGAATGGGGAATACAAATTATTGCAAAATGCGGTGGTTAAAGAAGTGGGGAAATCTAATGTCATCACCGGTGATGAAATCATTTTAAACAAAACTAAAGGCTATGCTGATGTGTTGGGGAGCGCGAAACGGCCCGCTAAGTTTGTGTTTGATATGGAAGATATTAATGAAGAAAATCGTAAGGCCAAATTGAAGAAGAAAGGCGAAAAACCATGATCGCCATTAAAGACGCTCATTTTCTCACTTCTTCAAGCCAACTTTTTCAATGCCCTGCGAGCTTGACTTCTGAGATGGTGATTTTAGGGCGCAGCAATGTAGGTAAAAGCTCGTTTATTAATACCTTGTTAGGGAAAAATCTCGCCAAAAGCTCAGCAACGCCGGGAAAAACCCGCTTAGCGAATTTTTTTTCCACCACTTGGGAAGATAAAGAAAACGCTTTAATAACAACCTTTAATGTGATTGATTTGCCCGGGTTTGGCTACGCTAAAGTTTCTAAAAGCTTGAAAAAAGAATGGGAGGGGTTTTTATGGGAATTGTTGAGCGTTAGGACTTCAATCAAGCTTTTTATCCATTTAGTGGATGCACGCCATTTGGATTTAGAAATTGATAAAAACGCTAAAGAAAACATTCAAGCCCTTTTAAGGCCCGATCAAGCCTACCTTTCTCTTTTTACGAAGTTTGACAAGTTGAATAAAAACGAGCAACACCGCCTTTTTTTAAACGCTCCTAAACCTTTTTTAATCAATACCACCCATTTTAACGCTCTTTCTTCAAAATACCCAACCCTTGAAATAGTGCGCCAAACCCTTTTGAAATACTTGCTCACTAACCCCTTATAAGCCGCAAAAACCATGCTCTCTTTAAAACAAGATTCCTTTTTTTTCTTATGTTTAGGGATCTTTTGTTTTTATTTTTATAGCCTTTTGAGAGACTTAATGCCTTTTTTACCCCCTATGATTGGGTTTTTATTCTTGTTTTATGTGAAAAAATACGACCATTTTCTGCCAAGCCTGAGCGTGTTTGGTTGTTTGTTTTGGTTTGAGAGCATGCATTTAAAGACTTTAGGCGTTTTGGCTTTATTGTTTTTAATCTACCATCAAATCGTCTATAAAAACTCTTTAAAGTTTTTTAATGACGGCTTTTTATTCAAAACTTTGCATGTTTTTTTGGTTTATTACCTTTATTTATCGCACTTTTTTTCGGTGTCCTTGAGTTTGAAAATACTCGGCTTTCTCGCTCTTTTTGCTTTAATAGAGAGCGCTTTGTGGGGTTTGTATGAAAAATCTTCGCTATAAGCTTTTGCTCTTTGTTTTTATAGGGTTTTGGGGGTTATTGGTTTTAAATTTATTTATTTTAAGCGTTAAAAATCAAGAATACTATGAAAAACTGGCCGAACGCAACATGACCAAAAAAGAATTTCTAGTCCCTACAAGGGGCGATATTACAGACAGAAATGATGAGTTTTTAGCCACTAACGAATTGGTGTTTGGCGTGTTTTTGCCTAGTAGGCTTAGACAAAAAGAGCTTTTAGAAAAAATTGAAATGATCCAAAAGTTTTTCCCTAACTTTTCTAAAGAAACGCTTTTAAACAATTACCAAAAAGAAAATTCGCTTTATAACCATAATCTCATTAAAGTGGTTGGCTTCATTCCTTATATCGCCATGCAACCTCTTTATGCCAAACTCATCCAAACTCAAGGCATTTTTGTGCTGCCTTTAGACAAGCGCTACTACCCTAATAACGCTTTAGCTTCGCATGTTTTAGGCTATGTGGGGGTGGCAAGCTTGCAAGATTTAAAAGACGATGAAGAGAATCAATACAGCCAGATTGTGGGCAAAACCGGCATTGAAAAAGAATACAACAAGCTTTTACAAGGCAAGGTGGGCTATAAAATCATGCGTGTCAATGCGCTCAATCAAGAATTAGCCACTTTAGAAGTAGTGCCGCCAAGCACCAACAACCACTTGCAATTGAGTTTAGACAAACGCTTGCAAAAAGAAGCGGACAAGCTCTTTGAAAATAAAAGGGGGGCGATTTTAGTGATGAACGCAGAAAATGGGGAATTGCTCGTTGCAGGAAGTTACCCTGAATACAATTTGAACGATTTTGTAGGCGGGATCAGTCAAGACAAATGGCAAAAACTTCAAGATGATATTTATAACCCCTTATTAAACCGCTTCGCTAACGCCTTGTATCCGCCGGGATCTGTAGTTAAAATGGGCGTGGGGTTAAGCTTTTTAGAAAACCTTCATATCACAGAAAACACCACTATCCCCACCCCCCCTTTTATTGAAGTGGGCAAGCGCAAATTCAGGGATTGGAAAAAAACAGGGCATGGCAATTCCAATTTGTATAAAGCCATTAGGGAGTCCGTGGATGTGTATTTTTATAAGTTTGGGCTTGAAATCTCTATAGAAAAACTCTCTAAAACTTTAAGGGAAGTGGGCTTTGGGGAAAAAACGGGCGTTGATTTGCCGAATGAATTTGTGGGGATTGTGCCGGATAATTTGTGGAAACTCAAACGCTTCAATCAAGATTGGCGCGTTGGGGACACGCTCATTACCGCTATTGGGCAAGGCTCTTTTTTAGCCACGCCCTTACAAGTGCTAGCCTATACGGGACTCATTGCGACAGGCAAACTGGCGACGCCTCATTTTGCTATCAATAACAAACAACCGCTCAAAGACCCCCTAAATAGTTTTCAAAAAAAGAAGCTCCAAGCCTTGAGAGTGGGCATGTATGAAGTGTGTAACCATAAAGACGGCACCGCTTATCATTCCACAAGGGGTTCTAAGGTTACTTTAGCGTGTAAAACCGGCACCGCGCAAGTCGTGGAAATCGCTCAAAACATCGTCAACCGCATGAAAGAAAAGGATATGGAATATTTCCATCGATCCCATGCGTGGATTACGGCATTCTTGCCTTATGAAAAACCCAAATACGCTATCACTATTTTAGTAGAGCATGGGGAAGGGGGGTCAAAACTAGGGGGCTTGTTAGTGAAAATGAGCAATAAACTCTATGAGCTTGGCTATCTTTAATAAAATTCTAAATCTTTTCAAAAACGCAACCTTTTAAACGCTAAAGACCATTAGCCAACCTGTTTCCAACTCATTCCACCGCTCTATAACTCATTCTAATGGGTGGTTTAAAACTGGTCTTCATTAAAGAACACTCTAAAAGCGTAAAACTTTAATGAGTTTTAGGCTTGCTGTATGTTTGGCTTTATTCTAATCGCATACTGTGACAGCTAAAGCCTTGTTTAATATTTTGTTATTTTGCTTCATCGTTTTAGATTTTATCATTATTTTCTTAAAAGGATAAGGGGTTATTTTGCACTATTCCCCCCTTTAAGAAATAACGCTTTTAAGAAATTGCCACTTGATTAGCACAAGCTCTTTTATAGTTTTATTTTAAAAAGACTTTTAGCGTTTTTAATGCTCAATGAGAAAAGAACTTTTGATTAGCACCTATAAAGCACCCCCCTCCATTCATCATAAAGATGGATTTTATCCAAATGGCTTAAAAAGCCGGGATAATCGCTCCCTTATAGGTATCCAAAATAAATTTCCTGGTCTTTTCACTCTGCAAAGCTTCAATCAACGCTTTTATGGCTTCATCTTGTGCATTATCCTCACGAGCGGCTATTAGATTGGCATAAGGCGAGTCCTTGTCTTCTGAAAATAAGGCTCCGGTGAGTTTCGCTTGCAAGGCGTAATTCCCTGTTATGATGGCCCCATCCACATCCCCTAAAACTTTAGGCAATAATGCGGCTTCTAAAGGCTTGATTTTGATGTTGTAAGGGTTTTTGACAATATCAAACTCCGTAGCGTATAGATTGCTTGGATCTTTAAGAGCGATAAGGCCTTGTTTATGGAGTAAAATCAACGCCCTGCCTTGATTGGCCGGATCATTTGGTACAGCAATCACTGAGCCTTTTTTAAGGTTTTTAATGTCTGTGATTTTTTGAGAATAGAATCTTAAAGGCTCCACATGGATATTGGCCAAACCAACAAGATGCATTTTTCTGTCCAAATTAAACCGATCCAAATAAGGGCGGTGCTGGAAGTAATTCGCGTCTAAAGAGCCGTCATTGAGCGCTAAATTAGGCAACACATAATCCGTAAAAGACACGATCACTAATTTGATCCCTTTCTCTTTCAAATCGTCCACGACTGATTGCAAGATTTGTGCATGCGGCACAGGGTTAGCACCCACTTTAAGCTCACGAGTGATTTTGTGGTCTTCTTTTTTTTCTTTGTGGTGTTTGGCGTCCAAAAGGTTAAACAAACCTAGAGCAATTATTCCCACACTAATAACACGCTTGAATGCATTCATAAAAACCCCTTTATTAACAAAATTAATTCAAAAATGATAAAAAGATAAAACGATACGAAAATTTTAGAAACTGGCAAAGAATAAAAAGAAAAGGGTTCAATCAAGAAAAACGAAGTTTCTCTTGATCAAACAGCAAATTGAACCATTAAAGGTTAATGGAATTTTCTTTAAGATATTCTGCAACGCCTTTATGGGTAGCTTTCATACCTTTATCGCCTTTTCTCCAGCCTGCTGGGCATACTTCACCATGTTCTTCAAAGTGCAAGAGAGCGTCTACCATGCGAAGCATTTCATCGGCATTCCTACCCAATGGCAAGTCATTGATCACTGCGTGTCTTACTTTCATGTTTTTGTCAATCAAAAAAGCTCCTCTCAAAGCGATCGCTTCTTCAAACAGCACATCATAGTCTCTAGAAATGCTCTTAGTAATATCAGCCACCATAGGGAAAGTTACTTGACCAATACCGCCTTTTTCTACAGGGGTGTTTTTCCATGCAAAATGCACTTGTTCGCTGTCAATAGACACGCCAATCACATTAAAGCCTTTTTCTTGGAAGTCTTTCACTCTTTTGTCAAACGCAATGATTTCTGTAGGGCATACAAAAGTAAAATCTTTTGGCCAAAAGAAAAGAATCGCACCGCTCTTGCCTAAATTTTTAGAAAGCTCAAAGTGTTCATCAACCTCGTTGTTTCCTAAAACGGCAGGCGCTTTAAAATCGGGGGCAAGTTTTGTAACTAACATATACAACTCCTTAAGTGTTTTAAAATTTTGTTGGATCAAAATTAAACCTGAATAGATTTAATTTTATTATGCTTTCCACTCAATCAGCGGAAACATAGTGGAGTATATTCTTAAAAAGTTAATGAAAAGATATTTCCTTTTAAATTTTAAGATTTTGTGAAAAATAGTTTCATTTTTACTGCTTGTATTTCCTTGAATAGTGTTATAATCGCTTCATAAATCATACGAAAGGAATTGTTATGCTAATCGCTCGCCTTAAAAAAGCTTTAATCTCTTATTCTTTAGGGGCACTCATTGTTTCATTTTTATTAGGCGTGGCTAACGCTTCTAATCAAGAAGTCAAAGTCAAGGATTATTTTGGGGAGCAAACCATAAAGCTTCCTGTTTCTAAAATAATCTACTTGGGCAGCTTTGCAGAAGTGCCTGCCATGTTCAATACTTGGGATAGGGTTGTAGGCATTTCGGATTACGCTTTTAAATCTGATATTGTTAAAGCCACTCTCAAAGATCCTAAACGCATTAAATCCATGAGCAGTGATCATGTGGCGGCGTTGAATGTGGAGCTTTTAAAAAAGCTTGGCCCTGATCTTGTGGTAACCTTTGTGGGCAACCCTAAAGCGGTAGAGCATGCGAAAAAATTTGGTATATCATTCCTTTCTTTCCAAGAAAAAACCATTGCAGAAGTCATGGAAGATATTGACGCTCAAGCTAAAGCCTTAGAAGTTGACGCTTCTAAAAAATTGGCCAAAATGCAAGAAACTTTGGATTTCATTGCTGAGCGTTTGAAAGGCGTTAAAAAGAAAAAAGGGGTGGAGCTTTTCCATAAGGCCAATAAGATTAGCGGCCATCAAGCCCTTGATTCAGATATTTTAGAAAAAGGGGGTATAGACAATTTTGGCTTGAAATACGTCAAATTTGGGCGTGCTGACATTAGCGTGGAAAAAATCGTTAAAGAAAACCCTGAGATTATCTTTATTTGGTGGATAAGCCCACTTAGCCCTGAAGACATGTTAAACAACCCTAAATTTACTACTATTAAGGCCATCAAAAACAAGCAAGTTTATAAACTCCCCACAATGGATATTGGCGGTCCTAGAGCCCCACTCATTAGCCTTTTTATCGCTTTAAAAGCCCACCCTGAAGCCTTTAAGGGCGTGGATATCAATGCGATTGTTAAGGACTACTATAAAGTGGTTTTTGATTTGAATGATGCAGAAATTGAACCCTTTTTATGGCATTAATTTTTAAAAAGGGGCTAGTATTTTTAGCCCTTTGTGTATCGCGCTAGGCTTAAAACAAGCCTTGTAGCTAAAATTTTCTTCCCTAATTTTTATCTTATCTTTAACTTTTAAGATTTTATGAAAAATAGTTTCATTTTTACTATTGTTATTTTCTTAATGGTGTTATAATCGCTTTATAAATCATACAAAAAGGATCGTTATGTTAGTTACTCGCTTTAAAAAAGCCTTCATTTCTTATTCTTTAGGTGCGCTTGTCGCTTCATTATTATTGAATGTGTGCAACGCTTCAGTGCAAGAGGTTAAAGTCAAAGATTATTTTGGGGATCAAACGATAAAGCTTCCCGTTTCTAAAATAGCCTATATAGGGAGTTATGTAGAAGTGCCTGCCATGCTTAATGTTTGGAATAGGGTTGTAGGCGTTTCGGATTACGCTTTTAAAGATGACATTGTTAAAGCCACTCTCAAAGGCGAAGATCTTAAACGAGTCAAACACATGAGCACTGATCATACAGCCGCGCTAAATGTAGAGCTTTTAAAAAAACTTAGCCCTGATCTTGTGGTAACCTTTGTGGGCAACCCTAAAGCGGTAGAGCATGCGAAAAAATTTGGTATATCATTTCTTTCTTTTCAAGAGACAACGATTGCAGAGGCCATGCAGGCCATGCAAGCTCAAGCTACGGTCTTAGAAATTGACGCTTCTAAAAAATTCGCCAAAATGCAAGAAACTTTGGATTTCATTGCTGAGCGTTTGAAAAATGTTAAAAAGAAAAAGGGCGTGGAACTTTTCCACAAGGCCAATAAGATCAGTGGCCATCAAGCCATTAGCTCAGACATTTTAGAAAAAGGGGGCATAGACAATTTTGGCTTGAAATACGTTAAGTTTGGGCGTGCTGACATTAGCGTGGAAAAAATCGTTAAAGAAAACCCTGAAATCATTTTCATTTGGTGGGTAAGCCCACTCACGCCTGAAGACGTGTTGAACAACCCCAAGTTTTCCACTATCAAAGCTATCAAAAACAAGCAAGTCTATAAGCTCCCCACAATGGATATTGGCGGTCCTAGAGCCCCGCTCATTAGTCTTTTTATCGCTTTAAAAGCCCACCCTGAAGCGTTTAAGGGCGTGGATATCAATGCGATTGTTAAGGACTACTATAAAGTGGTTTTTGATTTGAATGATGCAGAGGTTGAGCCATTCTTATGGCATTAATTTTTAAAAAAGGGCTGATATTTTTTAGCCCTTCGTGTATCGCGCTAGGCTTAGAACAAGCCCTATAGCGATACAATTCGCTAAAAGCGAACTCCCTCCATAGCTCAAAAACGGCACCGCTAGACCTTTAACCGGAAGAATCCCACCCACCCCAAAAGCGTTGATCACCAAAGAAAAACTAATAAGCAGCACCACGCCCACGCAAAATAGCGAATATTTTGGCTCTTTCAAGCGGTTAGCGATCCTAAAAATCAAAACAATCAAAACAGAAAACAAAATAAAACAAACGCATAGCCCCAAAAACCCCCATTCTTCGGCGATCCCAGCTAAGACCATGTCCGTATGCACTTCGCTCAAAAACCCAAGCTTGATTTGCCCAAGCCCAAGCCCTTGCCCAAACAACCCCCCATTATGCATGGCATTGCCCGCATGAAAGACTTGATAGGATTCGGGCAAGTCGCTTATTCTAAGAGCGTTCGCTAATTTATCCGGCAAGAGCGTGAAAAGCGAATTTTGCAAATTAGACCACCACAATTTCAGGCGCAAAATCCTATGCTCGCTTGTAACAATCGCTAAAACGCTAATCGCAAACGCCCCTGAAATAATCAAGCCAAACAAATGCGCACTCCCCCCAGAAAAGACCAATAACACCGCTAAAACCGCCCCCAAAAGAACAATCTGCCCCAAATCGTTTTGCAAAATCCCCACCCCAATCGCTAAGGCCACAAACACAAACGAATAAGGCACAAAAGTGATGAGTTCTTCTTTGACATTAGCCTTTTCTTTTGCCACAAAGGTGCGAGACAAACTCCACGCAAGGAAAAAGGTAAAACCAATCTTTAAAAACTCCAAAGGCGCTAGAGAGAAAAACCCCAAACGAATCCATCGCTTCGCCCCCCCTGCACTGCTAGAAAGGCTTTCTGGCAAAAAAAACATGCCAATAATGAGTAATGGTGGGATAAAAAGGAGAAAAAACCCCAAACGGCTAAACCACTTGCTAGGATCAACTCTAGACAACCCCCACATGATAATAATGCCCATGATCGCGCTCACAAGCTGTCGTATAAAAAAATGGAATTCCCCATAATGATACAGCACCACTGTGGTGTAAGTTGAGAGCGAATAGCTCATCAATACCCCTAAAAAAATCAATAGCGAAGCGCAAAAAAACAGGTTTCTGTCTGTGGTCATTAGGATTTCCTTATTTTGGTTTTTGAATAGGCGTTATTTTAAGGTATTTTAGGGATATTTTACACTATAATGTCTCTGAATTGTCTTATCGCTCAAGCTTAAAGCATGCTTTGAAATTGATCGCATTCTTTAATGAAAAAGCGAGAAAAAAGCGAGCCGATTTTGGAATGCTTTTTGCATGTTATTAATTTGCAAGGGTTTAAAAAAGGGGTTTTGATGGATTTTTCTAAAGCGTTTGATCTAGCTTATAAGGCGTTGGATTATCGGTCTTTGCGTCAGGATATGATCGCTTCTAATATCGCTAATGTGGATACCCCCTTTTACAGGCCAAAGGATTTGGATTTTGAAAGCGTTTTGGCGGAGAAAAAAGCGGAAATTTTTGAAAACCAATCCAGTAAAGTTTTGCCTTTAGCCCACACTAACCCTAGGCATTTAGACTTTGAAAATAGCACTAAAGATGGAGCAAGCCTTTTTTTTAGAGATGGGCATTTGGCTAAAAATGATGGCAACAGCGTGGATTTAGACATAGAAACGAGTGAAATGGGCAAGAACTCTACCATGTATTTAGCCTTGAGTTCAGCCTTAAAAAAGTATCGAGGCGTGATCAATTACGCCATTGATTCCAGTAAGAATTTATAGTTAAGGGAAAGCATGTTTTTATCTTCTTTTGATATTAGCGGTTATGGTTTGTCCGCCCAACGCTTAAGGGCTAATTTGATTTCTTCTAATATCGCCAACGCTAACACCACGCGCACGAGCGAAGGAGGCCCTTATAGGAGGCAAGAAGCGGTGTTTAAGGCTTTTGATTTCAATGAGATTTTAAACCAAAAAATCGCCCAAAACAATCAAATTACCCCCTATGAAGACCCCTTAGATGAAGGCGATGACAATCCCTTAATCCCCATTACAAGCGTGGTGGTGGATAAGATTGTGCGCGATGATAGCGAGCCGTTGATGAAATACGATCCCAGCCACCCTGACGCTAACGCTCAAGGCTATGTGGCTTACCCCAATGTGAATGCGGTGGTTGAAATGGCGGATTTAGTGGAAGCGACTAGAGCCTATCAGGCCAATGTTGCAGCCTTTCAAAGCGCTAAAAACATGGCGCAAAACGCGATTGGCATGTTACAAACATGAATGATTTTCAACAATTTATGGTAGTATAAGGAAATTTAGGTAGTATTAGCCAAAGATCAGTAGAATACAGAAATGAATAAGATATTTAATAGAGTTAAATTTTTAAAAAAGAGCTTAAGGAGGTTCTATGCAAGCCATACACAATGATAAAAGCTTATTGAGTCCTTTCTCTGAGCTTAACACGGACAACAGGACTAAAAGAGAAGAATCGGGTAACGCCTTTAAAGAACAAAAAGGTGGGGAGTTTTCTAAACTCTTGAAACAATCCATCAACGAGCTTAACAACACTCAAGAGCAATCTGATAAAGCCTTAGCCGACATGGCGACAGGGCAGATCAAGGACTTGCACCAAGCGGCTATCGCCATAGGGAAGGCCGAAACGAGCATGAAACTCATGCTTGAAGTGCGTAACAAAGCGATCAGTGCTTATAAAGAGCTTTTGAGAACGCAGATCTAGTCTCTTAAGTGGCGTCTCTTTAAATGATCGCTTGGTCTTTTTTAAAGAGAGGGTTTGTTATTATTGCACCCCATTTTAATAGATTTTACCATCAAAAATTCGCACTCCCATGCGTTGTGAGAATCCAACGCCACGCCATTTTCAAGTAAGCGCTTATGGATAATAAGAATATTGATCCTTACTTCAACCCAGAGCAATTCCTAAAAATCCAAAGAGACAAGGGTGTGGTTACGGCACTAATCTTTTTGTTGCTTTTTTTTATTTTTTTGATGGTCGCTTTTAAAAAAGCTTTTTTTGCGCAAGCCAACATGCCCACTTTGGTGATGATCAAACAAGACACCGCTACTAGGGGGACTATCTATAGTCAAGACAACTACAGCCTGGCCACTTCGCAAACCCTTTTCAAATTGGGCTTTGATACAAGGTTTTTAAACCCGGATAAAGAAGATTTTTTCATTGATTTCCTTTCTATTTATAGCAATATCCCTAAAAAGTCCTTAAAAGACGCCATCAATACGAAAGGTTATATTATTCTAGCCTATGATCTCACGCCCAATATGGCCGCTAATATTAGAGACTTGAATAAGAAATTTTTAGCCTTTGGGGTTTTTCAAAATTTCAAAGACGCACACGATAAAGTGTGGCAAAAACAAGGGCTAAACATTGAAGTGAGCGGCGTTTCTAGGCATTACCCTTATCAAAATAGCCTAGAGCCAATCATTGGCTATGTGCAAAAACAAGAAGAAGACAAGCTCACTTTAACTACCGGTAAAAAAGGCGTTGAAAAATCTCAAGATCATTTGCTTAAAGCCCAACAAAATGGCATAAAAACAGGCAAAAGAGATGTGAGTTTTAACTTTATCCAAAACCACTCTTACACAGAGGTTGAACGGCTTGATGGCTATGAGGTGTATTTGAGCGTTCCTTTAAAGCTCCAAAGAGAAATTGAAACCCTATTAGATAAAACTAAAGACAAACTCAAGGCTAAAGAAATCCTAGTGGGTATCATTAACCCTAAAAGCGGGGAAATCTTATCGCTGGCTTCAAGCAAGCGCTTCAATCCTAATGCGATTAAAACCAGCGATTATGAAAGCTTGAATTTGAGCGTTGCCGAAAAGGTTTTTGAACCAGGCAGCACGATCAAACCCATTGTTTATTCCTTGCTGTTGGATAAGAATTTGATCAACCCCAAAGAACGCATTGATTTAAACCATGGCTATTACCAATTAGGAAAATACACCATTAAAGACGACTTTATTCCTAGTAAAAAAGCCGTTGTGGAAGACATTTTGATCCAATCTAGCAATGTGGGCATGATAAAAATCAGCAAAAATCTCAACCCGGAGGATTTCTATAACGGGCTTTTAGGCTATGGATTTTCTCAAAAAACGGGCATTGATTTATCCTTAGAAGCCACAGGAAAGATCCCTCCTTTGTCCGCTTTCAAGCGTGAAGTGTTAAAGGGGAGCGTCTCTTATGGCTATGGGTTGAACGCAACTTTTTTGCAACTTTTAAGGGCTTATGCGGTGTTTTCTAATGAAGGCAAATTGACTACCCCTTATTTAGTGCAACGAGAAACCGCCCCTAATGGCGATATTTACATCCCTAGCCCCAAACCCACTTTTCAAGTCATTAGCCCCAAAAGCGCTAGGAAAATGAAAGAAACCTTAATCAAAGTGGTGCGTTACGGCACAGGCAAAAACGCTCAATTTGAAGGGCTATACATAGGGGGCAAAACCGGCACGGCTAGGGTTGCTAAAAACGGGAGTTATAGTGCAGAGTCCTACAACAGCTCTTTTTTTGGGTTCGCTGAAGATGAAAGGCAGGTTTTTACTATCGGCGTGGTTATCTTAGGCTCGCATGGCAAGGAAGAATATTACGCTAGCAAGATTGCAGCCCCTATTTTTAAAGAAATCACCGAAATTTTAGTGCGTTACAATTATCTATCGCCCTCTATTGCGATTCAAAACGCGTTGGAGAAAAACCGCTTTAAAATAAAATAAAAGGCTCTTTTTAACCCAAACTCCAAAAAGGAGTCTTAAGTTTGCCGGCTCTGTGGCATTAAGGCCAAATTTAGAGGACAGATTAGAAAAAATCTGTTTAAGTTAGATTGATCCCAATTAAATAAAATGAGATTTGCATGATCCCTAGAAAGACAATCAAAACTAACCCTTAAATCAAAAAGAATGCGGATTAGCTTGCTATTATAATTTAAACGCAAGGTTTACAACAGGTGAGCGTTCAAAATTTAATCAAAATAATGTAAAATTAGAGCAATTATACCGATGTCTAGTGGCATCAATTCAAGCTAACTAAAAGGCGAATTTAAATGATTAAAAGCATAGAGATTGAAAATTACAAAAATTTTAAGCACTTTAAAATGGAAAATTTTAAATAAAGAAAGTTGAAAGGTTAGAAGAAACAACCTTTAAAGGTTGTTTGCTAAAATCTCACTTCATTTGCAAAGCCACTTCTTCAGCGAAATTCTCTGCCTTTTTCTCAATGCCTTCGCCTAATTCAAAACGCACATACTCAGTGATTTTTAAATCATCGTTTAATTCTTTGGAACAATCAGCAACCACTTGAGCGATAGTTTTTTTATCGTCCATGACATAGAATTGCCCTAAAAGGGTTAGGCGTTGATCAATAAGGGTGTTATCAGCGATAAACCTTTCCATTTTTCCAGGAACGATTTTATCCCAGATTTTTTCAGGCTTGCCTTGCTCTTTTAGTTCGTTTTCAAAAGCCTTTTTTTGATGGGCTAAAACTTCATCGCTCAATTCAATGCGGCTCCCAAAAGTGGGGATGTTTTTCAAAGGTTTGCCCAATCGTTTAGCCTCTTCATTGTCTTTTTCAATTTCAGCGATCAAGGCTAAAGTTTCTTTTTTGACAAAATCAAGGCTAAAGTCTTTGCAATCTAATACTTGAGGTTTCATCGCTGCAGCATGCATAGCGATGTTTCGGGCTAGTTCCACCACTTTTGGAGCGTTTTTCTCATTATTGTATTTTATACCGATTAGCACGCCCACTCTGGCGTTAGAATGCGCATAACCATTGACAATATGAGAGCTAAGGGCTTTTAAATGAGCGATTTTTCTCACTAAAATGTTTTCACCAATCACAGCGATTTGAGAGTGCAAATATTCTTCAAAAGGCTTGTTGTCTAACGGGCTTTTAAGCAACTCTTCTGGGGTGTGAATATTATGGGCTTTGATCGTTTCTAAAGTTTTTTTCACCAATTCCTTAAAGCCCTCATTTTTAGCCACAAAATCCGTTTCGCTATTGATTTCTACCATCATTGCGCTTTTAAAATCAGGCGCTACTTCTAAAGCGACCACGCCCTCAGCAGCGATCCTATCGGCTTTTTTAGCGGCTTTACTCAAGCCTTTTTCGCGCAAGAAATCAATGGCCTTTTGCAAATCCCCAGCCACTTCCACAAGGGCTTTTTTGCAATCCATCATGCCCGCATCGGTTAAGTCCCTTAATTTTTTGACTAATTGAGCGCTAATTCCTGACATTATTCGGCTCCTTGAGTGATTTCTTTTTGGATTTCAGCGAGCATTTCTTCTTTTTCTTCATTGCTCACGAACTCTATCTCTTCGCTATTTTCATCCGCATGGACGATTTCTTCTTGCATGAGTTCTCGCCCCTCTAAAATCGCTTCGCTCATTTCTTTACAAAATAGCCTAATAGAGCGGATCGCATCGTCATTTCCAGGAATGGGGTAATCCACTAAATCAGGGTCGCAGTTAGTGTCTAAGGGAGCCACGATAGGGATATGGAGTTTCCTTGCTTCAGCGACAGCGATTTTTTCTTTAGCCACATCAATCACAAAAATCATATCAGGGATTTTTTTCATGTGGCGCACCCCGCCAAGATACTTGTCCAGCTTTTCTTTTTTCCTTAAAATCATGAGCTTTTCTTTTTTAGTCAATAGATCAATTTGACCGCTATTTTCCATTTCTTCAATGATTTCTAATTTTCTCACCGATTTTCTAATGGTGCTAAAATTAGTCAGCATGCCACCAAGCCAGCGGTAATTGACATAAGGGACTTGAATGCTTTCAGCAAATTCTTTCAAAGTCTCATTGGCTTGTTTTTTAGTGCCTACAAACATGATGCTCTTGCCTTGAGCGCTCGCATCGCGCACGATATTATAAGTGTATCTAAAATAGCGCAAGGTTTTTTGCAAATCAATAATATGGATATTTTTCCTAACGCCAAAAATGAATTTTTTGGTTTTAGGGTTCCAACGCCTTGTTTGGTGTCCAAAATGCACACCGCATTCTAATAAATCTTTCATGGTTACCATGAGAATATTCTCCTTAAAGTTATTTTGGTTCTCTTCCTCCATGCTCATTTGATTCTTAAATTTCTTAAGAACACCTAAATACAAGGATTAGCATGTGTGAATTTGACGCTGTCTTTGCCTTTGATTCCTATAAAATGATAGAAAAACGACAAAACCCTATGATTATAGCAAAAGATTAAGGTTTTTTAGCTTAAGTAAAAAAAGGCTTTTAGGCTATAATAAAAACAAAATAGAATTTTAGGATAGCTTTAATGGATACAAAAAGACAATGCATGGCTTTAAAGGCTTCAGCAGGGAGCGGGAAGACTTTCGCTTTGAGCGTGCGGTTTTTGGCCCTATTGTTTAAGGGGGCTAATCCTAGCAAGATTTTAACGCTCACTTTCACTAAAAAAGCCACCGCCGAAATGAAAGAACGCATTTTAGACTATTTAAAAATTTTGCAACAAGAAAACCTTGAAAATGAAAAAGAAAAATCCCAAAATATCCTAAAAGAATTAGAAGAAAAATACCATTTAGACCCTGATTTGGTGCGAAATAGCGCTCAAAAAATCTACCAACGCTTTTTAAACGCCGAAATCAGAATCAGCACCATTGATGCGTTTTTTCAAAGCATTTTAAGGAAATTTTGCTGGTTTGTGGGGTTGAGCGCGAATTTTGAAGTCAATGAAGACACCAAAGCGCACCAACAACAGCTTAATGAGGGTTTTTTGAGCGCTTTAAATGGCGAACAGCTTGAAGAATTGAGCGTTTTTATCGCTCAATGCTTAAGTTATGATAGTTACACAAGCGATTCTATTTTAGAGCGGTTGCGTTTTTTAAAAAACAAGCTCTATTTATTTGATCCTAATAAAAAAGAGCCTGCATTTGATGAAAAGGGTTTTTTAGAAAAACTAAGGAGCTTAAACGAACAAATTCAAAGCATAGAAACAGCGTCAGATAGGGCTAAAACAGCCATTAAATGCGATAGTTTTAGGGGATTTTTAAACAGCTCTTTAACCTGGCTTAAAAAAAAGAGCGAATATCAATCTTTCAAAAAACTTAAAAGTGAAATCCCCACTTTAGAGAGCGAATGCGAAGAGATTGAAAACGATTTAAAACGCTATTATGAAGCCAAAGAAACCGCAATATTTAAAAAATTCCCTAAATTCATCCAACTTTATGATAACGCCACTTCTAAAATCCAAGCCTTAGATTTTGATGCGATTAAAGATAAGGTCCATGTCTTATTGAATGGTTATGAAGAAATGCCGGCGGAGTTTTTTTATTTCAGGTTGGACAGCAAGATCGCGCACATTTTGATTGATGAATTTCAAGACACGAGCTTGAACGATTATAAGATTTTAGCCCCTTTTATTGATGAGATTAAAGCCGGGATAGGGCAAGCAAAATGGCACAGGAGCGTGTTTTTTGTGGGCGATGTCAAGCAGAGCATTTATGCCTTTAGGGGGAGTTTTAGTTCTTTGTTTGAAAGCGTTTCTAAGGATTTTTACCACGATAATTTGGAATTCAACCACCGCAGTGCGCCTTTAATCATTAATTATGTGAACACCATTTTTAAAAAGGCTTATCAAAATTCCCCCACCGCTTATTTGGAGCAAAAATACCCTAAAACTTCTCAAAATAAACATGTTACAGAGGGCTATGTTAAAGTCTCTTTAGTGGCTGATGAAAGAGAATTGTTATTAGATCGGGTCTTACAAGAAGCTAAAAACCTTTTAGAGCATCGTATTGAGCCTAAAGATATTACCATTTTATGCGCCACTAATGACGACGCTTTAGAAATCAAAAATTATTTGCAAGAGCGTTTGAGCGAAATTTGCCCAAGCACGGAATCTAGCGCAAAATTGTCTCAATTTGTAGAGTCTAAAATCATTAAGAACGCTTTAGAATACGCTCTAGCGGAAGAACCTTACAAGCCCTTTTATAAGCACAGCGTTTTAAAACTCGCTGGATACTTGCATGATGATGTGATCGCTTTAGCTGGTTTTAACCCTAAAAAAGAGAGCGTGGCAGGCTTTGTGTGGAAGGTGATGGAATGGTTTGAGCTTTATGGAGAGCCTGCACAAAGCTGTTTGGAATTAGCGGTTGGGTGCGAAGACGCCGATGGATTTTTAGAAAAATTAGAGGCTAAATCGATCGCTTCTTCCCATTCAAAAGGCGCTCAGATCATGACCATTCACAAATCTAAAGGCATGCAATTCCCTTATGTGATTGTGTGCGAACGCTTGGGCAAGCCTAATTCAAGCCATTCCAATCAACTCCTTGAAGAATATGACGGCGCAGAGCTTCTTCGCCTTTATTACAGAATGAAAAATCGTGAGGTCGTGGATAAAGATTACGCCAGGGCTTTAGACAAAGAAGAAGCGGCCAAAGATCACGAAGAAATTAATGTGTATTATGTCGCATTCACTAGGGCTGAGTTAGGGCTGATTGTCGTGGCTAAAGACAAAAAAGAAAGCAAAAAAGAAAGCAAAAACAAAACAATGCGCGAACAATTGGATCTTGCGCCTTTAGAAGAGGGGGAAATTATGCCGGTTATTTCTCCACAAAAAGAGCCTTTAATTACAAGCACTCTCATCAAACCCCATGCCTATGGCGAGCAAGTCCAAGAGATAGAAGAAGAGCCAGATAGCGATTATGAAAAGAATAACGACCAGGAAGCGATCAATTTTGGTATCGCCTTGCACAAGGGATTAGAATACCAATACGCTTATAATATTCCTAAAAAAAGCGTTTTAGAATATTTAAACTACCATCATGGTTTTTATGGTTTGGATTATCAAGCGTTAGAAGAAAGTTTAGAGCTTTTTGAAAATGATATGGAAATACAAACTCTTTTTAAAAATCATGCCTTAAGGGGTGAAGTGGCTTTTTTATTTGAAGGGGTTGTGTCTAGGATTGATGTTTTATTGTGGGATAGGGGGCAAAATTTGTATGTTTTAGATTATAAAAGCTCTCAAAATTACCAACAAAGCCATAAGGCTCAAGTGTCTCATTACGCTGCGTTTTTAAAAACTCAAGCCCCCCATTTTAAGATACAAGCGGGCATTATTTACGCTCATAAAAGACTGCTTGAAAAATTATGGGTCTGAAATTAAAAATTTTAAGGTTGTCTATGAATCTCAAAAAAACAGAAAACGCGCTCAGTTTGACGCTTAAGAACTTCATTAAAAGCGAGTCTTTTGGAGGGATTTTCCTCTTTTTGAACGCTGTTTTAGCAATGGTGGTGGCCAATTCGTTTTTAAAAGAAAGTTATTTTGCGCTATGGCACACCCCTTTTGGGTTTCAAATAGGGGATTTTTTCATCGGCTTTAGTTTGCACAACTGGATTGATGATGTCTTAATGGCGTTATTTTTTTTAATGATAGGTTTAGAAATCAAGCGAGAATTGTTGTTTGGGGAGTTATCCAGTTTCAAAAAAGCTTCTTTCCCTGTGATTGCGGCTCTTGGGGGCATGATAGCTCCAGGATTGATTTATTTTTTCCTTAACGCTGATACGCCCTCTCAGCATGGTTTTGGGATCCCTATGGCGACGGATATTGCGTTCGCTTTGGGCGTGATCATGCTTTTAGGCAAGAGGGTGCCAACCGCCTTAAAGGTTTTTTTAATCACTCTAGCGGTGGCTGATGACTTAGGGGCTATTGTGGTGATCGCGCTCTTTTATACCACGAATTTAAAATTCGCATGGCTTTTAGGGGCTTTAGGGGTGGTTCTTATTTTAGCGGTGTTAAACCGCTTGAATATCCGCTCGCTTATCCTTTACTTGCTTTTAGGGGTGTTGCTTTGGTTTTGCGTGCATCAAAGCGGTATCCATGCGACAATCGCTGCAGTGGTTCTAGCTTTTATGATACCGGTGAAAATCCCTAAAGATTCTAAAAATGTAGAGCTTTTGGAATTAGGCAAACGATACGCAGAAACGAGTTCAGGAGTGCTTTTGACCAAAGAGCAGCAAGAAATCTTGCATTCCATTGAAGAAAAAGCGAGCGCTTTACAAAGCCCTTTAGAAAGGTTGGAGCATTTTCTAGCCCCCATCAGCGGGTATTTCATCATGCCCTTATTTGCGTTTGCAAACGCTGGGGTGAGCGTTGATTCTAGCATCAATTTAGAAGTGGATAAGGTGCTTTTTGGGGTTATTTTAGGGCTTTGTTTGGGCAAGCCTTTAGGGATTTTCTTAATCACTTTTATAAGCGAAAAGCTTAAAATCACCGCACGCCCTAAAGGCATCAGCTGGTGGCATATTTTAGGGGCTGGGCTTTTAGCAGGGATTGGCTTTACCATGTCTATGTTTATTTCTAATCTGGCTTTCACTAGCGAGCATAAGGACGCTATGGAAGTGGCAAAAATTGCGATTTTACTCGGATCTTTGATTTCTGGGATCATAGGGGCTTTGTATTTATTCGCGCTAGATAAAAGAGCAGCTTTAAAGAAATAGCTAAAAATGCTATAATTTGAGATTAAAACATCTTTTAAGGAAATTAAATGGGACAAATTAAAGACATTCTAACAACGCTTTTACCCCTTGTGGTGTTGTTTCTTATTTTTTATTTTTTGATTGTTCGCCCGCAACGCCAGCAACAAAAAAAGCACAAAGAAATGATAGAGGGCTTGACTAAGGGCGATAAAATTGTCACTCAAGGAGGGTTCATCGTTGAGGTGCTTAAAGCGGAAGCGAATTTTTTTAGCGTGAAACTCAATGATGACACCACCGCTAAACTTTCTAAAAACTATGTAGCGTTCAAATTAGACGAATTGGATCAATTTGGTTTGGCAGAGCCTATAGTCATTCAGCAAGGCAGAGAAGAAATTTCGGCAAGATTATCCGGCACTAAGACTTTGAAACAACGCCAAATAACAACTGAATGAAACTTTTTAACGCTCGTTTAATCGTTTTTATTTGCGCGCTTCTTTTAGGGGTAGGGTTTTCTGTGCCTTCTTTGCTAGAAACTAAAGGCCCTAAAATCACTTTAGGTTTGGATTTAAGGGGGGGGTTGAACATGCTTTTAGGGGTACAAACCGATGAAGCTTTAAAAAACAAGTATTTAAGCCTGGCGTCCGCTTTAGAATACAACGCTAAAAAGCAAAATATCTTGCTTAAAGACATTAAATCCAGCCTAGAAGGGATCAGTTTTGAGCTTTTAGATGAAGATGAAGTGAAAAAATTAGACGCGCTTTTATTGGAATTGCAAGGTCATAGCCAGTTTGAAATCAAAAAAGAAGCGGGGTTTTATAGCGTGAAGCTCACCCCTTTAGAGCAAGAAGAATTGCGTAAAAACACGATCTTGCAAGTGATAGGGATCATCCGTAACCGCTTGGATCAATTTGGTTTGGCAGAGCCTGTAGTTATCCAACAAGGCCGAGAAGAAATTTCGGTGCAATTGCCCGGCATTAAAACTTTAGAAGAAGAACGGCGCGCTAAAGATTTGATTTCAAGATCCGCTCATTTGCAGATGATGGCAGTGGATGAAGAACACAATAAAGATGCGATGAAAATGACGGATTTAGAGGCTCAAAAATTAGGCAGCGTGTTGTTGTCTGATGTGGAAATGGGGGGTAAAATCTTGCTCAAAGCGATCCCCATTTTAGATGGCGAAATGCTTACAGATGCGAAAGTGGTGTATGACCAAAACAACCAGCCGGTGGTGAGCTTCACGCTGGATGCGCAAGGGGCTAAGATTTTTGGGGATTTCTCAGGCGCGAATGTGGGCAAACGCATGGCGATCGTTTTAGACAATAAGGTTTATTCAGCCCCAGTGATCAGAGAGCGTATTGGCGGAGGGAGCGGGCAAATTAGCGGGAATTTTAGCGTGGCTCAAGCGAGCGATCTAGCGATCGCTTTAAGGAGTGGGGCGATGAGCGCGCCCATTCAGGTTTTAGAAAAAAGGATTATAGGCCCGAGTTTAGGGAAAGACAGCATTAAAACTTCCATTATCGCTCTAGTTGGGGGTTTTATTTTAGTGATGGGCTTTATGGCGCTTTATTACTCCATGGCTGGGGTAATCGCTTGTTTGGCGTTAGTGGTCAATCTTTTTTTGATCGTGGCGGTCATGGCGATTTTTGGAGCGACGCTGACTTTACCGGGAATGGCGGGGATTGTTTTAACCGTGGGGATTGCCGTGGATGCTAATATCATTATCAATGAGCGCATTAGAGAAGTCTTAAGAGAGAATGAGGGCATCGCTAAAGCGATCCATTTAGGCTATATCAATGCGAGTAGAGCGATTTTTGATTCCAATATCACTTCCTTGATCGCTTCAGTGTTATTATACGCTTATGGCACAGGAGCGATTAAAGGCTTTGCTCTCACCACAGGCATTGGGATTTTAGCCTCTATCATCACCGCTATTGTAGGTACGCAAGGGATTTATCAAGCCCTTTTACCTAAACTCACCCAAACAAAAAGCCTTTATTTTTGGTTTGGCGTGAATAAAAGAGCTTAGGAGGTTTTATGGAATTATTCAAACAAACTAGAATCTTAAGCTTCATGCGTTATTCCAATTACGGGGTGGTTGTTTCAGCGATCTTAGTTCTTCTAGCGTTGGGGCTTTTGTTTTTTAAAGGGTTTTCTTTAGGGATTGATTTTGCGGGGGGGAGTTTGGTGCAAGTGCGTTACGCTCAAAACGCCCCCGTTAAAGAAGTGCGCGATCTGTTTGAAAAAGAAGCTCGCTTTAAAGGCGTGCAAGTGAGCGAATTTGGCTCTAAAGAAGAGATTTTAATCAAATTCCCTTTTGTGGAAACGGCTGAAAATGAAGACTTGAACGCTATCGTGGCTAACATTTTAAAACCCAGCGGCGATTTTGAAATCCGTAAATTTGACACCGTGGGGCCTAGAGTGGGGAACGAGTTGAAAGAAAAGGGCATTTTGTCGCTGATTTTAGCCCTAATGGCGATCATGGTTTATGTGAGTTTCCGCTATGAATGGCGTTTTGCTTTAGCGAGCGTTATTGCACTTGTGCATGATGTGATTTTAGTGGCAAGCTCAGTGATTGTTTTTAAGATTGATATGAATTTGGAAGTGATTGCGGCTTTACTCACTTTGATTGGGTATTCCATTAATGATACGATCATTATTTTTGATCGGATCAGAGAAGAAATGCTCTCTCAAAAAACCAAAAACGCCATTCAAGCCATTGATGAAGCCATTTCCAGCACGCTCACGCGCACGCTTTTAACTTCTTTAACCGTGTTTTTTGTGGTGTTGATTTTGTGCGTGTTTGGGAGTAAGATCATCATTGGCTTTTCATTGCCCATGCTAATAGGCACGATTGTAGGGACTTACAGCTCTATTTTCATCGCCCCTAAAGTAGCGTTATTGTTAGGTTTTGATATGGGTAAATATTATGAGAATGAGGCTAGAAAAATCAAAAAAGCTCAAGAGAAAGAAAAAATGCGCCGCTTGTATGAGGGCGGTCAAGTTTAAGGAGTTTCTATGGATTGGGGTCGGGTCGTTCATGTGCTGTTCAGCCTTATTTCTTTAACCACCATTGCAGGGTTTTTGTATGAGCCTAATACGGTGGTGTTGTTTGTAGCGTTAGCTTTAAATCTTATTTCTGTTACGCTTAAAATTGGGGTGATCAAGCGTTTCGCTTCAGAGCTGTTGGCCAGCTCTTTAGCTACCGTGTTGCACCTCATACCGGCGTTTGTGTTTTTACAGATTTTAAATAATTTGGTTACCGCTTACATGCTCATGATCGGGGCGTTGATTAGCAACGCTTTCAGCCTCATCTTTTTGTTGATTGAAAGCGTTGTAACGAGCGAAACGGATTAAGGGGTAGTTGATGGATTTTATCAATATAGAAAAAAAATGGCAAGAATTTTGGTGGAAAAATGAGAGTTTTGAGCCTAAAGACGATTTTAACCTCCCTAAAAAGTACATTTTGAGCATGTTGCCTTATCCTAGTGGGGAAATCCACATGGGGCATGTGCGCAACTACACTATTGGCGATGCTTTGGCGCGTTATTATCGTTTGCACCATTATAATGTGTTACACCCTATGGGGTTTGATTCTTTTGGGATGCCTGCGGAAAATGCGGCCATTAAGCATGGTATCCACCCTAAAACCTGGACTTATGAAAACATTGAAGCCATGCAAAAAGAGTTTGAAGCTTTAGGGTTTTCTTTTTCTAAAAACAGGGAATTTGCCACTTCAGATCCGGATTACACGAAATTTGAACAGCAATTTTTCATTGACTTGTGGGAAAAGGGGCTAATTTATCGCAAGAAAGCCATGCTCAATTGGTGCCCTAACGACAAAACCGTTTTAGCTAATGAGCAAGTCATTGATGGGAGGTGTTGGCGTTGCGACACAGAAGTCATTCAAAAAGAACTCTATCAATATTATTTGAAGATCACAAATTACGCTGAAGAATTGTTAAAAGACTTAGAGACTTTAGAAAATCATTGGCCTTCTCAAGTCCTAACCATGCAAAAAAACTGGATAGGGAAATCTAGCGGGTTGCAATTTGGTTTTAAAATCGCTGATGAGTGCTTGAAAGCTTGCAACGGCATTCAAGAAATTGAAGTTTTTACCACAAGAGCGGATACCATTTATGGCGTAACTTACATCGCCATCGCCCCAGAACACCCTTTAGTAGAGCATGCCATTAAGCAAGTGAGCCAAGAAGATTCAAAGATGATTAAAGCGATTTTAAACACGACTCAAAGAGAAAGAGCCTTAGAGAAAAAAGGGGTGTTTTTAGGCGTTTATGCTATCCACCCTTTAACGAAGCAAAAAATCCCTGTTTGGGTGGCTAATTTCGCCCTAGCTAATTATGGTTCTGGGGCGTTAATGGGCGTGCCAGCCTGCGATGAAAGGGATTTTGAATTCGCTAATCTTTATCGTATCCCTATTAAAGTGATCACTCAAAGCCTTCAAAATTTGCCCCACACCAAAGAAGAGGTTTTAAAAAATAGCGGGGAGTGGAGCGATCTTTCTAGCTCAGTGGCCAGAGAACAAATCATCGCTTATTTTGAAAAAGAAAACCTCGGTAAAAGGGTGATCAACTACCGCTTGCAAGATTGGGGAGTGAGCCGTCAAAGGTATTGGGGAGCGCCCATTCCTATGATTCATTGCAACAATTGCGGGATTGTGCCTGAAACCCAACTGCCGGTAACTTTACCTGAAGACATTGTGATTGATGGGGAGGGCAATCCGTTAGAAAAGCATGCGAGTTGGAAATTCGCTCAATGCCCTAAATGCCATAAAAACGCTTTAAGAGAAACAGACACCATGGATACTTTCATCCAGTCTAGTTGGTATTTCTTGCGCTACACCACGCCCAAAAATCAGCGTGAAAATCAAGCGTTTGATCAAAATTACTTGAAGTATTTCATGCCGGTGGACACTTATATTGGCGGCATTGAACATGCGATTTTGCACTTGTTATACGCGCGCTTTTTCACTAAGGCTTTAAGGGATTTGGGCTATCTTCATTTAGATGAGCCTTTTAAACAACTTATCACCCAAGGCATGGTCTTAAAAGATGGCGCTAAGATGAGCAAATCTAAAGGCAATGTCGTTAGCCCTAAAGAGATACTTAAAAAATACGGGGCTGATGCCGCAAGGCTTTTTATCCTTTTTGCTGCCCCACCGGCTAAAGAATTGGAATGGAATGACAGCGCTTTAGAGGGGGCGCACCGGTTTATCAAGCGCTTATACGATAAAGCGAACGCCATTACCCCTACCACTTCCAAGCCTGAATTTAAAGGAGTGAGCCTGAATGAAGCGCAAAAACTAGCTCGTAAAAAAGTCTATGAAGCGTTAAAAAAATCGCATGAAATTTTCAATAAGGCTGAAAGCGCTTACGCGTTTAACACTTTGATCGCAAGTTGCATGGAAGCTTTAAACGCTTTGAGTGCACAAAATAATGAGCAAATTTTATGCGAAGGTTATTTTGTGTTGTTGCAAATTTTAGAGCCTATTATCCCACACACCGCATGGGAGTTGAGCGAGAGGCTTTTTAAAAGAGAGAATTTTAAGCCTATAGCGATCGATGAAGACGCTTTGATGGAAGACTTTATGACTTTAGGGCTTACCATTAATGGCAAAAGGCGCGCGGAATTGAAAGTCAATATTAACGCCAGCAAAGAAGAGATTATTGTTTTGGCTAAAAAAGAATTAGAGAAATATTTAGAAAAGGCGAGCGTTAAAAAAGAAATTTATGTGCCTAATAAGCTTGTTAATTTTGTTATCGCATGAGGGCTTTACTTTTTTTATTTTATTGTTTTTGTTCAAGGGCTGTGGGTATAAGCCCATTGCGGCTTACGCTCAAAACGCTTTAGGCGATAGCGTATATGTGAAACTCATTGTGAATTTGCCTAACCCTGAAAACTCCGTAGAGTTTAAAGACTTGATGAATCGTTTAGTCGTGCAACGCTTCCAAAACCGCCTAGCGAGTGAAAAGGATGCGGATTCCATTATTATTATAGAAATCACGAATGTAACCGATACGAGCATCACGCAAAATAAAGAAGGTTTTACGACTTTCTATCGCGCAACCGTGTCTGTGAATTACACCTATGATAATAAAAGAGGCACACAAAAGACTTTTCAAAATAGCGGGTATTACAATTACGCCGTGAATTTGCAAGACCCCCTTAACACCTACCAGAACCGCTATTACGCTATCAATCAGGCTGTGGAACAAACTTTGACTAAATTTGTGGCTCAAATCGCTTATGAGGGGAAGTTCAATAATGAAAAATAGCTCTTTGAATGGATTAAAGGCGTTTTTAGAAACAAAGCCTAAGGAATACCATAAATTTGACCCTAGCCGTTTCATTCAAATTTATAAAGATTTTAAAAACGCTTTTTTTGAGATTCAAGCCAAAGTCATTCATGTGGTAGGGACTAATGGTAAGGGCAGCACAGGGCGGTTTTTAACCCTTTTGTTAGCCGATCAAAATTTTAAGGTGTTGCATTTCACCTCCCCTCATGTTTTTGAATTTAGGGAGCGCTTTTTTTTGAATGGTTCTGTTGTTGAAGAAAGCGTTTTAGAAAACGCACACCAGCAATTGCAATCGCACGCTTTCAGCAACGCTTGCTCGTATTTTGAATACGCCACCTTACTAGCCGTCATGCTCGCTAAAGATTGCGATTATTTGGTTTTAGAAGCGGGGCTTGGGGGGGAGTT
This sequence comes from Helicobacter pylori SA37A, assembly GCF_000476015.1. GTDB lineage: Bacteria > Campylobacterota > Campylobacteria > Campylobacterales > Helicobacteraceae > Helicobacter > Helicobacter pylori_DB. Next base: position 33,536 of record NZ_CBOO010000002.1, on the reverse strand, counting down.
TGACAGCACGAACGCTTTAGAAAAAACCCTAAGCGTTTTCACCCCCATTGATTACGATCATAAGGAATTTTTAGGGGATAGTTTAGAAAGCATTGCGACTACCAAATTAAAAGCGATGGGCCCTCTTAGTATCATCGCTCCCCAACAAGAATTGGTTTTAAATATCGCTCAAAAGATCGCCAAAGACAAACATGCGCAATTGATTGTGGTTCAAAACGAGATTTCACAAGAAGTGAAAGCCTATATTGAACGCCACCATTTAGCCCATTTTTTAGCGATGAATTTAGAAGTGGCTCTAAAAGCGTTTGAAACGCTATTGCCATGCAATAAACAAGAAGTTTTAAAAAACCTAAAACCCCTAAATTTAATCGGCCGTTGCGAGCTTTTAAGCCCTAATATCTTAATAGATGTGGGGCATAACCCCCATAGCGCCAAAGCCTTAAAAGAAGAAATCAAGCGCGTTTTTAACGCTCCAATCGTTTTGATTTATAATTGCTATCAAGATAAAGACGCTTTTTTGGTGCTAGAAATTTTAAAGCCTGTGGTTAAAAAGGTTTTGATTTTAGAATTGCATAATGAAAGAATTATCCAATTAGAAAAACTTAAAGGGATTTTAGAAACTTTAGGGTTAGAACACGCTTTGTTTGAAGATGTGGAAGAAAATGAAAATTATTTGGTGTATGGCTCATTTCTGGTAGCCAACGCTTTTTATGAACGCTATCAAAAGAAGAGGGATTGATGCCGCAAAACCAGCTTGTGATCACCATCATTGATGAATCAGGCTCTAAACAGCTCAAATTTTCTAAAAATTTAAAACGCAACCTCATCATTTCTGTTATCATTCTTTTATTGATCGTGGGGCTTGGCGTAGGGTTTTTAAAATTTTTAATCGCTAAAATGGATACGATGACAAGCGAGAGGAATGCGGTTTTAAGGGATTTTAGGGATTTGTATCAAAAAAATTACACTTTGACAAAAGAGATTAAAAACAAGCGAGAAGAGCTTTTTATTGTGGGGCAAAAGATTCGTGGGTTGGAATCCTTGATTGAAATCAAAAGAGGGGCTAATGGGGGCGTGCATCTTTATGATGAAGTGGATTTAGAAAATTTGAATTTGGCTCAAAAACATTTAGCGCTCATGCTCATTCCTAATGGCATGCCCCTAAAAACTTATAGCGCGATCAAACCCACCAAAGAAAGGAACCACCCCATTAAAAAAATTAAGGGCGTTGAATCCGGGATTGATTTTATCACGCCATTAAACACGCCTGTGTATGCGAGCGCTGATGGGATTGTGGATTTTGTGAAGACCAATTCTAATGTGGGGTATGGGAACTTGGTGCGCATTGAGCATGCGTTTGGGTTTAGTTCCATTTACACGCATTTAGATCATGTCAATGTGCAGCCTAAAAGCTTTATCCAAAAAGGGCAATTGATTGGCTATAGCGGGAAGAGCGGGAATAGCGGGGGCGAAAAATTGCATTATGAAGTGCGGTTTTTGGGTAAAATTTTAGACGCAGAGAAATTTCTAGCATGGGATTTGGAGCATTTCCAAAGCGCTTTAGAAGAAAATAAATTTATTGAATGGAAGAATTTGTTTTGGGTTTTAGAAGATATTGTCCAGCTCCAAGAGCATGTGGATAAAGACGCTTTAATAAGCCAGTAAGGATTTTGGTGTTTTTAGACAGGCGTTTGATTGTAATGATTACAGACTCTAAAGGGAGTCGTTACATTAATGTGCATATCCTATTCCGTCAAATTGGCTTGTATGCGCTTTTGAGCGTCATAGGTTCTTTGTTGTTTTTGGGGATTTCATTATTGGTTTTGAATCAAGAAATTAGAAACATTGACCATCAGCATGCCCTAATCACTAAAGAATTTGAGAAAAAAAAAGAAACTAACGAAAAGCTTTCTTTGCAAATGGATGAGTTTTTAGACGATTTGCAACTCTCAGGGGAGCGCATCAACGATCTAGAAGAAGTGGTGGGGGTGAATAGGCCTGAAGAAAAAGAAGAGGGGGATTTATCAAGCCGCTTAGATGTCGCTGGGATTACTGGGCTTCAAAAAAGCTTTATCATGCGCCTTATCCCTAACGACTACCCGCTAGAGTCGTATCGGCGCGTTTCAGCCGCCTTCAATAAAAGAATCCACCCTATTTTACACATCTTGCACAACCATACCGGCCTTGATCTAAGCACCGCTATTAACACCCCTGTGTATGCGAGCGCGAGCGGGGTAGTGGGGTTAGCGAGTAAGGGGTGGAATGGGGGGTATGGGAATTTGATTAAAGTTTTCCACCCTTTTGGTTTTAAAACCTACTACGCCCATTTGAATAAAATTGTCGTAAAAACGGGCGAATTTGTCAAAAAAGGGCAGTTGATTGGGTATAGTGGTAACACAGGAATGAGCACAGGGCCGCATTTGCATTATGAAGTGCGCTTCTTAGATCAACCCATAAATCCCATGAGTTTCACCAAATGGAACATGAAAAATTTTGAAGAAGTTTTCAATAAAGAAAGGAGCATCAGATGGCAATCTTTGATAACAATAATAAATCGGCTAATGCAAAAACAGGACCAGCGACTATCGTCGCTCAAGGCACAAAAATAAAGGGTGAGCTTCATTTAGATTACCATTTGCACGTAGATGGCGAATTAGAAGGGGTGGTGCATTCTAAAAGCACGGTGGTGATCGGGCAAACCGGCTCGGTAGTGGGTGAGATTTTTGCTAATAAATTAGTGGTCAATGGCAAGTTCACTGGCACGGTGGAAGCGGAAGTGGTAGAAATCATGCCTTTAGGGCGCTTGGATGGTAAGATCTCTAGCCAAGAGCTTGTGGTGGAAAGGAAGGGGATTTTGATTGGGGAAACCCGCCCTAAGAATATTCAAGGGGGGGCGTTGTTAATCAATGAGCAAGAAAAGAAAATTGAAAATAAATAGGGAATGATCCAATCTAGTCTTTATAGAGCCTTAAACAAAGGCTTTGATTATCAAATACTCGCTTGTAAGGATTTTAAAGAATCCAAGCTCGCTAAAGAAGTCATAAACTATTTTAAGCCACATATTAAAGCCGTTCTTTTCCCGAAGTTTAGGGCTAAAAAAAACGACGATTTGCGTTCGTTTTTTGAAGAATTTTTACAGCTTTTAGGGGGTTTGAGGGAGTTTTATCAAGCCTTAGAAAACAAGCAAGAAACTATCATCATTGCCCCTATTAGCGCGTTATTACACCCTTTACCCAAAAAAGAACTTTTAGAGAGCTTTAAAATCACTCTTTTAGAAAAATATAACCTTAAGGATTTGAAAGACAAGCTCTTTTATTATGGCTATGAAATTTTAGACTTGGTGGAAGTGGAAGGCGAAGCGAGCTTTAGGGGGGATATTGTGGATATTTATGCACCCAATTCTAAAGCGTATCGCTTGAGTTTTTTTGACACGGAGTGTGAGAGCATTAAGGAATTGGATCCCACCACTCAAATGAGCCTCAAAGAAGATTTGTTAGAAATTGAAATCCCCCCCACGCTTTTTAGTTTGGACGAATCATCTTATAAGGATCTAAAAACAAAAGTGGAACAAAGCCCCTTAAATAGCTTTTCTAAAGATTTAACCAGTTTTGGTTTGTGGTTTTTAGAAGAAAAAGCGCAAGACTTGTTAAGCGTTTATAAAAGCATCATAAGCCCCAAAGCTTTAGAAGAAATTCAAGAATTAGCGAGCTTGAACGAATTGGATTGTGAGCGTTTCAAACCTTTAAAAACCTTAGAAACCCATCAAGGCTATGAAGATTTAGAAATCCATGCGCGTGCAATGGAAAGTTTTATCGCTTTGCATTCAAATCGTAAAATCACGCTCCTAGCCCCCAATAAAACGATTTTAGACAATGCCTTAGGCGCACTTGAAAGAAGCCACATTCAATGCGTCATCGCCCCTTTTGTGTTGAATTTTAAAACCCCTGATGAAATTTTTATCTCGCTCAATTCTTTTGAAAGGAAGAAAAAACGCCAAAAATCCAAGCTCGCTTTGAACGAATTGAATGCGGGCGAGTGGGTGGTGCATGATGATTATGGGGTGGGCGTGTTTTCTCAATTAGTCCAGCATAGCGTTTTAGGGAGCAAGAGGGATTTTTTAGAGATCGCTTATTTGGGCGAAGACAAACTGCTATTGCCGGTAGAAAATTTGCATCTAATCGCTCGTTATGTGGCGCAAAGCGATAGCGTGCCGACTAAAGACCGGCTAGGGAAGGGGAGCTTTCTCAAATTAAAAGCTAAAGTCAGGACTAAGCTTTTAGAGATTGCAAGCAAGATCATTGAACTAGCGGCTGAACGCAATTTGATCCTGGGTAAAAGGATGGATGTGCATTTAGCGGAGTTGGAAGTCTTTAAATCGCATGCGGGGTTTGAATACACCAGCGATCAAGAAAAAGCCATCGCTGAAATTTCAAAGGATTTAAGCTCTCACAGGGTGATGGATAGACTTTTGAGTGGGGATGTGGGTTTTGGGAAAACAGAAGTGGCGATGCATGCGATTTTTTGCGCGTTTTTGAACGGCTTTCAAAGCACGCTAGTTGTGCCTACTACTTTATTAGCGCACCAGCATTTTGAGACTTTAAGGGCGCGTTTTGAAAATTTTGGCGTTAAAGTGGCTCGTTTGGATCGGTATGCGAGCGAAAAAAACAAGCTTTTAAAAGCGGTGGAATTAGGGCAAGTTGATGTTCTTGTAGGCACGCATGCGATTTTAGGCGCGAAATTCAAAAACTTGGGCTTAGTGGTGGTGGATGAAGAGCATAAATTTGGCGTGAAACAAAAAGAAGCTTTAAAAGAATTGAGCAAAAGCGTGCATTTTTTAAGCATGTCCGCTACGCCTATCCCGCGCACTCTAAACATGGCGCTCTCTCAAATTAAAGGCATTAGCTCTTTAAAAACCCCACCCACAGACAGAAAGCCCAGCCGCACTTTTTTGAAAGAAAAGAATGACGAACTCTTAAAAGAGATTATTTATAGGGAATTACGCCGTAACGGGCAAATTTTTTACATCCATAACCACATCGCTAGCATTTCAAAAGTCAAAACCAAGCTAGAAGGTTTAATCCCTAAACTCAAAATCGCTATTTTGCATTCCCAGATTAACGCTAATAAGAGCGAAGAAATCATGCTAGAGTTTGCTAAGGGGAACTATCAGGTTTTATTATGCACTTCTATTGTGGAATCAGGGATTCATTTGCCTAACGCTAACACGATTATTATAGATAATGCACAGAATTTTGGGCTGGCTGATTTGCACCAATTAAGAGGGCGTGTGGGGAGAGGCAAAAAAGAAGGCTTTTGCTATTTTCTCATAGAAGATCAAAAAAGTTTGAATGAACAGGCTTTAAAACGCTTGCTCGCTTTAGAAAAAAATTCGTATTTGGGCAGTGGGGAGAGTATCGCCTATCATGATTTAGAAATCAGGGGGGGCGGGAATTTGCTCGGGCAAGATCAGAGCGGGCATATTAAAAATATCGGTTATGCACTCTATACGCGCATGCTTGAAGACGCGATTTATGAATTGAGTGGGGGGAAGAAAAGGCTTGAAAAAAGCGTAGAAATCCAACTTGGCGTGAGCGCTTTTTTAAACCCTGAACTCATTGCAAGCGATAGTTTGAGATTGGATTTGTATCGCCGTTTGAGTTTGTGTGAAAATGTAGATGAGGTGGGGCAAATCCATGAAGAAATAGAAGACAGGTTTGGAAAAATAGACGATTTGAGCGCTCAATTTTTGCAAATCATTACGCTTAAAATCTTAGCCAACCAGCTTGGCATCCTTAAACTTTCTAATTTCAATCAAAACATCACCCTTACTTATAGCGATGAAAAGAAAGAAAGCCTGAAAGCCCCAAGCAAAGACGATAACGATATTTTAGAAACCCTTTTGAAACATTTGCGCGCTCAAATTTCTTTAAAACGGCGTTAAAAGCGTGTGATTTTAGCCTCAATTTGTTATTTTAAAAAAATTATTAAGAGAGTTTGTTGTAAAATAGGGATTTGCTAGGCCTTTAGTCGTTAAAAGGTAATTATCATTAAGGAGTTTTTAATCATGGCAGATATTCAAAGGCGTGATTTTTTAGGAATGAGCCTTGCTAGTGTTACAGCTATAGGGGCCATAGCGAGTCTGGTAGCGATGAAAAAGACTTGGGATCCGCTCCCAAGCGTTGTTTCAGCTGGTTTTACAACCATAGATGTGGCGAACATGCAAGAAGGGCAGTTCTCCACCGTGGAATGGCGTGGGAAACCGGTCTATATCCTCAAGCGTTCTAAAAAAGAGGGCTTTAATGAAAAGCGCGATTTTAAAGTTGGCGAGAGCGTTTTTACCACAGCCATTCAAATTTGCACGCATTTAGGGTGTATCCCCACTTATCAAGATGAAGAAAAAGGCTTTTTATGCCCATGCCATGGGGGGCGTTTCACTTCTGATGGCGTGAATATTGCCGGCACTCCCCCTCCGCGCCCTTTTGATATCCCGCCTTTTAAAATTGAAGGCACTAAAATCACTTTTGGTGAAGCCGGGGCTGAATACAAGAAAATGATGGCTAAAGCGTAAGGAGAATTCCATGGCAGAGATAAAAAAGGCGAAGAATTTGGGCGAATGGCTAGACATGCGTCTTGGCACTAACAAGCTTGTTAAAGTGCTAATGACAGAATATTGGATCCCTAAAAACATCAATTTTTTATGGGCGATGGGGGTGATTTTATTGACCCTTTTTGGCGTGCTTGTGGTCTCAGGGATTTTCTTGCTCATGTATTACAAGCCTGATGCGAAAATGGCGTTTGATAGCGTGAATTTCACCATCATGCAAGAAGTGGCTTATGGCTGGCTTTGGCGCCACATGCATGCCACGGCAGCGAGCATGATTTTTGTCATCATTTATATCCACATGTTTGTTGGCATCTATTATGGCTCTTACAAAAAGGGTCGTGAGATGATTTGGATTAGCGGGATGGTTTTGTTTGTGGTCTTTAGCGCGGAAGCCTTTAGCGGGTATATGCTGCCTTGGGGGCAGATGAGTTATTGGGCCGCAGCGGTTATCACCAATTTATTTGGAGGCATTCCTTTTATTGGGGCTGATGTGGTGGAGTGGATTAGGGGCAATTATGTCGTGGCGGATTCCACTTTAACGCGCTTTTTCATGCTCCATGTGTTTTTACTGCCCATTGCGATCATTCTACTTGTTGGGGTGCATTTTTATTCTTTACGCATCCCGCATGTCAATAACCAAGAAGGCGAAGAGATTGACTTTGAATTAGAAGAAAAGAAATTCATTGAAGGCAAGAAAAAAGAATCCAAAGTCATTCCTTTTTGGCCGGTATTCTTGTCTAAAGATATTTTTGTGGTTTGCGCGTTCATGGTCTTTTTCTTTTACTTGGTGTGTTACCACTATGATTTTGCGATGGATCCTATCAACTTTGAAAGGGCTAATAGCCTTAAAACGCCGCCTCACATTTACCCTGAATGGTATTTCTTGTGGAGCTATGAAGTCTTAAGAGGCTTTTTCTTTAGTGCTGATTTAGGGCTAATGGCCTTTGGCGTAGCGCAAGTGATTTTCTTTTTACTGCCCTTTTTGGACAGAAGCCCTGTGGTCGCTCCCGCGCACAAACGGCCAGCGTTTATGGTGTGGTTTTGGCTTTTAATCATTGATATGATTGTTTTAACGATCTATGGTAAATTGCCTCCGCTTGGGATCGGTAAATACATTGGCTTAGCGGGTTCAATCACTTTTTTAGCCCTTTTCTTTGTGGTATTGCCCATTATCACTATCGCTGAGAGCAAGAAACAAGGGGGTGTTAGATGAAAGAATTTAAGATTTTAATCATCCTTATTGTGGTGATAGGCGTGATTTATTATGGGGTTGAGCCTTATGCGCATTCGGTGATGCACCCTAAAGTCGCTCCGGCGGATTTTGCTTTCAAGGATTTAGAGCCGATGGATTTAAAAAATGGCGACGCTAATAAAGGCAAACAGCTTGTAGCCGAAAATTGCACCGCTTGCCATGGCATTAAATCCCAAAACATTCCAGCCCCTATGGACAGCCTTAGCGCGAGCAACTCTTTTGGGGTCGTGCCACCGGATTTAAGCCATGTGGCGGGGGTTTTGAACGCGAATTTCTTAGCCCACTTCATCAAAGACCCCGTGAAAACGGCGAAGTTGAGCCATAAATTCAACGATGAAAGGCCCTATCCTATGCCGGCGTTTTCTCAATTTAGCAATCAAGATTTGAGCGATATTGTAGCGTATCTCACTTCTATTTTGCCTAAAAATTTGAGCGATAAGGAAGTGTTTGCCCAAAGCTGTCAAAGGTGCCATAGCCTGGATTATGCTAAAGATAAGGCCTTTAGCGATCCTAAAGATTTAGCCAATTATTTAGGCTCTCATGCACCTGATTTGTCCATGATGATTAGGGCTAAGGGCGAACATGGCTTGAATGTTTTCATCAACGATCCGCAAAAGCTTTTGCCTGGCACGGCTATGCCTAGAGTGGGGTTGAGTGAAAAAGCTCAAAAACAAGTCATCGCATATTTGGAAAAAGCGGGCGATAGGAAAAAACATGAAAGGAATACCTTAGGGATCAAAATCATGATTTTCTTTGCGGTGTTGTCGTTCTTGGCTTATGCATGGAAAAGAAAAGTTTGGAGCGAAGTGCATTGAATTAAAAAAAAGGGGGGGAGAGCATGTAAGGGGCTTTTTCTATGAGACTAATCATCAATTTCTTTACGCTAAAAATAAGCTCGTATTCTACAAGAAATAGATAAATGAACGCAAATATGCTAATGAGTGAGTGTTTTCAAAAATTTTAAGACATTTTGTTCTCTTAAAATGTGGTTAGGCGAAAAGAAGCTTTCAATCTGGTGGTGGTTAGAAAATTCCTTTTTATGCTCATAAGCTTTTCTGATGTAGGGGGCAAACCCAAAAGGATTTTCTAAATCCTTTAAGGCACTTTTCAAACTCTCTTCATCTTTATCTAAAGTATCAAAATACTTGAGCAAGACTTCTCTGGTTTCATAGCTCAAAATATCTGAGCCTTTAAAAAAAGTGATGTCTGCATTAGCGACTCCATACACATAAATCGCATTGGGTTTAGGCAGGTTTGAATTCCACATGGGGCGAGAAGTTTGAAGGTTTTTTTCACCCTTATCGTTTTTAGAAAACTTGATTTCAATCCCCACCACATAATCAAAAATAAAAACCAAAAAATCAGGGTAATTTTGTGAGCCAAAAGGCTGGTATAAAAAATGGCTTGTAAGGTTTGAAAAAGGGTTTTTAAGGGTGTGTGGGTGATTTTTTTCTAAAACTTGCTTTTTGAGTTGGTTAAAAGTGGTTTTGATTTCTTTATTAGGCTTTTCTTCAATATGGCTTAATCTTTCTGTTAAATCGCCGTTGATTTCGCTAAAGTGTTTTTTTAATTCATTCCTAAATTGGTTTTCAAACTGCTCTCCTGTGTTAGAACTTGCAAAAAGCTTTCTCTTATTGGTAATTTCTTGGAACACTTTTTCAAGCATGCATTTCTTTTAATTTGCAATATTCTTCCACAAAATCATAAGTAGAAAACCCTAAAACTTGCGTGTTTTTATGAGCGAGTTTGTTAAAATCAATTTTATGGATAATCCTTAAAGCTTCTTTAGAATGGGCTTTGATGAAAAAATATTGTCGGTTTTTAATCAGTAAATTTGCATTGGTGATCTTTTCGTTATAATCATAAAAGCCTTGTCTCACCACCGCAAAATCCCATTGGTATTTTTCTTTGTTGAAATATTTTAGGGTGTGTGGTGTGTTGTTATGAATGTAAGTAATAAAGTCACTATGGCGGATTTTAGGGGGTGCAATGATGCGTTCGTCTTTAAGATTTAGGGCGATATTTTTATGCATATAGATTTGAAAAACGCATTTCACATCATAGGGCCGTTCATTAAAAATAAAAGCGTTTTTCTCTAAATCAGCGTTTAAAACCAATTTTGCACGCTTATCAATGTGTTTTTGAATAGAATAGCGTTTGAATAAATTGGGCAAAATAAACGCTGTAATAGGTGCTTCGTTTAAAGATTTGTTTAAAAAATCTAGGGCTAATTTCCCTCTATGCCCAAAAGGAGGGTTGCCAACAATGACACGCTTTTTATCAAACTCAATCAATTCCAACAGATAATCTTTTTTTTGAATGCCTTGAGCTTTAGGGGCAATATCAAGGGCGATGCAATCAGCAATCCCTAATTCTTTTAATGCATCAACAAAGCTCCCACTCCCTGCACTTGGCTCTAAAAAATGGAATGCGTTTAAGTCTAGCCCTAGATTTTGAATGATGAGATCTTTTAGTAAATCCAAGCAAAATCGTGCGATTTTGGGGTGGGTGTAAAAAGCGTCTAAATTCTTTTGCAAGGTAGCATTACTAGCCATTTTAATCCCATTTTAGTTGAAATCAAACCCACCCGCTTCGCCCAAACTCATGCTCTCATAAGCCGCATCCACATAGCTGTTGCGGATCTTGCAATTCAAAACCTTTTCGCATTTCAAACAACTCGTTACTTGCTTTTCTTCTTGGCATGCTTGTAATTTCAAAAGAGCGTCATTGAAACGCTCTTCATATTCTAATTTTTTAGCGCTATTTTGCATCATTCTCCCTTTAAATATTTTTCTAAAATCTGAGCTTCATGCTGGCTGGCTAAATAGCATTCGCTTTTTTCATGGTAGCTTTCCACGCTTTGCTCTAGCAAACGCTTTTTAACCCCCTTATCAAAATAAAACGCTTCCCCTTTAGCTTTTTCAACCATCAAGGCCAAAGGAAAGACTTCAAAAAGCTTTCGCAATTTCTTTTGCGGGTAGGAAAACATTCCGCCCTTTTTAACCAACACATGATGGACATCAGCCACCATAGATCCTGAGTATCGTAAGCGGTAATTTTCTGCAAAAAACCCTTCTAAAGCCTTTTTTAAGCCCAAAGAAAAATCCTTTTGATTGCCTCCGCTAGCGATGATTTTACCCTTATTTTCTAAAACGATGGTTTCTATAAAATGGAACTTGTTTTGATAAAAAGCGTAACGATAAACCTTGTCTAAAGCCACCACTAATTCAATTTTATGCCCAAAAACCACATAAAGGCTTGCAACTAAATTTTGCGCCTTATAATCCTTTTCATAAACCCCTATAATCGTGCCTACTAAGAAATTCGCCTCCATGACTGAACTCCCGTCTAGTGGGTCATAAGCGATCAGATAAGAGCCGTTTTCTTTAGTAACAGGCGTTTCTTTTTCTTCGCTAAAAACGCTTTTGATGTTTTCTAAACTCAAAAAATTTTCTTCTAAAAATTTGTCTAGGGCTAAATCCGCTTTAATAGGCGTATCCCCGCTGCTGTTTTCTAATTTAGTGTAACTCCCAGCGTCTGGCTTTTCTAAAATCTCTTGGGCTTTTTTAACCCCTTTTTCTAAAAGACTGATGATTTCTATAACGATGTTTGCATGCTTGCATTTAAAATGTTTGTAATCCATAAAAACCCTTTTATGATTTGATTAAAGATGCTAATATTTTACTTGAAAACATTGGAAATAGGGAAGTATTTTGAAAGTAGCTCCGAGCCTTTTGAGCGCTGATTTTATGCATTTAGCCAAAGAGATAGAGAGCGTGAGTAACGCTGATTTTTTGCATGTGGATGTGATGGATGGGCATTATGTGCCTAATTTAACGATGGGGCCTGTGGTTTTAGAGAATGTTACCCAAATAAGCAAAGTGCCTTTAGACGTGCATTTAATGGTAGAAAACGCGAGCTTTTTTGTGGGATTGTTCGCTCCTTTAAACCCGCAAATCATCAGCATTCATGCAGAAAATGAAAAGCACCCCCACAGGGTGTTGCAACTCATTAAGAGTTTAGGCATCACGCCAGGAATAGTGTTAAACCCACACACGCATGAAGAAAGTATTAAATACTTGCTAGAAAGCGTGGGGTTAGTGCTTTTAATGAGCGTGAATCCGGGCTTTGGCGGGCAGAAGTTCTTAGATTTGGTGCTAGAAAAATGCTTGAAAGTCAAAGAAATGATCAAGCGCTACAACCCTAGCTGTCTTTTAGAAGTGGATGGGGGCGTGAATGATCAAAATATCTTTGAACTCCAACAAGCGGGTGTGGATGTCGTGGTTTCAGGAAGTTATATTTTTAAATCTAAAGATCGTAAGCTGGCTATTGAAGGCTTACAGAATGTCAATAAACCTCTTGCATAAAGATATTCAAGCCCTAATCGCTCGCTTAAAAAACCAGGATTTAAGCTTGGGCATGCTAGAAAAGTCGCTCTCTCGCCTTATCTATGATGAAATCAATTTGGAATATTTAAAAGCGTGCGGGCTTAATTTCATAGAAACAAGCGAAAATTTAATCACGCTCAAAAACCTTAAAACCCCCCTTAAAGATGAAGTTTTTTCCTTTATTGATCTAGAGACCACCGGATCTTGCCCCATAAAGCATGAGATTTTAGAAATCGGGGCCGTGCAAGTGAGCGGTGGGAAAATCATTAATCGTTTTGAAACCCTTGTGAAAGTCAAAAGCGTGCCTGATTATATTTCTGATCTTACAGGCATCACTTATGAAGACACCCTAAACGCCCCAAGCGCGCATGAAGCTTTGCAAGAATTGAGGCTTTTTTTAGGCAATAGCGTGTTTGTGGCCCACAACGCTAATTTTGATTACAACTTTTTAGGGCGTTATTTTGTAGAAAAATTGCATTGCCCCTTATTGAATTTAAAGCTTTGCACTTTGGATTTATCCAAACGAGCCATTTTGTCCATGCGTTATTCTTTGAGCTTTTTAAAAGAGCTTTTAGGGTTTGGTATAGAAGTCAGCCATAGAGCCTACGCAGACGCTTTAGCGAGCTATAAACTCTTTGAAATATGCCTGTTAAACTTGCCTAGTTACATCAAAACAACAATGGATTTGATTGATTTTTCCAAATGCGCTAACACTCTCATCAAAAGACCCCCAAGATCCAAATACCAAGAGACTCCACCGCCATTTTCTCTTTTTGAAAGGACAAAGGGTTTGTTAAATATCATAAAAGCAACCAGTTAAACGAACGCTGTTTAATGGGGCTTGGTTAGGGCTAGGATTTTATTGTTTTTGTTCTTTGAGAATGTCGCATGCTTCTTTTAATCCTAGCTTGCAACTCTTTTCAAGGTTTTCTGTCGTTTGCTTTTCATCCTTTGCTACGCCTTTACCCTCATTATAAAACGCTGCTAGAGCGTAACACCCTTTAGCATCGTTCAATTCACAAGCTTTGGCAGAATATTCAAAAGCTTTTTTAAGATCCTTTGTTACGCCTTCACCATCACGATAAAACTCTCCTACAAGCGTGCATGTTAGAGCTTCGTTTAATTCGCAAGCTTTAGAGTAATATCCAAAAGCTTTTTTAAGATCTTGCGTTACGCTTTCACCAAGAAAATAATCCCCTCCTAATTTAGAACACCCTTCACCATTATTCAACTCGCAAGCTTTAGAGTAATATTTGAAAGCTTTTTTAAAATTTTGTGTTACGCCTTCACCATTATGATAAATATCCCCTAAAATCGCACAGCCATCGCCATAGTTTAACTCGCAAGCTTTAGAATAATATTCTAGATCTTTTTTATCTTTTTTCAAACCCTTTATCATATCGTTATAAAAAGTTGCTGACAGCATACACCCTTCAACATTATTTAACTTACAAGATTTAGAGTAATATTCTAAAGCATTTTTAAGATCGTTTGCATTAAAATAAAACTCTGCTAAGTCCTTGCATTTTTCAGCATCGTTTGATTTGCAAGCTTTAGCAGTAGCGGTGTGTTCAAGAGCTTTTTCAATGCTTTCCCTTGCACTTCCTTTTAGGATGACTTTAGAATAAGCCTCTCTTAAGATCGCACAACCATCAGCATCGTTTAATCTACAAGCTTTTTCAAAGTATTCCTTAGCCCTAGTGAAATCTTTATCCGTGTAAATAGTGATACCTGAAAATATAAGCTCTTTAGGGTTTGGCTCTGCCATTAACCCCCCTAAACACAACGCTCCCAAACACAAAACCCTAAAAACCGCTTTTTTGACACCCCTTGACATGACGCATTCCCTTTTGTTAAAAATATAAGATTCTATTGTGATTGATATTGATAGCTAAAATCTTTTAACATTTAAAAAATGGGGACTTGATTATTTTATTTTAAACTCATGAAAGGATAGGGGTTATTTGCGACACCCTACCCCACAATATCCAGCAAATGTTCTTCATGCCACAATTCAATTTCTTCTTCTTCCAAGCCAAACGCCTTAGCCCTTCGGCTGTTTGGATAGCGGTTTTTGGAGCCTTCTTTAGGGTCCTTATCGCTAATAGCTTGCATGTTTTCTAACGCTCTTGTCTCTTGGGCTAATTCAAGCTTACTTTGAAAGCTTTGCGCTAAATCCAGCATATCACTTCTTGCACCCTGTTGGATAGCAGAATTTAAAGGAGCGTTTTGGTTGATATAAGTTACATTGCCTAAAGCTGAAACACCCATGCTAACCTCCTTAGAATGTTTAAGTGTCCTTTAGACTAATAGTTCGGTATTTTGAGTAAATGACATTAGCTCCTTTGATGATTTTGACAAATTTTCGTTGCGTGTAGTCAATTTCGTAACTATTAAACGCATCTTTTTGCATTTTAATCAACATTTTGGCTAATTCCATAATGATCTCATCTTTGGGCGTATTCTTTTGGCAAAAAACGATCAAATGCGATCCAGGAATATCTCGCACATGCATCCACAAATCATTCGCCCTTGCGTCTTGTAAGAGCTTGATATTTTCTTTTTGGTTTTTCCCTAAACCGATTTTAAAATCCTTATAATACAGCACTTCATACCCATTCATCGGGCGTTTGATTTTAGAATTTTTAAAGGGCATAAACATTTCTAAAACGCTTTCTTCTTGCGCTCCTTTAACATAGTTGATTTGATTTTCTTTAAAAGCGATTTTTTCTTTTAGATTCTCTTCTTCTAAATACAAGAATTGCGATTTTTGTTTCTTTTTTTTGCTGAGAGTGAATTTTTTGTTGATAAAAGCGTTTAAGGGCATGCTCTTATCAATTTCAATCGCACACTCCTTATCTTCAAAATCCTTTAAAACCACGCGACTTTCATGCTTATGGATTAAATGCTGGTAAGTGAGCAACAATGAGGCTTGAGTTTGCAATTCTTTCGCTTCTAGCTGTAAATTTTTAGGATCTTCTAGTTTTTCTAATTTTTCTTTCAAGCGTTCTTTTTGGGCGTTTAATCGCTTGATGATTTGATTTTTTTTGTGTTCCAATTCTTTGTGTTGGTAAAATAAAAAATCTTTTTCTAATATTTCTAATAAATCCTTAAAATCCAAATCCTCTTCTTGATGCTCGTATGTATTAGGAGGCAATGCCCCTAAAATATCGTTTTTAGCGACCCTGTCATTAAAACGAAAGGCCTCTATCACACATTTTTCTTGATCTAAAATCATGAGATTGGCTTTTTTAGGGATCATTTCTAAACGCAAAATAAAAGTTTCACTCTTATAAGCTAAATCTTTAGCGCCTGTGATTTCTAAAATCCGATCGTTATCAATGACGTTTGCTTGTAAAATTTTGGCGTTTTTAGTGAATTTATTCAAACAAAAATCTAACGCTAAAGTGTTTTTTAAAACGCTCTCTGGGGGTTTTTTGGACAAACCGATATAAGGCGCATTCAAATCCACAACAAAGGCGTGTTTTTCTTTAGAAAAAGTTTCTAATAAAAAACCAGACGCGTTCAAGCGTTTGAGGTTGAAATGCGTTTGAGCATTTAAAAATTCGCTGAATTTCTTTAAAAGAAAAAATTTCATTCTTGCGCCTTTAATTTTTCTTTAGCAAAAGAAATCGCACTCTCAATATTTTCGCTCCCCCCTATCATGCGCGCGATTTCTAAAACCCTCTCTTCGTTATTAAGGGTTTTTGCAAGGCTTTTGTGGTTTTCTTTAAACACCAAAATATGGTTTTTAGCAACGGCTGGGATATGGACTTGGTGCGAAATGGCAAAGATTTGCGAATGGCTGCTCAAGGTTTCAAGGGCTTTAGAGACCGCCAAACTCTCTTCACCGCTCAAGTTGGAATCCATCTCATCTAACACCAACACGCCTTTAAAATCCTTTAAAAATTCCATTTCTAAAAGCATGAACGCCAGCCTCAAACGGCTGTATTCCCCAGAGCTTAAGGTTTCTAATTGGGAATTTTGCAAATTTAAAACGAGTTTTTGAGCACCTTTTTCGCTCATGGGGGCTTCTTCTAAAACCAAACTAGGGCTTTTTAGGAGCAAATCTTTAGCCTTAACGCTTAAAAGAGCGTTAAAACCGGCTAAATACTCTTTTCTAAAGCCGCCTATTTCTTCGCACAATTTCAAGCATTCGGCTTTCAATCGCTCTATTTCTTTGTGGTAAGTTTCGCAATGATGGTCAATCTCTTTTAAGTTATGCAGTTCGTTTTTAACATGCCCTAAGCGTTCTTTAGCATGCGCAATGCTCCCGTAATCCTTAATGATCCCGCTTAGCATGCCAAGTTTTTCTAACACCTTTTCAATATCCAAATGTTCGCACTCTTCTAATTTAGCCTGCTCTTTTTCTAACAAAGCGCCTGCCTCTAATAAAGCGCTTTTTAAAAATTCAGCGCTATGGCCCACGCTCTCTAAAGCATGCGTGATTTTGTGGGTATTTTCTAGCACGTCTAACGCCAGGGCGATCTTGTCGTTCAATTTCTCCTTACTAGAAAGCAATTTTTTTTGCTCCAAAAGGCGTTCGTATTCGTCTTCTTTTAAATCCAGCCTCTCTAATTTCATTTTTTCAAAATTCAAACGCTCCTCTAAATCCTTTTGAAAACGCTTTTTATCCTCTAACGATCGCCTTTCTTTTTCTAGCTTCTCTAAATGGGTGAATTTTTCTTCAAGCGCGTCTAAAAGGGGGCTAAACGCCTTATTTTTATTTTGGATATAGCCATCTAGTAAGGAGAGCATTAAAATATCGTTGAGTTCATTCTGGCTGAATCTATCGTTGGATAGGCGTTTAATAAGCCCCTTTAATAACGCTTTGAGCGTGTTTTTAGACAGGCTTGTTTGGTTTAAAAAATAGCGCGTTTTTTCTTTTTTAATCACGCTGATGACTAAGGGTTCATGCTCATCTTCTCTAAAAATGCCGTATTCTTCCGTGTCTAAAAAAGGCGCGATCAATTCCACTTCAATGTTTGAAGCGTTGCTCTCTTTAAGCCCAAACGCCCCTAAAAGGCTCGCAATAAGGACGCTTTTGCCCACCCCACTAGCCCCACTAATCGCGCTCAAGCCGTCTTTAAACTCCAAATCCAGCTTTTCAAAAACAGCGTTTTGACGCACTTTTAAGCGTGTGATTTGAGCGTTATTGAAATCTCGCATGTTTTTTACCCTTTTATTTTTTATCTTTTTTTGCTAGGGCTTTCCCCCCATAATAGCTTTTCTTTAAGCACTTTAAAATAATCCCTTGAATTTTTTTGTAAGAGCTTGGTGGTGGTGGGGCTTTTTTGAATGTATAGGGGTTGGTTGGCTTTCAAATCGTAGGTGGCTTGCCCATCAATAACCACAAGAGCGTCCTCATGAGCGCAAAAACTCAAGCAAAATTCCGCCCCTAACACTAAAGGGCGTTGCGTTAAAGAAAAATCGCACAAGGGCGTTAAAATATAGCTTTGGCTTAAGGCATGCACAATCGGCCCATGAGCACTCAAATTATAAGCGGTTGAGCCTAAGGGTGTGGCAATGATAAGCCCATCGCCTTTATAGGTGTTAAAGGGCGTATGGCCTGCATAAGCTTTGATGTCTAAAACCCCTAAAGCCTTTTTTTTAGCGATCACGATTTCATTGATCGCATAAAAAGAGGTTTTTCCAATACGGCCCTCTAAAGCCAGATGCTCTTCCAATTTGATTCTATCTTGCTTAAGATCTTGTAAGAAATCTTTCAAGCCGTTCAATTCAACCGCACTCAAAAACCCTAAATTCCCAATTCTAACCCCAAAACATGGCTTGTTGTAAGCATGCGTCATTCTTAAGGCACCTAAAATCGTGCCATCGCCCCCTAAACATAAAAACGCGTAAGCTTTTTCTATCAATCGTTCATCTTTTGCTCCATCAAGGCTATCAATCATAAAGCTTTCAAACCCCTCATCTTCTAAAAGCTTTAAAACCCATTCTTTAGCCTGCTCTAGCTCTTTAAAAAGAGCGTTTTGATGATGAGTGGGCCGCACAAACACGCCGATAGTTTGAAGTGAATCTTTCATGCGTATATTGTAGCTTAAAGCTTGAAACAAAATTTTAAAAAAGGGGGTTTTAATTGCTTTTTTATCATCTTATGTGAAACTCTTAAAAGTTTTTATTTTGATCAATGTTTCATTTTTTAAACTTTTTTAATTGTTTTTTGGGTATTCTTTTTAAGAATTAAGCACTATGTTAAGGAATTATCCATGAAAAAATTTTTTTCTCAATCTTTGTTAGCCCTTATTATCTCTATGAATGCGGTATCTGGCATGGATGGTAATGGCGTTTTTTTAGGGGCTGGTTATTTGCAAGGACAAGCCCAAATGCATGCGGATATTAATTCTCACAAACAAGTCGCTAATGCTACCATCAAGGGCTTTGATGCGCTTTTAGGGTATCAGTTTTTCTTTGGGAAATACTTTGGCTTACGCCTTTATGGGTTTTTTGACTACGCCCACGCTAATTCTATTAGGCTTAAAAACCCTAACTATAACAGCGAAGCGGCGCAATTGGCGGGTCGAATTCTTGGGAAACAAGAAATCAATCGTTTAACGAGTCTCGCCGATCCCAAAACCTTTGAGCCAAACATGCTCACTTATGGAGGGGCTATGGATGTGATGGTCAATGTCATTAATAACGGCATCATGAGTTTGGGGGCTTTTGGTGGGGTGCAATTAGCCGGTAATTCATGGCTTATGGCGACGCCAAGCTTTGAGGGCATTTTAGTGGAGCAAGCTTTGGTGAGCAAAAAAGCCACTTCTTTCCAATTTTTATTCAATGTGGGGGCTCGCTTGAGGATCTTAAAGCATTCTAGCATTGAAGCTGGCGTGAAATTCCCCATGCTAAAGAAAAACCCCTACATCACTGCAAAAAATTTGGATATAGGGTTTAGGCGCGTGTATTCATGGTATGTGAATTACGTGTTCACTTTCTAGGGGCGCTTCCCTAGAGCGTTAGAACGCTCTCAATGATTTGAATCAACTCTTCTTTTCTTTTTTCTAAGCTTTTGGGCGTCCATTCTGTGTATTGTGCAACATCTATGGTCATCTTATAACAAGTCATCACCCTGAAAGTTTTCTTATTGTCTAGCATGATAGTTTTCCCCATATAGATTTCTTTTTTCTCTTTGAAATCTTGGTTTAAAGCTTGGCTTAAAGCTTTGGTGTTTTTCTTGCCCCCTAAAAGCGTGAGGTTGGCTAAAGAATGCGTGTATAACTCTCTTTCTTCTTCGCTAAAGTCTTTCACCCATTGGCTTGAAGGATCGGGGTTTTGGGGCAAAATGCGTTCAACATGCAAATCGTCATCCATTTTAATATAGGTAGGGTTGGCGTCATCGCTCATGAAGTAATTGACTAAAATAAGAATGGGCTTGACCCATGAATTTCTTTTACCAGATTTACCAGCGAAGTAGAATTTTTCATACAATCTGCTGTCTTGTAGGTTGTCCCTAAAGCGTTGCGTGATATTTTTATCATCTAAATATTTTTTTACAACAATAGAAGCGATGTATCTTACGCTTTTCTTTTCTTTTAGGGCATTAATGATGTTGCAACAAGTTTGGCTGCGTGTGGTTTTTGCCTGCCCTGCAACCCAATCTTGGTAATAAAACTTGACTAGCAACTCCTTTAAAGCCTTTATATCTTGATCGCTATAATGGTGCAATATGCTAGTGCACAAAATAACGCGCAAATAATCATCGTCTTTATACGAGAGCAAGTAGGCATGGCGGTCTTGCATTTCCAATACCTTACAATAAGCGTTGTAAAAATCCTCTACGCCCTTAAGGTACTCTAAGGGGGTTTTATTAAGATTTTTAAACCAAGTAACGAGTCTTTTTTCCATTTTTTCTTTAGAAGTTTTTGATTCAAGATATACCAAATATTGACTGAACAATGTCTCCATGTCGAAACCATTATCCAAGTATTTTTGATACAAATTCTCCCAACGGGTCGCAAGCTCTTCTTGTTCTTTTTCTTCGGTGAGTTTTTTTAACAATTCCCCCTTAAAAATATCTGTCGCATTCAAAGGCAAACCCCTAGCGTTTAAAACATTAAAAATCCTTAACGCCTTGTCTGCATCAGGGCAAGTGATGGTGATAAAGACGACCTTAAAATACAGCCACTCAATGAAATCGTTAATGTCTTCAATCTCTTTTTTCCTAAGATAGTTTTTTAAACAAATCGCATTTTTTAAGTAATTGTTCTTAGTGTTGCTTATAGGGGCATCATTGAAAGAAGTTAAAGCGTATTGAAAATCTTTTTTAGAATTAAACCCCATAGCGTTAAAATTCAACCGATCTTTTTTCCCATACTTAGTAATCAAGCTTTCTTGCAAATAGTCTTTGCTCTCTTCGGTTAAACGCTCAGAATAGAGAGTGGCTAAAACTTTTGCGAGCAGAATGAAAGTGCTTAAGCGTTGCTGGCCATCTACAATATCATAGGTTTCGGTTTTGGAATTGGGATCGGATTTGACTAATACTAATGAGCCGCAAAAATAATCGCTTTCTCTGTCATCTTCATAATTAAAAAACAAATCGTCTAAAAGCTTTTCGCAGTTTTTTTCTGTCCATTGATAAGGGCGTTGGTAGATAGGGATTTGGTAATAAGCCTTAAATTCTGTAGCTAAAATATCTCCTAATTGATGAGCTTCGCCTTTAATGCTTTCGTTTGCCATAAAAACCCCTTATATTGTTTGGGGTAGATTATAACATTAAAAAGTGTTTTTTTTTTTTGAAATATTTCTACACATTAAGACGCATGGTTTATCGCCATGCTCTTTTTAAAGCTCGCTTCAAAGCTCCTTTAAAATCTCTAAAGGCGATTTGAACGCCAGATTGAACGCTTTAGCGATGCCTTCTTGGGTGATATAGCCGTTATAAGCGCTCAAGCCTCCAAGCGTGTTCGCCACGATCTTAGTGTTGGCTTTTAAAAAACCCTTCAAGCCATGCTCTAAATAATACAACAAATACGGCACGCTCGCATGGCTATAAGCCACAGAGCTTGTTTTAGCGGCAATCCCTGGCATGTTCGGCACGCCATAATGCAACAAATCCTCTTCCACATACACCGGGTTAGAATGGCTTGTCTGGTGTATGGTCTCTATGCACCCCCCTAAATCACAAGCCACATCAATGACTACCCCTTGTTTTTGCATGCGTTTTAAATGCCTTCTTAAGATCACTTTAGGGGTTTGGCTCGCTGTAACTAACACCGCTCCCACTAGCCCCACCGCTCCATTTAAGGCTTGAATGATATTGGCTTCATTCACGCTTAAAACTTCTAAATCATACAAATGATAATAGGGGTGGTTTTGCAATTTAGCGTAGTCTAATTCTAAAATCGTTACTTTAGCCCCCATTTGGCTTAAGACTTTTGCACTCTCCATGCCAACCACACCGCCTCCAACTACGACAATTTTAGCCCTTTGTGCACCCGATAACCCCCCTAGCATGACCCCCTTACCCATAAACCCTTTAACATGCTCTAAAGCCAATAAATAATGCTGGACTAAATGCGCGGCCAACCTCCCAGCCACCACGCTCATAGGTGCTAAAATAGGGTAGTCGTTTTTAGGCCCAGCAATGGTTTCAGTGCAAATGGAAGTGATTTTTTTATCTATAAACATTTCGCACAAGCTTTTTTGATACGCTAGATCCAAATAACTAAACAACGTGGCTTTTTCTTTCAACAAAGGGTATTCATGCTCTAAAGGCTCTTTGCATTTGACCACCAAATCCTGCCCCCACGCCGTTTTAGAATCCACGATTTTAGCCCCCACGCTCTCATACGCTTCGTTACTATAACCGCTATTAGCGCCGGCATTATTTTCCACTAAAACCCCCACGCCCTTTTGCGTGATTAGCGCCACATCATCAGGTACTAAAGCCACTCGAGATTCCAAATCCATGCTTTCTTTGACTAGCCCAATAGTCATGTTAATCCTTTAAATAGTAGTGTCAGTTATGATTATATTCGCTCAATAAGACTATTTGAGTGTTTTTCTGTCAAAAATTTGAATGGTTTTACTCTTTTACACAATGAAATTGTTCTATTTATTATTCATTTTCTTAATTAATAATTGGTTGTTAATTTTGGTTTAGAATAGAGATCATTAGAGGGGGTTTAAAGGAGTTATAAAATGATTTTAGTAGGATTAGAAGCGGAGTTAGGAGCGTCAAAAAGAGGCACCGATAAAGGGGTTAGGCGTTTGAGAGAGGCTTTAAGTGCGACGCATGGCGATGTGATTAAAGGCATGCAAACGATCATTCAAGAGCGGTGCGTGCTTTATAAAGAGTTTAGATACGCTAAGAATTTTGAAGATTACTACCTTTTTTGTAAAGAAAATCTGATCCCTTGCATGAAAGAAGTGTTTGAGAAAAAAGAATTCCCTTTGATTTTAAGCTCAGAGCATGCGAACATGTTTGGGATTTTCCAAGCCTTTAGGAGCGTTCATAAAGACAAAAAAATAGGGATTTTGTATTTAGACGCGCATGCGGATATCCACACGGCTTATGACAGCGATACAAAGCACATCCACGGCATGCCTTTAGGCATGGTTTTAAATCGTATCCATAGCGGGTTTAATCGCATGAGCGAGAGCGAAGAAAAGGCATGGCAAAAGCTTTGCTCTTTGGGGCTAGAAAAGGGAGGGTTAGAAATTGATCCTAAATGTTTGGTGTATTTTGGGGTAAGAAGCACCGAACAGAGCGAAAGAGATGTGATTAAGGAATTACAAATCCCTTTATTTAGCGTGGGCGCGATAAGAGAAAACATGCAAGAAGTGGTTCAAAAAACCAAAGAATTGTTAAAAGCGGTGGATATTATTTACCTTAGCTTGGATTTAGACATTATGGATGGCAAGCTTTTCACCTCTACCGGCGTGCGTGAAAATAACGGGTTGAGTTTTGATGAATTAAAGCAATTACTGGGCTTGCTTTTAGAAAATTTTAAAGACCGATTAGGAGCGCTTGAGGTAACCGAATACAACCCCACGGTGAGCGTCAAACACAATAACGAAGAAGAAAAGCAGGTTTTAGAGATCTTAGATCTCATCATCAATCGCTGTAAAATTAAAGATGAGAGGCGATCTTTTGCAATGAGTTACTGATCGCTTTTCAAATAAAGCGATAGGAAGTTGAAAAAGTTGAAAAATGAAACCAACAACAAGAGGTGCTAAGAAAGAATGAGAGTAAAATGCTTTTGATCAAGAATTTTAAGACTAAAAATTATAATATACACAAACATAAAAAAGTAATAATTTAGGGCAAACGCTTTTGAGATCATTTAAAGCTTAGGCCTAGATTATCAGCTTATGTTTTGTTCTATAAGGGGCAGTGTTTAGATGGAAAATTAAACCACTTTGAGCGTCAAAAAATGTCTTGTGCGTTTTGAGAACGCATGCAAGCTATCTGTGTGTCAAAAATGGGTATTTTCTACTAAAACTAAGCGAAATCAAAAAAAAAAAAAGATTTTCATGGGATTAATAAAATTTTAAGAATTTTTATGATAAAATTCCGTGCATTATTAAGTTTTTTTGTTTTTATTACTTAATAGGCGTTCGTTATCAGTGTGATTTTACTTGAAAAATTTAAACCATTTTTTAATCCAAAATACAAGGAGTTTGCGTTGCATAAAAAAGTTCTGTTGGCTTTAACTGCCAGCTTGATTTGCCAAGAGTCTTTGTTTGCTAAGGAAAAAGACTACACTTTGGGCAAGGTTTCTACTGCCGGGAAAAAGGATAGATCCGATTATTCTGGGCAGGTCAATTTGGGTTATAGCGGGATTACTGCGCCTAAGAGTTGGCAAGATGAAGAAGTGAAAAAATACACAGGAAGTCGCACGGTGATCTCTAACAAAGCGCTCACCCAACAAGCTAACCAAAGCATTGAAGAAGCTTTACAGAATGTCCCCGGTCTGCAAATTAGGAATGCGACAGGTGTGGGGGCTATGCCCACTATCCAAATCCGTGGCTTTGGAGCTGGGGGTTCAGGGCATAGCGATGCGACGCTGATGTTAGTCAATGGTATTCCTGTCTATATGGCCCCCTACGCTCACATTGAGCTAGACATTTTCCCTGTTACCTTTCAAGCCATTGATCGCATTGACGTGATTAAGGGTGGAGGCAGCGTGCAGTATGGGCCTAACACTTATGGGGGTATTGTCAATATCATCACTAAGCCTATCCCTACTCAATGGGAAAACCAAGCGGCTGAAAGGATCACTTATTGGGCTAAGGCTAGAAACGCTGGGTTTGCCGCTCCCCCTGATAAAACCGGTGATCCTTCTTTTATTAAGTCTTTAGGCAATAACCTTCTCTATAACACTTATGTGAGGAGTGGAGGGATGATCAATAAGCATGTGGGTATCCAAGCGCAAGCTAACTGGGTTAGAGGACAAGGCTTTAGGGACAATAGCCCCTCTAATATTTCAAACTATTGGCTAGATGGGGTCTATGACATCAATGAAAGCAATGGGATTAAAGCCTATTACCAATACTACGATTTTGCTATCGCCCAACCGGGATCACTCAGCGAGCAAGATTACAAAATAAACCGCTTCGCTAATTTGCGCCCCTTAAACCAAAAAGGCGGGCGCTCACAACGCTTTGGGGCTGTGTATGAAAACCGCTTCGGGGATTTAGACAGAGTGGGCGGGACTTTTAGCTTCACCTACTATGGGCAGTTGATGACTAGGGACTTTCAAGTGAGCTCTAGCTACAATAGCGCTAACATGGTTACTTGCTTTAGCGAAGCGGCATGCAGGGCGGCAGGACTTCCGGCAGGGTATAACTTGGCTGTGCCTTATTATGCCACTAACTACAATGGTTGGGCAGAAGTAGAAAACCCTGTGCGCTCCATTAACAACGCTTTTGAGCCTAAAGTGAATCTGATCGTCAATACCGGGAAAGTCAAGCAAACCTTTATCATGGGCTTGCGTTTCATGACCACCACTTTTTTACAGCGCCAATACTTAAACACCAATGAATGCACCACCAAAACGAGCGGTGAGGGGGCAGGATTCTTGTGTGAGGGCGCTAATGTGATGAGCGGTTGGAAACCCCACATCAAGCATGGCGTTTATAGAAACTGGAATAACTGGCGTAACAATTACACAGCAGTTTATTTGAGCGATCGCATTGAAGCTTGGGACGGGCGCTTTTTCATCGTGCCTGGTTTGCGCTACGCTTTTGTGCAATACAACAACGAAAATGCGGCTAACTGGATGCAAATCCCTGAGAAGGATTTAAGAAAAATCAAGCACATGAACAATTGGATGCCCTCAACCAACATTGGCTTTATCCCTGTGCAAGGCGATCACAATGTGCTTACTTACTTTAACTACCAACGCTCTTTCGTCCCGCCTCAATTAGACGTTTTGAGCTATGGAGGAGCGGAGTATTTCACCCAACACTTTGACACGGTGGAAGCAGGAGCGCGCTACACCTATAAAGATAAATTCAGCTTCAATGCGGACTACTTTAGGATTTGGGCACGCGATTTTGCCACCGGGCAGTATTCAGTCTATACGAGCGGGCCCATGAAAGGTAATGTGCGCCCCATTAATGGCTATTCTCAAGGCGTGGAGCTGGAATTGTATTACAGGCCTATTAGAGGGTTGCAATTCCATGCCGCTTTCAACTACATTGACACTCGTGTAACTAGCCATGGCCCCTTAACAGACTTGAACGGGGATGTGCTAAAAGGGACTAGCTATAACAAGCATTTCCCTTTTGTAAGCCCTTTCCAGTTCATTTTTGACGCTCGCTACAATTGGCGTAAAACCACCATTGGTATTTCTAGCTATTTTTACAGCCGCGCTTATAGCGGGATTAGCAACAGCGCAGCAGGAGGTTATTATGGGATGCAATATTATAGTGGGGGGAACAACTATGAAAGCGTTCTTAATAGCGGTTATCAATGCGAAGCTTGGTGTATGACCCAGCATGAAGGGCTCTTGCCTTGGTATTGGGTGTGGAATATCCAAGTGAGCCAAATTTTCTGGGAAAACGGACGACACAGAGTTACAGGAAGCTTGCAAATCAATAACATCTTCAACATGAAGTATTATTTTACAGGGATTGGCTCTAGCCCTGCAGGCTTGCAACCCGCACCTGGAAGATCGGTTACAGCGTATTTGAACTACACTTTCTAAAGGCTTTAAAAAAGGGGGGGGGTTATTGTGCTATGATGAGCCGCTCAAATTAGCCGCTTAGCGGTTTTATTGAAATGATGAAATCTTTATTTAAGAACGCTCCAAATAAGTTTCTTTGAGGCTGGCCTTAGCCCTTTGCCAATTAGGCAAATACAAACTCAGCAAATCCCTAAAATATTCGTTATGGTGGCGCGCTTTTAAATGCAATAATTCATGCACAACCACATATTCAATGCCCTTTCTAGGCGCTTTAGCCAATTCCAAATTAAAAAGTAAGGTGCGTTTAGCAATATTGCAACTCCCCCATATCCGTTTCATTTTTTGGATCTTAAAGCTTTGTATGCTCTCGTTTAAAATCTTTTCGTATTGGTTGATATAGGTTTGTATTTTTTCTCTTAAAACTTGTCTATAGTAGTTTTCTAACACTTTTAAGCGGTTTTCTGAGCTTGTTTTTTTCTGGACATGCAAGATTAAATATTTAGGGCTTTGGAGGACGAAGTGTTTTTTTATAGTGTGTTCAATCCTTAACAAATAGCGTTTCCCAAAAAGATAATGGCTTTCTCTCTCTAGCATTTCCCTTTGGCTCTGTCTGTTTTGGTTTAAAAAATTTTGTTGCTGTTCTTTTATCCAAGGGAGTCTTTTAATCAAAGAAAGCCTAAGGCTCTCATCATTTAGAGCTAGAGGGCAAGACACATGCACAGAGCCATCAGGCGGGCAAACGCTAATGTGTAAATGCTTAATATCCTTTTTTTCTATAGCGATGTTGGTATTATTTAAAGTCAAACAATAAGCGTTCATTAGTGATACTCCTTTATGTGTTTGGCTAAATTAAAGACGTTTTCTAGCAAAATCTCATCGTTTATGATTTTTCTTAAAGCGATTTTAAGGTTTTTTTCTTTTTGATTATGCCCCACCCAACCATCTTTTTTATTATCCCTTATGCATGCGTCTATTTTTAGGGCTAAGGCTTCATTTTCATCTAAATTATCATAGAGGGTTTTTAAAGCGTTAGTGTTGATCTTTTTAGGGTAATTTCTATCTTCTTTATCAATAACTTTTTTGGCTAAGTCGTGGATTTGTTGCAAGTATTCTAAATAGGTTAATTTCTTTTCTCTAAACTGGAGAATCAAATCGTTTAAAAGCGAAGATAATTTTTCGTAATACTTAGGATCGCTCGCTTCTTTTTCTATAATGCGTTTTTTAGTGTTGTTAGCGATGCTTTCTGCCATAGAGCTTTCATTTTTAAATACTTGAGATAACGCCTTATTGAAATCATCAATATCCATTTGGGCTAAAACTTCGCACAGCCCTTGATCTTCTATTTGGAATAACACCTCGCTATCCGTGGTTTTAATGTAAGCGTCTAAGATCCGGCGCATGTCTTCGCTATAGCTTTTTAAATCCACGCTATCCCCACTACTCAAGCCAACCACCTTTTGTAAATGCCTGTAAAATTCCGCTTCTTGTTTGATTTGTTGCGTCTCTTCTTTAGAATGAATGGGCTTTTCTAAGTTATTCAATTCCACAAACATTCTTAAAAACGCGCCAACAAGCTGGTAAAACAACCGCCTTTTTTGAGCGTTTTTTTCTAAATCGTTCCCGCAAAAATAAGCGATATAATCCATTTCATCTTTTGGCTCTTTCACGCTTTCACAAAGCGATTTTAACTGATCTCTAGTTTCTTCTAATTTTTTCTTAATCTTTTGGGATTTGTCAGAGATAAGCCCTTGAATGTCTTCTCTTTCATAGTTTTCAAACGCTTTATTGGTGTAATCGCTGTGCGCTTCTTGTAAGCTATCAAACAAATCCTTATAGTCTATGATACAGCCAAAATCCTTATCTTCGCTATCTAGTCTATTCACCCTGCACACCGCTTGAAAAAGCCCATGATCTTGCATTTTCTTATCCATGTATAAATAAGTGAGGCTTGGCGCATCAAAGCCGGTCAATAGCTTATCCACCACGATCAATAGTTTCATTCTATTAGGCTCATTAATAAAACGCTCTTTAACTTTTTCTTCAAACTCTTTAATTTTATTAAGGGCTTTTTTCTCATCTTTTTCATTAAAAAAGTTTTGCAGCATTTTACAATAAGCACGGTATTTGTAACTCTCTTCGCTCTCATTACTCCCGCAATCTTTAAGATCGGCGATATTGGGTTCATAGCTTGTGATCACAGCCACCTTATCCTTTAATTCTGTTTCTAAAAAGAGTTCAAAATACCGGCATGCGTTATACACGCTTTCAGCCACCAGCATGGCATTCCCCTTTTCACTCCTTAATCGTGGGAGTTTTGCCATATCCAATACAATATCTTGCACAATGCGAGCTAATCTGTCTTTAGTGGAAAAAACCTTTTGCAAATTAACCCATTTCTTTTTAAGCTCTGTTTTAGCCGCCTCATTCAAGCCTTGGGTTTTCAATTCAAAATATTCGTCTAGCTTTACAGGGTCGCTGACATATTGATTCACGCTTCTGGCTTCATAGTTTAAATCTAACACCACCCTATCGCTAACGGCTTCATTAAATTTATAGCAATGGATATAATTCCCAAACACTTCCTGGCTTGTCTTTTTCTCTTGCTTCAATAAAGGCGTGCCGCTAAAGGCGATAAAAATCGCATTAGGGAGCAAGCTTTTCATGGCTTTATGCAATTTACCGCCTTGGGTTCTGTGGCATTCATCCACTAAAACAACCCATTCCTTTAAAACAGGTTGTTTTAAGTCGTTGTCATCAAATTTATGGACAATCGAGCTAACCAAAAATTCCTTATTTTCAAACAGCACGCTCAACAAATCCTTCTTGCTGTCTGCGCGATAAAGATTCTTGCCTATTCCCTTAAACACGCCTTGAATTTGAGCGTCTAATTCCCTCCTGTCCGTAACGATTAAAATCCTTGCTTGTTGGATATTTCTTCTTAGCCATCTAGCAAGCCACACCATAGTCAAGCTCTTACCGCTGCCTTGCGTGTGCCAGATAATCCCCCCTTCTTTTCTTTTGATAAATTCTTGCGTTTTTTTAATTGCAAAATACTGGTGGAATCTGGCGCATTTCTTTTGCCCCTTATCAAAAATCAAAAAATCATGGATAAATTCTAAAAACCTTTCTTTTTTTAAAAAGCATTCAATCGTCTCAAACAAATTTTTTTGAACGCCCTCTTCTTTCCAAGGAAGGTAGTATTTTTCTTTAGTTTCTATGACGCCATATCTTAACCCTTGACTTTCATTGCCCGCCATAACCAACTGGATCGTTTTAAAAAAATCTCTAATAAATTCCTTCTTTTGGTTGTCTAAATTTTGCCTGATACCGCTTTCCACGCTCACGCTAGATTTTTTCAATTCTAGCACCCCTAAAGCGATCCCATTAACATAAAGCACGATGTCCGGCCGCTTCATGTTTGGCCCTTTAACGCTCACTTCTTCAGCCACGCTAAATTCATTTTGAGAAATGTCTTTCCAATCAATGAGATAAGTCGTTTGAGTGTTTTCATTCTGGCTTATTTTAGTTTTCACGCCATAAATTAAAAGCTCGTAAAATGTTTGATTCGCTTCGTATAAATCGTTTTTTAAAGCGTTATGGATTTTCTGCTCAATTTTATGCCACCTTTCATCACTGATTTTTTGATTTTTAATTAGCCATGCTTTTAGGCTTTCTTTATTGATGTTTTCATTATCGCTCTTTGTTAAATCCCCTAAATACGCATAGCCCATTGCTTTAAAAGTTTCTATGACTTGATTTTGAACTTCTCTTTCTGTTTTCATCATAAACCCCTTAAGAACGCTTTTTACCGCTTTATATTATAATCCTAAAAACAAAATAGGGCGGTTAAATGGCGATCAAAAAAAGCGAATTGTATAGCTCTTTATGGGCTGGGGCGGATAGCTTAAGGGGCGGAATGGATGCAAGCGAGTATAAAAACTATGTTTTGAACCTGCTTTTTTTAAAATACATCAGCGATAAAGCCAAAAACAATATGGATAGCGAAATAGAAGTGCCACAAGGGTGTTTTTATGAAGACATCCTCGCTTTAGAGGGCGATAAGGAAATAGGCGACAAGCTCAATAAAATCATCGCCAAGATCGCAGAGCGAAACGATTTAAAGGGCGTGATTGACAGCGTGGATTTTAACGATAACACTAAGCTAGGAGAGGGTAAGGCGATGATGGACACCCTTTCTAATTTGGTTAAAATCTTTGCCGATTTAAGTTTGGGCGCGCATGGGGCTTTAGACGATGATTTATTGGGCGACGCTTACGAATATTTAATGCGCCATTTTGCTAGCGAGTCCGGTAAATCCAAAGGGCAGTTTTACACCCCTAGCGAAGTTTCGCTTTTATTGTCCCTTTTGCTTGGCATTGATGAAAACACCAGACAGGATAAAAGCATCTACGATCCCACTTGCGGGAGCGGTTCGTTATTATTAAAAGCTTCTAGTTTGGCCGGTGAAAAAGGGTTAACTATCTATGGTCAAGAAAAAGACATTTCCACCACAGCCCTTTGTAGAATGAATATGATTTTACACCATAGCGCTGATGCTGATATTGCTAAAGGGGGTTCTAGCACCCTTTCTAACCCCCTTTTTATTAAAAATGGCATGCTCCAAACCTTTGACTATGTCGTGGCTAACCCTCCTTTTAGCTTGAAAAACTGGACTGATGGGCTAAGCATAGACCCTAAAAGCAAGCAAGTCATTAACGATAGCTTCAACCGTTTTGAAGACGGCACGCCCCCTGAAAAAAATGGCGATTTCGCTTTTTTGCTCCACATCATCAAATCCTTAAAAAACACAGGCAAAGGGGCAGTGATTTTGCCTCATGGGGTGCTATTTAGGGGGAACGCTGAGGGTGCAATTAGAAAAAATCTTTTACTAAAAGGCTATATTAAAGGCGTGATAGGCCTAGCCCCTAATCTTTTTTATGGCACTTCCATTCCTGCATGCGTGATCGTTTTAGACAAAGAAAACGCGCATGCCAGAAAGGGCGTTTTTGTGATCGATGCGAGCAAGGATTTTAAAAAAGACGGCAATAAAAACCGCTTAAGGGATCAAGATGTCCAAAAAATGATAGACACTTTTAACGCTTACAAAGAAATCCCTTATTATTCCAAAATGGTGAGCCTAGAAGAAATCAGCGCTAACGACTATAACTTGAATATCCCGCGCTACATTGCCGCCAAGCAAGAATTGGAAAAAGACTTGTTCGCTTTAATCAACAGCCACAAGGCCAGTTATTTGCCCAAAAACGAGATTGAAGCCTACGACCCTTATTTTCAAGTGTTTAAAGAGCTTAAAAACACGCTTTTTAAAAAGAGCGATAAAGAGGGTTATTACGCTTTAAAAACAGAATGCGAAAACATTAAAGAATTAATCACCCAAAGCTCAGAATTCCAAACCTTCCACGCTTCTGTTTTGAGCGCTTTTGACCGATTGAATCTATTTGAAACTTTTAACCATTTAGAGCCAGGTTTTAACCCAAAAACCCTCATAGAGAGCGTTTGTTCAAAGGTTTTATACGAATTTGAAAAAGTGGGAATTTTAGACAAATACGGCGTGTATCAGCTCTTCAAAGATTACTACAACGAAGTCTTGCAAGACGATTGGTTCCTTCTTTCATTCAATGGCTTTGAAAGCGCTAAAGAATTAAGGAAATTAACCCCCCTAAAAGACAAAAACAAAAAAGCCAATTATTTAGAGGAGCCGGATTTTATCGTTCAAAAAACCTACTATAAAAGCGATCTAATCCCTAAAAACTTGATCAAACAACGCTTTTTTGAAAAAGAAACAAAAGAATTAGAAGGATTAGAAAACGCCCTTAATGAAAAAGAGGCCCTTTTAGATGAATTTATAGAAGAGCATTCTAACGAAGAGGGGCTTTTTTATGAGTTGAAAATCAATGAAAGCGTTTTGAAAAAAGAGCTAAAAAACGCCACCGATTTAGAAGATAAACAAATCCTAAAAACCGCTTTAGAGTTGCTAGAGGCTAAAAACAAGGCGCTAAAAATGAAAAATAAAGCTTATGAGGAGCTGGAATTAAAAGCGTTCCACCAGTATAAAAACCTTGAAATCAATGAAATTAAGGATCTCATCATCAAAGACAAATGGCTTAACAGCCTAAAAAACGCCCTAGAAAACAAGATTTTAAAACGCATCAACGCTTTGACTAGCGCCCTTAATGAAATCATTCAAACTTACTCTAACAGCTTGTTAGAACTAGACAAAGGAGTCAAAGAGAGCGAATCAAAAGTTTTAGAGCATTTGAAAGATTTGGGGATTGTCGTTTGATATTAAAAAGTTTGGAGTGCCTTTTGACTAGCGTATCCTCGCTATGAGACCTCCAAACTAGAAGAGATTATAGCACAGGAAATTTAATGGAACTTGAAAATGAAATTTTTCATCGTATTTTAAAGCATCTAGCCCTAAAAAACCCCCTTGCTTTCAAAAATAAGGGTTTAGATCAATTAAAAAAATCTATTAGCGTGTTACACTATGACTATCTCATAGGCGCTAGTAAGGAATTGGGTATCGTGTTACAAAAATACCCCAATAAAGAAAATGAAATCAATAACCTTTTTGATTTTTTAATGCATTTTTACAACAAACGGATTAAAACGCACCACATGCTTTTTTTATGGATACATTTTTTTGAAACGGCTTTGCGCTCTAAAATGGCGGTTATTTTGGCTCAAAAACGCAGCAGCAAGGATATTGACGATTGGTTTTTATCTAAAAAGCTTAACCATAAGATTGAACGCTTAAAAAACACCCACCATTTAGAAAGTCTAAAAGGATACAATGGCTTTCAAATTTTAAATTTATTCACTCTTGGCGCTTTAGAAACCATTATTAAAATGTATTGGAGCGATTTTAAACTCTTATTCGCAGACCGCAAAACACACAACGAACATGTCTTGCCAATCTATGGCACTTGGGATCATTTTTTAAAGGCTTTCAGCTTGATACGAAAAGCCAGGAATGACTTATTCCACAACAACCCTTCTAAAATCAAAACAAGTTCGCTAGTTAAAAACATTGAGATTTTACTATTAAGGCTGGATTTTAACCCTAAAAACGCTTTTGATAACACCCTAAAAATAGAGCGTGTTATCTTTTTTAAAACCATTCA
>NZ_CBOO010000001.1:0-214990 GCF_000476015.1 Helicobacter pylori SA37A | reverse complement strand
TAACTATTGAAGTGCCTAGAATGGCATTAGAAAATATTAAGTTACCTGACATGAAAGAAATATGTGTTAATCAATGGTATATAGACATTTTTAGAAATATATTGATACAGTCTATCAATAATGGATCTTATATTATTGAAGGGATTAAACTTTGGGAATGGTTTTAGTTTTGGTGCTAAAATTAGCCTGTAAGGATCATTTTTGTTTTTGCAAATAAATTAAAAGAGGTGTTGAATGTTATTGAATTATGATTTTTTAAAATTTGAAAAAGTTAAAAAAGTTAGAGTGATAGACGATAAGTTGCATGTAAATATTTTAGATTTTTTTGGCATTGGCGACAAAGACGATAAGATTTTTCTTGGCGATGCAATCTCTAGTATTAAGGACAACCCTACTGAGGCTTATATTGCTGAAATTTATGCAATTGAGGGCGCTAAGCTTAATAGAGTGTATGAGAAAATTAGGAGCGGACTACCTTTTGGGATTATCTCAGCGTTTAGACCTTTTAAAGGAGCTTTTACAAAGGATTTTACTGATGAAGAACAGAAAAAACTTATAAAAGCAGCTAAAAGCGATTTTTTAACTAAGGATTTCCTTAGAGAGAATGATGGCATTTATAGAAAACTCTGTAATTGTAAAACATTTAATAAAACTTTTGTGGATAAATTCACAACAGATAAGAGCAAAGCAACAATGAAAGACTTCATGTCTACTCAAGGATTTATCACTAAATACAAATACTCCTACAGCGACTACATAAAAGAAACACAACGCCTAAAATCTTTTTTAGATGGAAAGCGTGATTTTCTTGGTTATATTCAAGCGATTGGTTATTGGAAAGAAAAGGTAGAAAACGATATTTTGCCTAACAAAGAAATAAGTTTTTTTGTATTTCAAAACGAGCCAAGCAAGACATTCAATTTAAGAAATTATTTGTTGTTATTGGCAAGATTGTTTGATCAAGAGGTGATCTGTTATTGTAAAAACGCTATTCATGATAAAGAAAACATTTATAAGGTAGAATTGGTGAGTGCTTTATCTAGTGATTTTAATGAGGTGTGGGCTAAATTCTCAGATATTACATTCTCAGTGCCTAGTCAATTACCGCAATCTCTCACACACTTAAAAAATAAGGTAGCTACATTCTTTTCAAAACAGCCTGGTGGCAATTGTGGTATGAGTTTTAAGGAAATTGATAAGGTTCAAATAAAAGCGACATGCATGCCTAATATTGTTACTGGGGCATTTGAAGACGAAATAAAATTATCTATCAATCATAATCAGTGGCGCGGTTATCCTAAAGTTTTTGATATTGAAAAAATAGAGAGCATAGAAAGAGAAGTTATTGAAAAGAGAGAACAACATAAAATAGGTTCGGCACAGAACCTTAAAATCAATCAAATTGCTGATGATTTAAAACAAGGTGAGATAGTTAGCAATAAACTTATTGCGAACGCGCTTATAACGCAAAAAGCGCCTAGTGATACGCCACATGATGATGATTTAGATTAATTTAAAAACCCTAAATGAAACACCCCCTAGAAGAATTAAAAGATCCTGTAGAAAATCTTTTGCTGTGGATTGGGCGCTTTTTGCGTTACAAATGCACAAGCTTGTCTAATTCCCAAGTGAAAGACCAAAATAAGGTTTTTGAATGCCTGAATGAATTGAATCAAGCGTGCAATTTAGAGCGTTTAGAAAAAGTTTGCAAAAAAGCCCGCAGTGCTGGATTACTGGGTATCAACACTTATGCACTGCCCCTACTCAAATTTTACGAATACGCTCAAAAGCTTTCTTTAAAATCGCTCAAAAATATAGACGAAGTCATGCTGGCTGAATTTTTGAGTATTTATACCGGAGGTTTGAGTTTAGCCACTAAAAAAAATTATAGGATTGCCCTACTAGGACTTTTTAGTTATATAGACAAACAAAATCAAGATGAAAATGAAAAATCTTATATCTACAATATCACGCTTAAAAACATCAGCGGAGCGAATCAAAGTGCAGGTAATAAGCTCCCTACTCATTTAAATAATGAAGAATTAGAAAAATTTTTAGAAAGCATTGATAAAATAGAAATGTCCGCCAAAGTGCGCGCGAGAAACCGCCTACTCATTAAAATCATTGTTTTTACAGGCATGCGTTCTAATGAAGCCTTGCAGCTTAAAATAAAGGATTTTACTTTAGAAAATGGCTGTTATACGATTTTGATTAAGGGTAAGGGCGATAAATACAGAGCGGTGATGCTCAAAGCTTTTCACATTGAAAGCCTTTTAAAAGAATGGCTCATAGAAAGGGAATTGTATCCTGTTAAAAATGATTTATTGTTTTGCAATCAAAAAGGCATGGCTTTAACGCAAGCGTATTTGTATAGGCAAGTGGAGCGAATCATCAATTTTGCCGGACTCAGGCGAGAGAAAAATGGGGCGCACATGTTAAGGCATTCTTTTGCAACCTTGCTCTATCAAAAACGCCATGATTTGATTTTAGTTCAAGAAGCTCTAGGGCATGCGAGCTTGAATACGAGCAGGATTTACACGCATTTTGACAAACAGCGTTTAAAAGAAGCGGCGAGCATTTGGGAGGAAAGTTGAAAAACCCCCTACTCCCTTAACAAAATGATTTTT
The DNA here is from genome assembly GCF_000476015.1 of Helicobacter pylori SA37A. Classification (GTDB taxonomy): domain Bacteria; phylum Campylobacterota; class Campylobacteria; order Campylobacterales; family Helicobacteraceae; genus Helicobacter; species Helicobacter pylori_DB. The sequence continues at coordinate 212,363 of NZ_CBOO010000001.1, read as the reverse complement.
ACCACAAAATAACTACAACCCCATTTTTAAAAAATTAAAAAGTTTTTAGCGTGTGGTTTAAATTTTTACGCTCAAATTCTAACAGCCACTTTTTGACTTCTATGCCCCCGTTATACCCCCCTAAAGCGCCATTTTTACGCACCACTCTATGACAAGGCACGATCAAAGAAATAGGGTTATTATGATTAGCGTTGCCAATCGCTCTGCAAGATTTAGGGTTATTAATGAGCTTTGCGATTTCATCATAACTTTTTGTCTTGCCATAAGGGATAGTCATTAACGCAGACCAAACTTGTTTTTGAAAAGAAGTCCCTATCAAATCTAAAGGCGCATCAAATTCAAAAAGTTGTCCCAAGAAATAACGCTCTAAGGCTTGAACGCTGAGTTTTAATGGGGTATTCATAGGGGTATTATGAGAAAAATTGGCCGTATCAAAATCCAATCTCAATAAATGGCTCTCATTAGCGCACAAATGCAAATACTCTAAAGGGAAACTCTTAGGGGTCTTAAAATAGTAGTGGTATAAAACCATCAATTAAAAAAAGAGTTTGTATAAAATAATCAATAACGACAAACCATACACCCCTAAAATCAAAATTTTATGCATTTTTTCATTCAAAAGCCCCATGATCCATTTAATCCCAATGCTCACGCCCATAACAGAGCCTAAGCCCACAATCGCCCCTGCTAATAGCACTTCTTTATTGATGATGTGGTGATAGATTAAAGAAAAAGCTCCTGAAATGGAAGAAAACAAGATGAAAAATAGCCCTAACGCCACGCATTTTTTAGAATCATACCCTAAAAAATAATGCATCAAAGGCACCATGAGCATTCCCCCACCAATCCCCAAAGTGATGGCAAAAAACCCTGTGAGCGCGCCAATTAAGAATAATTTTAAACCTTGCAAATGATAGCGTTTAGCACCCGCTATAAAATCTTTTTTTTTGGGTTTCAAAACAAATTGGATCATAGAATACACGACTAAAAGCGCGAAAATAACCATTAAAATTTTACTGGAAACGATTTTTAAAACAAATCCGCTAAAACTCGCCCCTATCAGCCCCCCTGCCCCTATCAACAAGCCTAAAGAAAAATCAAGCGATTTTTTTTTGAAATTCAAAACAGATCCCACAAACGATGAAAGCACCATTTGCAAAATGGAAATCCCAATGGATTCTTCAAAAGAATGCCCGGTTGCGAGCATGATAGGGACAATGATCATCCCCCCACCAATGCCAAAAATCCCTGATAGAATGCCAGTAAAAAGCCCTATCGCTATGTATAACGCATAAATATCCATAAAAACCCTTAAAAAAGTAAAAACCCTCTTAAAAGAAAATTAAAAACAACCCTATTCTAATCAAACGCTAATACCAAACCCTCCTAAACAACGCTTTTAAAAGTGGTGCCTTTATTGGTCTGTTTTGTTTTTGCAACACAAAACATGCGAATCTTCATTGGGTTCGCTGACTGAAAGGTTTCTTAATTCATAAGCCAGTTTGATAGACGCCGTAGCTTCATCCAAGCCAAACCCCCCTTGAGCTAAAATCTGTTTGTAGCTTTCTATATACAGATTATCAAAGCTCTGCGTGAGATTGACTTCTTCGCCCTCTAGGATCATTTTATGATAAACTTTTTCCTTAGCCACTCCCATGTGTTCTGGATTGATGGAAAAAAACCATCTTATTTTGGCATGCTCTAAAAAGAGTATCCCGCACACGCAATCAGGCTCTTCTCTGTTGATAACCTTCTCTTTAACGCCTCCAAACAAATACAATAAAGTGTCAAAAATATTCACTCCCATTTGAGTGGCTAACCCCCCACTCCTATTCACATCCGCTCGCCATGAAGAAAAATACCATTTCCCTTGAACGCTGATATAAGTGAGCGTGATGTCAAACACCTTGCTAGGGTTTTTTTCTAATTCGCTCTTGATTTTTTCTTTTAAAGCCAGCGTGTCGCAATGCAAGCGTAAGGGTAAAAGACTAAACACCCTTTTTTGGTGTTTCACCTCTAAATCTTTCAATTCTTGTATTTCGCCAGGGTCTAAAACTAAGGGTTTTTCACAAATCACATGCATGCCGTTTCTTAACCCGAAACGGATGTGATCAAAATGCGTGTGCGTGGGCGTGCAAACACTCAAATAGTTGATTTCTTTACCCATAGCCTTAGATTGCTCTAAATGCTTTTCAAAATCTTCAATATTGGTAAAAAACTCTGATTGTGGGAAATACTCATCTAAAACCCCCACGCTATCATGAATATCAAAAGAGCAATCCAAAAAATGCCCTGTATCTCTAATCGCTTGCAAGTGCTTGGGAGCGATAAACCCCCCTGAACCAATCATCGCAAAAAGCATTCATCTTCCTTAAATAATTTTAAATCTCATTTTAGCAAAGATTAGCTTATTTAAGCTTATATTATTGGCAATTAAAACACTCCACCGATCGATCCAACACGCTTTTTTCATCTATGCTAGGGCTTTCGCTGCGCAAATAATAAGTGGATTTTAACCCTAATTTCCAAGCGAGCGTGTAGATGTCATGCAAGGTTTTACCGCTAGCGTTTTCTATGCGTAAAAACACATTAATGCTTTGGCCTTGATCGATCCACTTTTGGCGCACGGCCGCTACTTTAATCAAATCTTTAGCGTCAATATCATAAGCCGATGTGTAAAAATTCCAAGTTTCTACGCTCAAATTAGGCACTACCACAGGAATTAGCCCGCTCAAATTTTCTTCGAACCATTTTTTCTTATAAATGGGTTCAATCGTTTGGGTTGTGCCTACTAAAATAGAAATGGAGCTTGTAGGAGCGATCGCCATTAAATAGCCATTACGCATGCCATTAGATTTGACTTTTTCCCTCAAACCTTGCCAATCGCAAGCATGATTAAAAAGCCCTTTTTCGGTGAGCTTCAAGGCTTCATTATTGGCTTTATCAATGGGGAAAATCCCCTTACTCCATTCTGAATTTTCAAAATCCTTATAAACCCCTTTTTCTTTCGCTAGATTCGCGCTCGTGTCAATCGCATGGTAGCTGATTTGCTCCATTAAAGCGTCAATTTTTTCTAAATGCTCTTTAGACCCCCAAGCGATTTGGTGTTCTGCGAGCATTTGTGCTTCACCCATAACCCCTAACCCTATGGCCCTATTTTGTAAATTAGTGGCTTTGACTTTGCGGTTAGGGTAGAAATTCAAATCAATCACATTGTCTAAAAGCCTAACCATGATCGGCACAACCCTTTTAATGTCTTCTTCAGTGTTGATTTTGCTTAAATTAATGCTCGCTAGATTGCACACCGCCGTTTGCCCGTCTTTAGCGACTTTAGTAGCGATATAGATTGGCTTGCCTTTTAGAATATCGGTGCTAGTGAGCTTGTTGGCGCATTTAGTGATATTACTATCTGTCGTTACCAACTCTTTTTCTTCAAAAAACTCTATGGTGCCATCGGTGTATTCTATTTGCATGTAGTAGTGGTTGGGTGCGGTATTTTGAAAAATCTCTGTGCACAGATTGCTGGATCGAATGATTCCTGCATGAGCGTTTGGATTGCACCGATTGGCGTTATCTTTAAAGGCTAAGAAAGGCAAGCCGGCTTCAAAATAATTCATTAAGATTTTTTTCCATAAATCTTTAGCGTTAATGTATTCTTTAATGATTTTGGGATCTTTTTCATACTCTAAATAGCGTTTTTCAAAATCCTGCCCATAAAACTCAGTCAAATCCTTACACTCATAAGGGTCAAACAAAGTCCACATCGCGTCTTCTAAAACCCTCTTCATAAACAGATCGCACACCCAAAGAGCCGGGAACAAATCATGCGCTCTTCGCCTTTCATCGCCGCTATTTTTCCTTAAATCAATGAACTCCATCACATCAATGTGCCAGATTTCCAAATACACCGCAATCGCGCCCTTTCGTGTGCCTAATTGATCCACCGCAATCGCCACATCGTTAGCGATCTTTAAAAACGGGATCGTGCCAGCGCTCGCATTTTTATGCCCATCAATATAACTCCCAATAGAGCGCACTAAAGAAAAATCCCAGCCAATCCCTCCGCCGTATTTGGACAATAGCGCCATTTCCTTATAGCTGTCAAAAATCCCCTCAATATTATCCGGCGTGCTACCAATATAGCATGAGCTGAGTTGGTGTTTGGTGGTGCGGGCGTTCGCTAGAGTGGGGGTCGCGCACATCGCTTCAAATTTGCTCAAAACTTCATAAAATTCTAAAGCGATTTTATTGGGTTCTTGTTCGTTTTGCGCTAAAAACATCGCAATGCTCATAAACATGTGCTGGGGCAATTCAATAGGGTTGTTGTTAGCGTCTTTCAACAAATAGCGATCATACAAGGTTTTAATCCCCAAATAATTGAATTGGAAATCCCTTTCAGGCTTGATCTGGCTATTTAAAAACTCTAGATCAAATTTTTCCTTAAAGCCCTTAAGGATGCGGCCCTTTTCTTCAGCGTTTTCAAAATACTCTTTCAAATGCCTATATCCTGTAAAACCACTCACTTTATGGTATAAATCATACAAAAAAAGCCTTGAGGCGACAAAACTCCAATTAGGCGTGTCAATATCTATCTTATCCACAGCGGTTTTAATCAAAGTTTGTTGGATTTCTTCAGTAGTGATCTTGTCCCTAAATTGCAATCTCGCATCCACTTCCAGCTCACTTTGGCTCACGCCCTCTAAATTGTCCGTAGCGTCCTTAGTGTATTTTTGGATTTTGGTAATGTCCAAAGGCTCAATGCGCCCGTTTCGTTTAACCACCGTAATCAAAATTTTTCCTTAAATTTGAATTAAATCGTTTGTTTTTTAAATTTGGAATTGTATCAATAAAAAACTTAAGAAAAAGAAAAGTTCAAGTTGGATCTGTTCTATTAATGAGAATGGGTTTTAAGGTTTTTTAATTTTTTTATACCCCCTCCATTTAATTGCATTGGATTAAATCACCACCCCCATTTAGCGCAAAGCTTAAGAAAACCTTGAAACCCTAAAATGACCAAACCCTCTACAAGGAGATTGCTAGGATGCCCACAATACGCCGAAATTTCATGCATAGCGATAATAAAGGGTATCGTTAAAAGCATCAAATAAAAATCCCTTAGTCTTGCCCCTAACACAGCGTCATAAAACGCACCAAAAAACCTAGCCTTAAAAATGGCTTTAAAAAACTTGGGGAACCCTTGCCAAGTTTCAATCATTAAATAACCTACCGACCTGCCTTTAGGATTAAACAAGAGATTAGACAACAAAGCCGCTATTAGACCCACTAACCACACATAATAGCTGTATTTAGGGTCAAAAAGCGGATCGCTAGCTGAACCATTTATGTCATAAAAAATCCTAGTGGTTATGGAGATACATCCTCCATAGACTAGAGCCATTGCCCATCGATATTCCAAATCGCTCAAACGCTCTTTTGAGCCATTCAAGTTCTCTTTTGTAGTATCCATGTTATTTCCTTCCCCCCCATCACCTTGGCTCATTTAAGATCACCAAGCATGCCCAAAACTATAGCCGTAATCATAAAGATCACGGATAGGTTCTCTTGGGGTTTGTGGTTCTCTAGTCTGAGGCTCTCTAGTTTGAGGCTCTCTATCAACGCCACGGATATAATCTTCTACCCTATCGCCTACTTCAGACCCAATATATCCTCCTATTGCACCACCAACAAATCCGCCCATTTTATCACCAACAAAATTTCCAACAGCTCCTCCTAAAAATTTGCCTAATTCACCCCTTGCCTCTATTTTAGGACTAGCTATAGCCACATTAGCCATTGCACCGCATAAAACCACTACACAACTAAATGTTCTTAATCCACTCATAACAAATCCTTTCATAAAATTGAGATTCAAAAATTGAGATTCAAGGCATGTTTGGCACACCTTGATAAGAATATTTATACCACAATCGCATTAAGAGAATTGTTACAGATCGGCAAAAGATCACAAGAAGCTCAATAAGTGTTTTGTTTATTCACAAATTACAGGATTAAAGTAAATGATTATAATATTTTAGGATTTTTCATTATTCAAACAAATTAAGGCTTCTTAAAAAACTTAAAATACCCGTTTTCAATGTTGGTTTGAGGGGCGCGTGAAAGGCTTAACGAACCGCTAGGAATGTCTTTAGTGATGGTGGTGCCGCTGCCGATTAAGACATTAGAGCCGATATTTATGGGGGCGACTAACTGGCTATCGCTCCCTATAAAGACATTTTCACCGATAATCGTTTGGTGTTTCTTTTTACCATCATAATTGCAAGTGATCACGCCAGCCCCTACATTTGTGTTTTTCCCTATCTCACAATCCCCTAAATAGCTCAAATGCCCTGCTTTAGCGCCTTGAAGTTTGGCGTTTTTAGTCTCTACAAAATTCCCCACATGGCTATCACAAATCACGCTTTTAGGGCGCGCATGGGCAAACGGCCCCACGCTGCTATTAACAATTTGACTCTCTTCTATCACGCTATAAGCCTTAATGCGTGCGTTTTCTATCAAACAATTCCCAATCAAACGCACCCCTTGCTCTAAAACGCACTCCCCCTTAAAACTCACGCCTTTTTCTAAATAAATACTACTAGGTAATTGCATCACTACCCCCAAGTCCATGGCGTTTTTTCGCAACCTTTCTAGCATGATTTCTTCAGCTTTCGCCCTTTCTGTTTGGCTATTCACCCCTAAAAAACACTCTTCTTCTAAGAAAATAGCGTCAATTGTTTCGTTTTCATTGATTCCTAGAGCGATTAAATCCGTGAGGTAGTATTCTTTTTGGGCGTTTTGGTCATTAAGCTTGGGCAAGTATCTTTCTAAAAACTTTCTTTCAAAAAAATACACGCCAGCATTCACGCTTTTAATTTCTTTTTCTTCATCATTAGCGTCCTTTTCTTCTACAATCTTTTTAACCTGATGGTTTTCTAAAATAACGTGCCCATAACCTTTAGGGTCAGCTAAATGCAGTAAACCTATGGCGTTATTCTTGCTTTCTAATAAGGGGGCGAGAGCGTCTTTAGTGATTAAGGGCATGTCCGCATTCAAAATCAAAACCCGCTCATGTTTTGTAGGGATAGGCGTTTTATCTTCTTGCATGATAGCCCCACCTGTCCCTGAATATTTTTCCACGATTTGAGCGTGAAAGATTACGCCCTTAAAACGCTCCAACACCGCTTCTTTAATGCGTTCTCGTTGGTGGTGTAAGACAAGATGCACATCATCGCTGATTGAAAAAGCCACTTCTAAAATGTAAAACAACATAGGCTCTCCGCAAAGGGTGTGCAAAGTTTTAGGCAGGCTAGAATGCATGCGAGTGCCTTTACCAGCGGCCAGTATGATTACAGAAAGCATTAAAATCCTTCAATTTATGGGGTTATTTTAGGGAATTTTAACATGCCTTATCTTATAATTTGACTTTGTTTTTTATTAAAGATTTAAGGCTAGAATTTGCGTTTTTTTATTTTTTTAATTCTCATTTGCCCTTTAATATGCCCTTTAATGAGCGCTGATAGCGCTTTGCCTAGCGTCAATCTCTCTTTAAACGCTCCTAATGATCCTAAACAGCTTGTAACCACCCTTAATGTCATCGCCCTGCTCACGCTTTTAGTTTTAGCCCCATCGTTGATTTTAGTGATGACGAGTTTCACCCGTTTGATCGTGGTGTTTTCTTTTTTAAGGACCGCTTTAGGCACGCAACAAACCCCCCCCACCCAAATTCTAGTCTCGCTCTCTTTGATATTGACTTTTTTTATCATGGAACCTAGTTTGAAAAAGGCTTATGATACAGGGATTAAGCCTTATATGGATAAAAAGATTTCTTACACCGAAGCGTTTGAAAAAAGTGCTCTGCCTTTCAAGGAATTCATGCTTAAAAACACACGAGAAAAGGATCTAGCGCTTTTTTTTAGGATTAGGAATTTGCCTAACCCTAAAACCCCTAATGATGTGAGCTTGAGCGTTTTAATCCCGGCGTTTATGATAAGCGAATTGAAAACAGCGTTTCAAATCGGCTTTTTACTCTACTTGCCTTTTTTGGTGATTGATATGGTTATCAGCTCTATTTTAATGGCGATGGGTATGATGATGCTCCCGCCTGTAATGATTTCTCTGCCTTTTAAAATTTTAGTGTTTATTCTGGTGGATGGGTTTAATTTATTGACCGAAAATTTAGTAGCGAGTTTTAAAATGGTTTAATATTAAAAACATTCAAGCTATAAAAGCTTGAAACCAGTTTAAAACTCATAATTCAAATACGCTGTAATGGATCGCCCTGGCGCGGGTTCTCTTCCTGTAGGGCTTGTGCCAATCCCCCTAAAATAATACTTCATGTTAAAAAGGTTATTGATTTGCAAACTCCCTGTGATTTTATGCCTACCGCTTTGCCATAAGACTGAGCTTACTTGAACGTTCAACACAAAATACAAGGGCAATAACCCCACTGAATTACAACCATACTCTAACCCCCCCGTGTATTCTGGGTTTAAGGGCAAGCACACGGTTTGGCTTTTGGCCTGATTGAGCATAGAACTATAAGCGCGGCTATAAAAATAACTACTAATTCCAAAAGTCGTGTGCTTGTAAGTATACATCATGTCAAATATGAATTGGTTAGGGCTCACATAAGGCAAACGCTTCCCTTTAATATCAAAGGGTTTATTGACAATGCCTGTAAAATAATAAGCAATATCATCAGCGTTAGAAGTAATGCGCGCATCAATGTAAGTGTAAGCCACATGAAATTGCAAACCCCTAATCGGCGCGTAATACAATTCCAATTCCACCCCTTGACTCCTAGCATTCACAGGCTGTGGGCTATAGCCTCCCGCATAGTAACGATTGGCAAAAATCACAAAATAATTGGTATTAAAGCTCAATAGATTTTTATAACTATAGCGTTGCCCCACTTCAATTTCATTAAAAATTTGGTTGTAATTAGTCCTAGTAATGCCTACCATTGTGTGTTGTGGGGGGATAAAACTGCGGCGGTAGTTCGCATACCATATCCAATTTTCCATAGGTTTATAGCCAATGTTAAGGGCGGGACTCCATTCGTTTTGACGCTGTTTTTTACTAGTCCATACGGAAAAATCGTTCTTTTCTGGCTCTTTGTTATCGTAGTTTAAAAAGGTGTATCTAAGCCCTGGAGTTATCACCAATTTAGAATCAAAAAGTTCTATTTTATCGCTCAACCATACCGCTGTATAGTTGTTAAACATTTCTTGATTGTTACTAGGCTTTTTAGAAAGAACATATGGGGGCATGTGGCACACCCCATCAATAATATCTGATTTTTCGCATGTGCTTTGATCGGATCTAATGAACATGTCCATCGTCATAAAGCGCATGCCCACATTAAAAGTTTGCTTAACTTTATTGGTATTGACGACTAAGTTCAAATTAGGCTCAAAAGCGTTCATCACATAACGCCTTAAATGATCAAAAATAAAAAATCCTGGATAATTTTGATTGGTATAAACAGGGCCTAATTTAGGATTGGTATTGACATTTAAATAGTTAGAATCAAATTTAAAATCCCTTGACATGTCATGCCCATAGTAACTGAAAGTGAAATCCCCCCCTATTTTATCGGTATCCCCAAAAAAGTTTTGATACACAGCTCCCCATCGCTTCGCTCTCCCGCTTTTATCGTTATTAGGGCGGTTATTTTGAAAACGATTTTCATTATAGGCAGCTATACCTAAAGACCCAGGGTCTGTTAAAAAATAGCTGTAATATTGAAAAAAAGCAGTGATTTTATTGCTATCATTGATTTGATACAACGAATCTAGCAAGTAGTTTTGAATGTTGGTAGGGCTGTTGTATCTAAACCCTTGCCCTTTGAGCCAATTGACTTGAGCTTGGATTCCAAAATGCTTATTCATCATACCCCCCGTTCTTAAATAGGTGTTAAAAAGCATGTTATTAACTAAGCTTTTATCAATGTTTTTAGAATTTTGATTGAAAAACCCCCCATTTTCAGATTTGCCCCAAAAAGTGGTCCTCTCGCTCACTTGACTTTCCCACTTGGTAGGAATGCCTTTGGTGATAATGTTGATCACACCGCCAAAAGCGTTAGGGCCATAACGCACGCTCTCCCCACCCTTAGTTACGCTGATTCTATCCACAGATTGAAAGGTTACAGGAAAAATAACCGTGCCAATTTCAACATAGGGCGCGACATAAATAGGAATCCCATTGACTAGAATCATTCCCGTATTAGAATGCCCTGGGCCTCCCGCACCAAACCCCCTAATGGAAATGCTAGGCACAGCTCCAATACCTGTAGAGTTTCTAATATGCACGCCCGGCACATTTTGCAAAGCTTCTTCAATGCTTTGATTGGCGCTTTTAGTGAGTTGCTTGTTAGAAATCACCGTGCGAGAACCCATATAATTTCTAACTTCCTTGCTCCTCCAGCTTAAAGGCGCTTCTTTATCGTTAGCCACCCCTGAAGCTTCTACCCTTTCCAAATTATGAGTTTTGACAGCATGCGCGCTATGACTCAAAACAACCAAAGAGACTAAAACTCTTTTCATTTACCTACCACCTTTTATGAAAAATGTTCTTTTTTACAACAAGGTGTAATTTATAATAACCATTATTAGTTTTAGCTTAAATTTTTAAAAAATTATTATTTAGATAATATTAATGACTTTTTTATCAAAAATGCCGATTAATGCGAATGTTGATAGAAAGGATTGGGATATAAAGAAAAATAAAAATTTTTTAATATTTCTAATAGGGTGAATTTTAAACAAATAAAGGGTTTTTAACCCTTTATAGCTAGCCTTTAAACCAAAATTTGGGTTACATAAAAAGCTATCAAGGAAAACGCATACGCTACAACGGTTGTGAAGATGAATAAATACGCTACAAACTTTATCCCCCCAGCTTCCCTACCAAAAGTAATGGTCGCTGCAAAACAAGGGATATAAAACATCACAAACACGATAAAAGCGATCCCGCTAGGCACGCTGACTTCTTTTCTTAAAATTTCTCTAAAAGCGTCAGATTTTTCATTTTGATCCCCTAAAGAAAACAACACGCCCAAAGTAGAAACCACCACCTCTTTAGCCATAAATCCGGTTACAAGCGACACACTCAAACGCCAATCAAAATCCATAGGGCTAAAGACTTTTTCTAAATACGCCCCGCCTCTTCCTACAATGCTGTTTTTTAAATTCTTTTTATCCAATTCTGCTTTTAATTCTTTTAATTTTTCTTCTTTAGCTTCGCTTGAAAGAGCGGTGTTTTTATCCACTAATAAGCTTTCTTGTTTATAAGTTTTCATGGCCGCATCGCTTTTAGGGTATTGAGACATAAACCAGATTAAAATCGCTCCCACTAAAATATAAGTCCCGGCCTTTTTAAGGTAAGAAAGCGATTTGGTGTAGATACTGAAATAGACCATTCTCCAACTGGGAAAGCGGTATTTGGGCATTTCCATGATAAAAGATTCGGTTTGTCCTTTAAACACGCTTAATTTGAGTAATTTTGCCATCACTAACGCCACAACCGCCCCCAAAATATAAATGCAAAACAGCACAAACCCCGCGCTTGAAGAAGGGAAAAACGACCCTACAAACAGCACATAAATAGGCAGCCTTGCCGAGCAGCTCATAAACCCGATCACAAAAAGCGTGATCAATCGTTCGTTATAGTTTTGTAAGGTTCTTGTCGCCATGTAAGCAGGCACTGAGCAGCCAAAACCGGTGATTAAAGGGATAAAACTCTTCCCATGCAAACCAAACTTATGCAAGATCCCATCTAACAAAAACGCTACCCTACTCATATAGCCTGTCGTCTCTAGTAAAGAAATCCCAAAATACAACACCACAATTAAAGGCAAGAATGAAACTGTCGCTCCCACTCCCCCAATAATGCCATCGCCCACCAAAGACGCTAAATCTTCATTAGCCACATTTTCTTTAATACTATCGCTCAAAAATTTAAACCCTGCTTCAAGCGCTTTTTGCACTCCCCCTCCTATTAAAAAGCTCAAGGAAAAAATGATAAACATGAACCCTAAAAAAATGAAAATCCCATAACGCGGGTGCATTAAAATCTTATCAATCTTATAAGTGTGTTCAAAACTCGCATTTTGTTTGTTTTCACTGATTACTAATTTAGCGATTCTTTGAGCGCTCTGGCTGTATTTTAAAGACTCCTTAAAGCTTTGAGACGGGACTTTGATGCTTTCATTATTTGCAGTGTTTTGAGAATAAAGCCTGACAATTTCGTCTAATAAAAGCTCGGTGTTCAAGCGATCTTCTTTGGATCTTGCGCTTGTTGGCACGCACACAACCCCTAATTCTTTCGAGAGCTTTCCTGTATCAATTTTAATGCCTTCTTTTTGCGCCTCATCCCACATGTTGAGCGCGAGTAGCATTTTTTTATTCGTGTCTAATAGCTGTGTGCTTAAGGCTAAATTACGCTCTAAATTGGTGGAATCCACCACATTAAGAATGAGATCGTATTGCCCTTTTTCTAAAAAATCTTTAGTAACCTTTTCTTCAGTGGTGAAATCATTGAGCGCGTAAGTGCCAGGTAAATCAATGATAGTGATTTGATGCTCTTTGTGGATCAAACCCACTTCCATTTTATCCACGGTAACCCCGGCAAAATTCCCCACTTTCAAATGGGCGTTACTCAAAGCGTTGATGAGGGATGATTTCCCCACATTAGGCTGGCCCACAAGGGCGATAGTGATTTCTTTCACTTCCAATTCTCCAAATAAGTTTTTTTAATTTTTGGTTATATCGTTTTGATATTAAAAGTTGGCACTATAGCGCTATAAGACTAATTGTTATATAATAAAAGCGAGACAAGAATGTCAAAATGTGAAAGGAGCGTGTGATGTTGTGCGTGTTTGATATAGAAACCATTCCTAGCGTGAGCTTGTGTAAAGAGCATTTCCAATTAGAAGAAAATGATGCGCTAAAAATCTGTGAATGGAGTTTTGAAAAGCAAAAAGAAAAAAGCGGGAGCGAGTTTTTGCCTCTTTATTTGCATGAAATCATCTCTATTGCAGCAGTCATTGGCGATGATTACGGGCAGTTTATCAAAGTGGGGAATTTTGGGCAAAAACACGAGAATAAAGAGGGTTTTACAAGCGAAAAAGAGCTTTTAGAAGACTTTTTTAGATACTTTAACGAAAAGCAACCGCGCTTAATAAGCTTCAATGGCAGAGGTTTTGATATGCCCCTACTCACGCTCAAAGCCCTTAAATACAATTTAACTTTAGACGCCTTTTATAGCCAAGAAAACAAATGGGAGAATTACCGCGCGCGTTATAGCGAGCAGTTTCATTTGGATCTAATGGATAGCTTGAGCCATTATGGATCCGTTAGGGGGTTGAATCTAAATGGTGTTTGCTCTATGATGAATATTCCTGGTAAATTTGATGTGAGCGGGGATTTAGTGCATGCGATTTATTACAACCCCCATTTAAGCCAAAAGGAGAAAAAAGGCATTATTGATGGCTATTGCCAAAGCGATGTGCTTAACACTTACTGGCTTTTTTTAAAATACGAAGTGCTGAAAGGGGCTTTAAATAAGGAGCAATACCTTGGACTATTGAATGATTTTTTAGCCAAATTCCCTAAAGAAAAATCCTATTCAAGCGTTTTTATTAACGCTTTAGAGAAAGAGATTAGGGAGTTTGCTTAAAATTCTATTAAAACCCTGAAACTAGGCAAAGACTGCTTAGAAAGAAATTTTTTAAAGTGTTAGAGAAACATGAGCCTAAAGTGCATATCTGCTTGATTTTAGGTCCACACTTGAAGCTGTATTGTGCAATAATCATTGAACGATAAGAATAATATTTTTGAGAAAAAAATAAACGGATCTCCCTCAATCCAAAACAAAACCTAAAATAAAATCAAACCTGTTAGGGTGTCAATCACCTAAAAGTGATACTATGACTGATAAATCAACTTAAAGGCAAAGACATGAATGAAGTGGTTATAGTGGCGGCAAAGCGGAGTGCGGTGGGGAGTTTTCTAGGCTCTTTAAAGAGCGTGGGCGCTAGAGAAATGGGTGTTTATGTGCTTAAAGACGCTTTGAATGCGAGCGGCCTTAAGCCTAGCGATGTGGATTCTGTCATTTTAGGCAATGTTTTAGGTGCCGGTTTGGGTCAAAATATCGCCAGGCAGATCCAACTGGACGCTGGCATCCCTAATGACAAAAACGCTTTTAGCGTCAATATGGTTTGTGGATCGTCAATGAAAGCCATTCAATTAGCGCATGATGCCATCATGCTTGGGCGCGATGAGGTGGTGGTGTGTGGTGGCGTGGAGAACATGAGCAAAGCACCCTATTTGTCGTTTGATATGCGAGAGGGGAAAAGAATGGGGAATGCGAACATGATAGATTCCATGATACATGACGGGCTATGGGATGCGTTCAATGATTACCACATGGGGATCACCGCTGATAATGTCGCTCAAGCATACCACATAAGCCGAGAAGATCAAGATAATTTCGCACTCCAATCGCAACTCAAAGCAAGAGCCGCCATTAATGCAAAGAAATTCCAAGAAGAAATCACGCCTATTGAAATAGCGAATAAAAAAGGCGTGGTGGTTTTTAAAGAAGATGAATACCCTAGAGACACGACGCTAGAATCCCTTGCAAAGCTCAAACCCGCTTTCAAAAAAGACGGATCGGTAACGGCGGGGAATTCATCAGGGATCAATGATGGCGCGAGTATTATCATTTTATGCAGCGCTAAAAAAGCGCAAACATTGGGGTTAAAAACCATGGCGACTATTAAGGGGTTTGGTTTGGGTGGTTGCAGTCCGGATATAATGGGTATATGCCCTAGTATTGCGATTAAAAACAACCTTAAAAATGTCAAAATGAATCTCAATAACATCAATCTTTTTGAACTCAATGAAGCCTTTGCCGCGCAAAGCCTAGCCGTGTTAAAAGAGCTTGAATTAAACCCCAATATCGTGAATGTGAATGGAGGTGCGATAGCCATTGGCCACCCTATTGGCGCGAGCGGCGCTAGGATCTTGGTAACTTTATTGCATGAAATGAAAAGGAGCGGGCATGGCGTGGGTTGCGCGTCATTGTGCGTGGGTGGCGGTCAAGGGCTATCAGTGGTAGTTGAACAAAAATAAGGAGAATGAGATGAACAAGGTTATAACCGATTTAGACAAAGCATTGAGTGCATTAAAAGATGGGGATACTATTTTAGTGGGCGGTTTTGGGCTGTGCGGGATACCCGAATACGCCATTGATTACATTTATAAGAAAGGCATTAAGGATTTGGTTGTCGTGAGCAATAATTGCGGCGTTGATGACTTTGGGCTTGGCATTCTTTTAGAAAAAAAACAGATTAAAAAGATTATCGCTTCGTATGTGGGGGAGAATAAGATTTTTGAATCGCAAATGTTGAATGGAGAAATTGAAGTCGTTTTGACACCACAAGGCACGCTAGCTGAAAACTTGCGCGCTGGAGGGGCTGGGATACCCGCTTACTACACCCCAACCGGTGTTGGGACTTTGATCGCTCAAGGCAAGGAATCAAGGGAATTTAACGGCAAGGAGTATATTTTAGAAAGAGCCATAACGGGCGATTATGGGCTTATCAAAGCTTATAAAAGCGACACTCTTGGGAATTTGGTGTTCAGAAAGACAGCCAGGAATTTTAATCCCTTGTGCGCGATAGCGGCAAAAATATGCGTCGCTGAAGTGGAAGAAATTGTCCCGGCCGGGGAATTAGACCCAGATGAAATACACTTGCCAGGAATCTATGTGCAACACATCTATAAAGGCGAGAAATTTGAAAAACGGATAGAAAAAATCACGACAAGGAGCGCGAAATGAGAGAGGCTATCATTAAAAGAGCGGCAAAGGAATTAAAAGAGGGCATGTATGTGAATTTAGGGATAGGATTGCCCACGCTTGTGGCTAATGAAGTGAGTGGGATGAATATCGTTTTCCAAAGCGAGAACGGGTTATTAGGGATTGGCGCTTACCCTTTAGAGGGGAGCGTTGATGCGGATCTTATCAACGCAGGAAAGGAAACCGTAACCGTGGTGCCGGGCGCTTCGTTTTTCAATAGCGCGGATTCGTTTGCGATGATTCGTGGGGGGCATATTGATTTAGCGATTTTAGGGGGGATGGAAGTCTCACAAAATGGGGATTTGGCTAATTGGATGATCCCTAAAAAGCTCATAAAGGGCATGGGAGGGGCTATGGATCTGGTGCATGGCGCTAAAAAAGTGATTGTCATCATGGAACATTGCAACAAGTATGGGGAGTCTAAAGTGAAAAAAGAATGCTCCTTACCCTTAACAGGAAAGGGCGTGGTGCATCAATTGATAACGGATTTAGCGGTGTTTGAATTTTCCAATAACGCCATGAAATTAGTGGAATTGCAAGAGGGGGTCAGCCTTGATCAAGTGAAAGAAAAAACAGAAGCTGAATTTGAAGTGCACTTATAGCTTATAAAAGGGGGTGTTTATGTTTTTATTAAGGCATTTAACTTCAGCGTGCGTGTTTTTAGCGTCTAAATGTTTGCCGGACTCCTTTGTCTTGGTCGCTCTTTTATCGTTTATCGTGTTTGTTCTTGTTTATTGCTTGACAGGGCAAGACGCTTCGTCTGTCATTTCTAGTTGGGGGAATGGTGCTTGGACGCTTTTAGGTTTTTCTATGCAAATGGCCCTTATTTTGGTGTTGGGTCAGGCTCTAGCTAGCGCTCAATTAGTCCAAAAACTTTTAAAATACTTAGCGTCTTTGCCTAAGGGGTATTACACGGCTTTATGGTTGGTTACTTTTTTATCGTTAATCGCTAATTGGATCAACTGGGGTTTTGGATTAGTGATCAGTGCGATTTTTGCAAAAGAGATCGCCAAAAATGTTAAAGGGGTGGATTACAGGCTGCTTATTGCTAGCGCTTATTCGGGTTTTGTCATCTGGCATGGGGGTTTATCAGGCTCTATCCCTTTAAGCGTTGCCACCCAAAATGAAAATCTGTCCAAAATGAGTGCTGGGGTGATTGAAAAAGCTATTCCTATCAGTCAGACGATTTTTTCTACTTATAATTTAATCATTATAGGGATCATTCTTGTAGGGTTACCCTTTTTAATGGCAATGATCCACCCTAAAAAAGAAGAAATCGTTGAGATTGATTCAAAGCTTTTAAAAGACGAATACAAAGAGATTGAACTCATTGACCACCAACAAGACAAAACGATCGCACATTTTTTAGAAAACAGCGCTTTGCTTTCTTATCTTTTGGTTTTTTTGGGTTTTGGGTATTTGGGTATTTATTTTTTTAAAGGAGGAGGGCTTGGTTTAAACATTGTCAATACGATTTTCCTTTTTTTAGGGATTTTGTTGCATAAAACCCCTTTGGCTTATGTGAAAGCGATCAATTATTCCGCTAGGAGCGTGGCTGGGATTTTATTGCAATTCCCTTTTTATGCCGGGATTATGGGGATGATGGCAAGCCATAGCGTGGGAGGTCATTCTTTAGCGCAAATGCTTTCTTTAGCTTTCACGCACATCGCTAATGAAAAAACTTTCGCGCTCATGACTTTTTTGAGCGCAGGGATTGTCAATATTTTTATTCCATCAGGCGGAGGGCAATGGGCGATTCAAGCTCCTATCATGCTCCCAGCTGGCCAAAGCTTGGGGGTGGATCCGGGCGTGGTTTCTATGGCTATCGCTTGGGGAGACGCTTGGACGAATATGATACAGCCTTTTTGGGCTTTGCCCGCTTTAGCCATTGCCGGTTTGGGTGCTAAAGATATTATGGGTTATTGCGTTTTGACTTTAATTTTTGTAGGCTTAGTCGTGTGTGGGGTGTTTTATTTTTTAGTGTGAGTTTTTTATGCCTAAAACCACGCTCTTTTCAATGGGGTAAAGTTTTCTCTTTTTATCTCTTAAACGCCCTTGTAATTAAGTCTTATTTCGTTACAATAACCAACCCCACAATAACCTAAGGAAGTGTTTTGTTTTTCAAATTTATTTTATGTTTATCATTAGGAATGTTTGCATGGGCAAAAGAGGATATTCCTACCCCATTAACGCCCTCTAAACGCTATTCTATCAATTTGATGACTGAAAATGATGGTTATATCAACCCTTACATTGATGAGTATTACACGGCAGGCAATCAAATAGGCTTTTCTACTAAAGAATTTGACTTTTCTAAAAATAAAGCGATGAAATGGTCTTCGTATTTAGGGTTTTTCAATAAAAGCCCTAGGGTTACTCGTTTTGGTATTTCTCTCGCCCAAGACATGTATACCCCCTCACTTAAAAACAGAAAACTGGTGCATTTGCATGATAACCACCCTTATGGGGGGTATTTACGGGTGAATTTGAATGTGTATAACCGCCATCAAACTTTCATGGAGTTATTCACGCTTTCTTTAGGCACGACAGGGCAAGATTCTTTGGCCGCTCAAACGCAGCGTCTCATTCATAAATGGGGCCATGACCCCCAATTTTATGGCTGGAACACGCAGCTCAAAAACGAATTTATCTTTGAATTGCACTACCAATTGCTTAAAAAAGTCCCTCTTTTAAAGACTCGTTTTTTTTCTATGGAGTTAATGCCTGGGTTTAATGTGGAATTGGGTAATGCGAGGGATTATTTCCAACTCGGCTCGCTCTTTAGGGCTGGGTATAACTTGGACGCTGATTATGGTGTCAATAAGGTCAATACCGCTTTTGATGGGGGCATGCCTTATAGCGATAAATTTTCCATCTATTTTTTTGTAGGGGCTTTTGGGCGCTTCCAACCTCTTAACATCTTCATTCAGGGCAATAGCCCTGAAACTAGGGGCATTGCTAATTTGGAATACTTTGTTTATGCCAGTGAAATAGGAGCGGCTATGATGTGGCGTAGCCTCAGGGTGGCTTTTACGATCACTGATATTAGTAAAACCTTTCAATCCCAGCCTAAGCACCATCAGATCGGCACATTAGAATTGAATTTCGCCTTTTGATTTAATATAAGTTTAATGTTTTTCTGCCTATATGATATTTATATGATATTTTTGGGTAATTTAAGATGAATATCGGTAGCGTTTTGAATGAACTTGTTACTACTTTTCACTTTATTACACCAAATTTTCCCTTGTTACAAACAACTTTGAAATAAACGATTTCCATTTTTAAATTTGTCCTACAATTTGAATAGGTTGCCTTGATAGGTTACCTCGAGCAACACTTTAATACAAGGAGTCTAAAAAATGAAAGACGCAAAAGTTCAGGTGATGGGTATTGATGCCGGTGGCACCATGACGGACACGTTTTTTGTGAAAGAAAATGGCAGTTTCGTGGTTGGTAAAGCCCAAAGCAACCCAGAAGATGAGAGCTTAGCTATTTATAATAGCTCACAAGACGCTTTATCGCACTGGAAATCAGATGTCAGTAAGGTTTATCCAGAGTTGGTCACTTGCGTGTATTCAGGCACGGCGATGCTCAATCGGGTCGTCCAAAGGCGCGGGATGGAAGTGGGCCTGATTTGCAATAAGGGTTTTGAGCAAATGCATTCTATGGGCAGGGCGTTGCAATCTTACTTGGGGTATGCGCTAGAAGAAAGGTTGCATATCAACACGCACAAATATGATGATCCGCTGATTCCTTTAAAAAGGATTAGAGGCGTTACAGAAAGAACCGATGTCAAGGGGCAAGTGGTTATCCCAGTGCGTCAAGAAGAGGTTAAAATCGCTGTTAAAGAGCTTTTAGAAGCAGGTGCAAAGGCCATTGTGATTTGCTTGTTGCAATCTCATAAAAACGCTGAAAGCGAGCGGATTGTTAGAGACATAGCGTTAAAAGAAATTGAAAAATTGGGTAAAAATATTCCTGTATTTGCTTCTGTGGATTACTACCCTCAAAGAAAAGAAAGCCACAGAATGAACACCACTATCTTAGAAGCTTATGCGGCTGAGCCAAGCAGACAAACGCTCTCTAAAGTCAGTAACCGCTTCAAAGAGCATGGCGCTAAATTCGATCTTCGTGTGATGGCAACGCATGGAGGCACCATTAGTTGGAAAGCTAAAGAGCTCGCTAGGACTATTGTGAGCGGCCCTATTGGAGGCGTGATTGGATCTAAATTGCTAGGCGAAACGCTTGGTTATGACAATATTGCATGCAGCGATATTGGCGGCACGAGCTTTGATATGGCGCTTATCGTTAAGAGCAATTTTAACATCGCTTCTGACCCTGATATGGCGCGCCTTGTTTTATCTCTACCGCTTGTGGCTATGGATTCTGTTGGCGCGGGTGCTGGGAGTTTTGTGCGCATTGATCCGCACAGCCAATCGGTCAAACTAGGGCCTGACAGCGCGGGGTATAGAGTTGGCACTTGCTGGAAAGACAGCGGTTTAGACACGGTTTCAGTAACCGATTGCCACATTGTTTTAGGCTATTTGAACCCGGATAATTTCTTAGGTGGTTTGATCAAATTAGATGTGGATAGGGCTAAAAAACACATTAAAGAGCAAATCGCTGATCCGCTAGGCATTAGCGTAGAGGATGCGGCTGCAGGTGTGATTGAGTTGCTTGATTTGGATCTTAAAGAATACTTGCGATCCAATATTAGCGCTAAAGGGTATAGCCCGTCTGATTTTGTGTGCTTTTCGTATGGTGGTGCGGGGCCTGTGCATACCTATGGCTATACAGAAGGATTAGGGTTTAAGGATGTGGTAGTGCCTGCGTGGGCGGCTGGATTTAGCGCTTTTGGTTGCGCTTGCGCTGATTTTGAATACAGGTACGACAAGAGCGTGGATATTGCCATTCCGCAGTATTCTTCAGATGAGTCCAAAATAGAGGCATGCAAGATCATTCAAGACGCATGGGATGAATTGACCCTTAAAGTGATTGAAGAGTTCAAGATCAATGGATTCTCTGAAAAAGATGTGATCTTAAGACCTGGATACAGGATGCAGTATATGGGGCAATTGAATGATTTAGAGATCACTTCTCCTGTGTCAAAAGCTGCAAGCGTGGCTGATTGGGAAGAGATTGTCAAAGAATATGAAAAAACCTACGCTCGCGTTTATTCTGAATCAGCGTGTTCTCCAGAGCTTGGTTTTAGCGTGACCGGCGTGATCATGCGTGGTGTTGTGGCTACGCAAAAACCTGTGATTCCGGTTGAAAAAGAGCATGGCGCTACGCCTCCAAAAGAAGCCAAAATAGGCGTTAGAAAATTCTATCGTCATAAGAAATGGGTGGATGCAGATGTGTGGCACATGGAAAAGTTACTGCCTGGAAATGAAGTTATAGGGCCTGCGATCGTGGAATCAGATGCGACCACTTTCGTGATACCCAAGGGCTTTGCGACAAGACTAGACAAACACCGATTGTTCCACTTGAAAGAAATTAAATAAAGGAGTTCAAAATGGCAAATTTATTGAAAAACGGCAAAACTTTAAAACAAGCTAGAGATGAAATCCTAGCCAGGACAGAAAAAACAGGGCATTATAATGGCCTCAAAAAACTAGAGTTTAAAGAAAGAGATCCGATCGGTTATGAGAAAATGTTCTCTAAATTAAGAGGCGGTATCGTGCATGCCAGAGAAACGGCTAAAAGGATTGCGGCAAGCCCTATTGTTGAGCAAGAGGGGGAATTGTGCTTCACGCTTTATAACGCTGTGGGCGATAGCGTGCTGACTTCTACGGGTATCATTATCCATGTAGGCACTATGGGATCGGCTATTAAATACATGGTAGAGAATAATTGGGAAGATAACCCAGGCATCAATGATAAGGATATTTTCACCAATAATGACTGCGCGATTGGGAATGTGCACCCATGCGATATTATGACTCTTGTGCCTATTTTCCACGATGAAAAATTGATTGGGTGGGTAGGCGGTGTTACGCATGTGATTGATACTGGGTCGGTTACTCCAGGATCGATGAGTACCGGGCAGGTTCAAAGATTTGGGGATGGATACATGATCACTTGCCGTAAGACAGGGGCGAATGATGAGAGCTTTAAAGATTGGTTGCATGAATCTCAAAGATCGGTTCGCACGCCTAAATATTGGATTCTAGATGAAAGGACTAGGATTGCAGGATGCCATATGATTAGGGATTTAGTGATGGAAGTCATTAAAGAAGACGGCATTGATTCTTACATGCGATTTATTGATGAAGTGATTGAAGAAGGGAGGAGAGGCCTTATCTCTAGGATCAAATCCATGACCATACCCGGCAAGTATAGAAAGGTCGCTTTTGTGGATGTGCCTTATGCACATAAGGATATTGGCGTGTGCTCTGAATTTGCTAAGCTAGACACGATCATGCACTCTCCAGTGGAAATCACTATCAATAAAGACGCTACATGGAAATTGGATTTTGATGGCGCGTCCAGGTGGGGATGGCACTCTTTTAATTGCAACCAAGTGTCCTTTACTAGCGGTATTTGGGTGATGATGACTCAAACCTTAATACCCACTTCTCGCATCAACGATGGCGCTTATTTCGCGACTCAATTCAGACTCAAAAAAGGGACTTGGATGAATCCAGATGACAGGCGCACCGGGCATGCTTATGCGTGGCATTTCTTGGTATCAGGCTGGAGTGCTTTGTGGAGAGGCTTGTCTCAAGCGTATTACAGCCGAGGGTATTTAGAAGAAGTTAATTCCGGGAACGCTAACACTTCTAACTGGTTGCAAGGTGGCGGTATCAACCAAGATGGGGAAATCCATGCGGTGAATAGCTTTGAGACGAGCTCTTGTGGGACTGGAGCTTGTGCGATAAAAGACGGTTTGAATCACGCAGCAGCTATTTGGAATCCAGAGGGCGATATGGGCGATATTGAAATCTGGGAAATGGCAGAACCTCTCCTCTATTTGGGTAGGAATGTCAAAGCCAATACCGGTGGGTATGGGAAATATCGAGGCGGTAACGGGTTTGAAACTTTAAGAATGGTGTGGGGTGCGCATGATTGGACCATGTTCTTTATGGGTAATGGCTATATGAATAGCGATTGGGGTATGATGGGGGGTTATCCAGCGGCCAGTGGTTATAGGTTTGAAGCGCATAACACCAACTTAGAAAATAGGATTAAAGATAATGCGAGTTTGCCTTTAGGGGGCGATTTCAACCCAACTGATCGAGGTTATGAAAAACACATTTCCCATTCATCTCAAGTCAAAAGGGATAAGCAATGCATCACCACTGAGAACTGTTTTGACAATTACGACTTGTATTTGAATTACATCAAAGGCGGTCCTGGATTTGGCGATCCGATTGAAAGGGATTTGAATGCGATTTTAGAGGATCTAAACAGCAAACAGCTATTGCCAGAATACGCTTACAAGGTTTATGGCGCGATTGTGAGCCAGAATAAAGACGGCGTGTGGGTGGGTGATGAAGCTAAAACGAAAGCCAAAAGAAAAGAAATTCTTGAAAACAGAAAGGCTAGATCCATCCCTGTAAAAGAATGGATGGAGCAAGAAAGAAACGCTATTCTTGAAAAAGAGGCTTCCAAACAGGTTAAGCACATGTATGCCACTAGCTTTGATTTATCGCCTAGGTTCTTGAATGATTTTAAAACATTCTGGAACTTGCCAAAGAATTGGACTGTGGAAGAAGATGAGCTTGGCGTATTCACCTATGGATCTAAATACAGGATGGATTTGAGCAAATTGCCCGATGTGCGCACAGTTCTGTTGGTTGATGAGAAATAAAGAAAGGAGAATGGTCATGTCAAAATACACACAAGAACAAATTAAAAATTTGGTAGAGGGGAACTTGGATTGGAACACTGTCTTAAAGATGCTGAGCATGCCTAAAGATCATGAGAGGTTTCAAATGTATTTGAAGGTATTGCAAGATAAGGTAGATTTTGATGACAAAATCGTCTTACCCTTGGGGCCGCATTTGTTTGTGGTGCAAGATTCTCAAAAGAAATGGGTCATTAAGTGTTCATGCGGTCATGCGTTCTGCGCCCCGGAAGAAAACTGGAAATTGCATGCAAACATCTATGTGCGCGATACAGCAGAAAAAATGGAAGAGGTGTATCCTAAACTCTTAGCCAGTGATACTAACTGGCAAGTGTATCGGGAGTATATTTGCCCGGATTGCGGCATCCTTTTGGATGTTGAAGCTCCGACTCCTTGGTATCCTGTGATCCATGATTTTGAGCCTGATATAGAGACATTCTATAAAGATTGGCTAGGCATACAGCCCCCAGAAAGACGCTAAAATCGCTCAATCCTTTTTTTATGAAGAGGCTTTATGCCTCTTTGACACACTTATAAAAAGCTTGGGTTAATTCAACTCAAGCGAATTCTTTCAATCCCAACAAATTCAGCCACAAATTAGGACTTTTTCAAAATTTTAAGCTCTTTTTCTTTTTTTTGATTTAATACTAGGTATAATTTTAATTCCACCTAAAAGGAAAGCTATGAAAGTAACACAAGGCGTTGCTAACGACTTTTTTGCCCTAACAAACACGATATTTTCTATCCTTGTACACCAGCGAAACCACACTTGGGAAGATGAAAATTGTGGAAAATTACTGCAGGATATTGTCAGTATTTCTCAAAATAAGAAAACGCATTTTATGAGTTCTATCACTATACTTTCAATAAAATAAAGGGTGTTTTTGACTAAAAAATTCATGTCTTGGATGGTGGTTATTGGGGCTTTAATTTGCGTGCTTTTAGGGGTGTTTATCTTCTTCACTAGCATGTCGGTTAAAAAATCTTTAACCGCTTATCTTAACGCTTATTTGGATCAACGCCCCCACATTAAGGGCATGGGGATTGCAGGCGCTCCTTTTGAATGCGAAGGGTTTTTTAAAATCGCATGCGTTTCTAAGGAGCTTCGTTTTTTGGACTCTCAAAACTCCCCTATTATGGATTTTAAAAATTTGAGTATTAAGCTCCTTTCTTTAGATAAAAGCTCCCTTATCCTTTCTGTCCATTCTCAAATCCAATCCCCTATTTTAGAACAAGATATTCAGCAAAAAATCCATCAAATCCCCTTAAAAAACTTGAATGCCTTATTGGAAAAATTCAAACCCACGCGTTTGAATTGCTCTTTAAAATTCAACGCTTTAGATGAAAAAACCTTAAACGATAATTTAAAATGCGATTTGACTAATGCGGAAAATATCCTTGCTTACACTTTTTTTCAAGAGGGTTTAATGGAGACTCAAGAAAATCTCTCCCTTAAAAATATTTTTAAAACCTTGAGTTCTAAAGACGCTAAAGCCATAGAAGAGTTGCAAGACAAACTGCGTTTTTTAGCGCCAAAGTTGAGTGTTTCTATCCAAGCGCACCATCTTAAAAACCTTTTGGAAGCCTTTTACCACCAAAATAAAGAGAGTTTGGGCTTTTTTTCCCCTTATTTTAGCTTGCGATCTCAAACCCCTAGCGTTTCTTATGAAAGCGCGTTGGCTTCTTTAGAAAACTATTTTATAGCCTTGTTCCAATCCCGTTTTAAAGATAATGCAGAGCTCCAACAAAATTTTAAAGGATTGTTGCAAGCCTTTGTTTCTATGGCTAAAGACAAACGATCCCAGATCGCTCTTAACGCCCAAGCTAAAGACAACACCAAGCTGACTTTTAACGCCTTGTTAGAAAGCCTTAGCGTGAATTTCTTTCAATCTTACAAAATAAGCCATGAGTGATTTCAAAGTCCCCCCCAAAGCTAAAGGGTTTAAACGCCTTTTTAAAGCCCTTTTTTATTCTAAAGACGGGCTTAAATGCGCATGGGTTGAAGAGAGTGCGTTCAGGCAAATCATCGTCTTGGCTCTTTTTTGTATCGCTCTAGCGAGCTATCTAGCTAAAGATTTTTTAGAATGGGGGCTATTGATTGCGCCTTGTTTTTTATCGGTGGTGGTTGAACTCATCAATAGCTCTATTGAAAAGGCTGTGGATTTTACCAGCACAGAGTTCCACCCTTTAGCCAAAAAGGCTAAAGACATGGCCAGTTCAGCCCAACTGATAGGGCTTATTTTTTGGGCTTTGATTTGGGGGCGCTATCTTATAACGCTTTATTTTAATTAAATTTTAGGGAGACACATGCAAGATAATTCAGTCCAAGATAATTCAGTCAATGAAACAAAAAATATTGTAGAAGTGGGGATTGATTCTTCTATTGAAGAGAGCTATCTAGCCTATTCCATGAGCGTGATCATAGGGCGCGCTTTACCGGACGCTAGAGATGGCTTAAAGCCAGTGCATAGGCGTATTTTGTATGCGATGCATGAATTAGGCCTTACTTCCAAAGTCGCTTACAAAAAAAGCGCTAGGATCGTGGGTGATGTGATTGGTAAATACCACCCCCATGGCGATAACGCGGTTTATGATGCGCTAGTGAGAATGGCGCAAGATTTTTCTATGCGTTTGGAATTAGTGGATGGGCAGGGCAACTTTGGCTCTATTGATGGCGATAACGCTGCGGCGATGCGTTACACTGAAGCCAGAATGACTAAGGCGAGTGAAGAAATTTTAAGGGATATTGATAAAGACACCATTGATTTTGTGCCTAATTATGATGACACCTTAAAAGAGCCAGATATTCTACCAAGCCGTCTGCCCAACCTTTTAGTCAATGGGGCTAATGGGATCGCCGTAGGGATGGCGACTTCTATCCCCCCTCATAGGATTGATGAAATCATAGACGCTTTAGTGCATGTTTTAGAAAACCCTAACGCTGAATTAGATGAAATTTTGGAATTTGTCAAAGGGCCTGATTTTCCCACCGGTGGGATCATTTATGGTAAAGCAGGGATTATTGAAGCCTATAAAACGGGGCGAGGGCGCGTGAAAGTGCGGGCCAAAGTGCATGTGGAAAAAACAAAAAATAAAGAAATCATCGTTTTAGATGAAATGCCTTTTCAAACCAATAAAGCCAAATTAGTGGAACAAATCAGCGATTTAGCGCGAGAAAAACAAATTGAAGGCATTAGCGAAGTGCGCGATGAAAGCGATAGAGAGGGCATTAGAGTGGTGATTGAATTAAAAAGAGACGCGATGAGTGAAATTGTCTTAAACCACCTTTACAAACTCACCACCATGGAAACCACTTTTAGCATTATTTTACTCGCTATTTACAATAAAGAGCCTAAGATTTTCACGCTTTTAGAGTTGTTGCACCTTTTCTTAAACCACAGAAAAACCATTATCATAAGGCGCACGATTTTTGAATTGGAAAAGGCTAAGGCTAGAGCGCATATTTTAGAAGGCTATTTGATCGCCTTGGACAATATTGATGAAATCGTGCAGCTCATTAAAACAAGCCCAAGCCCAGAAGCGGCTAAAAACGCCTTAATGGAGCGTTTTACTTTGAGTGAGATCCAAAGCAAAGCCATTTTAGAAATGCGTTTGCAGCGCTTAACAGGTCTTGAAAGGGATAAGATCAAAGAAGAATACCAAAACTTATTAGAGCTTATTGATGATCTCAATGGCATTTTAAAGAGCGAAGATCGCTTGAATGAGGTCGTCAAAACAGAGCTTTTAGAAGTCAAAGAGCAATTTTCTTCTCCAAGGCGCACTGAAATTCAAGAATCTTATGAAAATATTGACATAGAAGATTTGATCGCTAATGAGCCTATGGTGGTGAGCATGAGCTATAAGGGCTATGTGAAAAGAGTGGATTTAAAAGCTTATGAAAAGCAAAATCGTGGCGGTAAGGGCAAGCTTTCAGGCAGCACTTATGAAGACGATTTCATTGAAAACTTTTTTGTGGCTAACACGCATGATATTTTGCTCTTTATCACCAATAAGGGGCAATTGTATCATTTAAAAGTCTATAAAATCCCAGAAGCGAGCCGGATCGCTATGGGTAAAGCCGTTGTGAATTTAATCTCGCTCGCTCCGGATGAAAAAATCATGGCGACTCTAAGCACCAAAGACTTTAGCGATGAACGCTCTTTAGCTTTCTTCACGAAAAATGGCGTGGTGAAGCGCACCAATTTGAGCGAATTTGAAAGCAACAGGAGTTGTGGTATCAGAGCGATTGTTTTAGATGAAGGCGATGAATTAGTGAGTGCAAAAGTTGTGGATAAAAACGCTAAGCATTTGCTCATCGCATCGCATTTGGGCATTTTCATTAAATTCCCTTTAGAAGATGTGCGCGAGATCGGAAGAACGACTCGTGGGGTTATAGGCATCAAGCTGAATGAAAACGATTTTGTTGTCGGCGCGGTCGTCATTAGCGATGATGGCAACAAGCTTTTGAGCGTGAGTGAAAACGGGCTTGGCAAGCAAACTTTAGCCGAAGCGTATAGAGGGCAATCTCGTGGAGGTAAGGGGATCATTGGCATGAAGCTCACTCAAAAAACCGGCAATCTAGTGGGCGTTATCAGCGTGGATGATGAAAATTTGGATTTGATGATCCTTACTGCAAGCGCAAAAATGATTAGAGTTTCTATTAAAGATATTAGAGAAACCGGAAGAAACGCTAGTGGGGTAAAGCTCATAAACACCGCCGATAAAGTCATGTATGTCAATTCTTGCCCTAAAGAAGAAGAGCCAGAAAATTTAGAAAACCCTCCTGCACAATTATTTGAGTGATGCGTTTCTTTTCATTCTTTTATTTTTTATTGTATTTTTTAGGGGTTTCTTTGCATGCTCTAAACCCCCTAGAAGATCAAGAATTTTTAATTTCGTATCGCTTAAAAATCGTTGATTCTAGAGTGATGGGCGAAGAGTATTCTGTCTCTAAACCTATCGTTAGCCGCATCAAAACAGCCCCCTATGTTTTAGACTATCGTTGCTCCATCATCACTCGCAACTTACCCAATTTGAAAGACCCCTTGCTCCCAATAAAATTAGAACGCTTCCTTTTAGAAATAGCGTTAAAAAAAGAAAAAGAGCGAGTCATAGACTGCATTTTAAAAAGTCAAGTCGCTATCACGCATTATGATCACAGCTATAAAAACGGCACCACTACCACAAGCATACTTGATCTCAAAGCCTTAAGAGTTAGAGCGAGTTTAGTGGGAGATGCGCTGTTTTTAGATATTTTTAGAAAGGAAGAAGAATGAAAATCGCCATTGTAGAAGATGATATTAACATGCGTAAAAGTCTGGAGCTTTTTTTTGAGCTTCAAGACGATTTAGAGATTGTGAGTTTTAAAAACCCTAAAGACGCTTTAGCCAAGTTAGATGAAAGCTTTGATTTAGTCATCACGGATATTAACATGCCCCATATGGACGGCTTGGAATTTTTACGCCTTTTAGAGGGCAAATATGAATCCATTGTGATTACCGGTAATGCGACCTTGAATAAAGCCATTGATTCCATTCGTTTGGGCGTGAAAGACTTTTTCCAAAAACCTTTTAAACCAGAATTGCTTTTAGAGTCCATCTATCGCACTAAAAAAGTTTTAGAATTTCAAAAAAACACCCTTTAGAAAAACCTTTAAAAAACCACACAAACACAGCTTTTTAGCCGCTTCAAAAGCGTTAGAAGAGAGCAAACGGCAGGCCTTAAAAGTCGCAAGCACGGACGCTAATGTCATGCTATTAGGCGAAAGCGGGGTGGGTAAGGAGGTTTTTGCTCATTTCATCCACCAGCATTCGCAACGCTCTAAACACCCTTTTATTGCAATCAACATGTCCGCAATCCCAGAGCATTTATTAGAAAGCGAGCTTTTTGGGTATCAAAAAGGGGCGTTCACGGACGCCACAGCTCCTAAAATGGGGCTTTTTGAGAGTGCTAATAAAGGCACGATCTTTTTAGATGAAATCGCTGAAATGTCCTTTCAATTGCAAAGCAAACTTTTAAGAGTGGTTCAAGAAAAAGAAATCACGCGCCTTGGGGATAATAAGAGCGTTAAAATTGATGTTCGTTTCATTTCCGCTACCAACGCCAACATGAAAGAAAAAATCGCTTCAAAAGAATTCAGAGAAGATTTATTTTTCCGCTTGCAAATCGTGCCTATAACTATCGCGCCTTTAAGAGAGAGAGTAGAAGAGATTTTACCCATTGCTGAAATCAAGCTTAAAGAAGTGTGCGATGCGTATCATTTGGGGTCAAAATCTTTTTCAAAAAACGCCGCAAAACGCCTTTTAGAATACTCTTGGCATGGGAATGTGCGAGAGCTTTTAGGCGTCGTGGAAAGAGCGGCGATTTTAAGCGAAGAAACGGAAATCCAAGAAAAAGATTTGTTTTTGGAAAGGTAGTTTGCAAAACTTCTTTATAATCATTTCATGGAGTTATTAGAAAAAGCATCTATTAGAAACGCTTAATTTGGGATTTTTGCTTAAAAGGGATTTAAAGATTGGGGTTCAATTAATGGGGAGTTTTTATGTTAGCGGATGATTTTATGGTTAAGAAATTAAAAAACAAGGAGTTGCATGGTTTGTTGTGTAACAAATTGAGTAAAAGAGTGGATAGATTTGGCTATAGAGTGATTGGTGTTGGAGCGGATAAAGAGATAACGAAGTTATTGTTCAATTGAATAAGGAAACGATGGTTAGATTGAATGGCAAGACCGCTTTAGCAAATGATGATGATCTCATGGCGGGTATTTTTGATGAATTTAATGGATTAAAGGCTAATAAAGAACCACAAAAATCTCACTCGATCTATTACGGGTATGGCAACTCTTATAAAATCATTGATGTTCTTAACGATAAGGATGGTGATTTTATCAGTTGCAGATTGTTTATCGTTAAAAAATTAGGGGTTGATGAGTGTTTAGGGTTTTATGCACCCCCTATGATTGATAATAACAACACCACTCTTGCTGATTTGCTTGAAAATGGCGAGCCTGCAATATATTATGAAGCTAATTCTGCAAATATCAGGCGTTTTTTGGACAGAGAGCCTTACAACATTGAGTGGTTGGTGAGGAAGTATTTGGGGGTTGGATTTAGGAGTTGTAAGGTAGAGCGGATATAAGGAACGGAATTTGTGATCAAATTCCGCTATAAAAAGTGGGGATCTATGATTGATAGAGAAGTTAAAATGCAATTCCCCAAATACCTTAAAGACTCAAAGAGGACAGCCGTTAAAATGACAAGCAAGGTGTTTTACGAGTTGTTGAGGGGGCCTTTGTTTGGCAACTTCCTTGGCAAAGATCCCATTAAGCGATTATAATGCGGAAAGAAAACAATAATAAATAAAATCTTGTTGGATCTTAATCTTCTTATTTTTTAAATTAAAAGTCATTTTTTAACCCCTAAGACCACGCTACAAAAATTATCGTGCGATTAAAATCAAGATCTTTACTATTGATTATAAAAAATGTTTTTTTAGCATTTTTTATAATTTATGATTAACATTTAATGGCAATAAAACCTTATTAGTAGTTTTTGTGTGGGACTAAAAATAGTGGGTTTAGGGGGTTTTTAACCCTACCCCTTGTAATTTGGGCTACATGACGAAAATAATAGCGCCCGCTCTCACGATTTTTAATGGCTGATAACCTGCTTATTTCAAGCTTTTTATAATCTCTAGCATGGATTTAACTATGGCGCATTTTTTTTGCTTCATTCGTTGTGGCTCTTGTGTTTTAAACTCGTTTGTGGTAGGATTATTCCGATTAAGGTTTGAAACGCTATTGCCGTTTCTGTAATGATTAAATAGTGTCCCAATAGCCTCTATTTTCCTTAATGCTTTCTCATTTTTCAAACTTTCATGCGAGGATTTTAAAGGCATGGCTTCTTTGCTAACTCTTGCATGATCAAGCGGCTATTATTGCCTCTAGCCTTGTAATTTTTCTGCTCTCTCATATTTGGCTGTCTGTTATTTTATTCAGCCCTACTTTAACAAACAAACCCCATGCAAGCTATTTCAATTCTAAAGCTAAAAATTTTCCCGTATAGCTTTGGGTTTTTTCGCAATTTTGTGCCACCTCTAAAGGCGTGCCGCTCGCAATGACTTTCCCGCCCTTATCCCCCCCATCAGGCCCCATGTCTATAATGTAGTCAGCGTTTTTGATAATGTCTAAATTATGCTCAATCACTAGCATGGAATTGCCTAACACCACTAAAGAGTGCAAAACCTGTAAAAGGTGATTCACGTCTTCAAAATGCAAACCGGTAGTAGGCTCATCTAAAATATAAAGGGTTTTGCCTGTGTCTTTTTTACTCAATTCTTTAGCCAATTTGATCCTTTGAGCCTCCCCCCCGCTTAAAGTCGTAGCGTTTTGCCCTAAAGTGATATAGCCTAAGCCCACATCTATAAGCGTTTTTAACTTCACAGCGATTTTAGGGAATTTAGCAAAAAATTCATAAGCCTCTTCTACGCTCATGTTCAACACATCAGCAATGGATTTGCCTTTCACCTTGATTTCTAGAGTTTGAGGGTTGTATTTAGCGCCCTTACAGCTATCGCATTGGACTAACACATCAGGCAAAAAGTGCATTTCTATTTTAATGTCCCCATCGCCTTGGCATTTCTCGCACCGCCCTCCTTTAACATTAAAGCTAAAACGGCTCGCGCTATAGCCTAAAATTTTAGCTTCTTTTTGCTCGGCAAATAAAATCCTGATTTCATCCATCACTCCCGTGTAAGTGGCGGGGTTGCTTCGTGGGGTTTTGCCTATGGGGGCTTGATCTAAATAAATCACTTTATCCAAATGCTCCAACCCTACAATCTCCACCCCATTCAAGCTTTGAGTTTTTTTAGCATGGTTTAAAAGGGTTTGAGCGGTGGGTAAAAGGGTTTGTAAGATCAGCGAGCTTTTACCGCTCCCGCTCACCCCAGTAATGCACACCAATTGTTTTAAAGGGATTTGAACGCTCAAATTCTTAATGTTATTGATATTGACATTTTTAATTTCTAAAAAATGCTTTTCTTTAGGGAGTTCAAATTTAGGGCGCTCAATCTTTTTAGTGCCGTTGAGATACAAGGCGGTAGAATGGTTATTTTGCAATAACTCTTTTACGCTCCCGCTAAAGACCACTTCACCCCCATGCCTTCCAGCCTTTGGCCCAATATCCACAACAAAATCCGCATGCTTAATCGTCTCTTTATCATGCTCTACGACAATGAGCGTGTTCCCCTTTTTTTGTAAATTCCTAAGGGTGTTGATAAGTTTGAGCGTGTCTTTTTCATGCAAGCCAATGCTAGGCTCGTCTAAAACATACAAAACCCCTGTCAAACCACTCCCGATTTGACTAGCGATTCGTATCCTTTGGCTCTCCCCTCCGCTAATCGTTCGCGCATCCCTCCCTAAAGTCAAATACCCTAGCCCCACATCATATAAAAAAAACACCCTTTCTAAAATCTCTTTTAAAATGGGTTCAGCGATCTTTTTTTCTTGCTCGTTAAGATAGCTAAAATGCGTGGGATCATTAAAAAAATGATAGACTTCTTCAATGGGCTTAGTTAAAAAATCCGCCATTTTCAAGCCGGCGACTTGGACGCTCAAACTGGAAGCTTTCAAACGATGCCCATTGCACGAAGAACAGGTTTTTTCGCTCATGTAATCGCTCAAATCCTTTTGCTCTTTAAACATGTCATAAGCGATTTGAATGATGCCTTTCCAAGGGCGTTTTAAAGGGCTATTTTTAAAATGAAAGCTGATTTCAGTGCCATTCCCATATAACAGAGCGTCTTGCTGCTCTTTATTCAATTCATTGAAACAAAGCACGGTATCAATGCCATTATATTCGCAAAAGCCTTCAAACATTTGAGCGTAATAACTGCGGTTATACCCAAAAATCACTTTAATCGCTCCTTGATTTAAAGGCGTGTTAGGATCTAAAATCTTACTAATGTCTAAACTGAATTTTGTCCCCAAACCCAAACAGCTCTCGCACGCCCCTTTAGGCGAATTAAAAGAAAAACTCAAAGGCTCTAATTCTTCAAAACTCATCTTGCATTTAAAACATGCTTTATGCTCGCTGTAATGCTTTCTTATGCTTGGCACGTTGTCTTGCAAGATTTCCACTTCTAATTCCCCATAGCTTTCTTTAAGGGCTTTTTCTACTGCGCTAGCGATCCGTGAAGCATTTTCGCTATTGATAACCACCCTATCCACCACCGCTTCAATGGTGTGTTTTTTGGTTTTGTGCAAATGGATTTCTTCATCTAAACGCACCATCACCCCATCAACAAAAGCCCTCACATACCCCTTTAAACGCAAGCTCTCTAATTTATCGTTAAACGAACCTTTTTTATCTTTAATAATGGGGGCTAGAATAATGATTTTAGAATTTTCTTCTAAATGACAGATTTGAGAAATAATATCGCTCGCGCTCATAGAACTAATAGGCTCTAAACATGTGGGGCAAAATTGCTCCCCAACCCTTGCAAACAATAACCTTAAATAATCATAAATCTCAGTGATCGTCCCCACAGTGGATCTGGGGTTTTTAGAAGTGGTTTTTTGATCAATAGCAATCGCTGGGGTTAGGCCTTCAATTTTATCCACATTAGGCTTACCCACTTTGTCTAAAAACTGCCTAGCATAGCTGGACAAACTCTCTAAATAACGCCTTTGGCCTTCAGCGTATAAAGTGTCAAACGCTAGAGTGGATTTACCCGAACCGCTTAATCCGGTAAAAACAACAAACTGGTTTTTAGGGATTTCTAAAAAAATATTTTTGAGATTGTTTTCCCTAGCCCCTTGAATAATGATCTTATCCATAATGGTTTTATGTTGCAAGAGTTTCCTTAAAATAAGAAAATGGATTAAAAGGAGCTATTATACTTCAAAAAAGAATGGTTTTATTATCATTTCTTATTCATAAGAGTTAAAAATATTTGCTTGATTAAGGATAAACATGCTATTATTTTATGAGACAATTTTAAAGATAGGAATGTAAAGGAATGGAATTTATGAAAAAGTTTGTAGCTTTAGGGCTTCTATCCGCAGTTTTAAGCTCTTCGTTGTTAGCCGAAGGTGATGGTGTTTATATAGGGGCTAATTATCAGCTTGGACAAGCCCGTTTGAATAGTAATATTTATAACACAGGGGATTGCACAGGGAGTGTTGTAGGTTGCCCCCCAGGTCTTACCGCTAATAAGTATAATCCAGGACACACCAATATCAACTGGCATGCTAAATACGCTAATGGGGCTTTGAATGGTCTTGGGTTGAATGTGGGTTATAAGAAGTTCTTCCAGTTCAAGTCTTTTGATATGACAAGCAAGTGGTTTGGTTTTAGGGTGTATGGGCTTTTTGATTACGGGCATGCCACTTTAGGCAAGCAAGTTTATGCACCCAATAAAATCCAGTTGGATATGGTCTCTTGGGGTGTGGGGAGCGATTTGTTAGCTGATATTATTGATAACGATAACGCTTCTTTCGGTATTTTTGGTGGGGTCGCTATCGGCGGTAACACTTGGAAAAGCTCAGCGGCAAACTATTGGAAAGAGCAAATCATTGAAGCTAAAGGTCCTGATGTTTGTACCCCTACTTATTGTAACCCTAACGCTCCTTATAGCACCAAAACTTCAACCGTCGCCTTTCAAGTATGGTTGAATTTTGGCGTGAGAGCCAATATCTACAAGCATAATGGCGTAGAGTTTGGCGTGAGAGTACCCCTACTCATCAACAAGTTTTTGAGCGCGGGTCCTAACGCTACTAATCTTTATTACCATTTGAAACGGGATTATTCGCTTTATTTAGGGTATAACTACACTTTTTAAACCCTTTAAAAGGGTGTCTTTAAGCCCTTTTTAGTCCTTATAAAAAGGGTTTTAGTTTGGGTTTTCGCATCTTAAAAAGCTAAGATTAATTATAAAGAAACTTTTGAGTGTAACCAACAAAACCAATACTATTGAGTGGGCATTTGGAAAATTCATCTAGGGGTTTTAAGGGGGTTGTTTGCAAGAAATAGAGAGTTTGCATCAAAGCGTTTTGTTGCAAGAAGTTTTGCAAGCGTTCACGCCTTTAGAAGAAGGGGTTTTGATTGATTGCACTTTAGGGTTAGGGGGGCATTCTAAAGCCCTTTTATCCCAAAAACCGCACTTAAAACTCATTGGCATTGATAAGGATAAGTTCGCTCAAGAAATCGCTAAAGAACGATTGAAAGAATTTGAAGGGCGTTACAATCTCTTAAGCGGAGGTTTTGCCAAACGCTTTAAAGAAGCCCTAGAGATTCATGGCGAGCGAATCAAGGGGGTTTTAGTGGATTTAGGGGTGAGTTCTTTGCAGCTTGATGATGACAATAGAGGGTTTAATTTCCACTCGCACGCTTTGGATATGCGCATGGATTTGGAAAGCGATTTAAACGCTCAAAAAGTCATCAACTCTTATCCTGTAGTGGCGTTAGAAAAAATCTTTAGAGACTATGGCGAAATCAAAGAATACAAAAAAATCGCCCATAAAATTGCAGAAAGGCGCGCGAAAAAACCCTTTAAAGACGCTAAAGATTTGAGCAATTTTTTAAGCTCTCTTTCTAAAAATAAAAAAATCCACCCAGCGACTTTGGTGTTTCAAGCTATCCGCATAGAAGTCAATCACGAATTAGAAGAGTTAAAAGAGTTTTTACAAGACGCTAGAAACCTTAAGGGGGCGATTTTGTGCGTGATTTCTTTCCATTCTTTAGAAGACGCTTTAGTGAAAAACGCTTTTAAAGATTACGCTAAAAATTGCATTTGCGATGCCTTAAGTTTCAAATGCACTTGCTCCAACAACCACGCTCTAGGCGAAATTTTAACCAAAAAGCCCATCACTCCAAGCCCAGAAGAAATCAAACGCAACAGGCGTTCACGAAGCGCTAAAATGAGGGCGTTTCAATTCAAGCCATGAGTAAGCCATGAGTGCAAAAAACCATCTTTTGAATGAAAAAGAACGCTTTGTGCGTATAGAAGAGAGTGAAAAGAAAGAATTATTTGATGGGACTGCAAATGAAAATTCGCATAGCCTTTCTTTAATGGCTTTAATAGGGGTGCTGGTTTTTGGGGGCGCGTTTTTAGCCTTGTTAGCGCCAAAAATCTATTTGAGCAACAATATTTATTACATCAGCCGTAAAATCAACGCCCTAGAAGACCAGAAACGCCTGCTTTTAGAAGAACAACAAATCCTAAAAAACGAATTAGAAAAAGAGCGCTTTAAATACTACATAGAGAATAGTGAAAATATTGGCGATATTGCGTTTTAAATAAAACCCCCTATCCTTAAGAGAGCCTAATTAGCGTTAAAATTTTGTTTCAATACGAAATTTTAATCCCTTGTAAAAACTTTAAATTTCAAAAAACAAACAAACAACCCCCTTAAATTGTATAATAAAGACACTATAAACTAAAAAGAGATAACCATGAGAAAACGATTCATTCCACTTTTATTATTCAGGAAATAATATAGATGAAAAAAACGATTTCAGCGTTGTTTTTATCAGCGTGTATAGGGTTATCGTCTGTTCATGCAGATAACGCTTTGATTTTACAAACCGACTTTAGCTTAAAAGATGGGGCCGTCTCAGCGATGAAAGGCGTCGCTTTCAGCGTTGATTCTAATCTTAAAATCTTTGATTTAACGCACGAAATCCCCCCGTATAACATTTGGGAAGGCGCTTACCGCTTGTATCAGACCGCTAGTTATTGGCCAAAAGGCTCGGTATTTGTGAGCGTAGTTGATCCGGGCGTAGGCACTAAGCGTAAATCGGTGGTATTGAAAACTAAAAACGGCCAGTATTTCGTCTCGCCGGATAATGGCACGCTGACTTTGGTGGCGCAAACTTTGGGGATTGATAGCGTGCGTGAAATTGATGAAAAAGCTAACCGCTTGAAAGGTTCTGAAAAATCCTATACTTTCCATGGCCGTGATGTGTATGCTTACACTGGGGCGCGTTTGGCTTCTGGGGCGATCACATTCGAGCAGGTCGGGCCAGAGCTTCCCCCAAAAGTTGTTGAAATTCCTTACCAAAAAGCGAAAGCCACAAAAGGGGAAGTGAAAGGCAATATCCCGATTTTGGATATTCAATATGGCAATGTTTGGAGCAATATCAGCGATAAATTACTCAATCAAGCAAAAATCAAACTCAATGACACGCTGTGTGTAACGATTTTTAAAGGTTCCAAGAAAAAATACGAAGGGAAAATGCCGTATGTTGCGAGCTTTGGCGATGTTTTAGAAGGCCAGCCGTTGGTCTATTTAAACAGCTTGTTGAATGTTTCTGTGGCGCTGAATAGGGATAATTTCGCGCAAAAACATCAAATTAAATCCGGTGCTGACTGGAATATTGATATAAAGAAGTGCACTAAGTAAAGCGTTTTTTAGAAAATTAAGGGGCGTGAAACGCCCTAACCGCTAAAGATGTGCAAGTTTTTGCTAGGGGATTTTAAGGGTTTTGAGTGTCAAGTTTTTATTAAAATAACCTAATTAATGATAAATAAACCCTAAACAAACGCTTGTTTTTAGAATTTTGTTTCAATACGAAACACTAATCCCTTGTAAAAGCTTTAAATTTCAATAAAATAAACAAACCATTCCCTTAAATTGTATAATGAAAACACTATAAGCTAACAAAGGGATAACCATGAAAAAACTATTCATCCCACTTTTATTATTCAGCGCTTTAGAAGCGAACGAGAAAAATGGCTTTTTCATAGAAGCCGGGTTTGAAACCGGGCTATTAGAAGGCACACAAACGCAAGAAAAAAGACACACCACCACAAAAAACACTTATGGGACTTATGATTATTTACCCACAGACACGATTTTAAAAAGAGCGGCTAATTTATTTACCAATGCTGAAGCGATTTCAAAATTGAAATTCTCATCCTTATCCCCTGTTAAAGTGTTGTATATTGGTGGTAAATTAACTATAGAAAACTTCCTACCTTATAATTTAAGCAACGTGAAGCTTAGTTTTACAGACGCTCAAGGCAATGTGATCGATCTAGGCGTGATAGAGACTATCCCCAAACACTCTAAGATTATTTTGCCCGGGGAGGCGTTTGATAGTCTAAAAGAGGCGTTTGATAAAATTGACCCCTATACTTTCTTTCTTCCAAAATTTGAAGCCACTAGCACTTCTATTTCTGATACTAACACGCAGAGGGTGTTTGAAACGCTCAATAAGATTAAGACAAATCTTATAATGAAATATAGTAATGAAAATCCAAACAATTTCAACACTTGTCCTTACAATAATAATGGTAATACAAAAAATGATTGTTGGCAAAATTTCACCCCACAAACCGCAGAAGAATTCACTAATTTAATGTTGAACATGATCGCTGTCTTAGACTCCCAATCTTGGGGCGATGCGATCTTAAACGCTCCTTTTGAATTCACTAACAGCTCAACAGATTGCGATAATGATCCTTCAAAATGCGTAAATCCCGGAGTAAACGGGCGTGTTGATACTAAAGTCGATCAACAATATATACTCAACAAACAAGGTATTATTAATAATTTTAGAAAAAAAATAGAAATTGATGCGGTTGTTTTAAAAAATTCAGGGGTTGTAGGGTTAGCCAATGGATATGGCAATGATGGTGAATATGGCACATTAGGAGTAGAAGCCTATGCCTTAGAACCCCAAAAACTCTTTGGCAATGACCTTAAAACCATCAATTTGGCTGATTTAAGGACCATCTTGCATGAATTCAGCCACACCAAAGGCTATGGGCATAACGGGAATATGACCTATCAAAGAGTGCCAACCGGTCAAAATGAAAATGGCAAGCCAAAAGATTCTGATGGTCTCCCCTATAATGTGTGTTCGCTTTATGGGGGTTCTAATCAGCCCGCTTTCCCTAGCAACTACCCTAATTCCATCTACCACAATTGCGCGGATGTCCCAGCTGGCTTTTTGGGGGTAACAGCAGCGGTTTGGCAGCAGCTTATTAATCAAAACGCTTTACCCATAGATTACGCTAATTTGAACGCTCAAACAAACTACAATCTAAACGCCAGTTTGAACACGCAAGATTTAGCCAATTCCATGCTTGGCACCATTCAAAAAACCTTTGTCACTTCTAGCGTTACCAACCACTATTTTTCAAGCGCTTCACAGAGTTTTAGAAGCCCTATTTTAGGGGTTAACGCTAAGATAGGCTATCAAAATTACTTTAATGATTTCATAGGGTTGGCTTATTATGGCATTATCAAATACAACTATTCTAAAGCCCTTAATCAAAAATTCCAGCAATTGAGCTATGGTGGGGGGATAGATTTGTTGGTGGATTTCATCACCACTTACTCCAATAAAAATAGCCCTACAGGCATTCAAACCAAAAGGAATTTTTCTTCCTCTTTTGGTATCTTTGGGGGGTTAAGGGGCTTGTATAACAGCTATTATGTGTTGAACAAAGTCAAAGGGAGCGGTAATTTGGATGTGGCTACTGGGTTGAACTACCGCTATAAGCATTCTAAATATTCTGTAGGGATTAGCATCCCTTTGATCCAAAGAAAAGCTAGCGTCGTTTCTAGCGGTGGCGATTACACCAATTCTTTTGTTTTTAATGAAGGGGCTAGCCATTTTAAGGTGTTTTTCAATTATGGGTGGGTGTTTTAAGTATAAAATCTATTAAGCGCGAAATCCATGACAGAAATAATATTTTTTTAAATAAAAGCCTTATTTTTGTCTTTTTTTCGTATAATAAGATTTAAGTTAGTATTGATAGTGGTGCGTTAAGGTTTTTCAAACTTGCGTGATCCAATCAATATTTCTTAATAAGATCATAGCTTTAATATTCAAAATAGTATAAAAAGGAAAGTTATGTATGCGGCTCATCCTATTAAACCCCTAAAAGCCCCCAAACTCAAAACTAAATTTTTAAGGCGTGTGTTTGCGGGTGCGTCTATTAGGCGTTGGAATGACCAAGCATGCCCTTTAGAATTTGTGGAATTAGACAAGCAAGCCCATAAAGCGATGATTGCGTATCTGCTCGCTAAAGATTTAAAAGACAGGGGTAATGACTTAGATTTGGATCTTTTAATCAAGTTCTTTTGCTTTGAGTTTTTGGAACGCTTGGTTTTAACCGATATTAAACCCCCTATTTTTTACGCCCTCCAACAAACGCACAGCCAAGAATTAGCCTCCTATGTCGCACAAAGTTTGCAAGATGAAATCAGCGCGTATTTTTCTTTAGAGGAACTCAAAGAGTATTTAAGCCACAGGCCCCAAATTTTAGAAACTCAAATTTTAGAGAGCGCGCATTTTTATGCGTCTAAGTGGGAGTTTGATATTATTTATCATTTTAACCCCAACATGTATGGCGTGAAAGAGATTAAAGATAAAATTGACAAGCAACTCCACAATAACGAGCATTTGTTTGAAGGGCTTTTTGGGGAAAAAGAAGATCTGAAAAAATTGGTGAGCATGTTTGGGCAGTTGCGTTTCCAAAAGCGCTGGAGCCAAACCCCAAGAGTGCCGCAAACTAGTGTTTTAGGGCATACTTTATGCGTGGCGATTATGGGGTATTTGTTGAGC
The DNA here is from genome assembly GCF_000476015.1 of Helicobacter pylori SA37A. Taxonomy (GTDB): domain Bacteria; phylum Campylobacterota; class Campylobacteria; order Campylobacterales; family Helicobacteraceae; genus Helicobacter; species Helicobacter pylori_DB. The sequence goes on along the minus strand of NZ_CBOO010000001.1, from coordinate 171,077 downwards.
TTTGATTTAAAAGCTTGTAAAAGCATGCGGATCAATCATTTTTTGGGCGGGCTTTTCCATGATTTACCCGAGATTTTAACCCGAGACATTATCACACCTATCAAACAAAGCGTTGCAGGGCTTGATAACTGCATTAAAGAAATTGAAAAAAAGGAAATGCAAAACAAAGTCTATTCCTTTGTGTCTTTGGGCGTTCAAGAAGATTTGAAATATTTCACCGAAAACGAGTTTAAAAACCGCTACAAAGACAAGTCTCACAAAATCATTTTCACTAAAGACGCTGAAGAATTGTTCACGCTTTATAACAGCGATGAATATCTTGGGGTTTGTGGGGAGCTTTTAAAGGTGTGCGATCATTTGAGCGCGTTTTTAGAAGCCCAAATCTCTCTTTCTCATGGCATTTCCAGTAACGATTTGATTAAAGGGGCTCAAAACCTTTTAGAATTGCGATCCCAAACGGAACTGCTTGATTTGGATTTAGGGAAATTGTTTAGGGATTTTAAGTGATTCATATATCTATTTAATAGCGTATTGGTTATAAAATCTAAAAAATACTCAAAAGTATTTTAATTTGATCATTTACGCTCAATGAGAGCAAAATCATTTGATTGGTTATTTTCAAGCACGCATCAAATAAAGCTTTTTCCTTTCACTTGAAGAAGCGATGTTGAGCAGTTGGCGGTATTTGGTGATCGTTCTTCTTACCATTTTCAAATGGAATTTTTCTTCAATGAGTTCTAAAATCTTAGCGTCGCTCAAAGGCTCTTTTTTGTCCTCGTTTTTAATCAATTCTAAAAGATAGTCTTTAATCACAGCGTTTGAAGTCTCGCTATTGTCTAAGGCAATGCTAAAGAAATGTTTAATAGGGAAAACCCCCCTTTCGCATGCCAAATATTTATTAGAAATGGCCCTTGAAATCGTGCTTACAGAGTGGTTAAACTCATTGGCTAAATCTAATAGCTTTAAAGGGCGTAATTCCTTACCCTTAAAAAAATCGTATTGATACTCCAAAAGCATCAGACCGATTTTATAAATCGTGGCCTTTCTTAAATTTAACGCGTCAATCAAATCTTTAGCCTCTTTTAATTTGTCTTTTAAATAATCGCTATCCTTAAAGCGATTTTCTTCTAAACTGATCGTCGGGTAGCTCTCATCGTTCAAACGCACGATGATTTCATTATCCACTTCTACAATAAAAAGTTCAGGAATGACTTCTATTTCTTTTTCTAAAAACTCAATGGCTGGGGGGTTTTTAAAGGATTTTAAAATCTTTAAAGCCTTTTCGTAATAAAAATCTTTAGAAAATTCATGGTGTTTTTCTAAATTTAAAATGATTTTTCGCGTTTCTTCATAAAGCTCGTTATTGTCCAATTCCCTACCCTCTAACTGGAATAAAAAGCTCTCTTTCACATCTTTAGCGCCAATGCCAGCGGGATTAAGGTAACTAAAACGCTTGCGCACTTTTTCATAAACTTCGCTCTCTACCCCTAAAATTCTAGCCCTTTCTTCAATGTTTTCTTCAAAATACCCTTCACTATCCAGCCCGCTGATAATATCCATAGCGATTTTTTGAGAGGTTTCAGTAGGAAAGAGAGGGGGAATGATTTGAGCTTCTAAGGTTTCAAAAAGGCTTTTAGATGCGATTGCGAAATTTTCTAAATGATCGCTGCTCTTTTTAGCGTTAAAGCGATCGCTAAAATTTTTGATGCGTTTGTTTTCAATTTTGATTAAGGGGTTATCTAAAGCGTTTTGTTTCAACACTTCTTCTAAATCTTCAAGCTCGCTTTGTAAAATGGGGAGCCACCCTTTTAAGGTAGCGTTTAATTTGTTTTTAGGGCTAAGGTTTGCGCGTAAGATCGCCATGTTTATACCTTAAAATTTTCCCCTAAATAATACTTGCGCACCAAAGCGTTTTCATAAATTTCATTAGCGTTCCCGCTCGCTAAAAGCGTGCCGCTTTTAATCACATACGCCCTGTGGCACACGCTCAAAGTCTCTCGCACATTGTGATCAGTGATCAACACACCAATGTTTAATTCTATCAAGCTTTCAATGATTTTTTGAATGTCAATCACTGCGATCGGATCCACGCCCGCAAAAGGCTCATCTAATAGCACGAATTTAGGGTTTTTCATTAAAGCCCTAGCGATTTCTACGCGCCTTCTTTCTCCCCCACTCAAGCTCATGCCCTTGCGCTCTCTTATGGCTTGGATATTAAAAGCGTCTAACAAGTTTTCCATTTTTTCTTCGCTCTCTTTAGAGTTTTTAAAAGTGCTTTCCCCCGCTAGGGCTAGATTCTCTTCCACGCTCAATTCTTTAAAAATGCTGGATTCTTGGGGCAAGTAGCCTATGCCTAAGTTAGAACGCTTGTGTAAGGGGTATTTAGCTAAATTCACATCGTTTAAATAAACGCTCCCCCCACTAGGCTCTAAAAGCCCGCAAATCATATAAAAGGTGGTGGTTTTACCCGCCCCATTAGGCCCTAAAAGCCCCACCACTTCGCCGCTTTTCACTTCTAAAGAAACATCTGAAACGATTTTGGTTTTTTTAATCTGTTTGTTTAAATGCTCTGCTTTTAAAATATCCATTCAAGCGGCCCTTTAAGCGATCTTTATTGTATAAAAACGGCTGGTTAATTCGGTTTTGATTTCTACAACCTTAATAGCTAAATCGTATTTTTTTAAAATTTTTTCTAATTTTTCATCGCTCCATTCCACAAAATGGATCCCCTTTTCTAACAAGCACTCCAACATGCCAAGCTCCAAGCAAGCCTCTAAATCGCGCATGTAAAAATCGTAATGGAACACGCTCTCGCTATAAGCATGCATCAAGCTAAAGGTTGGCGAAGTCGCTTGAATGTCTAAACCCAAGTGTTTCAAGCACGCTTGAACTAAAGTCGTTTTACCGCTCCCCACAACGCCTTTTAAAAGCACCACCCCCTTAAAATTATCTTTTAAAATTGCGGCCGCCACTTTGTCCAACTCGTCTAAATTCGCCCTCATAACAATTCCACGCTTTTGATTTCAAACTCGCTCTTAATTTCTTCAATCAGCTCAGAGTGGTTAGCCATGAATTCTTGCAAGGCTGTAGGGGTTTCTTTGGGTTGGGTTTCTTGAACCTCTTTAGTGTCGTTTTCTTTAATCTCTTTTTTAACCGCTTCTTTAGTTTCTTTTTCTTGCATTTCAGCCGTGGTTTCGGTGGTTGGTTTGGGTAAGATTTTTTCCTTTAAAGAAGAGATTTTAAAATCTTTAACCTCTTTAGTTTCTTTTGGAGCGCTTTTATTTTCTGAATGATTTTTTAAAGCGATTTTGATACTTTCGCCCTTGCCAAAAACCCCATCAACGATACTTTTCACGATTTTAAATCGTTCTCTTAAAAGCTCCTTATCTTTATTGGTGGCTAAAGACTCCCAAGTCAAGGTTTTAGTCTGGCTGTCAAAATCAATGAAACGGATATTTTTTTCAAACACCGCCCCCAATTCGTAGTTGCGCTCATAAACCAATGTTTGAACTTGCTTGAAAAGGTTGTGAAAAATGCGATCTTTGGCTGAAAGCATGGGAGTTTGCGGGGTTTCTGCGTTCTCTTTTTTTTCTGCACTTTCTTTTTTTTCTGTTCCCTCTATTCTTTCTGCTTGTTCTATTTTTTCTGTGCTTTTAGGTTCTTGTTTAGAGGCGTTATAGCTTATGCTAGGGTTTTGATTGAAAGGGGTTTGCTCTAATTCCAAAATCGCATCGTCTAGGGCTTTGAGTTTCAAAGCTTCTTTGAATTTCATTTTCAATAACAACAGCACAAAACTGGCATTTGCCCCTTCTTTTAAAAGGCTGAGACTACTCATAATGATTTTAAAAAAGCGCTCTATTAAAAGAATGGAATACGAATCAGGGCTTAACAATTTCGCTTTCAAAAAAAGCATCATTTCTTCTAAAACGCTCTCGGTTTCATAATTTTCTAAAATGGCATAACGCTCCTTTAATCGCGCTTCATCTTGGTTGATTAAACTTTGAAAAAAATCTTCTAAAACGCTTCGGTCAATCGCCCCTAACATTGCAGCCACCTTGCTTTCTGTGATAGCGTTATCGCAATAATTGATGGCTTGTTCTAAAAGAGTGATCGTATCCCTTAGGCTCCCTTGCCCGCTGTGAGCCAGTTTTTCTAACGCGCTACTTTCATAACTCACCTGTTCTTTTTCTAAAATGGTTTTTAAATGAGAAATAACGGAATTTTCAGGGATTTTTTTAAACCTGAAATGCTGGGTGCGGCTGAGTATGGTAGCAGGCAATTTCAAAGCGTCTGTTGTCGCTAAAAGGAATTTCACATGGCTAGGAGGCTCTTCTAATGTCTTTAAAAGCGCGTTAAACGCTTCGGTGGTGAACATATGCACTTCATCAATGATAAAGATTTTATAACGCCCAAAGCTTGGTTTGTAGCGCGTTTGCTCTATGAGGTTACGGACATCATCAATCCCCCTATTAGACGCCCCATCCATTTCTATAATATCTATGTGGTGGTTGTTTAAAGCGCTCTGGCATTGGATGCAAGTATCGCAAGGCACAGCCTTTGGCCCTGTTTCGCACATTAAAGCCCTAGCAAAAATCCTAGAAGAGCTGGTTTTACCCGAACCTCTTAACCCGCTGAATAAATAAGCGTTAGCCAAACGCTGGTTGTCTAGGGCTAAAGAAAGCGTTTTGGCCACGCTCTCTTGACCGACTAGCTCGCTAAAATGTTTGGGGCGGTATTTTAACGCTAAAACTTGCATATTGATTGTAATCCTTAAAACTCATTTAGGAGTATTGTAATGCAAAATGACTTAAAACTAGCCCCTTTTTAGGTTTTACTCAATAGTGCTAAAAAATCCCTAAATAAGGTAACGCTAAGCGTTCCCATGATAGCGGTTACAAAGAGATTCACCCCCATAAAGATTTTTTGGTTGTTTAAAAGTTTAGGGCCATAACGCAACGATAAAGTGCATAACAATAAAAGCCAAGAAAGAGCCGCCGATAAAGTGCCAGCTAGAAAGACAAATTTTTGAGCTAGGTTAAAAGATAAAGCGCTCGCGCCAATTAAAAACACCATTTCCAAATACACTTGAGGGTTGAGTAAGGTAACGCCTAAAGTGAATAATAAGGTCTTTTTTAAGGATAATTTTTTAGGGGTTTGGACTTGCTTCTTTTTAAAGGTTTGAAAAAGGGTTTTTAAAGCCAAAAAAGCGTAAAATCCGGTAAAAACCGCCCCAAATAGATTTAAGAATAAGCTCAAATAAAGGTTTTTCGCAAAATAAGCCCCCACGCCAAACACGCCCATGCTCATCAACACTATATCGCACATAAAACACAGAGCGCAAATCAAAAACACATAATTCCTAGCCATCCCCCTTTCCACAATAAACAAGGATTGCGCCCCCACCGCCGCGCACAAAGAAATCGCTAAACCAAAACCTTCTATAAAAACCACAAACATCTTGCTTAAATCCTTTCACTCAAAATAAGCCAAAAACTACCAACGCCATGCAAACCAATCATTCAAAAGGGTATTTTAAAATTTTAGGGTTTAAAACGACCTTTATAAATAAAAGTTAAATGATGATTGCACAAAATTTAAAAACCCCATTTTTACTACTCTTAGCGGAGTTTAATAGTGGGTTTAGATTAACATGCTAAAATGCAAAAATTTGCTAAAGTAGCAAAAATTTAGACAAAGGAATTGGGAATGAGAAAGAGTTTGGCTTTTTGCCTAGTAGCTTTGCTTGGATTACAGGTTTTAGGCGCTAGGGATTTTTCGCAACTCAAAGATAAGGAGCTTTTAGAATTAGCAGGCACTCTGCCTTCTAGCGAAGCGATTGATTATCGCATGGAAGTGTCCAAACGCCTTAAAGCCTTAAACGCTGAAGAGGCCAAGAAATTCCGCGCGAATTTCAGTCGGATCGCTAAAAAGAATCTTTCGCAAATGAGTGAAGAGGATTTCAAAAAAATGCGCGAAGAAGTGCGTAAGGAATTAGAAGAAAAAACCAAGGGTCTAAGCGAAGAAGAAATTAAGGCAAAAGGGCTTAATGTGAGCGTTTGCAGCGGCGATACGAGAAAAGTTTGGTGTAGGGCTGTTAAGAAAAAAGACGAACATTGTTCTCCTAAGTGAGATAAAATTTAATTTAAAAGGATAAAACATGAAAAAAGCGTTGAAAATACTTTCTATGAGCGCGTTATTGTTTGTGGCTCTAAACGCCAAAGATTTCAGTAAAACGAGCGATGAAGATTTGGCTAAAATGGCTGGAATTGTCGCTCCGCAGGATATTGTGGATTATAAAAAAGAGTTGAGAATGCGCATGAAAAAAATGCCTGAAGACAAAAGAGAAGCGTTCCATAAGCAGTTGCATGATTATGCGATTAAAAACACAGACAACATGACCGTGGCGGATTTTGAAGCCCATCAAAAAGCCGTTAAAGAAGCGCTTAAAAAAAGCAACATGAAAGGCATGGATGATGATTTGGGATTGAGATCATGCCATCATGGAAAAATGCATAAACACCACAAACATGGCGATCATGATAAAGCAAAAGGGCATGACAAAGAACAAGACAAAAAAGACCACGATCATGATGATCATGGCGAAGATAAAAAATAAAGCTTAAAACGCTCCCCTTTCTCCATCAAAGCTTCAAACCCTTTAAATAAAAATCCTATACGCTTTTTAAGCGTTTGGGGTGTGTGCTGTTAGTTATTGTATAAAATATTATTAGTAATTTGTATCTGTTGGTTTTTTAAGTAGAGTATTGTATAATTTTAGCCATTTAAATTTTTAATAAAGGATATTATATGGCTTATACATATAACCCAAATAATGAAATGAATATTTTAGGGCGAGTGTTTAACACTGCAGTGTTTAGTAACAACCCAGCCTTTGATATAACGCCTTTTGATTTAGGCGAGGAACAGATGAGCGTGGAAATGGAAGATGAGGTAGTCAAAAGGTTACCAACCGCCATGCAAACCGTAGCAAGCGTGAATATTTTCTTACCAATCACAATTAAAATCCCCATTCTTAAAACAAGCCCAGCGTATAAAACATGGCTTAACGCAAGGATGCGAAATCCTATTTTAGGCGGATGCACTTTAAAAGACGACACAGGGTTTCAGTGTGTGATAAAACAAGTCAGCTTGAGTTTTAAAGGCTTACCCAACATGAATGGTAATCAGCCAAGCGTGGGATTTACCATTAAAGGCGACTTCTACCCCCAACCAGATTAAAATACCAATCAAAAAATAAAAACCTAAAACCGCTTCAGCGTTTCAAACCATTCTAAAGAGCGTTTTAATACTCTTCAAACATTTCTTGGATTTTTGCCTTATCATTCGTTTTAGTTAGAGCGAGTTGTAAAAGCACCCTGGCTTTTTGGGGGTTTAAATTGTCGCTTGTGATGAAACCATAAGCCTTGTCATCAATCTCGCCTGAAGTAACTCCACCGCTGCCTACCCTGCTAGAACGAACGATTAAAACCCCCATTTGGCTCGCTTCTTGCATCGCTTTTAAAAACCCAGCGCTCACATTCCCATTACCCACCCCGGCTATCACAACGCCTTTTGCATGCGAGTTTAGACTCGCTTGGAATAAATCAGGGGTCATGCCGGCATGCGTGTAAATAATATCCACTTTAGGCAGGGGGGTTTTGAGTTGTGAAAGGGAAAATTCGCTCTCTGTGGTGTGTTTCCTCAAAGGCTGCATGTAATAGCGCGTTTTGCCATAATACACGCTCCCTATCGCACCGCTATTTAAGGCTTTAAAGGTGGAAGTGTGGGTGGTGTGCGTTTTAGCCACTTCCCTAGCGCTAAAAATATTATCATCCATCACCACCAACACGCCTTTATTCGCGCTTTTTTCATTAAACGCTACGCTCAGTGCGTTATACAAATTCAAAGCCCCATCCGCGCTCAAAGAAGCAGCATTACGCATCGCTCCCACCAGCACGACCGGTTTTGTGGAATGTAAAACTAAATTCAAAAAATACGCGCTCTCTTCTAAAGTGTCCGTGCCATGCGTGATGACCACGCCTTGAATGCGGCTATCATCTAGCAATTCTTGGGTGCGTTTGGCGAGCTTGAACCACACCTCTTCAGTCATGTCTTGTGAGCCGATGTTAGAAATCTGCTCCCCTTGAATGCGAGCGATCTTGTTGAGACTAGGGATAGCTTTAAGAAGCTCTTTGACGCCCAACTCACCGCTTTTATAACTACCTAAATTCGCGCTTGTGCCACTCCCTGCAATCGTCCCCCCTGTCGCCAGTAAAGCAATGGTGGGTAAATTTTGAGCCATAACCTGCCCCTTCAAACAAAATAAAAGAATCAACAATTTCAAAAATATTCTCATTATGGACCACCTTTTGAAATTAAAAGATTTTATAGTATAGTAAAACATCATTAAAATAAATTTAAAAAGGGTTAATAGTGGATGCCTTTTTTCAAATTGTAGTGTTACTTTTTTCGCTTTTTTTAGGGGCAAGGCTAGGGGGCTTGGGAGTGGGCTATGCGGGGGGCTTGGGCGTGCTTGTTTTATGCTTATTTTTGGGGCTAAATCCGGGCAAAATCCCTTTTGATGTGATTTTAATCATCATGGCAGTCATTAGCGCTATTAGCGCGATGCAAAAAGCGGGGGGCTTGGATTATTTGGTCAAAATCGCTGAAAGAATTTTAAGGAAACACCCTAAGCAAATCAATTACCTCGCGCCAAGCGTGGCGTATTGTTTAACGATACTAGCCGGCACTGGGCATACGGTTTTTTCCTTGATCCCGGTGATTGTGGAAGTGAGCCAGAGCCAAAACATCAAACCCAAAGCGCCCTTAAGCTTAGCGGTAGTTTCCAGTCAAGTCGCTATTACCGCAAGCCCGGTGAGCGCGGCGGTGGTGTTTATGAGCGGCATTTTAGAGCCTTTAGGAGCGGATTATTTGACCCTTTTAATGGTTTGGATCCCTACGACTTTTTTAGCATGCATGCTCACGGCGTTTATTATAGGTTTTACTGATTTAAAGTTAGACAGCGATCCGCATTATTTAGAGCGTTTGAAAGCGGGCAAAATTTCGCCCCCTAAAATCAAAGAAGAAAAAGAAACCTCAAAAAGCGCGAAATTATCGCTATGGATTTTTATCGGTGGGGTTGTAGCGATCGTTTTTTATGCGAGCGCGATTTCTAAAAATATCGCTTTAATTAGCCCGGTGATTTTAGGCAGAGATTACGCGATTGTGTCTTTCATGCTAAGCGTGGCGACTTTAATTGTGATTTTTTGTAAGATCAACGCTAATGAAATCGCTCATTCAAGCGTGTTTAAATCCGGCATGCAAGCATGCGTGTGCGTGTTAGGCGTGGCGTGGTTGGGCGATACTTTTGTGAGCAATCATATAGATGAAATCAAGCGATACGCTTCTTTTTTGATCGCTGATTATCCGTTTTTATTAGCCGTAGCGCTCTTTTTGGCTTCCATGCTTTTGTATTCGCAGGCCGCCACCTCTAAAGCGCTCATCCCAAGCGTGATCACAGCCTTAGGCGTTAGCGCTAACCACACGGAGCATTTGTATATTATCGTGGCTTCTTTTGCGAGCGTTTCGGCGTTGTTTGTGTTACCCACTTACCCCACTTTATTAGGAGCGATCGCTATGGATAACACCGGCACCACTAAAATGGGCCGTTATGTGTTTGATCATGCGTTTTTGATCCCTGGGGTTTTAGTCGTGTCTTTGAGCGTAGCGTTAGGGTTTGTTGCCGCGCCGTTAGTTTTGTAGATTTTATCACCAACGATAAAAAGCTTGGTGTTGCGGTTTGTCTAAACCCTCTTAAAAAAGAGAGTTTGAATCACTCAGTAAGCGAACACATAGTTGAGATACACGCTATAGAGCCTTCTGTATTGCAATTGAGTGCCTAGAAAAGAATAGTAATTCGTGTTAATGGTGGGGATTTTAATGCCTAGTTCTATGCCATGTTGCGCGGAATGTTCGCTGTCTTCTTTCTTTTTCATAGCGAGATTCGTCCTCAAACCGAGATTGAACAAAAATTGGAAATTGGAAGCGTTAACTTTCGCGCTGTAAGGGTTATTGAACGCGGTTAAATTCATGTATTGGGAATTAAGCCATGTCGTCCCTGCTAGTTGGATACCTCCAAAAAGACCCACAGAGAGCTTGTTATTCTTTCTTGTAATGCTATCGTTGATGATATTCACTAACAAATCGCTCCCACCGCCATAAGTCCATATATCAGAAGAAGAATTAAAAAAGCTGGATTTGATATAGCCGTGGTTGTAATCAAAGAAGCCGTAATACCTTAACCCCCATCTTTTGCTTTCGCCAAAGAATTGCTTATAACCCACTTGCACGCCAAGCCCGTTCAAAGCACCGTTATTGTTTTGAGAGCTGATCATTCCTATCTTTTTAAAGGGGTTATTGCTCATCGCTGCTAAAGCTTGAGAAAGATTGGATTGCTGCTCTGGGTTGATTTGGTAGTTGTATTGGCCCGCTGCTGGGGCGTTTTTATCGTAAGGTAGTGTAACAATGTCTTTTGTATTGACTTGATTGTGCGGGAGTTTAGAAATCTCTTCGCTCAAATTCTTAGCGTCGTTATAAGTGGTTACAATCTCTGCTTGATTGGATTTTAGGTTATAAACATCTTTGGCCACGCTTAAAGCCGCATCCACCCGGTTACCATAATAACTCACGTTGTTTTGGATCGTCTGAACTTCTTTATTCAAATTCACAACTGCCATATAGGGGTTAGTAGGCGTTGAACCCGCATTGGCTATTTTCAAGTAGGCTTTCTCCAAATAACGATATTGATCTTTAGGAATGGAATCAAAGAGGTTGAAAATGTCTTGAGCGTAAGAGATGACTTGCTTTTGGTTTTGAGCGAAAGCGTAAATGTCTTTAGCGAATTTGGGGTTTGTTTGAGATCCTGTAGCTTGAGCTTGCAAACTAGCAGATAATGTGTGGTTATTTTGAGAAAGCGTAACCGCTTGTTGCAAGATAGGTATCATCGCCTTAATGTTGTTAAACACCGCGTATTGCGTTGGATAACCAGCGGATGTGATAGCGCCGGGCTCGTTTGAAACACCACTGATGACGATATTTTTCCACACCATACCCGTCTTGGTGTTTGCGATTAAATCCATAAGCTGTTGCGCCAAGTTAAGAGCGTTGCTTACGGTTGAGCTTGGTTGGTTTGATGTTGAGTCTGTTGCAGCACATCCGGATAAAGCGCAAAGATTGTTCGCTTTAGTGGCAGAGTTTGTTTGAGCTGCTTGGAGGCTTTCAGCGAGTTTTTTCATCTTGTCGTAAGTGGTTGTATCCATACCGCAATATAAATTTCCGACTTCTTTTGATGAGCAGTTGTTTATAATCGTTGAAGGAGGAGGGTTACCATAGACATCAGCGGGTTTGTCACCACTACCCACAAGAAAAGTGAAGTAGTTCCCCGCATAAAGACTCCAAAAACCCAATACCGAAGTGATAACGGCTTGCACGGCGTTGAAGATGGGCGATTGGGTGGTGCTGTTGTAGTTGTTGTTGGTAAAGCTTTTTAAATAGTTTAAAGAGCTATTGACCAGCTCAATGTTGTTGGCGTTTTGAATGCTTTGCTTCAACGAAGCCACTTGATTTAAATACTGGTTTAATTGCTCGTATTTTTCGTTTAAGTTTTTCAATTCACCGGTGTTTTTGACCATTTGCACCGCTTCGCCGATTTGATAGCCCGCGCTCACAAAAAAGCCGTTGTCTTCAGCATAAAGTAATGACGCTGCAAGGGATAGAGAAAGTAAAAATCGTTTTTTCATAAAAGTGTTCCTTAAAGTAATTTTTTTGTTGCAAAAATATTCTAAAATGATAATAGATTTACAATGAGTTTAATTTTATAATAAACTTATTGGATTTCCAAAAAAAAAAAAAAAAGATTTTGGGGTGTTTTTAACTTATTTATCTTTGAAGTGTTAATTTTTGTAACGATAAAATGATTTTTTGAATTTTATCATCAGTGTTTAATAAGAACGAAAGCCACACTAAAACAAAAACGCGTAGCTGACAAAAACTTCTTTATTCCTAAAAACGCTGAAGTTTTGTCGGATCGTTTGTTGCTGCCACACATTGCTAGAGCCAAAATTTTTCCAACTTTGCGCGCTCAAGCTATAATAAGGGATTTTTAGCCCCACATTAAAGCGGTTGCGCTTGCCTATATACAAAGAACCCCCAAAATTCACAAAAAACCCCCCACCCGCTGCAAAAAATTTATCATCTTGTTTCGTGTTTTGATTTTTATATTGAGAACTCCACAATATGGCGTATTCCACCCCACCCCCACCAAACACGCCTATTTTAAGAAACAGCATTTTTTCCGTTTTTAAAGCGAGTTTTAAAAGGGTGTCTATAGGGAGATTAACAAACACATTCACATTCAAACCAAACGCCATGAAATGCCCGTTATTGAAGAGAAAATCTTGAGGGCTTGGGGTTTTTTGCAAAACTAAAGAGCCTTGAGTGTTTGAAGTAGGATCGTAGGTTTTAATCGCGCTTGGGTCATAATTGGCTTGGGATAAAAGGGTGTTACCCCCCACTTTTTGACCCAATTGCGCTTTAGCGTATTCTATATCCCCCCACACCCTTAAGCCTAAAATATGGTATTTATCAAAAGCTATTTCATCGCCTATTTGCCCGGTATAAGACAAATTTTTACCCCCCTTATAATGGGCTTCTAATTTCTCGCCATAACACACGCTGCTAGGGCAAGTGGGGTTGTCTTTATAGGCTTGTTGCCACATGCTTGTGCGCGTATTAGCCCCTGTGCCTAGCCTAAAACCCAAATAAATGTGGTTTTTCGTTTTAAAAAAAGGCGTTTTTTCAGCGGCATTGCCCCACAAAACCCCCAAACTCGCTAAAAAAATGAACGCTTTCAAACGCTTTTTTGATTCAATTCTACCCATAATGGCACTTCACTTTGTAACGTTTCTTGATTAAAAAATTCCTCTATGCTCTCTCGCATACTCTTTACCTCTATAAGGGTATTGACGCAATTACGAAACGCGCTCGCTTGCATCTCACCCTTAGCGTAAGCATGCAAGTTTTTCCTGAACATGATCACCCCCCTATCCCCATAAAACTCCACCATTTTATCAAAATGTTCTAAAACCAGGTCTTTTTTTACGACTGCGGGTAATTTTGTGGTGTTGTTTCTGATTTGCCAAAATATCCATGGGGCTCTTAAGGCCGCTCGCCCTATCATTAGCCCATCAGCTTGCGTGATTTGCAAAACTTCAAAGGCCTTTTTCACGCTGTCAATTTCGCCATTGGCTATCACCGGCTTTTTTAAAATCTTTTTCATTAAAGCGATGCTTTCATAATCTATTTTGTCTTTTTGGTATTTGTCGCTTCGTGTCCTCCCATGCACCACCACATAATCCACCGGCGCGTCGTTTAAGGCATGAGCGATTTCTTTAGGGATTTTTTTTTCAAAGCCTAAACGCACTTTCACGCTTGTGATTTTTTTATTGGTGTTTTCTCTGATGATTTTTAAAAGCTTCACCAAGTGGTTTAAATCCTTTAATAGCCCGCTCCCGTTACCATGATTAGCCACTTTAGGAGCAGGACAACCGCAATTAAAATCAATCCCATTCACATGATCTAAAGCGTTGATTTTCTCCACCGCTTCCTTGACTACGCTTTCTTTAGAGCCTGAAATTTGCGCCATGAAATGATCTTCTAAAGGGGATTTTTCCAACATTTTAGAAGTTTTATCAAACGCATACACCAACGAATGTGAGCTCACCATTTCGCTTGTGGTAACGTCCACGCCAAATTTTTTCACCACGCTCCTAAAAGGCAAGTCCGTATAGCCTGCTAGAGGGGCTAGAAAAAGCCATTTTTTATTCTTAAAGTCCATCCGCTCTCATATCAAAGTTTTTTGCTGTATTTTGACACAATCAAGGTTAAAAAGTGCTTTAAAAACTTATCGCTTGATTAAAATTAACTTTTACAGATTGATTAAACTCTGTTTAAAACGGGTTAAAAAACCATGCGTTGGTTGTTTTAAAAACTCTGCATATAAAACAGGCCTTAAGCGTTTAGGGATATCCAACCTCCTGGCTCTGTCTTTAAAATCCTTTGGCATGCTTAAAGTTTTTGGGGGTTTAAGGGCGATAAACGCATGCTTTTTATCGCTTTCAATGATGAATTTTTGAGCGATTTCTAAGCTAAAAAAATGGCGTTTGATTTCTTCTTTTTGAGAAAAGCTCAACACATACCCCTTTTGTTTTAAGATTTTATCCACCATAAAAAGCGCGTTTTGCGAATGCTTAAAAAAAGTGATCCCATGCATTTGTGAAACGGGCGTTAAAGGATAAAGCCGCTCTTTTTCTTGATCCAAAAATTTAAAGCTTTGGATAATGCCCTTAGAATAATGTTGCATCAAGGCGTTAGCGTAATTTTTCCTGAAAAAATTGCGTTTGAATTTTAAAGAAGAATTAGAATCATCTTCAAAAAATTTCAAATCTTTAGCGAGCGTTTTAAGGGTGTCTTTAGGGGTGTAGAGCAAGGGGCGAACAATCGCATAAGATTCTCTTTTTTCATAGGCTTGAAAGCCTAAAAGCGTGTTTAATCCGGCTCCTTTGCTTAATTGCATCAAAAACCATTCCAGTCTGTCATTCAAATGGTGCGCTAAAATCAAATGCTTGTAAGAATGCTCTTTGATTAGGGTTTCAAAAAAATCATAACGGATCTTTCTCGCTTGCATTTCAAAATTGCACGCGATTTTTGGGGCGTAATGGATGTAGCATTTTTTATGGTGTGTTTTTGCGAGTTTTTGAGCGTGTTGGATGATTTCAAGGCGCTGTTTTTGCGTGTTATAATCCACTAAAGCGATGTCAAAAGCGATGTTTTCTCCAACTAAAAGATGGAACAAGCAAACAGAATCCAACCCACCTGAAAAACCCAATAAATTTTTCCCCTCTCTTAAAGGCTCTAAATAATTTTTAAAATCTCGCGCTGTCAAATCGGTGTTAAACGCATGCTGAATGGGTTGCGCTTTTATGAAGTTTCCTTGTGGGTTAAAACGCCTTTGAGTAAGCTTGCGCCTTCTATGCCTAAAATTTCATTCCTTATTTTTTCCACTTCATTCAAACCTGGAGCTTTTTTGTGGACGGCTTCGTTGCGGATGTTTTGAATGAGACTTAGGCTTTTTGAAAAAGGATAATTGATGAATCTTTTTAAGTTTTCTTCTAGATGGCATTGGATTTTTTCGTGTCTGAGTAAAAATTTAACGCTCCCAAGATTAGGCTTTTGAGTGAAAAAATCTTCAAGTATCAAAGATTTTCCCTGGACTTTGTAAGCTAAATCATAAAGGTTGGGATCTTTTGCGCAAGCCTTTAAAAGAACTTGTTTAGCGAAAAGATAAATTTCGTATTCTAAGGTTTTGGAGTATTTGACGATGATGCTGGTAAAATCATTCAAAAGATCGTTTTCGCTTTGTAAAAGCTCTAATTCGGCATGGATGATGTTATTGATGCTGTCAGGGTGTAAGAGGTAAAAAAGCCTTTTGCCAAAAACAAAACGCATGAAATTCTCTTGCATGGTTAAATATTCTTTGCTTTTATACACGCTCAGATAATGCTTTTCATCGTCTAAAAAATAAGAACGCTCTTCTTTTAGCCTCACCGGCAAAGGATAGACATAATTATTCCCATAAATGGCGTAAGTGTGGTTGTTGGGCGCGATGAAATTGGCTAAAAATTGATCCCTTAAAAGGCTAAAATATTCCCTGACTAATTCCCTTAAATCGCTGATAATAAAAAAGTCTTCCACTTCCAAATTTTTTTCTTTATAATAGCTAGGGATCAAACTCTCATCAATCTCTTTAGAAACCTTTATCACCTTAGCAGCAAATAAATTAGCGTAATCGGTCAAAAAAAGCTGCAAAAAATTTTTTTCGTTGGTGACTTTGTAAATCTCTTCTAAAGAGTCGTGCTTTTCTTGATCGTTGAGCTTTGATCGGATTTTACCAAAGCCCACTTGGGATTTTTCCTGTAAAACGCTTAAATGTTGTTGGATGACATCTTGTTGGTAGTAAGGGTTATAAAGAATTAAAAGGTGGTTCATGCCTTGCCTTACTTTAAGATTTCTTTAAGGTTTTGCTTGATCTCATCAGGATTTTGCTCGTATTCTTGGATGAGTTCTTTTAAAATTTCAAACAATTCGTCAAAATCCTGCGGGTGTTCTTTCTTAAACTTCACTACCAAATCCAAAGTCTTGCCCGCCTTGTTTGATGGATCGTTTTCGCCCTCAAGAGCGTTTTTTATATCCCAAATCATATTGGCAATGCGAGTGGTTTGCACAGGGCTTGAAATGCGTTTGAATAAAGAGCTTTTAAACGCGTTTAAAAGCTTAAGAGTTGGGCAAATTTTAGAAAACATCGCCTTTCCTTATTAAAACATTTAAAATACCGGTTGTTGGCTTAGCCCGTTTCAAGCTCAGCCAAAAAGCCTTTTTAATGCGTTTTTGAAATTCTAACACAAATTCAGTTCATTCTTCTTTTAGGCTCAACATCTATAATATCTTCGCCCTTGATAAAATCTTCGCCAGCTTGAATCCATTTTTCCAGTCCTTCACTAAACTCTTGCGTTTTTTTAATGCTTTCTTCTAATTCTTGAAACGATCTTTCTAGTTTAAATATTTCTGGGAAACATGTTTGTTTGAATCTGGTTTCATCGTTGATGAGATCTAAGATTTCTTGTTTTTGTCCGTCAAAACTGGATTTCATTTCTTCTTTAGCTTTTTCAAGTTTTTCTATTTTTTGGCTTTCTTTCCAAGAATCCCACACTTCAAAAGCAAGACCGATAAGCGGTAAAGCTTTGTTCAAGTTGCCTGCCAATTTTACAGCACCCCAAGGTTTGAATTTTAAAGCCAAATCTACGCCCACAAATTTTGCCACAGCCACTATCCCGTCTCTAGCCACTTTGATGTTAGTTGCATTGATAAAACCGCTTTGTTTTAAAAGATCGATTCCAATCCTTCCAAATGCTCCGGCATGTTTTTCAAAAGAACTCATATCGGCATTAAAATCGGTTTCAATTTTAGCGATTTCATTTGAAATCCCTTGCGTTTGTTTTTCAAATTCATTTTGGACTCTTGTGTCAATATTGATACCTTTATCGCCTATTTCTCTAATAACAAAATCACTAAAGGTTTCTAGGCTGGTGCCAGAAACTTGAAGGATGAGATCGCTAAAATACCTTATTATAAATTCTTTTAAATGAATACGGGCTTGAGAAATTTCTTTATTTAAATCTTGAATATCCTTTCGCCTTTTTTCAAGCGTTTTATTCAAATATTCCATTTCTCTATTAATATCTTGCAACGCTTGTTTTGCAGGCGGCATTTGCCTATAGATAACATCTTGAATGACGCTTTTTTTGGCTTCTTCTATGATGGTTAATTTCCCGCCATTTTCTTTAATCTTTTTTTGAGTCGCGTCTTGCAAGGCTTTGATATGTGAGAGCTTTTGAAACTCTTCTTTATGCTTTAGCCAGTGTTCCACCCCCAAATCAAAAGGGTTTGCCGCAACAGCGACAATAATCAAACTTTCTTTTTCTTCTTCGCTTAAAGAAATGAGATCATTCAGTCGGTTTTGAATGTTTTCTTTTTTGATTTTAAATCTTTTGTTGTAATCTTCTTCATCTTCAATATCCGCTTCTTCATCAAAACGGCTGATGACAAATACCGTCCTGGATAAAAGATTGAGCGTCCTAAACAACCAGTTCAAATCGTCCTTATGGCTTTCTTTGATGGGGTTTGATGGGTTGAGCGCGTATAAAATGAGATGGGCTTCGCTGACATATTTTTTCGTAATATCTTTATAGCGTTCTATTGTGCCGCTATCGGTTATTTTTCTTTAAACCCGAATAGTCCCGGGGTGTCAACCAGCTCAATTTCATTATCTATGTTATAGATTTTAACTTCATCGCTGGATTCTTTGTGGTCTATCTTCATGCTCTTGTCTAACCGCTCGATCCAAGCTGCCGCTATGGATGTTTTCCCGCAAGAAAAACCTCCCACTAAAGCCACTTTAAGTTTTTGACCGGCAACATTTTTAATCGCATTACGGATCTTGTCTTTGAGAGACTCTTCAATCTTGATGCCGTATTTCTCTCCAGTATGGATAAAATCAAGCAATTTTTTAAGATTTTCTTGATTCCTCTTTTGATCTTTTTTAAATTGTCCTAGCGTTTCATTCTTCATTGCATGCTCCTTGCTTTGATATTGTTAGATGGATACTATGAGAGATGTATCCTAATTTTTCATGGGCTTCTTTCAATTGTCCTTTCATGCGTTCGTAATTATCAACAGGTCTAAGATTGGCTTTGAGTTTTTCAATCTTTTCCCGTATGTCTTTTTTGCGACTTTCAAGTCGGCTTTTCACATCCTGCACAATTTTTTCACAAATTTGATGTAAATTCTTATCCACTTCTTTTTTTTGTTGGGATCTTTGATATCTTGAACTAAAAAAGCTCCAGATTGATCTGGCTATTCCAACTAATCCTGCAATAATCCCTGCGGTCAGAGCAAGCCAACCCATAGGATTCCAAGCGTTAAATATCCCAAGCAAACCCAAACCTCCTATTGAAGTGGCTAATTTTGTTCCATCAATACCGCTATCAGTATCAAAATTAAGATTAAAGCCTCTATCAATACTGATGTGCTCTAACATTGCTAGAGAATCTTTAATTCTGTATTCAAGTTGTTTAATAGCTTCTTTTATCTCTCCATCAAATCGTTTCTCACATTCTCTAAACCGCCATTTTATGTCTTCATGCAATGTTTCAATTCCTTGAATGAGTTCATTTTTAAAAATTTCTTTACATTCCTCATCTTCAATATTTTTGTTAATATGCGCATACATTTTTTCTCTCAAGTCAGATTTGAATTGATCGATTTCGTAGAACGCTGAATTGGTTAAATTTAATATAAATTTTTCTGTAGAACGATCTAGATTAAAGCGAGCTTCTTGGTGGTGTTCTTGTGCTTCTTTAATCATTGGATCGATCCGTTTTTCAATCGTGGTTGTGATCGTTTTTTGTAGTTTTTCTATCACTTTTAAGGCTTTATTGCAGTTTGATTGAATGATTTTGGTGCGCGAGTTTTTAAGAAGCTCTTCGGCTATAAATTCTGCTAATGGTTTGAAATGGGATTGATACAATAATTCTTCTGCTTTAAAATCTTTTAAAAATTTTTGTTTCTTTTCATAAAAATCAGTCTCTGGGATCAAAGCTTGCGCAAGGCCATAAAAAGCCGCTTGGGCGCTCAATGCTTTATAGCCCATGTAGTGTTTGCCTAAAATGTTTTTCATTTCTTTATTTAAAATTTTTAAGCTTTCTTTTTCGTTTTCATTAATAAGCTTATCTTTTAAGGCTCTTGGGCTAGTAATCGGTTTGTTGAAAATCGCCCATACCTCTGTTTGCGAATCAAGCTGTTTTTGGATTTTTTCAATCGTTCCCCTTTTCCCTTCTTCTCCTTTTTGCGGAGGATTAGGCGTTTTGGTAACATAAAAAATAGCATGGGCCTTTTGCGTTGCGTTAGAAATTTGCGAAACCACTTTTTGTTCGCTGCCTTCTATCCCTGGCACATCCAGCAAAATAAAGTTTTGATGGTTGTATTGGAAAGGATAAGATCGTGTTTTTAAAGTGAAATCGCTTCTCCCATCGCCTATAATCGCTCCATCTTGCAATGAATGAAGTTCGTTTAAAATAGCTTGTTTTTTGCGTTCATCATTTTGATAGTTGTTTTGGTAATTGGAATAAAGCCGCTTGAATCGTTCTTGTTGAACCACTTTACTTCGTTCTTTAAAAAACATTCTCAAGCATTCAATGAGGGTTGATTTCCCCGTATTGGTTTCCCCATAAAAAGCAATGGTAAAATTTTCCCATTCTTCATTATTTTTCAAGCTTTCAAGTTCTTTTAAACTTTCACGCTCTAATTTTTGAAACACCTCCAACGCTTCTTGGTTGGATTCTTTTAGTCTTTCATTTTCATTATCAGTGTTCTTAAAAATATTTTGGAGATTTTCAATGCTGGCTTTCACATCAAGATAAATGTTTTTCATTTTTGTCTGCCTCAAGCGGATTTTTCTCGTGCATTCTAACAAAAAAAAACGCAAACCCCCACGCTCTAACTGCGCTCTAGCCGTGCTTTTAGCCTTATAGCTAGCTTTTAAAAAGGGCTTAAAACCTTAGCGAGTAAGATATTGTCTTTAAACACACTAGGCATAATCGTGTAATGCCCGGGTTTTAAAGGGGTGGTTAAGGCACTGTCATTGATTAAAATTTCCCCATCCACTTCAGGCGCCCACCTGAGATCCCTTGCTTTGTAAAAATACTCGCCCTCTTTATTTTCCACTAACGCCTTAATGGGCTTATTTAACAAAGCCTTAAAGGAATGGTTTTGGTGTTTTAAAGCGATTTTATTCAAGGCTTTAATGCGGGCGTTGATGATTTTTTTAGGCACTTTCTCTAAAGAATAGGCATGCGTGTTTTCTTCCGCGCTGAAAGCAAAAATATTCAATCTATCAAACTGGAACTCGTCTAAAAACGCGCTCAATTCTTCAAATTCGCCCTCATTTTCTTCTGGATGCCCTACAATAATCGTGCTTCTTATAAAGCTTTCTTTAACCTGCTTCATGGCATCTAAAAGCTTTAAATGGTGCGCTTGGCTGGAGTTGCGCCGCATTTTTTTAAGCATGGAGTCGCTGATATGCTGGATGGGCATGTCAAAATAATTTTGAAAAATGGGCGAGTCTTCAATCGCGCCAATAAGCTCTAAAGTGGTGCTAGAGGGGTAGAGGTATAAAATACGCGCGCTCTTTAAGGCTTGTTGTTTGTCAATCGCCTTAATAAGCTGGATCAAGCCGTCTTTTTGCCCCTTATCGTATAAAAATGAGCTAGAATCTTGAGCGATAAAAGTCATATCCTTATAGCCTTTAAGGGCTAGATCCTCCACTTCTTTTAAAATGGAATCTAATTCCCTGCTTTGCAATTTCCCCTTAAAGCTAGGGATAGCGCAAAAAGAGCATTTTTGGTTACAGCCCTCAGAAATCTTAACATAAGCATGCACGCTCGATCCGGTGATGATGCGCGCGTTATAATGCTCGCTTAAAAACACTTGCTCGCTGAACTGGTTTTGTTTTTTAGCGATCAAAATATCAATCTTGTCATAATCCCCCACGCCGGTAAAAATATCCACTTCAGGGATCAACTCTTTGATTTCATCTTTATAGCGTTCGCTCAAGCACCCGCTCGCAATCAAAATCGCTCCCTCTTTTTTGTCTTTAGCGGCGTTGAGAATGGTTTGGATGCTCTCTTGTTTAGCGCTTTCAATAAAACCGCAAGTGTTGATCAAAATCACATCAGCGCTCTTAGCGTCATCAGTGAGCGTGTAATTATAAAGCTTGCCTAGCATCACTTCTGAATCCACCAGGTTTTTAGAGCAACCTAATGAAATTAAGCAAAGTTGTTTGTTTTCTTTAATTTGCATGTTAATGGCTTTTTAAGTTTTTCAAATCCACTTCCCAAAAGAAATCAATCCATTCAGGAGCGTCTTTTAAAAACGCGTCGGCTTTGTATTTCGCGCTTGTTTTTTGGAACAAACTCGCGCTATAAAACTTTTTATCAGGGTGTTTGTCTTGCAACACTTTAAGCACCGCCTCTAAAGAATTACCGCTATCTACGATCTCATCTACCACAAGAATGGTTTTTAGATGATCTTTGATCGTGGGGATATTTTCAATTTTTAGGGCGTTTTGTCGGTGGGTGGTGTCATAAGAAATCGCATTGATGCCATAAACTTCCCTTAAATTCCAGTGCAAACTCAAAAAATGCGCTAAAGTCATGCCCCCTCGCATCACGCACACAAGGGCTTCTGGGACATTGCAAATTTGCTCTACTTGTTTGACTAATTCCAGGCTGTCTTTCAAAAAGGTTTCATAAGAATAATGCATTGTGATCCTTAAATTTCGTAATATTGCTTCAAAAAGGTTGCGTTCGCCGCGCCGTCAAATTCCCTTAAATCCAAATCGTTTAGGGCTAACTCTAGGGCGTTTAAGGCGTAAGCGCTTTTGTAAACAGGAATGATCCCCATGTGGTTGATGCGAATGAGTATATCTTTATAAGGCTCTTGACCGCCCGCAAATTGCACCTGGTATTTTTCTTTTAAAAGATTTCGCAATGCTTTGGCATGCTCATTAACAATCGTTGTCATGCTCAAGCTCGGGCTTTTAGGGAAAATCTTTAAACCCAGCGCTAAAACGGCTTTTTGGGTGGCTAGAGCGACTCGTTTAGTCTCTCTATAGAGCGCTTCAAAGCCCCCTAAATTCTGCACCAATTCAAAATAGCGTTGCAACCCTAAAGTGTGCAAAATAGGAGCGGTGTAGCTTGTGGTGTTATTCCTTTGGTTTTTCAATTCGCTCTTCAAATTGAAATAAAACCCCGCATTGCGTTCTTCTATGCGATCAATCGCCTTTTGGCTCAATGCAATTAGGCTCATCGCAGGAGGCAGCATGAACGCTTTTTGACTCCCTCCAATGAGCGCATCAACATGCGTTATTTCTAAAGGTTCAACCCCTAAAGCGGTGATCGCATCTACTATCACAAAAACATTTGGGTTAGTTTCTTTGATCGCTTGAGCGATTTTTTCTACAGGGTGTCGTAACCCCCCACTAGACTCGCATGCTTGAATGCAAAACGCATCAATGTTGGGGTTGGCTTTAAGCGCGTTTAATATTCCATCCACTTTGGCGGATGTGTCCCATTCATAGACTAATTCATGGGCTTTGATGGAATGGGCTTTAGCGATCTTGCCAAACCTTTCGCCAAACTTACCCGCATTAACAAAAAGCAACTCTTTTTGACATAAGGAAATCACGCTCGCTTCCATAGCCCCTGTCCCGCTGCTGCTTAAAAGCAAAACTTCTTCTAAACCGGTCATTTTTTTCAAATTTTCTCGCACGCTTTGGAAAATCTTTTCAAAATCTTTGGTGCGGTGGTGGGGCATTGGCTGAGAAAAGCTTGAACGCATCTCTTCATTAATGGCTACAGGGCCTGGAGTGAAAAGCAACATTAAAATTAACCTTTAATTTTTGAGAGAATTTAAAAGTTATCATACTAAAACGCGCTTAAAATTAAGCCTTATTATTTAAGAAAATCGCTTTTTAATGCAAATAAAATGCTAAAATGCCATGATTTAGAAAGAATTTAAGGCAATGATTGGATAAATTTAATCTCCGCGCATGTTTTTTAACCCTTTTTTTTAGCGGGTATTCTAAAAAAGCTCCAGGAACGATAGGGAGTTTGGTGGCGTTGTTACTAGGCTTGCCCGTTTTAATTTTTTCGGCTAACACTTTGTTTTTAGGGGCGATTTTTGTTGGGCTTATCGCTATTACTCAAATAGACAAGGAAGAAGAAGAGAGTAAGATTCATGACAGCTCTTACATTGTGATAGACGAATTAGTGGGCATGTGGCTTGCGATGGCGATTAGCGGCTTATCGTTAGCGGGTGTGATCTTGAGTTTTATCTTTTTTAGGATCTATGATATTACTAAGCCCTCACTCATTGGCACAATAGACAAAAAAGTTAAAGGGGGTTTAGGGGTTGTGGCTGATGACGCTTTGGCCGGGGTTTTAGCCGGATTGAGCGCGTTATTAGTCATCAATGTTTTAGGATTTTTTAACATTAAGTTTTGATTTTAAGAAAATTCAAAAGCCTTTTTTTAGGTAAATATAGATAGACTTGATTGTAATCGTTTTCAGGGAGTTTGATCGTGGAGTTTTGCGTTTTATTTGGTGGGGCGAGTTTTGAGCATGAAATCAGCATTGTGAGCGCGATCGCGCTTAAAGGAGTGTTAAAAGATAGGATTAAATATTTTATTTTTTTAGATGAAAACCATCATTTTTATTTGATTGAAGAATCCAACATGCATTCAAAATATTTCGCTCAAATCAAAGAAAAAAAATTACCCCCCCTAATCCTCACACACAATGGCTTGCTTAAAAACTCGTTTTTAGGGTCTAAAACGATAGAATTGCCTTTAATGATTAACCTTGTGCATGGGGGCGATGGCGAAGACGGGAAATTAGCGAGCTTGTTAGAATTTTATCGTATCGCTTTTATAGGCCCTAGAGTTGAAGCGAGCGTGTTGAGCTATAACAAACATTTAACCAAACTTTATGCTAAAAATTTAGGAATAAAGGCTTTAGATCACATTCTTTTAAACGAAAAAAACCGCGCTAACGCTCTAGATTTGATTAACTTTAATTTTCCCTTCATTGTCAAACCCAATAGCGCTGGGAGCTCTTTAGGGGTGAGTGTTGTGAAAGAAGAAAAAGAATTAAATTACGCTTTAGACAGCGCGTTTGAATATTCTAAAGAAGTTTTAATAGAGCCTTTCATTCAGGGAGTGAAAGAATACAATTTGGCTGGTTGTAAGATCAAAAAGGATTTTTGTTTTTCCTATATTGAAGAGCCTAACAAACAAGAATTTTTAGATTTCAAACAAAAATATTTGGATTTTTCACGCGCCAAAGCCCCTAAAGCGAACCTTTCTAACGCCCTAGAAGAACAATTAAAAGAAAATTTTAAAAAACTCTATAACGATTTGTTTGATGGCGCGATCATCCGTTGCGATTTTTTTGTCATAGAAAATGAAGTGTATCTTAATGAGATCAACCCCATTCCTGGCAGTTTGGCCCATTATTTGTTTGATGATTTTAAAACAACGCTAGAAAATTTAGCGCAATCATTACCCAAAACCCCTAAAATCCAAATCAAAAACTCTTATTTGTTGCAAATCCAAAAGAATAAGTAATGGCCAAACGCAGTATCGCTTATTTGGATAGCGTTTTTGACATTTCCTACACTTTTATAGACCACCATAGCCCTTTAAACGCCTTGTTTTTGCATGGTTGGGGGAGTTCTAAAGAAATCATGCAACAAGCGTTTCAAGGCTGTTTTTTAAATTACAACCATTTGTATGTGGATTTGCCCGGTTTCAATCAAAGCCCTAACGATGAAAAAGTTTTAGAGACTAAAGATTATGCTAATATCATCAATCTGTTTTTAAAAAGCGTGGATAAAAAAGCGCATGTCGTTTTTGGGCATAGCTTTGGAGGGAAAGTAGCGATCTTGTGTGAAAACGAACGGATGGTTTTATTGAGCAGCGCCGGGATTTTAGAGCCAAAACCCTTAAAAGTGCGTTGTAAAATCCTTTTAGCTAAAATCCTTAAAAAATTAGGCTTGAATTTAGGGTTTTTGAGGAGTAAGGACGCTATGGGGCTTAATCAAGTCATGTATGAAACCTTTAAAAAAGTGATTAGCGAAGACTTTAGCGAGCATTTCAAACGATGCGAGAAGGAAGTTTTATTATTTTGGGGTAAAGATGATAAAGCAACCCCCTTAAGCTCCGCTCAAAAAATGCAAACCCTATTGAAAAAAAGCGCGTTATTCGTTTTAGAAGGGGATCATTTCTTTTTTTTAAACCAAGCAAAAGAGATTGAAAAACTAGTGGAGAATTATCATCATGCAAAGTCTTAGTTGGCTGAATTTAGCGTTTCGTTGGCTCTTTATAACAGGGCTTGGCTATTATATAATGACTTTATTGCAATGGTATCATTACAGCGTGTTTAGGATTTTAACCAAGCACCACAAAATGCGTTGGCATGGGATTTATTTTTTATTGCCTTTAGGGGTGTTTATCCTATCGTATGCTTTCAAAATGCCGTTTGTTTTTGATTTCTTTTGCGGCGTGATTCAAATGCCCATACTCATTATCTGGGCCAAACGCAACGACAAGCCTTTAGTTTTCACGCCAAGGGTGAAGCGCTTTTTCATTTTCTTATTACTCTTTTTAATCTTGCATGAAATCTTAAATGCAGAACTAGTCCCTTTGAATGGGATTTCACTTGCACTCGCTTATTTGTGTTTATTTATATTCGTTTTAAGCGCTTCTTTAATCTTTGAAAAAGTCCTATCCAAGCAGTATTTGCAAACCGCTAAAGATAAAATCGCCTCTTTAAAAAATTTAAAAGTCATCGCCATTACCGGAAGCTTTGGGAAAACCAGCACCAAAAATTTCTTGCTTCAAATCTTACAAACCACATTCAACGCGCATGCAAGCCCCAAAAGCGTCAACACCCTTTTAGGGCTTGCGAATGATATTAACCAGAATTTAGACGATAAGAGTGAAATCTATATCGCTGAAGCCGGGGCAAGGAATAAGGGCGATATTAAAGAAATCACCCGTCTTATTGAACCGCACCTTGCCGTGGTCGCAGAAGTGGGCGAACAGCATTTAGAATATTTTAAAACTTTAGAAAATATTTGCGAGACTAAAGCGGAATTATTGGATTCCAAACGCTTAGAAAAAGCCTTTTGTTACTCTGTGGAAAAAATCAAACCCTATGCCCCTAAAGATAGCCCTTTAATAGATGTTTCTAGCCTGGTTAAAAACATCCAATCCACTTTAAAAGGCACTTCTTTTGAAATGCTTTTAGATAGCGTTTGGGAAAGATTTGAAACAAAGGTTCTAGGGGAGTTTAGCGCTTATAATATCGCTTCAGCCATTTTAATCGCTAAGCATTTAGGCTTAGAGAAAGAAAGGATCAAACGGCTTGTTTTAGAACTCAACCCTATTGCCCATCGTTTGCAACTTTTGGAAGTGAATCAAAAAATCATCATAGACGATAGCTTTAATGGGAATTTAAAGGGCATGTTAGAGGGCATTCGTTTAGCGAGCTTGCATCAAGGGCGTAAAGTCATTGTAACACCGGGATTAGTGGAAAGCAATACAGAAAGTAATGAGGCTTTAGCGCAAAAAATAGACGAGGTTTTTGATGTCGCTATCATCACAGGGGAGTTGAATTCCAAAACGATTGCTTCACAATTGAAAAACCCCCAAAAAATCTTACTCAAGGATAAGGCGCAATTGGAAAATATCTTACAAGCCACCACGATTCAAGGCGATTTGATTTTATTCGCTAATGACGCCCCTAATTACATTTAGGAAATGAACATGCAACATTTATACGCCCCTTGGCGCGAAAGTTATTTGAAAGAGAAAAATAAAAGTTGTGTCTTTTGTGAAATTTCTCAAAACCCTACAAAAGATTCAGAAAACAGAGTGCTTTATAGAAATAGCGATCTCTTTGTGGTGATGAACGCCTACCCTTATAACCCAGGGCATTTGTTGATCATTCCTCATGCGCATCAAGCGAGCGTGGAACTTTTAGATCTGAATACTTGGCTGAACATGAATATATTAGCACCTAAAATTTTAAAAGCGTTGTATGCTTATGGCGCTCAAGGGATTAATTTAGGTTTGAATTTGCACAGAAACGCCGGAGCAGGGATTCCTGAGCATTTGCACATGCATTTAGTGCCTAGGTTTTTAGGCGATAGCAATTTTATGAGCGTTATCGCTCAAACTAGGGTGTGCGGGATGGATCTTAATGAAACCTATCTTACCTTAAAAAACTTATTAGAAAAGGAGCTTCATTGAAAACAAACGCTTTTAGTTTGGGTGCGCTACAATTGATTTTAATTCATTTTAGGGAGTGTCAGCGATGAAGGCTCGTGGGTTTAAGGCAAAGATGCGTGGGTTTAAGATTTTTTCAGGGAGCGCTCACCCTGCATTTGGCAAAGAAGTGTCAAAGCATTTAGGCTTTCCCTTATCCAAAGCGGTGATTGGGAAATTCAGCGATGGCGAAATCAATATCCAAATCAGCGAATCGGTGCGCGGTAAAGATATTTTTATTATCCAGCCCACTTGCGTGCCGGTCAATGACAATTTAATGGAATTGTTAGTCATGGTAGATGCTTTAAGGCGCAGTTCGGCCAATTCTATCACAGCGGTGTTGCCGTATTTTGGCTATGCCAGACAGGACAGAAAAGCGGCTCCACGAGTGCCTATCACGGCTAAAATGGTCGCTAATTTGATGCAAGAAGTGGGGATTGAAAGGATCATCACGATGGATTTGCATGCCGGGCAAATCCAAGGCTTTTTTGATGTGCCGGTGGATAATTTATACGGATCTATCGTTTTTAGAGACTATATCCGCTCTAAAGCGTTAAAAAACCCTGTGATCGCTAGCCCTGATGTGGGTGGGGTTACAAGAGCCAGGTATTTTGCCAATCAAATGGGCTTAGATTTAATCATCGTGGATAAGCGCCGTGAAAAAGCTAATGAAAGCGAAGTGATGAATATTATCGGCTCAGCCAAGGAGCGCGATGTGATTTTAGTGGATGATATGATTGATACTGCAGGCACGATCTGTAAAGCCGCTTTAGCCTTAAAAGAACAAGGGGCAACTTCTGTGATGGCGTTAGGCACGCATGCGGTTTTGAGCGGGAATGCGATCAAGCGCATTAAAGAAAGCGCGTTAGATGAAGTGGTGGTAACTAACTCTATCCCTTTAGTTCAAAAATGCGATAAAATCACCACTTTAAGCGTAGCGTCCTTATTTGCGGAAGTGATCAGAAGGATTTATCATAACGAAAGCGTCCAATCGCTTTTCACTTAAAAAGGGGGATAAAAGAAAAGCGGGAGTGGTGGATTCTGTAGGACTTGAACCTACGACCAATCGGTTATGAGCCGAGCGCTCTGACCAGCTGAGCTAAGAATCCAAAATTCCCAAAGGATGGTTTGCTATTGTATCCAAAAATATAGCGAAAAGCAAGCAGGTTTTCTAAGATCCCAAATAGGATCATAAAAGTGATAAAACTGCTCCCCCCATAGCTGAATAAGGGTAAGGGAATCCCCACCACAGGGGCTAACCCTAAAGTCATGGCGATATTCACGCTGGAATAAACAAAGATTAAAATAGAAATCCCAAGGGCTACAATCTTTAAAAACCAATCGCTGTTGCTCTCAAACAGATAAAAAAATAAATGCAAACTCAAGCCTATATAAATCGCAAAAAGCAATATAGCCCCTAGAAACCCGAAACGCTCCACGAAGTAAGCAAAGATAAAATCGCTCGTTGCGATAGGCAAGAATTTGAATTTGGTTTGTGTGCAAGCTTCTTTAGATTTGCCTAAAAACCCGCCCGATCCTATAGCGATAATGGATTGCATGACATGGTAATTAGGCTTTTCAGAAAGGAAGTCTGCGATGCGCTTTTTTTGGTAATCATGCAAAAAATGATAAGCGATAGGCGAAGCCACTAAAAGAGCGATAAAAAGAGGGAGCCACACCCTAGTCCTTAAACCCACGATAAGTAAAATCCCAAAACCCATGATCAACACAATAAGAGCTGTTCCTAAATCAGGCTGTTTTAAAATCAAAGCCGCCGGTAAGCAAATGTAAAAACTGAGCTTTAAAAACATGCCCCAATCATAGCCCTTAAAAGGAGGCGGGTTGATTTTAATCAAATGCGCCAATAACAAAAGGATAGCGATTTTCACGGGTTCGCTAGGCTGTAGAGTGATAGAAGTAAAGGGAATGACTAGCCATCGCTGCGCCCCAAGCTTGCTAGACCCCATAAAATCCACTAACGCTAATAAAATAACGCATGCCCAATAAAATACAAAGAGCCAACGATCGAGCTTCCTGAAAGGGATAAAAAACACGATCCAAAAGAGAAGAAACCCTATCGCATAATAAACCCCTTGCTTCAAGCTCAAAACCGCGCTGCTCTCAAAAATCAATAAAAAAGAAACCACCAACAAGGGGATAATAAACACAAAAGGCAAAAGATCAAAATGCATCCAAATCCTTTTGTCTAATGCCATGCGTTTTTCATAACCCCTAATCTTATTGTGTTAATTTCTTGATTGTATCCAAGTTGAGATAATTCTCCTTAAAGAGAGAAGTTATCATGCCAACTTCATCAGGTAAATTGACTTCGCCCGTCTCATCATTAAAGCACTTTTCTAGCACTTTCAAATACGCAAACCCAATGCCTTCTGTGATAATTACAGCGGTTGTGCACCCTGCAACACTCCCCACAACAGGAATGAATTTAAGGAAACTATTAACGAGCGTTCTCCCCACTTGCGCGACAGCGGTTACGCCTAACAATCCTGTGATTAATGATGCGGCTACAGATTCTTCCAAATCCATTCCAAAAGCGTCATTCATTTTATAGATCATTCCTGCTTGAATGGGCGCGATAGCGAGTGCATCGCTAAAGGGTATGGGGATAAGCCCAGCCGCTCCTGCAGCGCCGGATGCAACATGGATAATGGTTTTGCATTCCTCTATCATGGCCTGTTTTCTCGCTTGGATATTAGCTTTTTGAATCAGCAAGAAATGGTTTTGTTTGTTTTTCTTAGCTTCTATCAAGCATTTTTTCGTTTCATCTACCAATTCTTCTAAACCTTCAACAGGGACTTTCAACCCACTAAATGAAAAGGCAACGGAATTAACTCTCACATAAGCTTTGACAAAACCTTTAAAGCCCCATTCTTCGCCTATGATCTCTTTAGTTTCTTTAACAAACGCATCGCCGGCTTCGGCTTGAGTGTTTGTGAAAACGACAATCGTTGGGATATTCCAACTTTTAGCGAAGCTTAATAACTCTCTCTCTTCAACCCTACCAGAAGTCTATTTAACGCACAAATACGCCACATCAATGGCTTCTTTTTCATCAAGCGTTTTAAAAGAATCTTCCATTTCTTTTTTAATGCTTTGCATGGTGTCGTGGTAATCTTTATCTTCAATGCCTTTAGTGTCCCACAAAATCAAGCCCTTCTGTTCATCAACGTATTTTTCAAGGTGCTGAGTGATAGGCTTTCCTACGCCTGCTTTAGCGATTTCTTTACCAAAGAGAGCGTTAATGAGCGAGCTTTTACCCACCCCAGTAGCTCCCATAAGCAAAATATTCATCTTTGGTTTTTCTTTTTTGATGTGTTCAAGCATCTTGCTCATGTTCAATCCTCCCTCTTTCCCATCAAGCGTGAATGCGTCGCCCAAAAAACCACGCAAAATGCCGTTCAGTTTATCATGCCCGTTATGTTCCATTAGAACCCCTTTAAAAATGATTTGAGCCACAAAATGTTGTCGCACCGATTATAGCGTATTCAAATAATGAAATAGGATTTTTTTAAGGTTTTGAGTAGAATAATGGTTTTTAAAAATGCAAAAAAGAGTTTGAATGCAAAAAGTTTTCATCGCCCCTACCCATTACAAACGCCTTGATGAATTTTTAGCCAAAGAATTGCAAATTTCTAAAAACCAAGTGTTGAATTTGATTAAAGAGGGGCTGGTGTTTTGTCAAAAAAAGGAGGTCAAAAAAGGGGGGTTAGCCTTAAAAGAGGGCGATGAAATCACGCTTTTAACGCCCAAAATCGCACCCAAACCCTTAAAAAAAGATCTTGATTTAGAAATAGAAGTCATTTTTGAAGATGAAGACTTGTTGGTATTGAATAAGCCCCCTAATCTAGTCGTCCATAAAGCCCCAAGCGTGAAAGAGCCTACTTTAGTGGATTGGTTAAAATCTCAAAATTACGAGCTTTCCAATCTTGGCTTAAAAGAGCGCTACGGGATTGTGCATCGTTTGGATAAGGACACAAGCGGAGGGATTGTCATCGCTAAAAACAATTTTACCCATGTTTGTTTGAGCGAGCAACTCAAAACTAAAACAATGGGGCGCTATTATATCGCCTTGCTTTCAACGCCCTTAAAAGAAGAAAAAATGAGCGTGGAATGCTATTTGACAAGAAACCCCAATAACCGCTTAAAAATGATAGCGCTCAAAGCGGCTAAAAAAGAAAAAAGCCGCTATTCTAAAAGCGAATTTATCAGCTTGCTGACTTCTCAAAATGGCATGGATTTGATAGGGGCTAAACTATTCACCGGGCGCACGCACCAGATCAGAGCGCATTTAGAATATTTAAACAGACACATCATAGGCGATAATCTTTACGGGCTTAATGGGGTGCTTCCTAAAGAAGAAATAAGAATCATGCTGCATGCCTATTTGATAGAGTTCAAACACCCTAGAAGCGAGCAAAAACTGCGCTTTAAAGTTCCCCTATTAAAGGATATGTTAGAATACCTTAAAAAAGTTTTTGACAAGGAGAATTTAGATGAGGTCTTGGATGAAGAAAAAATACTTCACGCTTTTATTGCAAAGTAGTGTGGTATTAGCGGTTTTTATAGGGTGCTCTTCTACCAGGAATCATACTTTTTCAGCCCTTAATAATCAAGAAAATATAGATACTAAGCTTCCGGTAGTCCATTCTATTAAAACCATTAACGATGTGAGTTCAGTGGGTTTTGAATGGCCTAAAATCGCTGATACTTATGACATTGATGGGTTTATTTTGTATCGTTTGAAAAAAGACTCCAAACTTAAAAGAATCGCTACGATTAAAAACCCTTATGCGACCCACTATTATGATGAGGGGCTAGAAACAGAGAGTTCTTACACTTACCAACTCGCTACTTACAAGGGCGATAAAATTTCTAATCTTTCAGACCCCATTCTAGTAAAAACCTCTTTTATCAATCCTGTAGAAAGCGTGTTCGCAAGCCTTGAATACCCTAAAAGCGTGAAAGTCTTTTGGAGTCCGCACCCAAATCCCAGCGTTTCTAAATACATCATTCAAAGGCAGAATAAAGACGGCAAATTTTTAAATGTAGGGGCTGTAAAAAACCGCTTATTCGTGGAGTTTTTTGATAAAGATTTAGAGGATGGGCAAAAATACCGCTACCAAGTCATTGCTGAAAATTTCATGGGGGATAAATCCAGGCCTAGCGTCATAGTGGAGGGGAAAACCAAAGACTTACCCAAAGAAATCACTAATGTTAGAGTGAGCCAAAACCTCACACGACACATTGAATTGAGTTGGGATAAATCCACCCAAGAAGATGTGATAGCTTATCGCATTTACGCTTCCAATAACCGCAACGACAAATACAAATTCATCGCTCAAACCACTAACACTTCCTATGTGGATAAAATAGAAAAAGACAACCTCACTCGTTATTATAAAGTCGTCGCCCTTGATAAAACGCATCTTGAAGGGGCGTTACCCAAAGAGCCTGCCATGGGTGAGACCGCTGACAGGCCCGAAGCCCCTATCATCACTAAAGGGACTATTCAAGATTCTTCAGCTTTCATTCAATGGGAAAATAACCCAAGCGCTAAAATAGCCACCTATGCGGTGTATCGTTTTGAAGCCAATTCTAAAACCCCTTTGCGTTTTGGGAATATCACCAAAAACCAATTCGTGGATAAGGACATGAAAGTGGGCGTGGCTTACCGCTATCAAGTGGTGAGCGTGGATAAAGATGGATTAGAGTCGCACCCAAGCAAAGAAGTGCGTTTGTTTTTAGAGCGCTAAAAGGGTTTTAATGCCCCATTTTTTAGCCAAGCTAGATTCCAAGCCTTTAGAATACCCCTTAATTGAGGGGGATTTTTGTTTTCATAAGGAATTTTTAAGCTTAAAACACCCCACTAAAAGCTGTGTGTATGCGAGTTTTAAGGATCATATTTTTTTATTGCAAAAAATCCGGCGAGCGGATGATTTTTTGATCAAAAGCGAAAAAGCGACGCCCTTAAAACGAGAGATTTTAAAACAAGCTTTAAGGATTTATTCGCAATCTTTTGAAGTCATTTCGCACAATTTGCAAGAAAATTCTAAACATGCGAGCCAAAAAAAAGCCCTTGATTTAGGAACTTTTGAAGACTTTATCCACAACAATCAAGCCCCTATTTTAGCCGAAATTGGTTTTGGGAGCGGTAGGCATTTGATAGAATTAGCCAAAAACAACCCCACTAAAACATGCTTAGGCATAGAGATTCACACCCCCTCTATCGCGCAAGCCTTAAAGCAAATTGAATTATTGGATTTAAAAAACCTGCACATCTTGCAAGGCGATGGCCGTTTAATTTTAGAGAGCATGCCAAATCACAGGTGCGAAAAGATTTTTGTGCATTTCCCTGTGCCATGGAATGAGAAAAAACACCGCCGGGTGCTAAGCGAAAAGTTTTTAAACGAAGCTTTAAGGGTTTTAAAGCCTAAAGGGTTTTTGGAATTACGCACCGATGATAGCCTTTATTTTGAAGACAGCCTAAAATTAGCCCTAAAAAACTTTCAATGCGAGATAGAAATCAAAAAAAACGCTCAAATACCGGTTGTCAGCAAGTATGAGGCGCGTTGGAATAAACTCAAAAAAGATATTTATGATTTAAGAATTTATTCTTTAGAATTGGATGAAACCCCTTTTGATAACCATGCATTGGATTTTTCTTTTGATACAATAACGATTAATAAAGAAAGCGTTGGAGCGATTTTAAAAACCCCAAAAATCATCAAAGAAGGGTATTTTGCGCATGTTTGTAATATTTATGAGAATAAGGGGGATTTTTTAGTGGAATTGAGTATGGGGGATTTTGATTGGCCTGTGCGTTTGTTTGTTTTATTGGCAGAAAATAAGCTTTTTTACCTCAATAAAAGCCCCTTAAAAACCTTAAACAACCACAAAGCGCACCTCTTGCTTCAAAATATCCTAAGCCAAAAGGGAGTTTGATGAGCGTGATCATCGCAGCGAATAATTTATGCTTACAATACCAGCAAAACGAGCCGGTCATTAAACATGCCAATTTACGCATCAAACGAAAAGACTTCGTATTCATTTCAGGGCCTAGCGGGAGCGGTAAAAGCACGCTTTTGCGCTCGTTTTATGGGGATTTGAAGGTTTTTAGCGGTAAATTAGAAGTTTGCAATATCAACATGAACAACGCTTCAAAATCAACGATTTTAGATTTGCGTAAAAATATTGGCGTGGTTTTCCAAGATTATAAATTGATCCAAGATTACACGATTGAGCAAAACATCAAACTGCCGATGATTATTTGCGGAATCAAAAAAGAAGAATGCCACTTGCAGCTAGAAAAACTTTTAGGGCATATTGATTTACGCCATAAGGCTAACCGCTACCCTAAAGAGCTCAGTGGGGGCGAACAACAGCGAGTGGCTATGGCTAGGGCTATGGCAAACTGCCCTGAACTCATTTTAGCCGATGAACCTACCGGGAATTTAGACGATTATTCTAGCGATAAAATCTGGAGTCTATTAAGGGGCATGAACACGCAATTAAACGCTACGATCGTGGTGGTTACGCACAAATTCCCTAAAAATTTTAGCGCTTATCACCGAAAATTTTATATAGAAGATGGGGAAGTTTATGAATACTCTTAAAAAGCATTTAGCCTTTATCATTCCCCTAGTAGCGTTATTGTTTAGCTTAGAGTGTGTGTTGTTTATCAATCAAGCGATAGAACAAAAAGAAAAAAAATTGATTGAAGATTATTCAGTCGTGTTGGCCAGCACGCAAAAATTAGGCTTGGAATTGTTGCGTCAAAATTTTAGCGAAATCACGGCGTTAAAAGAGATTGATCCTAATTATTCTTTAGAGCCTCTTCAAAAAACTTTAGGTGCAGACGGGCTTAAGGAATTAAGAAAGAATTTACCCTTTTTTTATTCTTTACAACTTTCCACATTCCCCACTCAAGAGCGTTTAGAAAACATCAAAGAAAAATTGCTCAAAATCCCTGGCGTTCAAAAAGTTGAAGTCTTTGCCAAAACTTACATGCAAGTGTATGATCTCTTGAGTTTTATTAAAGCAGCGGTCTATATCTTTGCGTTAGTGGTTTTTGTCTTATCGGTTTTATTGATGTTTAAGCAAGTCCGCATCTGGATCTATCAATACCATGAGAGATTAGAGATCATGGATTTATTAGGGGCTTCGGTGTCTTTTAAAAACGGGTTTTTGTATAAAATAGCTTTAATGGATTCTCTAATCGCTAGCTTTTTAGCCCCCATGCTCATGCTTTATACCACTTCGCAAAAAGGTTTTGAAAAAACGATGGATACTTTGGGTATTATAGGAGGCGCGTTTGTTTTAAACCATTTTTTATGGGGACTGCTTTTTAGCCTTGTGGTCTCATTTGTTTCTGTTTTACTTGTAGCTTGGAGGACTAGACATGTATAAATTAGGAATATTTTTATTAGCCACCTTACTATCAGCTAACACGCAAAAAGTGAGCGATATTGCTAAAGATATCCAACATAAAGAAACCCTTTTGAAAAAAACCCATGAAGAAAAAAACCAACTGAACAGCCGTTTGAGTTCTTTAGGCGAAGCGATCCGCTCTAAAGAGCTTCAAAAAGCGGAAATTGAGCGCCAAATGGTTGCCTTAAAAAAGAGTCTTGAAAAAAATCGTAACGAAAGTTTGGCGCAAGAAAAAGTCCTAACCAACTACCGCAAGTCTTTAGATCATTTGCAAAAACAGCGATCATCTTTACAAAAGAGGGTGTTTGATACGCTTTTAGAGGATTTTCTTTTCTCACAAGCCTTAAAGGGGCAGAATTTAGCCTCTTCTAATGATGTTATTTTACAAGTAGCGTTTGAAAACTTGCACCAAAGCACCCTGTCTAAAATGTCGCAACTAAGCCAAGAAGAAAAAGATCTCAATACGCAAGCTTTAAAAGTCAAAAGCAGCATTCAAAAAATCTCCTCTGTCATAGATGAGCAAAAAAATCGTGAAGTAACCTTAAAATCCTTGCAAACCGAACAAAATAAACTCATTTTAAGCATGCAAAAAGACTATGCGATCTATAACCAACGGCTAACCCTTTTAGAAAAAGAGCGCCAGAATTTAAACGCTCTTTTAAAACGCTTGAATATCATCAAACAAAATAGAGAAAATGAAGAGAGGGTCAGTTTGAAAAAATCTTCTCAAGCCTTAGAAGTCAAACAAGTGGCTAGCTCTTATCAAAATATCAACACCACGAGCTATAACGGGCCAAAAACGATCGCTCCCTTGAACGATTATGAAGTGGTGCAAAAATTTGGCCCCTATATTGACCCGGTTTATAATTTAAAAATTTTTAGCGAGTCTATCACGCTAGTGTCAAAAACCCCAAACGCTTTGGTGCGTAACGTTTTAGACGGGAAAATCGTGTTCGCTAAAGAAATCAACATGCTTAAAAAAGTCGTTATCATTGAGCATAAAAACGGCATCCGCACGATTTATTCTCAACTGGATAAAATCGCCCCCACCATTAAAAGCGGCATGCGGATCCAAAAAGGCTATGTTTTAGGGCGCATTGAGCAACGCTTGGGCTTTGAAGTAACCATGAGAGAAAAGCACATTAACCCCTTAGAACTCATCGCGCGCAATTAAGATTTAACAAATCGTCTTTTTGCCGATATTAGCTAAAGAATTTAACAAACAAAGAAATAGTTACATTTATAGGTATGGAAAAATTTGGAGGTTTTTATGGTCAATGAAGTTCAAGGGATTGGGATTCCCGCATCTCATGCAAGCGTTCAAACAACCCCTACAAAAGAGATCAGTCGCACAAACACTATAAACACTGTTGATGAATCTAAGACAACGATAGACCCTGATCAATACAAACCCAAGCTAGAATTATTGAGCGAGCGTCTGAATGAAGAAATGAAACGCATTGGCACGGATATTAATTTTAGTTATAACGATACGATCAAAGGGTTAGTGGTTTCAGTCAAAGACGCTAATGGGGATAAGGTGATAAGAGAAATACCCTCTAAAGAAGCCGTGGAGCTTATGCAAAGAATGCGCGATGTGATAGGCATTATCTTTGATAAAAGAGGCTAAACATTAGAGGTAAAACATGGCAATAGGTTCATTAAGCTCATTAGGGCTTGGCAGTAAGGTTTTGAATTACGATGTGATTGACAAGCTTAAGGACGCTGATGAAAAAGCGTTAATCGCCCCCTTAGACAAGAAAATGGAGCAAAATGTTGAAAAACAAAAAGCCCTTGTAGAAATTAAAACGCTCCTTTCAGCTCTAAAAGGCCCGGTTAAAACGCTTTCAGATTATTCCACTTATATCAGCCGAAAAAGCAATGTTACAGGCGATGCGTTGAGCGCGAGCGTGGGGGCTGGCGTGCCTATTCAGGATATTAAAGTGGATGTGCAAAATTTAGCGCAAGGCGATATTAACGAACTAGGGGCGAAATTTTCTTCAAGAGATGATATTTTTAGCCAAGTGGATACCACGCTCAAATTCTACACGCAAAACAAGGACTACGCCGTTGATATTAAAGCAGGAATGACTTTAGGCGATGTGGCTCAAAGCATCACAGACGCTACCAATGGCGAAGTGATGGGCATTGTGATGAAAACAGGAGGGAATGACCCCTACCAATTAATGGTGAATACCAAAA
This sequence comes from Helicobacter pylori SA37A, assembly GCF_000476015.1. Lineage (GTDB taxonomy): Bacteria > Campylobacterota > Campylobacteria > Campylobacterales > Helicobacteraceae > Helicobacter > Helicobacter pylori_DB. Next base: position 132,868 of record NZ_CBOO010000001.1, on the reverse strand, counting down.
ACACCGGCGAAGACAACCGCATCTATTTTGGCTCACACCTCCAATCCACGCTCACTAACAAAAACGCCCTTTCTTTGGGGGTTGATGGAAGCGGAAAAAACGAATTGAGTTTGAATTTAAAGGGAGCTGATGGGAACATGCATGAAGTCCCTATCATGCTAGAGCTCCCTGAAAGCGCTTCTATCAAACAAAAAAACACAGCGATCCAAAAAGCGATAGAACAGGCTTTAGAAAATGACCCTAATTTTAAAGATTTGATCGCTAATGGGGATATTTCCATAGACACTCTTCATGGGGGGGAATCTTTAATCATTAATGACAGGCGTGGGGGAAACATTGAAATTAAAGGGAGTAAGGCTAAAGAACTTGGGTTTTTGCAAACCACCACCCAAGAAAGCGATTTGTTAAAAAGCGCTCGCACGATAAAAGAGGGCAAATTAGAAGGGGTGATTAGCTTGAATGGCCAAAAACTGGATTTAAAAGCCTTAACCAAAGAGGGCAACACCAGCGAAGAAAACACAGACGCTATCATTCAAGCGATCAACGCTAAAGAAGGCTTGAGTGCGTTTAAAAACGCCGAAGGCAAGCTTGTGATCAATTCTAAAACCGGAATGCTCACCATTAAGGGCGAAGACGCTTTAGGCAAGGCCAGTTTGAAGGATTTGGGTTTGAGTGCTGGCATGGTGCAATCTTATGAAGCTTCACAAAACACGCTTTTTATGTCTAAAAATTTACAAAAAGCGAGCGATTCAGAATTCACTTATAATGGGGTGAGCATCACACGCCCCACTAATGAGGTCAATGATGTGATCAGCGGGGTTAATATCACTTTAGAGCAAACCACAGAGCCTAATAAACCTGCCATTATCAGCGTGAGCAGGGACAATCAAGCCATTATAGACAGCCTTAAAGAATTTGTCAAAGCCTATAATGAGCTTATCCCTAAACTAGATGAAGACACTCGTTATGACGCTGACACTAAAATCGCTGGGATTTTTAACGGCGTGGGCGATATTCGTGCGATCCGCTCTTCTCTTAATAATGTGTTTTCTTACAGCGTGCATACGGATAATGGGGTAGAAAGCTTGATGAAATACGGGCTTAGTTTAGACGATAAAGGCGTGATGAGTTTAGATGAGGCTAAATTGAGTAGCGCCTTAAATTCTAACCCTAAAGCGACTCAAGATTTTTTCTATGGGAGCGATAGCAAGGATATGGGGGGCAGAGAAATCCACCAAGAGGGCATTTTTTCTAAATTCAATCAAGTCATCGCCAATCTCATAGACGGAGGGAACGCTAAATTAAAGATTTATGAAGATTCCCTAGACAGAGACGCTAAAAGCTTAACCAAAGACAAAGAAAACGCTCAAGAGCTTCTAAAAACCCGCTACAACATCATGGCGGAGCGCTTTGCGGCTTATGATAGCCAAATCTCTAAAGCCAATCAAAAATTCAATTCCGTGCAAATGATGATCGATCAAGCGGCGGCTAAAAAGAATTAAAAAAACAGAGAGTTATCAATTTTAAAGGATAAAGGAACATTATGCAATACGCTAACGCTTATCAAGCCTACCAGCATAACCGAGTGAGTGTGGAATCCCCGGCAAAACTCATTGAAATGCTTTATGAAGGGATTTTGAGATTTTCTTCGCAAGCCAAACGCTGTATTGAAAATGAAGACATTGAAAAAAAGATTTATTATATTAACAGGGTTACGGATATTTTCACGGAATTGTTGAATATCTTAGATTATGAAAAAGGGGGGGAAGTGGCGGTGTATCTTACAGGCTTATACACCCATCAAATCAAAGTTTTAACGCAAGCCAATGTGGAAAATGACGCGAGTAAGATTGATTTGGTGTTGAATGTGGCTAGGGGGTTGTTAGAGGCATGGAGGGAAATCCATTCAGATGAACTCGCCTAATGCGTTATTAGATTCCTTTAAAATCGCTCTTGTTAAAAAAGATTCTAAACTCGCCTTTTCATTGATAGAACGCCTTTCTTTAGAGCAAATAAAAAATTTAGATTTAGACACGCTTTTAAGCCTTAAGGAAATGATAGCCCAAAGCATTGAATTATTAGAAAAAGAAAAAGAAGAACTGCAATTACAAATGCATAAGGCTAAGAAGATTCAAAAATTTTTGTCTTAGATTTTTTAAACTACGATACAATAAAAACACTATTTTTATTGAAGGCTAAAGATTGTCCGAACCCATAGACAGATTCACGCGCATAAGGTGGTTGTTTAAAAACGATTTTGAAAAAATCCGCCAACAAAAGGTTTTAATCTGTGGCGTGGGGGGCGTTGGGGGCTTTGCGTTGGATTCTTTGTATCGTGTGGGGATAGGGCAAATCACTATCATAGATAAAGATATGTTTGATGTAACCAATCAAAACCGCCAGATCGGATCAGAAAGGATAGGAGAATCTAAAGTGTTGGTGTTACAAGATCTCTATAAAGGTATACAAGCTTTAAATTACCGCATAGATGAGGCATTTTTAAATTCATTTAATTTTAGAGATTATGATTACATTTTAGATTGCATGGACGATTTGCCTATTAAAACGAGTTTGGCGATAAAATGTCAAAATTTCGCTTACGGGAAGTTTATTAGCTCTATGGGGAGCGCGAAACGCTTGAACCCTAAACACATCCAAGTAGGGAGCGTGTGGGAAAGTTACGGCGATAAATTCGGGCGTAAATTTAGGGATTTTTTAAAAAAACGCCGTTTTAAGGGGGATTTTAAAGTGGTTTTTAGCCCTGAAACTCCGCATTGCATAGAGCTTGGGAGTTTTAATGCGGTTACGGCGAGTTTTGGTTTGCAAATAGCGAGTGAAGTCGTGCAAGATATTATCAAACATGAAAGGCAGTGAAATGAAAGATTACGAAGACGAATTGGACGATTTTGAAGAAGAAGAATTAGAGAGCTTTGAAGAAGATGATGAGGGGTATGATGATTATAAGAATGTCTATGATGATGACGATTATGAAGATTATAGCTCTGATTATGAAGAAGAGTGAAAAATGATTTATGCGAGCATTCTCCAGCACGCTTATTGCGGCTCTAGAAAAAAGACCATAGAGCATACAGCGCATTTGCTTGAACAAGCGCTCAAAAAACACCCTAAAACCAATTTAGTGGTGTTGCAAGAATTAAACCCTTATAGTTATTTTTGCCAAAGCGAAAACCCTAAATTTTTTGATTTGGGCGAGTATTTTGAAGAAGATAAGGCCTTTTTTAGCACTCTAGCTCAAAAATTCAAGGTGGTGCTTGTTACTTCTTTATTTGAAAAGCGCGCTAAAGGGTTGTATCACAACAGCGCAGTTGTGTTTGAAAAAGACGGCTCAATCGCTGGAGTGTATCGCAAAATGCACATTCCTGATGATCCGGGGTTTTATGAAAAATTTTATTTCACGCCAGGGGATTTGGGCTTTGAGCCTATTACTACAAGCGTGGGGAAATTAGGGCTTATGGTGTGTTGGGATCAATGGTATCCTGAAGCGGCAAGGATTATGGCTTTAAAAGGGGCAGAAATTTTAATCTATCCTAGCGCGATCGGGTTTTTAGAAGAAGATTCTAATGAAGAAAAAAAGCGTCAGCAAAACGCATGGGAGACCATTCAAAGAGGGCATGCGATCGCTAATGGCTTGCCTTTGATTGCGACTAACAGAGTGGGCGTAGAATTAGATCCTAGCGGCGCGATTAAGGGGGGTATCACTTTTTTTGGCTCTAGTTTTGTGGTGGGGGCTTTGGGCGAATTTTTAGCTAAAGCGAGCGATAAAGAAGAGATTTTGTATGCGGAAATTGATTTAGAACGCACCGAAGAAGTGCGCCGAATGTGGCCGTTTCTAAGAGACAGACGCATTGATTTTTATAACGATTTGTTAAAACGCTATATTTAATCAGTCAATCAATTTAAGATTTAAGGTTAGAAAGGATTAAACATGGTAGGTGTAATTTTTTGCGCTAAACAAGCGCAAAAATTCTATCATTTTTGCGCGGTATTTTCATTTTAACAAGGAGCAAAAATGCTAGAAAATAGCTCTGTATGGAGCAATCCCGCTTTTGTGGCTATCATTTGCATGTGCGTTCTTAGCCTTTTAAGGCTCAATGTCATGCTTTCTATGATTAGCGCGACTCTCATAGCAGGGCTTATGGGAGGGCTTGGATTGACAGAGAGTTTTAATGTAATGATAGACGGCATGAAAGGCAATTTAAACATCGCTTTAAGCTACATCCTTTTAGGGGCTTTAGCGGTAGCGATCGCTAAAAGCAACCTCATTAAAGTCGCTTTGAATAAATTAATAGGCTTAATGGATTACAAGCGATCCACTTTTTGCTTTTTGATCGCTTTCATCGCATGTTTTTCGCAAAATTTAGTGCCGGTGCATATCGCTTTTATCCCTATTTTAATCCCCCCTCTTTTGCATTTAATGAACCGGCTAGAATTGGATAGAAGAGCGGTCGCTTGCGCTTTAACCTTTGGCTTGCAAGCCCCCTACTTGGTGCTTCCTGTAGGGTTTGGCTTGATTTTTCAAACCACCATTTTAGAGCAATTAAAAGCTAATGGCGTTAGCACCACCATAGCGCAAATCACAGGAGTGATGTGGATAGCGGGGTTAGCGATGGTTGTTGGGCTACTTTTAGCGGTATTAACGCTATACAAAAAACCCAGGCACTACAAAAAAAAATCTTTTGATATAGAAAATTACGCCTCGCTTCAATTAAACTACCATGACTACTTGACTTTTATAGGGATTGTCGTAGCGTTTGTGATCCAATTAGCCACCGATTCGATGCCCTTAGCCGCCTTTTTAGCGTTAGCGATCATCTTACTAGGTCGTGGCATTAAATTTAAAGAAACAGACTCGCTTATGGATGATAGCGTGAAAATGATGGCGTTTATCGCTTTTGTGATGTTAGTGGCTAGCGGGTTTGGAGAAGTGTTGCAAAAAGTGCATGCGATAGAGGGCTTAGTGAATGCGATCACAAGCATAATCCAAGGGAAGCTTTTAGGGGCTTTTTTAATGCTTGTTGTAGGGCTTTTTATCACTATGGGGATAGGGACTTCTTTTGGCACTATCCCTATCATTGCTGTGTTTTATGTCCCTTTATGCGCGAAATTAGGTTTTAGCACGGAATCTATGATTTTACTCATTGGCATAGCTGCAGCTTTAGGCGATGCAGGCTCGCCGGCTAGCGATAGCACCATGGGGCCTACTTGCGGGCTTAACGCAGACAACCAACACAATCATATCTATGACACATGCGTGCCGACTTTTTTAGTCTATAACCTTCCTTTGATTGTTTTTGGGGTGGTTGGAGCGTTACTATTAGGCTAATCTATCAAGTTAAGAAAATCTTTTCTTTAGCCTTACCCTCTGGGGTCAATGCCTTTTTAGATGTGCTAGTAGTCGCGCTCTCGGTTTTTTTTGTGGGCAAAATTTCGCACCATCATATCGTGGCTTTAGGGGTGGGCTTGCAATTTTTGATGCTTTTTTATGGGATCAATACGATTTTATACACCGGCACTAACGCCATTCTTTCTAGACTTGTGGGGGCTAGGGATTTTGCTCAAATCAACAACGCTTTTTCTAGTATTTTCATTGGGGCGTTTGTGATTTGTTTAGGCGTGCTGTTTGCTTCTTATTTTTTGATTGAGCCTTTTTTAAATTGGATGCAATTACAAGATCCTTCACGCCAATTGACGCAAGATTATTTAGAAGTCTTAGTTATCGCGCTACCGAGTATTTTTTTAAAAAATGTTTTAGTTTCAGCGCTCGCTAGTTTTTCAGACACCCTAACCCCCTTTATTGTCAAAATCATCATGGTCATCGCATGCATTTTTTTGAATCAAGCCTTGATTTTTGGGGATTTTGGTTTTAAAGAAATGGGGATTGTAGGCTCTGCTTTAGCGAATGTGGTTGTCTCTTATTGGGAATTACTCGCGCTTGGCGTTTGGATACAAATCAAAAAAATCCCTTTAAAATTCAAAATAACCTTTCATTTTTCTTTTTTAAAAACCATGTTTAGAGTGGGTTGGCCGGCCGGGTTTGAGCGTTTATTGAGCTTATTTTCTTTAATACTCTTGTCTAAATTTGTAGCGAGCTATGGGGATAAGGTGTTAGCGGGCATGCAAATAGGCATCAGGGTGGAAACCTTTTCGTTCATGCCCGGATTTGGATTTATGATCGCAGCGATGGTTTTAACAGGGCAAAATTTAGGGGCGAACAAGCCAAAGATCGCCACAGAATACGCGCATTTGATTTTAAAAATCTCTATGGGTTTAATGGGGGTTTTAGGGGTTATTTTAGTCTTATTCGCTAAAGAATTTGCGAGCCTTTTTTCTCAAGATGAAGAAGTTTTGGAAGTGGCGCGATCTTATTTGATCGCTGTGGGTCTCTCTCAAGCCCCCTTAATTGGGTATTTTGTGCTAGATGGAGTTTTTAGGGGGGCTGGCATTTCTAAAGTCTCACTATACATTAACACCTTAAGCTTATGGGGGTTAAGGATCATGCCTATTTACTTGCTTTTAATCTATCATTTTAAGGTGGAATTTATTTTTGTAGTGATCGCATCAGAAACTTTTTTGCGCTCATTCATCTACTATAAGGTTTTTTCTAAAGGCATATGGAAAAGGTGCGGGAAAAAGGCTTAATCATTGCTTGAGCGTAGCGGTCGTTTTGAAACGATTTTCTCGCACCACTTGCACGCCCACTTCGCCCACATACTGAGCGCTCTCTTCTATCCTTTTAGCGATCTTTCTGGCAATAATAGGCACTTGATTGTCCCTGACTTGGTTGGATTTGACAATCACTCTTAGTTCTCGCCCGCTCTCCATCGCATACGCCTTTTCCACCCCATCAAATTCTAGTGCGATCTCTTCTAAAGCTTGCATGCGTTTAGCGTATTCTTCATCGCTCTTTCTCCTAGCCCCAGGACGCCCTGCTGAAAGCGCATCAGCCGCGCACACGCTCGCACACTCCACGCTCAAAATCTCTTCATGCCCATGGTGGGCATAAATCGCATTGATCACAACCGGGTCTTCTTTATGGCGCTTGCACACCTCAACGCCTAAATTCACATGGTCTCTCCCAAGCTCTTGAGTGAGTGCTTTACCAATATCATGCAAAATACCGGCTCTTCTGGCGAGCTTTTTATCCCCTCCAAGCTGTTCTGCAATCAAGCCGGCTAAAAGGGCGACTTCCTTAGAATGCTGTAAGGCGTTTTGCCCAAAACTGGAGCGGTAACGCATTTTGCCTATTAAAATTTTAAGCTCATCTTCCATGACCCCAAGCTCCAATTCTAACACCACACTCTCCCCTTCAGAAAGCAATTCTTTTTCCAAGTTGTGCGCGACTCTATGATAAACCTCTTCAATCCTGTTAGGCTGGATACGGCCGTCTTCTATTAAAATCTTAAGCGTCTCACTCGCCACTTCACGCCGATAAAGATTGAAACTGGACAAACACAATTCGCTGCTGTCTTCGCTAAATTCTATATCCACCCCACTGATCTTTTTAAACGCTTCAATATTCTTCCCATCTTTGCCTATCACACGGCCAATATAATCTGAGCAAGGCAAAGCGATACGGCTTGTTAAATTCTCTGTCGCATAATCGCCCGCAAAACGGGCTGTCGCTTCCGCTAAAATGGCATACGATTTTTTCTTACCCTCTTCTTTGGCTTCTTTTTCATAACGCCTGATTAAGGCACTTTTTTGCACTTCTAATTCTTCTTCTAATTGCTCCAAGATCATGCTTTTAATTTCATCTTTGGTATAAGCCATGTAATTGAGCATTGCGTCTAGCGCTTTGGCTTGAGCTTCTTTACAAATAGCACACTGTTTTTTAAAATTTTCCCTCTCTTGTTCTAAAATTTGGCGTTCTTTTTCAAGCTCTTTTTTTTCCTTTTCCAAATAGCGTTTTTCATCTCTTACAAATTCTTTGTGCTGCACTTCTAAATGCTTCAAATGCGCTTCTTTTTTATCAAAATGGGTTTGGAGTTGCAAATTCTTGTTTTCATATTGCTGTTGCAACTTGCATTCTTGGCTTTTCATGCGCATTTCTTCAGCATCCACGAAAGATTTCGCTTGAAATTCCATTAGCTTAGCTTTAGCGGAAGCACTTTTTAAAATGGCTTGCCCTCTAGCATAATAGATCTTTTTCATCACATAATACATGATTAGAGCGGTGATCAAACACGCTACCAAAACTTCTAATGAGATGTAAATTAACCCGCTGCTCATAATGTTTCCTTTTATCATTCTTCATAACGATACGAGCATTCATGTAAAGATTCGCTTCAATGTCATAAGCGTCTGTAAGGATACCATTAGCGATCGCTAACTCCCTACTCACAAACACGATTAAGGGGCGTTTTAGTTGCTTTTTGAGCAATTTTGGCAAACTCCTATCATACATGCCTAGCCCAAAACCCACGCGCCTAAAGCTTGTATCCATTCCTAAAATCGGCACGACAATACAATCCAATTCTCGCTTATAACAGCGCGATAAACTCGGCTCATCAAACCACCCCAAACGCCTTAAGGGCAACCTAAAGGGTGCGATAGTAAAGCCCTCTTTAGAAAAATTAGCGCCTTTTTTGATGCTTTTAGGCAACCACACATGCTTATTTTTTTGTCTTAACTTCAAAATCAAAGACCTGATGTCAAGCTCATGCCCTAACGGGCTATACAATAAAATATTTTGATAATCTTTGAGTTTCCAAAACAAAAGCTTGCAAGCCAACTTATCCCTGACTTTATTTTTTGCTTTAGCCCTTTTCAAGCGTTCTTTACAAAAATCTCTAAAAATCGTTTTAATGGTTATAATCCTTAAATTTTAGACTTACATTATAGTATAATTTTAGGTTATTAGTTACCATTTTATTATTCTTAAGGATGTGTCTATAATGAGAATTAAGGCTTATTTTTTGCGTTTTATCGCGCTGGTTTTGATTGTTTTGTTGGGTTTTAGCGCTTGTAAAAATTCCCAAAAATCTCAAGATTCTCAAAACAATACCCCACAAGAAAATAGCCCTAAAATCTACACCGCTATGGATTTGAATAACCAAGAATACACGATTATGGGCGATTTAGATTCCCTAAACATCAGCCCGGATTCCAACACCCCTACCCTATTAGTTTTAAGCGCTTTAGATAATTCTTTAAAAGATTACGCCCCCAGCTTTAACATCTTAAAAAAAACTTTTAAAGATCGTTTGAGGGTGCTTATTTTACTCAATAAACCCTATTCAAGCGATGCAATCAAAGACTTTAGCGCGCGTTCTCAAGCTGATTTGATGATTTTAAACCCTAAAGATACCGCTCTTTTTGATCATTTAAAGTATGACGCTTTAAACCATTCTTTTAACATGCTCTTATATCACAAACACCAATTGATTAAAATGTATCAGGGGATCGTGCCAATAGAAATGCTCCAATTTGATATTTCCCACTTAAAGGATTAAAAATTATGTTTAATTTTTTCAAAAAAATTGTCAATAAAATTAAAGGTGAAGAGGCTAAAGAAAAAAAGCGCCAAAGCGTTTCTAAGGAGGAATTAGAAGAAATTTTGATTGGCTTTGACATCCAATACGATTTGATAGAAAGCTTGTTAAAGCATTTAGGCGATTTAGTTACGCCCAAGCAATTAGAAGTCGCTTTATTGCGTTTTGTGCGTGGGGAAAGCTATTATGATAAAACCCGCCTAAAGACTATCACCACAAAACCCTTAGTGCATTTGATCGTGGGGGTTAATGGGGCGGGTAAAACCACAACGATCGCTAAATTAGCCAAGCTCTCTTTAAAACAGCATAAAAAAGCGCTTTTAGGGGCAGGCGATACTTTTAGAGCGGCCGCAGTCAAACAGCTGCAGTTATGGGGCGAAAAACTTAACATTCAAGTCATTAGCGCTAAAGAAGGGAGCGATCCAAGCTCTCTAGCTTATAACACCATAGAAAGCGCGATCGCTAAAAATATAGATGAAGTTTTTATAGACACCGCCGGGAGGCTGCACAACCAAACCAACCTTAAAAACGAGCTTTCTAAAATCGCGCGCACCTGCTCTAAAGTTTTAAAAGACGCCCCCTTTTATAAATTCCTTATTTTAGACGGCACGCAAGGGAGTTCTGGGCTCACGCAAGCGAAAATTTTCCATGAGACTTTGGCGTTAGACGGCGTGATCATGACTAAGCTTGATGGCACTTCTAAGGGTGGAGCGATTTTAAGCGTGCTGTATGAGTTGAAATTACCCATTCTTTATTTAGGAATGGGCGAAAAAGAAGACGATTTGATCGCTTTTGATGAAGAACGCTTTATAGCAGACTTGGTTGATGCGGTGTTTGTGGAGCAATAAATTCTAAATTATTTCTTAAGAATAACCCTGAAGCTCTTATTTATATGGTTTGCTTCTTGCAAAGCGTTACAAATCTCTGCGTTTTTGGCATAAAACTCCTTAAGCGGAATGTGGGAATAAAGCTTTTTGCACGCTTCATCAACCCTGCAAATTAACGGGTGCGATTCATAAATCTTGCACAGATTGGTTTCTGAATCCAAAAACTTGCACACCCCATTGCCAGCATCAAACCCAATAAGCTCAATAATCCCAGCGATATTTTTACAGCACAGCCCGCAAGAGGTGCAAGGGAAACGATTAAGGGTTGTTTGCTTTTTTGATTCTTCCATGCTCGCTTCTTTATACCCTCTCTTTCACGCCCTTTTTTCCTCTTTTAAAGCCCCGCAGTCTTAAGAAGTCTTATCGTCTCTTAGAATTTCAAGCTGTGCCTGCCTAAAACTAATATCACGCAAGCTATAATGCCCATTTTCTAAGCTATCCGTCTGATCTCGCATGAGAATGAGTGCGTTTTTTGCTTTTTCGTTAAGCTTTTGGTGTTCGTCCATGATAGGCACTTTCAAAAAAGCGCTCAAAGTCATAAGGGTTGAAACGGTAACGCTGAGTTGATCTTTTTCTTTTTGATTGTAATGTGAAACATCATAGTTATGCTTTTTCATCGTAGCGATTGCTTCTTGAGAAAGCGAGAAAAACAGTGCGTCAAATTTTGTGATCTGCCTAGTGAAATACATCGCCATTTTTTCAATAGCTTGAAACTGATCAATCATCACAACCGCTTCCTCAAATCTCACTCTGATCTCTTCGTAGCGAGCCTTAGCATTTTCTAGCTTTTTTTCCATTTCAGCGGCTCTCAAAGCTCCAAAAATAGCGAGTGCGGGTCCGGCTAAAAGCCCCATACTTCCAACTATACCTCCAGTAGCCAAACCAAATCCCACAGAGAAATTTCCCACAGCATTTCCAACAACACCAAAGGTATCAAAAGAACTCATCTTGAGATTTTTATCAATAATTTTTAGTGTATCTGACACACAGAGAGTTGGATATTTTCCATGCTATCTTTTTTGTTGCTAAGTTCAAATCCTTTTAATTGATTAAAATGATGCGAAAATTCTGAAATTACTTGATTTCTAATATAGCACTTTTTCTCTTCAAATCTCGCAAGAGCAAACTCGCAATCAGAAGCCACAGCTTTAATAACTTCTTCTGCTTCCTCTAGCAAATCATTGCCTTCATTGATATACTTAATATATTCATTGGTCTCTTCGCTGAGAATGTCTGCATCAACTTTTTTTTAACTCCGTATCCTGCTGCCGCTAGGGCCACTCCAGCTGCTATAATAAATGGCAATGGCATGTTTTATCCTTTATGTGTTTATGATATTTCTTAAAGCTTCTAGATTTTCATCAATGCTTTTTTGAAGCTCAGATAACACGGCTTTCTTTTGTTCTCTTGATAAATCGCTTGCATCAATAAGATCTTCATGGCGGTAGATAAGGCTGAGCGTTTGACCAATATCAATAATTTCTTCAATAACGCCATCTTCAATCCCATGCGTTCTAGCGGCTTGTGCGAATTTCTCACGATCTCTTTGACTGAAAGAACCACCACTTTCTAACGACTTCAGCACTTTGGTTAAGATCACACTTTGACCCATATCTTTTTGTTCTTCCATGATTTCTCCTTTAAATTTCTATTTTTCCACCATTATTCATGAGTTCCAAAAATTCTTGGGTATTATTAAACAAGGGCTTTTGACCTAGTCTTTCTTGAATCTTATTATTGACTCCTATGGCCAAATCCGCATCCCCTGTATAACTTGCTCTCCAAAGCTCGTCAAAACTCTGATTGAAAAACTTGGTAGTTTCATGAAAATATCGCTCAAACACCTCCTTAAATTGATTTTGATACACCTCTAACAGCTTGATAAGCACCACATCCTTTGCATCCTTCATGGCTTGATCGAACGCTTCTTTGGAATCCTTGCCATTTCCAACATATTCATATAAATTCATCAATAATAATGGTGCAAATTTTATAAGCATTTTGCTCTCTGTAATATCCACCCCTGCTTCATGAGAGCTTTGTAACGAAATATTTTGCATGTTTTCTAACATGAATTACCCTCTCTTTAGCGGTGTTAATAGGTGAGATTTAAAAAAAGCGAGAAATTTGGGGGATTTTAAAAGGTTTAGGGTAGGCTTATAAGTAACCCCCCCCCCCCCCAGAAAAGCTAGAAATAAAAAGACTAGGACTAAAAATGCTAGGGATAAAAAACGCTAGGACTTTTTCCATAAGGCACTCCTTATTGTTTGATCCTAGCCACTATAACCAAAAATCCTAAACAAACCGCCTTATTTTTATAAAAAGGTTTAAAATAATAAATATTTTACGCCCCTACCCCCCTGTGTAGTAAAACGCCCTTGTGGGAGTTTCGCTGTTTTTATCATTCCACATGTTTTTTTCTGGTTTATTGATGATGGATTGTTTTAAAAGCCTTTTCATCATTTTTGTATCTTTATTGATGATCGCCTCTTTAGCGTTTATGGCGTCTTGATAGTATAAGCATGGGCAGATCTTGCCATCAGAAGCCAAGCGGATACGATTGCAAGATTGGCAAAAATCATCGCTATGCGGAGCGATAATGCCAAATTGATAGCCATTTTCTAGCGTGTAGATTTTAGAAGACCCTTGTTTGGGTTTTTCTGTTTCAATGATTTTGTATTTTTGAGCGATCAAATCTAAAATTTCTTCCTCTTTCAAGCCTTTAACCAAACTTTTAGCATGCGTATTTTCCATAAATTCAATGTAGCGGATTTGTATATGCTTGTTTTTTGCGTATTCTAAAAGTTCTAAGATTTCATCATCATTAACGCTTTTTATCACAACCGTGTTTAATTTGAGTTTTAAACCCACTTTTAAGGACTCTTCAATCCCTTCTAGCGTGTTTTTAAGAGCGTCTTTTTGAGAGATTTTTAAAACCCTATCGCTTTTTAAAGAATCCAATGAAACATTCACTCGGGATAACCCGGCATTCTTTAAATCCTTAGCCATTTTTTTGAGTAAAAAACCATTAGTGCTTAAAACTAACGCTACTTCCTTATTGTAGGCGTGCAGTTTAGCGATAAATTCGTCTAAACCCTTGCGTAATAGCGGCTCCCCACCCGTGATTCTAATTTTTTTAACGCCCTCATCAATGGCGATTTTAAGAAATTCTAAAACATTATCCAAAGGCAATAATTCTTCATCATCAAAAAAATCTAATGGCGTAGCAGGCATGCAATACTGACACCTGAAATTGCATTGTTTGGTTACAGAAACCCTAATATAGTCAATAACCCTATTAAAACTATCTACTAACACTCCCTTTATCCCTTATGCCCTTTTATTTAAGCTTTTAGTGTAACATAATAAACCATAACTTAACAACATTAAACAAGGACAAATCTTTTGAAAAACCCTATCATTGATAACATTCCTTGCGTTTTACTGGCTGGGGGCAAAAGCTCTCGTTTCATCATCAATAACGTTCCAATCAATAAGGCTCTCATGCCTTTAAAATCGTATTCTAGCCTTTTAGAATACCAATACTCGCGCCTTTTAAAACTTTTCAAAAAAGTCATTATCAGCGCTAAGAAATCGTATGAATTAAACGCTCCCTATCTTTTAGAAAAAGAGAGCGGTCTTTTTTCACCCCTTTTTGGCATTTATAACGCTTTTTTAACGCTACAAACCCCTTATATTTTTTTTATCCCTATAGATGCACCTTTAGTGTCCTTTGAAAGCATTAAAACCCTTTGTGGGATTCAAAACTTTAGCGTAGTCTATGCTAAAAGCCCCACAAAAGAACATTATTTGATTTCTTTGTGGCATCAAAATACCCTTAACGCTCTTTTTTACGCTCTTAAAACGCAAAATTATCGCTTGAGCGATCTTGTGAAAAATACCTCTTCAACCGCTATCCATTTTGATAAAGAAGAAGAATTTTTAAACCTCAACACCTTAAAAGACTATGAATTAGCCGTTCAAATTTTAAAAGAGAAATCAAATGGCTGAAGAAGAAAAAACCGAACTCCCTAGCGCGAAAAAAATCCAAAAAGCCAGAGAAGAAGGCAATGTGCCTAAGAGCATGGAAGTGGTGGGGGTTTTGGGGTTATTAGCCGGGCTAATGAGTATTTTTGTTTTTTTTATCTGGTGGGTGGATGGCTTTAGCGAGATGTATCGCCATGTGTTGAAAGATTTTTCCCTAGATTTTAGCAAAGAAAGCGTTCAAGAGCTGTTTAACCAACTGGCTAAAGACACTTTTTTATTGCTTTTACCGATTTTAATCATTCTAATGGTGGTGGCGTTTTTATCTAATGTCTTGCAATTTGGCTGGCTCTTTGCCCCTAAAGTCATTGAGCCTAAATTTTCTAAAATCAACCCTATCAATGGCGTCAAAAACCTTTTTTCTTTAAAAAAGCTCCTTGATGGGAGCTTGATCACTTTAAAAGTTTTTTTAGCTTTTTTCCTGGGGTTTTTCATTTTTTCCTTATTTTTAGGGGAATTAAACCATGCGGCTCTTTTGAATCTGCAAGGCCAGTTGTTGTGGTTTAAAAGCAAGGCGTTATGGCTCATTTCTTCGCTTTTATTTTTATTTTTTGTCTTGGCTTTTGTGGATTTAGTGATCAAGCGCCGCCAATACACTAACTCTTTAAAAATGACTAAACAAGAAGTTAAAGACGAATACAAACAGCAAGAAGGGAACCCAGAAATCAAAGCCAAAATCCGCCAAATGATGGTAAAAAACGCCACGAATAAAATGATGCAAGAAATCCCTAAAGCCAATGTCGTGGTTACTAACCCCACCCATTATGCCGTCGCTCTCAAATTTGATGAAGAACACCCTGTGCCTGTGGTGGTGGCTAAAGGCACGGATTATTTAGCTATTAGGATTAAGGGCATCGCCAGAGAGCATGATATAGAAATTATAGAAAATAAAACGCTCGCTAGAGAGCTTTATAGGGATGTGAAATTAAACGCTGCCATACCAGAAGAATTGTTTGAAGCGGTGGCGATAGTCTTTGCTCAAGTGGCTAAATTAGAGCAAGAACGCCAAAAACAAAAGATCATTAAACCTCTTTAAGATTTTTTAAACCCGCTTTTAAGCCCCAAAAAGACACTCAATCAAAGACACTCAACCAAAAAACTTTAGCTATCCCTACTTGAGCTTTAAATTTGATGCTCCAAACGCCTTAAAGTGTTATGGATGTATTCTAAAAGCCACCCTAACAAGCCTAAAAAGTAAAAACCCAATCGCATGCCATAGTATTCTTTAGTTTGAATGAACATGCTAGAGCATAGCACCACCACGCTAAGCCCCACAATCAAAATAAGCGTGTTAGCGTATTCATACAACCCAAAAAGGCGTTTATGATAGATTAAAACCAGTATCAATAAAATAAGAGCGAGTGTAAAAAGGGAAAAATCCACGCAATCAGACACACTTAAAAACCTAAAACTCTGTAAAGAAGAAGCAAAAATCCACACGATGCAAATATTCATAGAGGGCAAGAAAGATTGCTTCATGCTAGCCCCTAAAAAACGCCACAATAAAGTCGCTAACAGCGCAAAATAGAAAAGATAAAGCACGATTAAAGAATGTTTAACAGGAAAATTCCAAGCGTAGAAAGAAAGGCATAATATCCCTACGCAAGCGCATTTTTGGCGCGTGAGGGTGAAAGGCTTTAGAATAAGCACAAGCAGATAAATTAAAGAAACGCCTATTAACCCCAAGTAATCTAATTTGACAATGAAATCATAAACATGGTTTTCAAACAAAAAAAACAATTGCGAAAAATCATTGCTAAAATGCGAAAACAACAAAGTTTCCACATTGAACAAAAACAACAAAAAAAATAATGAAGAAAAAACGACTTTATGCGTGTATATTTTTTGATAAAAATTCATCTACAACCTAATCATTGCCTAATCATTCTTGCTGAAGAAACTATCAATGCCATCAGCAATGCCCTTAGCCAAGATCTTTTGATACGGTTTGCTTTGGATGCGTTTAGATTCTATCGCATGGGAATTATAACCAATTTCTATTAAAATTGAAGGCATTAAAGCCCCGGCTAACACCCAAAAAGGCCCCTCCCTAACACCCCCATCCACCACATCAGGGTAATTTTTGCGAACACTTTGGAGCATGCCGTATTGCACATCAATCGCCAGTTTGTTAGAGACAATCAATCGCTGCGTGTTCAATGAATTTAAAAATAAACTTTTAGAAAAATAATCCATCAAATTCACATCGTCTTTATTTTCTTGCTCAGCCACTTTCCTAGCCCTTTCACTCCTTGCGGTGGATAAAAAATAAGTCTCTATGCCATGGGCGTTAGAAGTGGAGCGCTTGGGGACGGAATTGGCATGCACTGAGATGAATAAATCCGCGCTTTTTCTATTGGCTAATTCCGTGCGCCCCACTAAATCAATATAAACGTCCTTATCCCTTGTCAATAAAACGCTATAGCCTCTTTTTTTAAGCTCTTTGTATAAAAACTTCACCACTTCTAAAACAATGTCTTTTTCACACACTAAATTCGCGCTCATCGCCCCGCAATCTTTCCCCCCATGCCCGGCGTCTAAAACGATCTTTTTGTGTTTTTTGCGCTTGGTTTTGATGAAAGCATCATTTTTTTCTGCTATAAAAACTTGGTTCTTGCTCTCATTTTCTGCTTCTTTTTTAAGAATTTCTTTTTTAGCGCTCCTTTCGTTCAATGGAAAATGTGCGTGTTTTGAGCGCGCATGCTTAGTTGGCGTTTTCTCTTTAGTATCTTTAGACTTTTTAGCCTCTTTTTTAATGGGCTTAGGGGCGGGTTTTGGCGTTGTGTGTTTGAGTGCATGGTGTTTGGGTGGTTTTAACACCATTTGATGCCTAATTAAGGGCTTTTTCTCCACGATAGAAACATAGAGCTTGTCTTTAAGGATTTTGACTTCATAAGTCATCTTAGGAGCGTAGCCGATAACCACTCGCGCCAATTTAGGGCTGAATTGCGCGATCGTGATAAAAGATTGCTTGGAAAATTGGTAATGCTTTTTAGGAATGGTTAGAATCGCTTCTAATTCCAAATAACTCTTAAAATTTTTGAGCGAAACTTCTTTGAATTTTTTAACTTCTTGATTGAACACAATTTTAACACTGCTAGAGCCAAAAGGCACAATGTTGGTAATTTTAAGGGTTGTAGCACAAGCAAAATGCAACCAAAAAAGACATGCAACAACCCCTAACCTCACAAGCACTACAAATTAACCCTCTGTAAGCTCTTTGATCAATTCATGCACGCTGATAATCTTATCCACTCTATAGCCATTAGCCCCGGTAAAATAAAGCCCCTCTTCTCTGTTTCCTAAATAACTGCGCCCCAAGCCATCAGCGATACAATAGCCCACTTTTTTAGCCTCTTCACCCCTGTTACAAGGCGCTACACAATTGCTCACGCATGCGATTTTAGGCGCGTTACCCTCTTCAATGCGCTTGATCACCCCCGTGTTAATAGCCCTAGCCGGATAGCCTACAGGCGATTTAATGAGTAAAATATCTTCTTTTTTGAGCGTGGGCAAAAGATCGGCATACGCTTTAGCGTCGCATTCTTTCGTGCCTAAAAAACGAGTCGCCATTTGCACCCCACTCGCTCCAAGGCTTAACATGGTGTCTATATCTTTCCTGTCCCAAATCCCCCCAGCGGCGATGATAGGGATATTCCCCCATTCTTTAGAAGCTTCCACGACTTTAGGCACTAAGTTTTCTAATCGGAATTCTTCTTTGAAACAATCTTCGTATTTAAAGCCCTGATGCCCCCCACTCAAAGGCCCCTCTACAATGAATGCGTCCGGGATTCTTTTATAGCGATCGCTCCATCTTTTACAAAGGATTTTTAAAGCCTTCGCTGAAGAAATAATAGGGATGAGTGCCACATCGCTAAAATCCTTAGCGAATTCAGGCATGTTGGTGGGCAAACCAGCCCCTGTAATAATAATGTTCGCTCCTGCTTCACAAGAGTCCCTTAAAACACGGCCATAGTCATTGATAGCGTATAAAATATTCGCTCCTAAAGGGTTGTTCCCGCAAATCTTCCTAGCGTTTGCAAAAATCTCATTCAACGCTTTTTTGGAGTAAAAATTCAAGGCTTCAAAGGGTTTTTTAGCCACAATCCTTTCTACAAAACGCATGTTTTTATAATAACCAGTCCCTACGGCTGAAATCACTCCTAAAGCCCCTTCTTTGGCAACATTTCCAGCTAGTTCATCCCAGCTAATCCCCACACCCATTCCCCCTTGAAAGATAGGGAATTTTATGGTGTGCTTACCGATTTTTAGCGGTTTGAGTGTTGATACCATAGCTCTTTCCTTAATATTAGTTAATATTTAATTTCATAAATCTTTTCTTACCAAGCTGTATAACATAATTTCCTTTAACAAAACGATAACTCTCATCTTTTATCACTTCTTGATTAATCTTTACCCCTCCCCCTTGAATATCGCGCCTGGCTTGTGAAGTGGATGGGCAAAAGCCAATCTGTTTTAAAACATCTAAAACCCCAACCCCTTCATCAAAATCGCTCTCTGATAAAATTTCGGGCAAAAGGTTTGTGCTAAACACTTTAGAAAATTGCTCTTTAGCCTTAATCGCTTGTTCATTATCATAATAACGAGCCACGATTTCACCAGCGAGATCTTCTTTAACGGCTTTAGGGTGCAGGGTTTGGTTTAAAATACCATGTTTTAAGTCTTCAATTTCTTCTAAAGTCTTAGCGCTCAAAAGGGTGTAATAGCGCCACATAAGATCATCGCTCACGCTCATGATCTTCCCAAACATCGCATTAGGCTCTTCAGTGATCCCCACATAATTCCCCAAGCTTTTACTCATTTTTTGCACCCCATCAAGCCCCTCTAATAAAGGCATGGTAATGACAGACTGCTCTTTATTCAAGCCATAAGCCCGTTGCAAAAAACGCCCCACTAGCAAATTAAACTTTTGATCATTGCCCCCAAGCTCAATATCCGCATCCATCGCTACTGAATCATAGCCCTGCAACAAAGGGTATAAAAATTCCACGATGCTAATGGGGCGATTTTCTTTATAGCGATTAGTGAAATCGTCCCTTTCTAGCATTCTAGCGACTGAAAACTTCGCGCACAATTCTATCATGCCCTTTGCGCCTAAAGTATCCAACCAAGCGGAATTAAAGCACACTTCGGTGTGTTGTTGATCTAAAATTTTATAGATCTGCTCTTCATAAGTTTTAGCGTTTTCTAAGACTTGCTCCCGGTTTAAGGGTTTTCTCGTTTCATTTTTCCCTGTAGGATCGCCTATCATAGCGGTAAAATCCCCAATCAAAAACTTGACCCTAGCCCCATATTGCTGCAATAAAGCTAATTTTTGGATCAATACCGTATGTCCTAAATGCAAATCGGGAGCGGTAGGATCAAACCCGGCTTTAACGATAAAGCGTTCATTGGTTTCATAATATTTCCTCACCAGCTTCTCAATATATTCTAATCCAATGATTTCATTAGCGCCTCTTTTGATCTCTTTTAAGGCGGTACTGATTTTTTGTTCCATGTTTATTCCTTAATTAGGGCTTATTATGACTCATAAGCGTCATCTAGACTGGATAATTCTACAATCCTATCCTGATATTTGCGATTGATTAAGGCTCTGATCCAATCCGCCTTATCTGTGGCTATTTCAAAACTCACTTCGCAGTGGCTAGAATACTTGTCTTTATAGCCTAAGTAAGACACGCCCACAATGTTGCATTCATTCCTGTTTAAAAAAGTTAATAAACCCGCTAAAACCGACTTTTTTTCGCCCAAATAAAACATCATTTTATAAATCGTTCGATCCCGCTTGTGCCATTCTATATAAACCATAGGCACTTTAGCATCCACTTCCGCCATCGCTTTTTTGCAAAATTTATGGTGCGCAATCGCTTTTGGATCTTTTAAATCCGTTACAATCGCAATGATTTCATCGCCATATTTAGGGTAACAACAATCATTCAACAACACCTGTTTGATTTCTAAAGCGTTGCTTGAACAAACGCTAAAATGTTCTAATTCCTTACACTGCCACTGCCGGTTTGGGGCTAAAAAATTCAAGACATTGGTTTTAAAACCCAAATACCTTAAACCTCGAGTCCATAAACTCATCTCTTGGTATTCTAAAATCGCATCTTCTTTTAAAGAAAACACCTTATTTTCAATTTCTTCAGTGAGTTTGGCTAAATTTTCAAAGCTTTTCATCGCTTCTGTTAAAGTGGTCTCCACCCCACAATCGGTTAATCTTTCTTCAAAATTTTTATAATCTTTTAAACCCACATCTTCAAAAACAGAACGCCCAAAAAAAGTCGCTAAGATATTAATCATGCTTTTAGTGTCAATTTCTTTCAAGCGGTTTCTTCTTTGGATGCGCAAATGGTTTTTAGCCTTAGAAGTTTTAAGCTGATCCATCCAAATGAAACGAGGTATTATTTTATCGCCTTTAACGATTTTAACCACATCCCCGCTTCTTAATTCCTGATTGAGTAAGGCTTTTTTACTATTGATATAGGCGTCCGTGGCTTTATCGCCCAAATCGCTATGCACCATGTAAGCAAAATCTAACGCAATCGCTCCTACCGGTAAGGTGTAAGTGTCCCCATGAGGCGAAAAAACGACAATATCTTCACGATACAAGTCGTTCTTAGCGAGTTCGTAAAATTCCTTAGGGTCGTTTTTTAGATCGCTGTCATGGTACTTAAAATTTTGCAACCACCTCATGCCCTCATGATGATCTTCATGATCCACGCCCCCAGCTTTATACTTCCAGTGGGCTGAATTACCATACTCCGCCCCCATATGCATATCAAAGGTGCGAATCTGCACTTCATAAACAGAAGATTCATCAAAAATGGTCGTGTGTATCGTCTTATAGCCATTTTCTTTCGGTAAAGCGATGTAATCTTTAAAACGAGAGACAATGGGTTTGAAATTCAAATGGATAATCCCTAAAACTTTATAGCAATCAATCGGGTTTTTCAATAAAATCCTAATGGCTAACAAGTCCAAAATTTCATCAATATTAACCGCGCCCTTTCGTTGCATCTTAAGATAGATAGAATAAGGGCGCTTCACCCTTGTAACGAGTTTGAAATCCGAATGGCTAAACCCGCTGTCAAAAAGTTTTTTTTCTAACTTGCTCGCAAAAGCGTTGAGTTTTAAGAGCAAAGACTGCTTGTTTTTGTGCAAATATTCCTTGATATTTTTATACTCTTCTGGATAAATATAATAAAAGCTCTTGTCTTCTAATTCATTTTTGATTGAAGACATGCCCAATCGGCTCGCTATGGGGGCATACACCGCTAGAGTTTCTTTAGAAATACGCACCTGCTTGTCATGAGGCAAGGCGTCTAAGGTGAGCATGTTGTGCAACCTGTCGCTAATTTTTACCACTAAGGCTCTTGGATCTTGTATCGCGCTAATAAGGATCTTTCTGAAAGTGAGCGCTGAAACCACCATTCTGGGATCTTGAGAGCTCACTCCTAACTCTTCTTTCCTGATTTCAGTGATTTTAGTGAGCGCATCCACTAAATTAGCCACATCTTGCCCAAATTCTTGCTCAATCGTTTCAATCTTACAAGGCGTGTCTTCCACCACATCATGCAAAAGTGCAGCACACACCATCGCCTCATCGCCCCCGCAAAACGCTACCAAGCTTGCCACACAAATAGGATGGACAATATAAGGCTCGCCGCTTTTTCTGTATTGCCCCTTATGGCTTTTGGTCGCTAAATTTAGGGCGTTTTCAATTTTGGGCGTGAAATCAATTAAAGTCCTTAAGATTTCAATGCCGCCCTTTGGGGTCGTAACTTTTTTGATAACATCCAAAATCCGTAAGAATCCGATATCAACGGATTTATCAATTTCGTTCATCTATCCTGTCTATATCAATTTTCCCTTCAGCGATTTCTCTAATGGCAATATCCACTAATTTATGGCGTTTAGGGTCCATATTCACTAAAGTTTTGGCTCCGGCGTTTAATTGTTTCACCCGAGCGAAAACTAAATTATCTAGCATGTAGCGGTCGTTCCCAATATTTTTTAAGGCTTGAGCGACTAAACTCTCTGTTCTCTCTTTTTTCAAACTGATCCTTTTATTTTGAGCTCTATCCAATTTTAAAGGGCTTATTTTACCATAGAAAATACGCCTTGTTGGTGCTTGATCACTTGCAATAAATTCCCTTTTTTGAACATGTTACACACCACAATGGGGAGCTTATTGTCTTTAGCTAAAGAAATAGCGGTATCGTCCATCACTTCAATATCCCCTATCAAGGCATCGTTATAGCTTAAAGTGTCTAATTTCTTAGCGTCTTTAAATTTGTTAGGGTCTTTATCATAAATGCCATCCACTTTAGTCGCTTTAATGATTAAATCCGATCCAATTTCAATCGCTCTTAAAGTGGCAGCCGTATCCGTAGTGAAAAACGGGTTTCCCGTGCCTGCGCCAAAAATCACCACCCTACCCTTTTCTAAATGCCTGATCGCTTTTCTGTAAATGTAACTTTCACAAATTTCTTTGATTTCAATCGCGCTCTGCACTCTTGTGTCTAAGCCGATATGTTCTAAAGCTTCTTGCATCGCTACCGCATTAATCACGGTGGCTAACATGCCCATATAATCCCCACTGGTGCGCCTGATAATCCCCCCTTGAGCCGCGCTAACCCCCCTAATGATATTGCCTCCACCAATCACAATACCCACTTCAATATCGTTTTCCACTAAACTTTTGATCTCTTTAGCGATGTGATCTAACACATGAATGTCAATCCCAAACTGGTTGTCCCCAGCTAACGCTTCCCCAGAAAATTTCACCAAAACCCGTTTGTTTTTTATCTTTGCTTGCATGATCCCTTCTTAATTAATTAATAAAATTTTAATAAAACTTGTGATTGTAACCTAATCTTGCTTAAAAACACCCTTTCTGAATTTTAAGCCCACATTCCCAGCGAATCACTAAAACCTCTTGGGTTTTTGAATGCGTTTGAACAACAATTCACGATAGAATGCTTTAAGGCCTGATTGTTCCTTTTTGCCTAAAGTGTAGTAAATTTTTTGCAAATAGTTTAAAATATCTTGGCGTTTCAAGTTGGTTTTTAAAGCGGCTTCTTTAAGGATGTAGTAAGGGATTTTTGTTTTTTGATGTTTGAAAGCTAAAGACAAACGCTTGTAAAAATCCTTGTTTTGGTAATAACACAAACGCCCAAAAACAAACGGCAAGCGTTTTTTTTCATACCAAAGAGCGGCTAAATCTATAAAATCTTTTTTAGGGTTGGAATAATAAAATTGCAGCGCTTTATTGCCGATTAAAACTTCGCCCTTTAACCCTAGAACTTGAGAGAGGGCGTTTGAAGAAGCGCTTTCTTTGTCAAAAGCGTTTTTTGTATCCACAACCAACACGCTTAAAACTTCTTTATAAGCGACAATGCCTAGAGAATGGGAATGGAGAGCGAATGAATAACCAGCGATAGAAGAAATAAACCCCGCATCAATACGCCTGAATAAAAAACTCTTATTGAGTTTGGAAGGGTAGGTTTTTTTAAGCCGTAAAAATTGTTTGAAATAACAAGGGGTGGGGTAGGATTTGATAAACACATCAAAAGGGAGCATGTTCAAATAATCAATTTTACCAAAACGCACTTAAAATCCTTTTTTGCATCGCATGGTAGCTAAAGTTTCTTACAACTTAACTAAAAGTAAAAAGAGTTTTGTTATCATGGGGCAAATGATTAGGGCATTAGCAAATAATGCTATTTATAAAGGAGAAATGATGAAAGATTTTTTAGAAGATTACAAAAAAAGCGTTTCAGAAAGAGAAAGTGAGAGTATCCCGCCACTCCCCTTAAGCGCTAAACAAGTGGAAGCTGTCGTTGAGATTTTAATGAAAGATCCCACAAACGCCGCTTTCGCTAAAGAATTACTCATTCATAGGGTAAGCCCTGGGGTTGATGAAGGGGCGAAAGTCAAAGCGGAATTTTTAGCCCAATTGTCTCAAAAAAAACTAGAATGCGCACACATTAGCGCTTTAGAAGCGACCACTCTTTTAGGCACGATGCTTGGAGGCTATAATGTAGAGCCTTTGATTATGGGTTTAGAAAGCCAAGACAAAGAAATCGCTAAAGAGAGCGCGAAAGCTTTAAAAACCACTCTTTTAGTTTATGGATCGTTTGATAAAATCGCCGCAATGAGTAAAACTAACGCTTTAGCTAAAGAAGTGATAGAGTCATGGGCGAATGCAGAATGGTTTTTGAATAAAGAGCCTTTGAGCGAATGCATTGAAGCGTGCGTGCTTAAAATTGATGGCGAAACCAATACCGATGATTTAAGCCCAGCGAGCGATGCTTTCACACGAAGCGATATTCCTTTGCACGCTAAAGCCATGTTAAAAAACCGGATTGAAAATTACGAACAACGCATTGAAGCCATTAAAACTAAAGGCGTTCCTGTGGCGTATGTGGGCGATGTGGTTGGCACAGGAAGCTCTAGAAAAAGCGCGACAAACTCCATCATGTGGCATTTTGGTAAGGACATTCCTTTTGTGCCTAATAAAAGGAGTGGGGGCATTGTGATTGGAGGGGTGATCGCTCCGATTTTCTTTGCGACTTGTGAAGATAGCGGGGCGTTACCCATTGTGGCTGATGTTAAGGATCTAAAAGAGGGCGATTTGATTAAAATCTACCCTTATAAAGGCGAAATCACGCTGAACGATAAGGTGGTTAGCGCTTTTAAACTAGAGCCTGAAACTTTATTAGATGAAGTCAGGGCTTCTGGGCGTATCCCTTTAATCATTGGCAGGGGTTTGACGAATAAAGCGCGTAAATTTTTAGGGCTAGGCGAATCTGAAGCGTTTAAAAAGCCATCCGCTTCTAAAAGCGACGCTAAAGGCTACACTTTGGCCCAAAAAATCGTAGGCCATGCTTGCGGGGTAAAAGGGATCTTACCTGGGACTTATTGTGAGCCAAAGGTTACCACCGTGGGCAGTCAAGACACCACAGGGGCGATGACTAGAGATGAGGTTAAAGAATTAGCGAGTTTGAAGTTTGATGCGCCTTTTGTGTTGCAGAGTTTTTGCCATACCGCCGCTTACCCAAAACCTAGCGATGTGAGTTTGCATGCAACCTTGCCTGGCTTTATCACCCAAAGAGGGGGCGTGGCGTTGCATCCGGGCGATGGCGTGATCCATACATGGCTGAATCGCATGGGATTGCCTGACACTTTAGGCACAGGGGGGGATAGCCACACTCGTTTTCCTTTAGGCATTAGTTTCCCGGCAGGGAGCGGGTTAGTCGCTTTTGCAGCGGTTACAGGCACGATGCCATTGAACATGCCAGAATCCGTGTTGGTGCGTTTTAAAGGGGAAATGAATCCTGGGATCACCTTAAGGGATTTGGTGAATGCGATCCCTTATTATGCGATTAAAAAAGGGTTACTCACGGTGGAGAAAAAGGGTAAAATCAATGTCTTTAACGGGCGTATTTTAGAGATTGAAGGCTTGCCTGATATTAAAATGGAGCAGGCTTTTGAACTAAGCGATGCGAGCGCAGAAAGGAGTGCGGCTGCTTGCGTGGTGCGTTTGAATAAAGAGCCGATGATTGAATACTTGAAATCCAATATCAAGCTGATTGATGAGATGATTACAAGCGGTTATGAAGACAAAGAGACTTTGAAAAAACGCAGAGATGCGATGCAAGCTTGGGTGGATAATCCGGTTCTGTTAGAGCCAGATAGTAACGCTCAATACGCCGCTGTCATTGAAATTGATGTGGCAGAAATCACGGAGCCTATTTTGGCATGCCCTAATGACCCCGATGATGTCGCTACTTTGAGCGAAGTTTTAGCGGATACGACCGGCAAAAGACCCCACGCTATTGATGAAGTGTTTATTGGCTCTTGCATGACGAATATCGGGCATTTCAGAGCCTTTGGTGAAATCGTTAAAAACGCTCCCCCTAGTCAAGCACGCCTTTGGGTAGTGCCACCCAGTAAAATGGACGAACAAGAGCTTATTAATGAGGGCTATTATGCGATTTTTGGGGCTGCCGGGGCAAGGACTGAAGTCCCAGGCTGTAGCTTGTGCATGGGCAATCAAGCGAGGGTTAGGGATAATGCGGTCGTTTTTTCCACTTCCACACGGAATTTTGATAATCGTATGGGCAGAGGGGCTAAAGTGTATTTGGGCAGCGCGGAGCTTGGGGCGGCGTGCGCTTTACTAGGGCGAATCCCCACTAAAGAAGAATACATGAATTTAGTGAGCGAAAAACTAGAGAGCCAAAAAGACAAGATCTATCGCTACATGAACTTTAACTTAATGGAGAATTTCAGGCTCTAGTTTTGTTTTCATTAAAAGGGAATGATCCCTTTTATTTGGCTATGGCTGAGTGTTGGGAGAGGATAAAAAGGAGAGCGGTGATGAAAAAAGTCGTTGTGAGTTTATGCGTGGCGTTAGGTTTTTTAAGCGCGGATCCAGCACAAGCCAATAAAGCGATCAGTAATGCGGATTTGATTGAAGAGATAAGGGATTTGAAAAAAATCATCAGCGCGCAAAACACGGAGATTAACCAATTAAGAAAAGTGCAAGAAGTGTTATCTGGGCAATTAGTGGACATGCGTAAGGATATATTAAGCACTAGAGATTATTGCATTAGCTTAAGGCCTTATATTTATAATTGGCGCTAGAGGATCATCAAAACATGAAAGCATGCGCTATTTGATCCTTTGATGCAATCCTTTAATGATTAAAGAAATTAAAGTTGGGGGGTTTGGTTTTCGCTTTGTGCCCTTATAATAGGGATTTTATAGGGTTTGAGTGTCCAAAGCGCGTTTAATCCCACACGCCTTGAAAAAAGTCCTCTTGTTGGATTGTAGGGGTAAAATCAGTCCCCTTATTAGAATTAATTATTCTATAATAAAATTTTAGGAAATTCAGTTTAAAAGATATTAAAAAATGCCATACGCCTTAAGAAAAAGATTTTTCAAACGCCTTGCGCTGATTGTTTCCACTTTTTGCGCGATAAGCTTGAACGCTAAAAGCTATCTGTTTTCCCCACTGCCTCCAGCACACCAGCAAATCATTAAGACAGAGCCTTGCTCTTTGGAATGCTTGAAAGACTTGATGCTGCAAAATCAAATTTTTTCTTTTGTGTCTCAATACGATGACAATAACCATGATGAGAGCCTTAAAACTTATTACAAGGACATCTTAAACAAACTCAACCCCGCATCCATCGCTTCTCAAACTCCAGCTAAAGAAAGCTATGAGCCTAAGATTGAATTAGCGGTTTTATTGCCTAAAAAGGTCGTGGGGCGTTATGCGATTTCGGTGATGAACACCCTTTTAGCGTATTTGAACACCAGAAACAACGATTTCAATATCCAAGTCTTTGACAGCGATGAAGAAAGCCCTGAAAAATTAGAGCAAACCTATAAAGAAATTGAAAAAGAAAAATTCCCTTTTGTGATAGCTTTATTGACTAAAGAGGGCGTGGAAAATTTGCTCCAAAACACCACCATCAGCACCCCTACTTATGTGCCTACGGTGAATAAAACGCAATTAGAAAATCATACCGAGCCTTCTTTAAGCGAGCGCTTGTATTTTGGGGGGATTGACTATAAAGAGCAATTAGGCATGCTCACGGCTTTCATTAACCCTAATTCGCCCGTGATTGAATACGATGATGATGGCTTAATAGGCGAACGCTTGAGGCAAATCACGGAGTCTTTAAACATTGAAGTCAAACACCAAGAAAATATTTCTTACAAGCAAGCCACGAGTTTTTCAAAAAATTTTAGAAAACATGATGCGTTTTTTAAAAATTCTACTTTGATTTTGAACACCCCTACCACTAAAAGCGGCCTGATCCTTTCTCAAATAGGGCTTTTAGAATACAAGCCCTTTAAAATCCTTTCCACACAAATCAATTTCAACCCCTCTTTACTCTTACTCACCCAGCCTAAAGACAGAAAGGATTTATTCATTGTCAATGCCTTGCAAAATAGCGATGAAACGCTTATAGAATACGCCTCCTTATTAGAGAGCGATTTAAGGCATGATTGGGTGAATTATTCCAGTGCAATTGGGCTAGAGATGTTTTTAAACACGCTAGATCCGCATTTTAAAAAGTCTTTTCAAGAGAGTTTGGAAGACAATCAAGTCCGTTACCACAATCAAATTTATCAGGCTTTAGGGTATTCTTTTGAGCCGATAAAAAACGAAAGCGAAACAAAAAAAGAATAATATTTAGATAATTATTTGAATACTTTTATTTTTAATGGGTTTTTAAGAAAGATAGACTATTATGCGAGTGGGAAATTAAAAAGGATTGGTGCGGTGTTAAAATTTCAAAAATTACCCTTATTGTTTGTTTTTATTCTTTACAATCAAAGCCCTTTATTGGCTTTTGATTATAAGTTTAGCGGGGTAGCGGAATCTTTTTCTAAAGTGGGGTTTAACCATTCCAAACTCAATTCCAAAGAAGGGATTTTCCCTACAGCCACTTTTGTAACCGCCACAATCAAGCTTCAAGTGGATTCCAATCTGCTCCCTAAAAACATTGAAAAACACAGCTTAAAAATAGGCGTTGGGGGGATTTTAGGAGCGCTCGCTTACGATTCCACCAAAACGCTCATAGACCAAGCCACGCACCAAGTCTATGGCTCAGAACTTTTTTACTTCATAGGGCGTTGGTGGGGGTATTTAGGCGATGCTCCTTGGAAAGACTCCCGCATAGAATCTGACGCTCACACTCGTAATTATGTGCTGTATAATTCCTATTTATTTTATTCTTACGGCGATAAATTCCACCTAAAATTAGGGCGTTACCTTTCTAACATGGATTTTATGAGCGGTTATACAGAGGGTTTTGAATTAGAATATAAAATCAAACCTAAGGTGTCGTTAAAATGGTTCAGCTCTTTTGGGAGGGCTTTAGCTGCGGGGCAATGGATTAGGGATTGGTATGCCCCTATTGTAACTGAAGATGGCAGAAAAGATGTTGATTATGGCATCCATGCTGTGCAACTCTATTTTTCTAGCAAACATGTTCAAGCCACGCCCTTTTTTTATTTTTCACCTAAAACTTACGAAGCACCCGGGATTAAAATCCATATTGATAGCAACCCAAAATTTATAGGTTTAGGGTTAAGGGCTCAAACCACTATTAATGTGATTTTCCCCGTTTATGCTAAAGATTTATACGATGTGTATTGGCGTAACTCTAAGATTGGCGAATGGGGTTCATCGCTTTTAATCCACCAACGCTTTGACTGCAACGAGTTTAACTTTGGCTTTGGTTATTACCAAAATTTTGGCAACGCTAACGCAAGGATTGGCTGGTATGGTAACCCTATTCCTTTTGATATAAGAAGCAACAGCATTTATGGTTTGGTTTTTAGTAACGCTATTACCGCAGACTCTGTTAGCGGATATGTCTTTGGTGGGGGCGTATATAAAAAATTTTTATGGGGTATTTTAGGCAGATACACTTACGCCACTAGAGCGAGCGAAGAAACCATTAGCTTGAACTTGGGCTATAAATGGGGTTCTTTTGCTAGCGTTGATGTGAATTTAGCATACTATGCGGTGAGCATGCACACTGGCTATAAGGTTAATGATCTCACTAGCCCTTTCAACAAAGCCTTTAAAGCGAACACACAAGACAGGAGTAACCTTATGGTTAGCGTGAAATTCTTTTTTTAAACCCTATTCAATTAGGCTTGGTAGAATTGAGCCATTGTTTTTGGAAATCAATGGCTTTTCTCAATTCGGCTTCTAGCTGGGCTAAAACATCTTTTAAGGGCTTAACATCAATCAAATTGTCTTGCTTGAAAGAATCCAGCTGTTTGTCAATTTGCAAAGCGGCGTCTAGCGCGTCTTGCGGGTCAACCGGATTGCCTAAAGCCTTTTTAATCGCTTCGCCAATTTCAATCGTTTCAGAGCCTTGATGATCTTTTAAGTTAGGATTATTTTCTTTGTCCTTAGGCTTAGGCTCTAAAACCAGGCGCAAGTGTTTGATTTTTTCATGCAAATCGTTAAGCTCTTTTAAGTGATCGGTATTACGCCCCCTATCCACTGCTTTTTCTAAAAGCTTATCGCTCAGGCTCACTAACTGATCGCTTAATTTAATGCTGTTAGCTTGAGCTTCTGTTACTTCATCAATATCAATCGCTGCTAAAGCGCTCACAAAATAAAAGGGCAACGCCCACCTTCTAAAACGAGAGAAAAACTTCTGCATTTACCTTCCTTAAATACGCTATAAAAATGATACTTTTTTAATATGGTGGAGCTGTGGGGAATCGAACCCCAGTCCAAAAATCTTGTCCTAAACACAAACTTCTACAATGCTTAGAAAATTGGTTAGTTTTTTAGCCTTAAAACTAACTCTGGTCCAACTTTCTAAAACCTTGAGGTAGTTTCAAGAGTTCTTGTTTCTTAGTTTAAAAGGCGAACCACCTTTTAAAAGCGTCTAGCTTCTTAAGGTTATGGAGCGATTAAAACGCTAGAAATTCTAATCAGTCCAGCTCCAAAAGGAGATTAACTCACGCAGCTTTAGCGTAAGCTGGAGCGTAATCTGCGTTGTTTACAGTTATTTTTGTTGCTGTTTTACAAGTAGCACTTGGCATGCTATCTGTGCGACAAGAAATCTGTCGAAATCCAAGTCAGCCCCATGATTTTAAAAGCTTGGTTATTGTAACTAACTTTTATTAATGAGCGGCTAAAAATCATTGGTGCACAATATCAATATTTTCATCTTTAGGCTTAAAAACAAAGATTTCATTAGGGATTTTAGGGTTAATTTCTGCTTGAGAAAAAGTGATCGTAACAAGATTGTTCATGTCATCTTTAAATTCCAACGAAAAAGGCTTGCCGTCTTTAAAAACCAAACGATAAGTGGTCTTATTGATAGTCGTTTGAAACGATCCGTCAGTTTGCTTTTTTAACCGCTTGAGAATGGTGAAAAAATCCGTCTTGTCTTTTAAGGGCGTGATAGTCGCTTGGAATAAATTAGGCTCATAAACCACCACTTCCTTATCGTTCATGTAAATTTCTTTTTTTAAGGGTTTTTCATAAACCCATAAAGCCCAATTAGGGGCTTTAGCCTTTAAAACCCCATAATAAACTAAGGGTTTTTCATTTTTTAACACTTGCTTGAAATGCGCGCTAAAACTTTGCAAATTTTGTAAAATTTCTTCTTCTTTAGAAAGGGTTAAAGGATTTTTAGCATAGGCAACGCTCATAAAAATCAAAACCATGCAAATCTTTAAAAAAGCTTTCATTAATCAAACCTTAAAATAATCTCTCATCTTTAATAAAACCCTTTATTTTACAAGACTTTTATTTTATCCATGCTAAAATGGGATCAAAAACTGACGCTTTAATCAAATAAATGGGATTGAAGCACTCTTAAAAGGTTACTACTACCATGATAAAAGCAATCATTGGAAAAATCATTGGCACTAGAAACGATCGCTGGATCAAACAATACAAAAAAAAAGTCCTAGCCATCAACGCCTTAGAGCCTGCTTATGAAAAAATGAGCGATGTTGAGCTGCAAAACGCTTTTGAAGAATTAAAAAATCGTGTGCGATCTGTAGAAAAAGATTTGCAAGAAAAAACCCTTTTAGAAGTTTTACCAGAAAGCTTTGCTATCACTAGAGAAGCGAGCAAAAGGATCTTAAAGATGCGCCATTTTGATGTGCAACTCATTGGGGGCATGGTCTTAAACGATGGCAAGATCGCTGAAATGAAAACCGGTGAGGGTAAGACTTTAGTCGCTACTTTAGCGGTGGCTTTGAACGCTATGAAAGGTGAAAGCGTGTATGTGGTAACGGTCAATGATTACTTAGCCCATAGGGATTCTAAAGAAATGGAGCCGTTGTATCAATTCTTAGGTTATAGCGTAGGCACGATCACCGCAAGCGTGCGAGACGATGATGAGCGCTTAGAAATTTATTCTAAAGACATTGTTTATGGCACTAATAATGAATTTGGCTTTGATTATCTAAGGGATAACATGAAATATTCTTTAGAGCATAAGGTGCAAAAATCGCATGCGTTCGCTATTGTTGATGAGGTGGATTCCATTTTAATTGATGAAGCGAGAACCCCTTTAATCATTTCAGGGCCTGTGGATAGGCGCATGGAAAATTACAACAAGGCTGATGAAGTCGCTAAAAGCATGCAAGTGGAAGTGGATTTCACCATAGACGAAAAAAACCGCGCGATTTTAATCACTGAAGAGGGGATTAAAAAAGCCGAAAACCTCTTTGGCGTGGATAATTTATACAAGATTGAAAACGCCGCCCTATCGCACCATTTAGACCAAGCTTTGAAAGCGAATTACCTCTTTTTTATTGATAAAGATTATATTGTAGCCAATAATGAAGTGGTGATTGTAGATGAATTTACCGGTCGTTTGTCTGAGGGGAGGCGCTTTAGTGAGGGCCTGCATCAGGCTTTAGAGGCTAAAGAGGGCGTGAGCATTAAAGAAGAGAGCCAAACCTTAGCCGATATTACTTTCCAAAATTATTTCAGGATGTTTTCTAAACTTTCAGGCATGACAGGCACGGCTCAAACCGAAGCCACAGAATTTTTAGAAATCTATAATTTAGAAGTGGTATCTATCCCTACTAATCTAGCGATCAAGCGAAAAGATTTGAACGATCTCATCTATAAGAGTGAAAAAGAAAAATTTGACGCTGTGATTCTTAAGATTAAGGAATTGCACGATAAGGGGCAGCCCGTTTTAGTTGGCACGGCCAGCATTGAAAAGAGTGAAACCTTGCACGCTTTACTCAAAAAAGAGCGCATCCCTCACACCGTTTTAAACGCCAAGCAACACACTAAAGAAGCTGAAATCATCAAAGACGCCGGGCTTAAAGGGGCGGTTACAATTGCGACCAACATGGCAGGGAGAGGCGTTGATATTAAACTCACTGATGAAATTAAAGAACTTGGGGGGCTATATATCATTGGCACTGAAAGGCATGAGAGCCGTAGGATTGACAACCAATTAAGGGGGCGAAGTGGGCGCCAAGGCGATCCGGGAACAAGTCAGTTTTATTTGAGTTTAGAAGACAATCTGTTACGCATTTTTGGGAGCGATAGGATTAAGGGGGTGATGGAAAAATTAGGGCTTAAAGACGGCGAACACATTGAATCCAAGCTTGTAACAAGAGCGGTGGAAAACGCGCAAAAAAAAGTGGAAAACTTGCATTTTGAAAGCCGTAAGCATTTGTTAGAATACGATGATGTGGCTAATGAGCAACGAAAAAGCGTGTATAAATTTAGAGATGAATTATTAGATGTCAATTACGATATTAGTGCTAAAATCGCTGAAAACAGAGAATACGTGCTCAATCAAATCTTTTCTAAACTCAAAGCCTTTGACCATCAAAACCTGTCTGAAGAGGAACTTTTAGGGCTTAAAAACATCTTAAAAGAAGATTTTAACGCTCATGTTGAATTAGAAGATTTAGAAAAAGCCTCCCCTATTGAAAAATTTGTGGCTGAAAAATTAAAAAGCGATTATGAAAACAAAATGAAAGTTTTGGATAGCGAACAAAGAAGCCGGATCGAACGCATCGTGTATTTGCAGATTTTAGACAACGCATGGCGAGAGCACCTTTACACGATGGATAATCTCAAAACCGGTATCAATTTGAGAGGCTATAACCAAAGAGACCCCCTTGTAGAATACAAAAAAGAGAGTTATAACCTTTTCTTAGAACTCATTGAAGACATTAAAATAGAAGCGATCAAAACCTTTTCTAAGATCCAGTTTGAAAATGAGCAAGATTCTAGCGATGCCGAGCGTTATTTGGATAACTTTAGCGAAGAAAGAGAGCATGAGAGCGTAACTTACCGCCATGAAGAAGCCTTAGACGAAGATTTGAATATGTCCATGAAAGCTTTTTCTAAAACCCCTAAAAGAAACGAGCCTTGCCCTTGCGGGAGCGGGAAAAAATACAAAGATTGTTGCGCTAAAAGTGGGCCTAAAAAGGGCTTATTTGCCAAATAGATCGTTGATTTTTTTCCTTATCAAGCGTTATTTGCGTTTTGATAAAAGCCAGCCTTTTATTAGTATCACCGCTTTGTTAGCTTTTTTTGGCGTAGCGGTTGGCGTGATGGTTTTGATTGTGGCTATGGCGATCATGAACGGCATGAGTAAGGAATTTGAAAAAAAACTTTTTGTGATGAACTACCCCTTAACGCTCTATACCACAAGCCCTTATGGGATCAGCGAAGAAGTGGTTCAAGCTTTAGAAAAAAAGTTCCCTAATTTGCTTTTTAGCCCCTATTTGCAAACTCAAAGCCTGATTAAAAGCACGCATTCCATGAATGGTGGCGTGGTGTTTGGGGTTGATTTTTCTAAAGAAAGGCGCATCAATGAAGTTTTAAACGACGCTTTAAAAAACATTAATGAAAACGATCTTTTTAAAAACCCTTTTAATTTGATCGTGGGGAAAAGCTTGAGATATAGCTTGAATTTAGATCTCAATCAAAAAGCCGATTTGTTTTTCACCGAATTAGAGCCAACCGGTCTCACGCTCTCCCCTATCATGAAGCGTTTTACCATAAAAGGCGATTTTGATTCAGGGCTAAAATCTTATGACATGAGCTACATGTATGCGAGCCTTCAAGCCATAAGTGCGATCAGGAGGTTGCCCTTAGGGCTTTATGATGGGGTGCATGTCTATTCTAAAACGCCCATGAAAGATATTGAAAATTTACGCAACGCTTTAAAAACAATCAACCACCATGGCATAGGCATTGAAGGGTGGTGGCAACAAAACGGGAATTTTTTCTCGGCGATGGAATTAGAAAAAAGAGCGTTATTCATTGTGCTCATGCTCATTATTTTAATGGCGTCTTTGAATATCATCAGCTCGCTTTTAATGGTGGTGATGAACAGGCGTAAAGAAATCGCCCTACTCTTTAGCATGGGGAGCAGTCAAAAAGAAATCCAAAAAACCTTTTTTTATTTGGGCAATATCATTGGTTTAGGCGGTGTGATTCTTGGGGTGGTTTTAGCGTTTTTAAGCATGTATCTTTTAAGCGTGTTCCCTATCATCTCGCTCCCAGCAGATGTCTATGGCATTAACACCTTGCCTTTGGATTTGTCTTTAATGGATTTTACGCTCACTCTCATAGGTTCTGTGATTATCGTAGGGCTTTCTTCTTATTACCCGTCTAAAAAAGCTTCTACTATTGACGCTTTAAGCGTGTTAAGGAATGAATAAATTAAAAAAATAAATAATATTGAGATGAAATAAGGCTTTGAGTGTCTGTATTTGACTGACAAAGAAAAATTTTATTCTCAAAATTAAAAAAAACCATAATATTATGCTAGTATTAACGCACGACTTAGTTAAGAATTAACTTTGTAAGTCGGACTTCGTAGAAAAAAGGACAGAAGATGAACAGACTGATTAGATGTTTAAGATCTGCAAGAAAAAATTTTCTTTGAACGGTGTTGGCTTACTCTATTTAGAATTTTTGGTTTATACTAAAGGTTAAACGCATGAACTACAAAGTTGCATCTGCTAAAAATATCGCAACGCTTCTTTTTTTATTCTCTTCTCAAAGTGAAGCTCTTGATTTGGGTAAAATCGCTAAAATCAAAGCGGGTGCTGAAAGTTTCTCTAAAGTCGGTTTCAATAACAAACCTATCAACACTAATAAAGGGCTTTACCCTACCGAAACCTTTATGACGGTCATGGCCTACATGCAAGTGGATTTTACGGAGCTCTTGCCCAAAAGCGCTACGGCTAACGGGCATCATTTAGACGGGAGCCTTGGAGGTTGGGGGGGTGCCGTAATTTATGATAGCACTAAGGATTTTATTAACGAAGTTACAGGGAAAACCTATGGGGCTATGGCTTGGAACTATGTGGGCTATTGGGGCGGTCTTGTGGGGCAAAAACCATGGGCTAGTTGCGGGTTAGCCACAGGGAATTTGACTCAAGGCCAATACGATAAGATGACTCAAGCTGAAATGACGCAGTTGTCTGATCAAGAAGCTTTAGCGGCTTCCACTTGCGCAAAAGGTTATGCCGCTCACACCAGAAACTATGTGATTTATAACGCTTACTTGCGCTACAACTACAAGGATATTTTTCAAATTAGGGGCGGAAGGTACGAATCCCCGGCGGATTATATGAGTGGTTACAACCAAGGCTTGGACATGACCTTAAATTTAGGGAATTTCAAATTCTGGTGGTTTAGCTCTTTTGGTCGTGGCTTTGCCTATAACGAATGGCTTTATAATTTCTATTCGCCTAAAACCTACACTCTTAAAAACGGGCAAACCATAAACCCAGGGGTGCATGCCTTTTATATCATTTGGAATTACAAGGGTTTCAGCATTCAGCCTTTTGTCTATTTTTCACCCTTTAACGAATACGACCCTAACTTTACGATCACTTATGATAGTAACCCCACTTTTACCGGATTAGGGTTTCGCTCTCAAACCGATGTTACCGTGCTTAATCCCTTTTATGCTAAAAGATTTTGGGACACCTATCAATTTGGCATGCCAGCCGGTAAAAACGCGCATAGTTTGATGATCAAACAAAAGTTTGAATGGAATGAATACAATTTTGGTTTTGGGATTTATAAATCCTTTGGGAACGCTAACTGGATGATAGGCTACCATGGTAACCGCTTAGGCTTTGACTTTTGGACGAACACCGTTTATGCAAACACCCTTAACTCTTTGTCTTACATGATGGATGCGAACGCTTTCACCGTGTTTGCCTTTGGCGGTGGGGTGCATAGGAAATTCCTTTGGGGTTTATTGGGGCGTTTGACTTATGGGCCTAGGGCGAACGAACAAGTCCTATCGCTCAACTTGGGCTATAAATTCACTAAAAATTTCTCAGCCGACATTAAATTTGAATATTATAATGTGTTGATGCATCAAGGCTATAAAATGGGGTGGAACGGGCCAAAATTAGACAGCCAACCCGCTACCGATCAAGACAGGAGCCACATTTTTACCGAGATAGTGTGGAAGCTTTAAACTCTCTTTAAATAACAACCCTTATTTAAAGGGTTTGTTAAAACGCCCAGCCTAAAACAGCCATTAAAAACCGCTTTATCGCCCATTTTAGGGCTTGTTTTTAAAAAGCGTTAGGATTTTTAAACTTTTTTTATTACGCTATTTTTGGCTCCGTGATACTAAAACTTTTTAAAAATGGGCTTTTTTGTTCTTGTCATTTTAAAATTTGTTTTATTAAACTTATCACAAAACTCAAAAACTCATTTTAAACTTTTATCTAAAACTCATTTTATAAGGGGATAGGGGGTATTTTGAAATAATTCTCCCCCTAACCCCAAGAAGACCGCCTTAAAAAATTATCGCTTGATTAAAATCAAGCTCTTTTATTATTTGATTATAAAAAATGCTTTTTAGCCTTTTTTAGGTTTTATTTTAGTTGTAAAACTTATTTTTTTAAAACCCTGATTTTAGCACTCATTAAATCGTGGTTTAAAGCTTTTTTGATGTTTTCAAATTGGCGTTTTTTGTTTTTAAGGCTAATGATTTCATTATCCAAAGCGCTTAAAATGTTAGCGATAGCGATTTGTTCGTTTAGAGGGGGTAGGATAACTTCGCATTTCTTTAATTCATTCATGTTAATTTTACAAGGGATAGCCTGTAATAAAGAATTGTTTTTTAATTCCTTTTGAAAAAAGTTTGATTGAATGAAATAATGCAAGTAATAAGAATTAAAATATTTTGACTGCTTAATCACTGCTAGGGTTACATAGATACTAAAAGGATAATTCCAATTGACAACTTTTGAAACTCCAATAGTCCCTATTCTTGTCAATAGAATATCGTTATACTCGGGTCTGTTTTGATTAGTGGCTGTCAAATAATCTTGCTGTGATATAAATTTACTAGGCTTATCGCTTACAATATTTTCTACACTAAAAAAAGCAACACCATAATGTGTGTATTGTGGAGTTTGGTGCGTGCCATCAAAAATGTGAGCAATATCCCCAAGCCTTACTTTTTGCCAATTTGAGGGCAGCATTAATGCGTCCATGCGTTCTTTTGAATGGTTTTAAAAAAGATAACGCGCTCTATTTTATGCATTTTGCCCCCCCTTCTAAATGGCTAATGATACGATCAAGGCTTTAAGCCCTCATCGCGCGCATGGAGTTGGCTAAGGCTAAAAGCGTAACCCCCACATCGCCAAAGACTGCTTCCCACAAGCTCGCTACCCCCATAAGCCCTAGCACGATAAAAACGGCTTTAATCCCTAAAGCGAACAAGATATTTTGCCAAATAATGCTTTTCGTTTTTTTAGCGATCGCTAAAACTTTCACTAAAGAGCTTAAGGAGTCATTGGTGATCACAATGTCTGCACTTTGCTTGCTCAATTCTGAGCCTTTCCCCATGCCAATCCCCACATCAGCGCTCGCTAGAGTTGGAGCGTCATTGATGCCATCGCCTACAAAAATCGCCGGGGCTTTATAGCGTTCTTTAAAAGTTTTAAACACGCTCGTTTTTTCTTCAGGCAACAAGCTCGCATGATATTCACAGCCTAGAGTTTGAGCGATGCTCTCAGTCGCGCTTTTTCTGTCCCCGCTCAAAATGCAAAAATTTTCTATCCCTTGCGCTTTTAAATCCCTTAAGCACTCTATGGCGTCATCTTTAATCTCATCGCTAATGACGATATAGCCCACATAAGTTTGGTTAAAAGCCACATGCACGATCGTGCCGTTTTCTTTGGAAGGGCTGTGCGCGATATGGAATTGATCGAGCATTTTTTCATTCCCTGCGATGATTAGATCCGTATGGCATTGCGCTTTAACCCCCATCCCGCTCAATTCTTCATAATTTTTAATGTCATGCTGGTGCTTATCGTCCTTTAGCATTTCTTCGCATGCTTTTTGAATGGATAAAGCGATAGGGTGCGTGGATAAAAGCTGCGAACAAGAAGCGTAATGCAAAACTTCTTCTTTAGAATGCCCGTTTTGTGGCACAATATCTGTTACTTTAAAAACGCCTTTAGTCAAAGTGCCGGTTTTATCAAAAGCGATGCTTTTAACTTGGGTAAGCACCTCTAAAACATGCACGCCTTTCATTAAAATGCCCTTTCTGCTCGCTGCTCCCACGCCTCCAAAATACCCTAAAGGCACAGAAATCACTAACGCGCAAGGACAGCTCACCATTAAAGCCACAAGCCCCCTATAAATCC
Organism: Helicobacter pylori SA37A; assembly: GCF_000476015.1. Taxonomy (GTDB): domain Bacteria; phylum Campylobacterota; class Campylobacteria; order Campylobacterales; family Helicobacteraceae; genus Helicobacter; species Helicobacter pylori_DB. The sequence goes on along the minus strand of NZ_CBOO010000001.1, from coordinate 93,222 downwards.
ACTCATCAAAGCTCCCCATAGAAAACAAGGGCGGTAATATAGCGATCATTAAGGCAATGAATAAAACGCTTGGGGTGTAGTAGCGTGAAAATTTAGTGATAAATTTCTCCGTTTCGCTCTTTTCATTCGTGGCTTGTTGGACTAAATCCACCACTTTAGCGATAGAAGAATCTTTATAAAGTTTTTCTACTTGAATTTCAAGGACCGCTTTTAGATTCAAGCTCCCCCCTAAAACTTTAGAGCGTTCGCTAACATTAACAGGCATAGACTCCCCACTCAACGCCCTTTCATCTAGCAAACTTTCGCCCTTAACTACCACGCCATCCACAGGCACTTTTTCGCCGACTTTCACCACCACAATGTCATTAATTCTTAAATCTTCAGGCGCGACACCCACTAATGCATCGCCCTTTTTCAAATAAGCTAAATTAGGAGCGACATCCACTAAAGCCTTAAGGGATTTTTTAGAGCGAGCGATAGCGAGTTTTTGCAAAAATTCGCCCGCTGAATAAAACACCATAATAGACACGCTCTCTTCATAAGCCCCCACGCAAAAAGCCGCAATAGTCGCAATGAGCATCAAAGCGTTTTCATCAAAAAATTGCCCTTTTCTAAGCCCACGAAACGCCCCTAAAATCACATCTTTACCGCTCACTAAATACACTAAAGCCAACACGAAAAACATAGCCTTTTCAATGAAAGGGCTAGGGTTTAGGTGTAAGATTAAAATCGCGCCTAAAAAGACAGCGATCGTAATGATGAGTGGGGTAAAACTCAAGGGCTTTTCTGCGGCCTCTTTAAAAGACAGGCTCAAATGCGGTTCGTTTTGCTTGATGAAAGCCTTAACCTTTTCAAAATCGCTCGTATCCAAAAACAGCTTACTGGTGCTGAAATTGATTTGAGCCTTTTTCACATAGTCCAGTTTGTTTAAATCCCTTTCTAATTTAGCCGCGCAATCAGGGCAATCCAAATTGTGAATGTGGTATTCTTGCATTTTCTCTCCCTTATAAAAATCCTTTTAAGAAATCTTTCTAAAACTCAGCGCTTTAAGCACATGAGTTTTTTCTATATCCTCGCAAGCGTTTAAATCCGCAATCGTCCTAGCGACCTTTTTGACCTTATTAACAGAACGCATGGACAGATTAAACCTTTCAACCGCCTGCTCTAACAACTTTTTTGCTTCAGCGTTTAAAGGGCAAAATCGTTCGATCTGCTCTTCATTAAGCTTACCATTAAAAGCGCTCTGTTTCCTTAACTTTTGCTGTTTGAAAGCTAATAATACTAATTGATGCATCTCTTTTGAAGTCCAAGAATGCGACGGCGTGTCTTTATAATTCCCCTCTTCCATTTGCACGAACAAATCAATCCTATCCAAAAAAGGCTCGCTCAAGCGGTTTTTATACTGCGTGATTTCTCTATCTTGGCAACGGCATGCTTTGGTGGTGCTGAGTAAATTCCCGCACAAGCAAGGGTTTTGAGCCCCTACAAATAAAAAAGAGGTGTCGTATTCAATCTTGCTATGCACTCGTGAAACCACCAATTTATTGTTTTCTAAAGGCTCTCTCAAAGCTTCTAAAATATCCTTTTTAAAATGAGGCAATTCATCAAAAAAAAGCATGCCGTTATGCGCTAGCGCGATTTCGCCGGGTTTTGGCTCTCTTAGAGAGCTTGAGCCTAAAATGCTGGATTTTGAAGCGCTCTGGTGAGGGTTTCTAAAGCTCCTTAAGGGGTAATAGGCGCTGTCTTGCTCGCTTAAAATGCGTAATTTTGTCGCTTCTAAGATTTCATTCAGGCTTAATGGAGGCAAGATATAACGCATGCGATTAATAATCATGCTTTTCCCACACCCTGGACTTCCCTCTAAAATCAAATTATGAAACCCAGCGCTAGCGATCAAAGCGGCTTCTTTAGCGACAGCTTGCCCCTTAACTTCTTTAAAATCTAAGGCATAGGCGTCTGAAAAATAATACTCTTTATCGTTCAATTCTATCGTTTTAAAGGGTAGTTTTTTTGTGTGGGTGTCTGCTTTGATTTCAGGGTTTTGCAAGATTTCTAAAGCTTCTTTAAAATGCTCCACAAAAAAACATTGCAAATTAGGGATGAGCGAAAAAAGCTCCTCATTCGCTTTAGGCGCAATGACTTTAGCATGGGGGCGTTTAATGGCAATGTCTAATAGCATGGGGAAAATGTTAGGGTTGGGTTTGATCTTGCCATCAAGCCCTAACTCCCCAAAAGCAAACCACTCTTTAAAAGCCAATTCTTGTTTTTGCAAAGCGATTAAAAGAGCGATAGGCAAATCAAAATGGCTCCCGGATTTAGGCAAATCTGAGGGGGAAAGGTTGATGGTGATTTTTAAAGGCGGGAAAGTGAAATCGTTATTCTGTAAAGCCGATTGGACCCTCTGTTTAGCTTCTTGGATAGAGTTATTAGCCAGGCCTGAAATCACAAACGCCGGCAAAGCCCTTGTGAAAGTCGCCTCCACAGCCACGATTTCTGCCACCCCCCTTTGCATGGTCGCGCAAAATATCGTGTTAATCATGGTGGTTACTTGTGTTTTTGTTTTTTTTGCAGCTCTTTGAGTTCTTTTTCAAATTTCTTACGCTTCAAAATGGATAATTTATCCACGAATAACACACCATTGAGGTGATCTATCTCATGCTGAATGGCTACCGCTAAAAGCTCGCTCGCTTCTAAAATTTTCACTTCAGCGAAGCGGTTTTGATACTCTATCTTAACCTTTTCAAAACGCTCCACTTCTTCATAAAATCCCGGCACAGACAAGCACCCTTCTCTATACATCATTGACCCCCCAGTTTCTATAAACTTAGGGTTAATGATTTCCAAGCAGTCTTCTTTGTGTTGCACGCCGTCTTCTCGTGGGAGATTGATAATAAGCATTCTTAAAGGCAAACCCACTTGAATAGCGGCTAACCCTATCCCCTCACTAGCGATCATAGTCTCATGCATGTCATCTAGTTGTTGGTGGAGTTTTGAATCAAAAGAAACGACCTCTTTAGAAATCGTTCTTAAGATTTTAGAAGGGTAATGGATAATCTCTAATAACGCCATGCAATCACTTCACATTTTTCTGTAACACTTTATCAATCAAGCCATACTCTTTAGCTTCTTTAGCGCTCATGTAAAAATCCCTGTCCGTGTCTTTAGCGATTTGTTCCAAACTCTGCCCTGAGTTTTGAGCCAAAATAGAATTCATCAAGCCTTTAAGCCTGAGAATTTCGTTAGAAATGATTTCAATATCGCTCGCTTGCCCTTGAGCCCCCCCTAAAGGCTGGTGGATCATAATCCTTGAATGGGGCAGTGAAAAGCGCTTGCCCTTAGCCCCACAGCTCAGTAAAAACGCCCCCATAGAAGCCGCTTGACCGATGCAAATCGTGGAAACATCAGGGCGGATAAAATTCATGGTGTCATAAATGCTAAGACCACTTGTTATCACCCCACCGGGAGAATTGATATACAAGCCAATGTCTTTTTCAGGGTCTTCGGCTTCCAAAAACAAGAGTTGGGCCACGATAGAAGACGCCACGCTGTCATTAATTTCACCGCTCAATAAAACGATGCGATCCTTTAAAAGGCGTGAGTAAATATCATAACTGCGTTCGCCACGCTCTGTATTTTCTATTACATAAGGAATGTATCCCATCATTTTTCCCTTTTAATTGTTTAACCCACTTGAGTTTTTTGAGCGTTAGGCCTCATTTTTTCCAAAATTTCTTGCTGCTCTTTAGGCAGGTTTTTATCTAACAAATAAGTCAGCACCCGATCTTCAATCATCGCCATTTTCACCGCCGCTAACATGTTATTTTTGCGGTATTGTTCAATGAGACTTTCTGGGTTTTGCCCTGTCATCATCGCTTCATAATACAAGGTTTGAAAGACTTCATTGTCATGCACGCCAATCTTTTCTTCCTTCGCTAAAGCGTCAATGACGAAAGTGATTTTCACGCTTTTTGTCGCATCATTCCTAAAACTTTCACGCTTTTCTTTGGCTTTTTCTTGACTTTCTTGTAAGGATTTGACTTCCTCAGCTTGCATGGAATAAAGAGCGTTCCTGAATAACAAATCCATTTCTTGCTCTATGATCGTTTTAGGCAAATCAAAAACGATCTTTTCATCTAAATTTTCAATCAATTTTTCTTTCAACTCTTCGTTATAGAGTCTGGCTTTATTTTCTAAAAACAACTGCCCTTTAACCCTTTCTTTTAAAAGCTTTAAAGTCGCATTCTCTTCATTGGCTAGCACGATTTTAGCGAGTTCGTCATTGATTTCTAACACTTCACGCGCTTGAATCTGGTGCAATTTCACTTTAAAAAGGGCTTCTTTGCCGGCTAAATGCTCTGCGTGGTATCCGCTAGGGAAAGTCAAAGGGAATTCTTTTTCTTCGCTAGCTTGCATGCCTAAAAGAGCCTTTTCAAAATCTTCTAGCATTTGCTTATTGCCTAAAATCAAACTGAAATTCTCAGCCTTGCCCCCTTCAAAAGGCGCATTATCTATAAAGCCTTCAAAATCAATCGTCAATTTATCGTCGTTTTGAGCCTTTCTTTGAGCGTCAGCATCCACAAATTTCGCATAGTCTTTAGCGAGCTGTTTCAAACGCTCATTAATTTTTTCTTCATTTGGAATTTCCACTCCCACGCTAGGCACGCACTCTTTGATCTTGTCTAAAACAATCGTGGGTTTTAAGCCGATGTCCGCTTCTATTTCAAAATGCACATCTTTTTTTTCAAATTTAGTGAAATTGGGGCTACCGATGAGATCCTTATTTTCAATCCCTAATTCTTTAAGAGCGTTTTTTAAAACCTCTTGGATCATCTCTTCTTGAGCGTCTTGTTCAATTTGGGCTTGATAACGGGTTTTCACTAAACTAAGGGGGACTTTACCTCTTCTAAAGCCATCAATCTTAACTTTTTGGGCGATTTTTTGAGCGATTTTATCATAACGCTTTTCTAAATTTTCAATGGAAGGTTTAGCGCTCAAATGGGCGTTAGCGGTGTCAATCTTTTTCACTTCAAGATTCATTTTTTTCCTTAATGGCTAAAAAATTAAATTTTTGTATCATTATATCTTAATTTGTTTTAATTCTAGTTTATAAAAAGCGGTTAATTCTGGTTTTCAAAAATTTAAAAAACTAAAAATCATAAGTTGAAGTGAGATAGACAGAAATATTGCGCTTGAAATGAAGGGTGTATAAAGGGGTTTTAAAATAATCATTGGTTAAAAAAGGGATGCGTGCGCCAAATTCTATCGCCCAATTCTTATACCTTGAAAAGCGGTAACGATACCCCACATTCAACATCACTTGAAACATGTAAGGGTGATAAACGCTCAAAGGATCTTTAGCCCACTTTTTAAAAATCTTTGTTTCATAAAACCAGGTTTCTCCCACGAAATTCATCCCTAAAATCAGCGTTCCAAAAGCGCGTTTGTATAAAAAGTCAGCTCCCGCGCCATAAAAAATAGCGTTAATAAAAGTCTCTTTTCTTTGCAATTTTTCTCTATAGCTTTTAGGGATTTGTGAACTCTCCCTCAAACTATCGCCCAATATGCCCTTATTTTTAAGAAAAAACCCATAAGCATAATCCAAAGAAATATAAAAACGCAAACCATAGCGCTCTTTTTTAGGAAAAAATTGTTTATAGCCATAAATCAAACTGACTTCAGCAAAAGGAATGTCTCGGTATTTTGAATGGTTTTCAAATTTTTCCCTACTCTGTAGCCATGACATTTGCACCACGCTTGTGCCATAATAATGGGAGCTTTTGTCTATGTTAAAAAGTTTTCTTTTGGGCTTTTTAGGCTCAGTAAAACATGGGGGGTGGGTTTTGCCCCTTAAACACTTCTTGGCTAAAAACCGCTGGTATCCTAGATCTTTTTCTTTGATGATGGTATAAGTAACCAGATCATCAGCCCTTAAATACACGCTCAAAAAGAACGCTAAAACACCCCCTTTAAGCAGTTTGTTCAAGCGTTCTTTTCTTATGCGTTATTTGTCTTTATCGGTTTCTTTTGCCTTTTAATTCTTTGGCGTCTTTTTGATAAGATTCTAAATTCTTTTGAGTGAGTTTTTTGTCTATTTCTTGCATGATGCTTGCAAAAATCTTGTTCAAAGCGCTCTTGATCGCGTCATTAGAATTATCCGTCCCCTTAACCATAGTGCTAACTAACCCTCCGCTATGGCTTGAATGGGTGGTTTTTAAGAATTTTTCTTGAATGTCTAACTCGCTCAAATCCATCGTAAAGGAATCTAAAGATTCCCCACTCATAGGCTCTAGTATGGTAACCTTGACAAAACCGGCCGGGATTAAAACCCCTTCCATTTTATCCAAACCGGTAGAGAATAATAACCCGGGTTCTGATTTTTTCTGTATGGTTCTTTTAGGATCGGGGCGTAAAACAATTTCGCCATTCATAGCGACAGCCAAATACCCTTCTTTTTTTTGCGCAAAAGAAAAATCGTCTTTATCGCTGCTATCCACATTGATAACCTTGTAGCCCTGATTTTGCAAGATCTCTTCAACCTTAAGCGTGGTTTGATTTTTGAATTTGTTTTCATACTCTTTAGCAATATTATCGCTGTATTGGAAAGCTGGCTTTAAAAGTAAAATCTTTTCATCTAACGCTTGAACCTTCTCGCTAGCTGGATGGTAATTCAATTTCAAAGCGACTTCATTGGTTTCAATAATATGCGGGCTACACCCCACTAATAAAGCCACCACGCTCGCGCCTAAAAGGCATTTTTTCCATGCAAAATCCTTAAAATGACCATTTGTTTTCATCGTTCTATCCTTGATTGTAATATTTTAGACTTCTATAACAACAAACCCGAAGCAACCAACACGCTTTTGTTGTCAAAATGTTATTTTACCCTAACATCTTTAGATTATCAGTTTTTTTCTATTTTTTAGCGTTATAATCCCCGCTTTTGCCTCCACTTTTATGCTCCAACATCACACCGCTAATTGTCATGCTCTTGTCAATGGCTTTCACCATGTCATAAATGGTTAAAAGCCCTATGCTCACACTCATTAGCGCTTCCATTTCTACGCCCGTTTTAGCTTGAGTTTTGACTCTCGCATAGAGTTTAAAACTGCAAGTCTCTTTTTCTTCTAAAATATCAATATCCACCCCATTGAGCATGATTGAATGGCACATGGGAATGAGCTCGCTTGTCTTTTTAGCCGCCATAATCCCAGCAATAATAGCAGTCTGTAACACCGGACCCTTTTTAACGCCATGATTGATAATAGCGTCATAAGCCTCTTTATTCATGCTGATACGACCGCTTGCTAGAGCGATTCTTTCAGTGGTTTCCTTATCCCCTATATCCACCATTTTAGGCTGATTTTCTCCATTCAAATGAGTGAGCGGCATTTTTTTATCCTATTGTTTGGGGCGAAACGCTTGAATGTTTTTTTCATTCACTTGCATGCAATTCCCTAAAATCAAATCCACGCAATAAGGAATCGCTGGAAAAACCGCTTCTAAGCATTCTCTAATGCTTTTTGGCTTACCAGGGAGATTGACAATCAAGCTCTTATTCCTGATGCCAGCGCTCTGGCGCGACAGGATCGCTGTAGGCACATATTTTAAGCTAGTCATTCGCATAAGCTCTCCAAAACCAGGAAGCATTTTTTGGCACACTTTTTCTGTGGCTTCTGGGGTTATGTCTCTTAAAGCAGGGCCTGTGCCTCCTGTAGTAACGACTAGATCGCATTGGTATTCATCGCACATTTTAATCAGCGATTTTTCAATCAAATCCCTTTCATCAGCGACAATTTCATAATGAAATTCTAAAGGATTGAGCAGGTATTCGCTCATCACTTCTTGTATCGCCTTGCCGCTTAAATCTTCATAAATCCCTTTTGACGCTCTATCGCTCGCGCTCAAAACGCCTATATGAATCGTTTGCATTTTAACTCCTTTTTAAGCTAAAAGCCCACTCCCTTTTAAAGGGTGGCTTCTTTCTTTAGCGTAAATGCGTTTATTATCAATCAAATCGTATTTCCAAATAGGGGCGTTACGCTTAAAATCTTCAATAAAATCTTGGTATAGTTCTAAAGCGTTTTTTCTATTCTTTCCCATTAAAACGCATAAAAATGAGCTTTGCCCTATCAAAACATCGCCCAGGCTGTGCGCCATTTTTAACACCACGCCCAAGTCTTTGGCTTTATGGCGCCATTTTTCAAACCAAGTCTTTAACAACGCTTCATAAATATCAAAACTCAAGCCTTGAATGTTACCCTCTTTTCTCACAATCCCCACAAACACACAAAACGCTCCAAAGTTTTTCGCGCAAGCTTCCTCTTGGTAGGCTTTCAAAAGCTCGCTAGTATCCAATGCCCCTTGAACGATTTTTAACACCTAGCCCCCACAAACCGGTGGTAATAAACTGATCACATCGCCATCTTTTAAAGGCGTATCCAAATTGTCTATCAAGTGATCATTAAGGGCTATCGCGCAAACGCCCAACCACTCTTTTAGGCCCTCTTTTTCTTGTAAAATCGCTCTTAATTCCTTCAAATCATTCGCTTTGATGAAAAAATTTTCTTCTTTTATGGGTCCAAAAAATCGCACTTCTACCATTATCTTACCCCTATATTGCACCTTTTAAAGCATGATTTTAAATATTTTTAAAACCTCTTTGAAAAGTGCTTTTAGTTCTCACAATAAATGCCCCATTTTGAGCTTTTTAACTTCCAAATACCCTTGATTGTGTTCATTAGCGCACACGATCAAGCTCTCTCTTGTTACCTCAGCGTATTTTTCTAAAGCGACGATCTTTTTAGGGTTGTTTGTGAGTAAGCGCATTTTTTTAATATGGTAGTATTCTAAAATTTCACCCGCAACACTATAATCCCTTTCATCGTCTTTAAACCCTATCATTTCATTGGCTTGAATGGTATCATAGCCCTTATCTTGCAAAGCGTAGGCATTGACTTTGTTAAATAGCCCTATCCCACGCCCTTCTTGGCGCAAATAAATCACTAGTCCCCCTTCTTTAGAAATCCTTTCTAACGCCATTTGCAACGCCCCTCCGCAATCGCATTTTTGAGAGCCTAGAGCATCACCCGTTAAGCATTCTGAATGCAAACGCACTAAGGGGTTTTGAGAAAAATTAGGGGTGAAAATGACTAAATGATCTTTAGAGCCATTAGAACCCTTTTCTCTAAAACACTGGATATAAAACTCCCCAAATTGAGTGGGTAATTTGGCTTGGTTAGAGACTTCTAATCGTTTCAAGGATACTCCTAAAATTAGTTTTAAAAACGCATCTTTTAAAAAAAGGTATTCTATCAAAACTCTTTATAATTTTCTTAAATTTTAAGCTCTTAAAATTTGTAAGTCAAATTCAAGCCATTGGGGCTTAAATTAGAACGGATTTCATGTTTATTATAAATCCCTAAAGCTTCCCCAAGCCCTAAATCCCTAATCACAAAGCCGATAGGATCCATAAGAGCGATAACCAAACGCCCTAAAAATAAAGAGCCAAAAAGCTTGCCTTGGTTGCGTTGGATATAGCGCGTGAGCTGGTAAAACCCTTCCCCTAAAATAGAGCCTAATAAAGGCGTGATCACTAAATCCTGCCAGCTAGGCACTTCCACAAACGCTTCCAAGCCATATTCCCAAAAAAGCGTGGAAGTGATAAAAGAAAAAAACGCTGATGCCATCCAGCCAAACCCAGCCATGCGCGGTTGCATATAATACATAGCCCCAAAATAAGGGTGCAAAATTTCATTGAAAATAAAACTATCATTGTCCAGTTTTGGCCCCATGCGGACATTTTCAAACCAGCTTTTGACACCAAACTTTTCTTTATCCCAATTCGTTACGCTCTCTGGCATGAGATACAACCCCACAATCCCTATCACCAACGACACGCCCAAAATCCCAATACTTGCGCCTAAATATTTCCAACGGCTATTTGGGGCATAAGGGATCGTATTGCTCTTTTTAAACTTCTTTTTAAAGTGTTGCCAAATAAGATTTTTAGGGCTTCGTTTGAGCGTTTCTTCTAATTGAATGCTGTTAGCGTTTAAAAAACTACAGCCTAACCCCCAAATAATAACGCAAACCATCCAAATCTTTTGGAAGGTTTTTAGGAATATTTTCAATAATATTTTTAGGAATGTTTTTAATGAAATCAGCATAAACTCTATTATTACTCTCATCAGGTTGCAAACTTTATTGCTTGACTTAAAAAGAGTTTATTATACCTTAAAAACATTACAACACATTCAATGAAGCTCAACAAGCCTCTAGAGGCTAATCGTTTCTACAAGCTTAAGCCCAAACCCGCTCAAAGCCTTATACTGCCTGTCTTCAGAAGAGCTTAAAAGCCTAAAATCCTTTATCCCCAAATTTTTTAACACTAACGCCCCAATCCCAAAATCTTTAACGATATTGTTTTCTTTGGAATGCGTGTTCATAAAGATCAAATAACCCCCTTCGCGCTTCAAATATTCTAACGCTTTAAAAAACACTTCAAACGCGTCAGTCGTCAAAAAATCAAAATCCTCTTTGATAGGGTGGAAACGCACTAAAGGGGCTAAATCATGGGTTTTTACGCCTTTAAATTTAAAAGCGTAATGGTTTTTTTGCTGGTGGTCTAAAAAAGTGTAGCATTGAGTTTGGTGTTTTAAAAATTCTCTCTCTTCTTGGCAAAACATTTTCAATAAACTTTCATTTTCCAAACGATAGCTAATCAAATCAGAGACGTAGAGGGTTTTAAGGTTGTGCTTAAGGGCAAAGTCGCTCAAAAATTTATCCCCTCTCCTCGCCATAGATCCGTCTTCTTTCATGATTTCACAAATCACGCTCACGGGCTTTAATCCAGCTAATTTGCACAAATCCACGCTCGCTTCAGTATGACCGGTGCGCGCTAGCACGCCTCCATCTTTTGCGATCAAAGGGAAAATATGCCCCGGGCGCACAAAATCACTCGGTTTGGTGGTGTCTTTACACAATAATTCAATCGTCAAATGCCTTTCAAAAGCAGAAATCCCGGTTTTGGCTTCTTTAGCGTCAATGGAAACCGTGAAAGCGGTCTCATGGTTAGAATCATTCACGCTAACCATAGGAGGTAATTCAAATTTGTTCGCTAAATCTTTGGTCAAAGACACGCAAATCAACCCCCTAGCATGCGTGGCCATGAAATTGATCTTCTCAGGGGTGGAAAAAATCCCGGCTAAAACCAAATCCCCCTCATTTTCTCTGTCTTCATCGTCCATGACAATGAGCATTTCGCCATTTTTATACGCTTCTAAAGCTTCAGTAACTCTTCTTAAGATCATTCTAACTCCCTTTTATTCAATAATATTGAGTGTTATAAAAACAAGAAATATAGCATGTTTAATAACGATTATCACTTGATTATATGATTAGGAAAAAACGATTTCAAAATATTCCATTGTTTAATTGTGCTTTTATGCAAAAAACGGCCAATCCTGATGCTTAAAGGTAATTTTTTAGGCCTTTGTTTTTCTGTGTTGGAGTTTTGAGCGTTCATCCCGTCGCAAGCGATCGCAAATTCCTCTAACACATAGTTTTTGACCCCATGCCAATAATGCCTATCCATCACGCAATCTATAGGCATCACCCATTCTTTTGCGCTGTATTTCAATAATTTTTGTGCGGCTTTGGGGGCTAAAACATACCCTTGAGTGCCAATGCCATCTTTAAAATGTAAGATTTGAGAAACCCCTTTAATAAAAGTTTTTTGTTTAGCCACATTTTCTTCTAAATGCATCAAACGGATATAGCCTAACTCGTTGATGTGTTTATAACAAAACTCTAGGCTCTCTTTAAAACGCTCTTTTAAAACAATATCATCTTCTAAAATACAGATCGCTTCATTGAGCTCTATGCATTTTTGCCACAACAAATAATGGCTCGCATAGCACCCAAGCTCCCCAAACCCCATCCTCTTCCCGCAATGCTTGAGCGCGTAAAAGAAATTTTTTAACGCGCAAGGGGGGTGTTTTTTATTTTTACAAAAAGCCAACAAATCTCCAACCGCAAAAGAAGGGTGCAAATGCTCTAAGACCAATGGGTGTAATTGAGTGGGAGAGATTTTAGAATAGATCGCATCAAAAATTTCATAAGAGATCCCTTGAAGTTTAAGGCTCTCTAAAAGGGGGGTTATATGAGTTTCTTTTAAAGAAAAGTTTTGACAGGTTTTGGGGCTTAAATGAATAATAAAAACACGCATGTTAGCCTTAATTCTTAATATAAATAAAATCAATGTTAAACAGACTTACATTCTAGCGCAAATTTTAGTAAAATACGCACCATGTTAGATGATATTCCTATTACCATTCAAAAAAGTAAAAAAATCAAAACTTTGAGCTTGAATGTCACGCCCTCTTTAGAAGTGATTCTCAAAATGCCTGATTCTTGCCCTCAAGCTAGGGCGAGCGCTTTTTTAAAAGAGCAAGAAGCTTGGCTAAAAAAAACCCTTTTAGCGATGCAAGAAAAACACTCGCTCTTACGCTCGCACCTAAACACTTATAAGGATAAAATCCTTGTGTTTGATGAGGTGAAAAACGCCAACGATTACACCCTAACAGATCTTAAAAAAATCTTAAAAACTTATTTGGAGCGAAAACTCCCCTTAATCGCTCAAAAAATGCAAACTTCCTATACCGGTTTTAGTGTTAGAAACAACGCCAAAGTTTTAGGGAGCTGCTCTTATCATAACCGCTTGAGTTTCGCTCTTTTATTGGTTTGTGCCCAAAAAGAAGCGATTGATTATGTCATCATCCATGAGCTCGCCCACACGATCCACAAAAACCATTCTCAAAATTTCTGGCGTTGCGTTCAAACCTTTTGCCCTAATTACCGCGCTCTAAGAGAGCATTTAAAACAAAGGGTTGTTTTTTACACCCAACTGCTTAAGCAACTACAGCCCTAAAGATTAAGCATTAAAAATGATAGCTCACATACGCTGTGATGCTTCTAGGAGGCGCGGCTTCTTTCCCGTTAGGGCTAGTGCCTATCCCGCTAAACCAATATTTCATGTTAAAAATGTTATTGATTTGCAAGCTCGCACTAACGCTTTGATTTTTGCGTTCCCATAAAACGCTAGAAATTTGCAAATTCCACACCCAATACCACGGCGTCATGCCCGCTGTTTTGGTGGTGATAGCCCCATTTTTAATCGTGGGCGCGTATTCTGTGAAAGGCACGGTGTTTAACACATCTGTATAAGTTCGGCTATAAAAGAAAGAGCTCAACCCAATCGTGGTTTTGGCGTAAGTGTAACTCGCGTCTAAAATGAATTGGTGCGGGCTGACAAAAGGGAGTTTTTTGCCAAAAATATCTTTTTTAGGCCCTTTAGGATTAGCAGGGTTAGTTACCATCGTGTGGCTGGTGATATTAGCGTCTATGAAAGTGTAAGCCGCATGGAAATTAAGCCCTCTAATAGGCGTGTAATACAATTCTAGCTCCACGCCTTGCGATCTCGCATTGACCGGCTCTCTGTTGTCCCCGTAGCGCCCGGTAAAATAATTATTCGCAAAAATCACAAAATAATTCGCGTTAAAACTCACTTGATTGTTGAAATAATATCTTGAGCCGCCTTCTATGACATTAAAGATTTGAAAATAATCCGTGCTTGTGCCTACAAAATTACCGATATTGCTGAACTGTGGCGGAATGTAGCTTCTTTGATAGTTGAAATAAAACAACCAATCCTTAATGGGTTTATAGCCGACATTCAGTGCCGGATTCCACTGATTATAACGATCTTTAATGGTTTTTCCTGTTTGGCCTTCTTTAAAAGGGGGAGCGTCTTTTTTTTCGTAATTTAAAAAAGTGTATCTCAATCCCGGCGTGATCGTTAGCATGCCGTCATTGAAATTGATTTCATCGCTGGCATACACAGCGGTATAATTGTTGAAATTATTGAGTGAAGTTCCTGCATCAAAACCACTCCCATTATTAGGCACACTAGGGTTTTTCCTGGTGGTGGATCGGCGGTATAAATCTTCAGTTAAAAACCGCATTCCCATGTTAAAAGTTTGTTTGATTTTACCGGTATTGACGATAAGATTGAGTTTTGGCTCAAAGGCATTCACCACGAAGCGGCGGATATTGTCAAAAAATTGCCAACAAGGGCTATTCGTGTCGCTATAAGAATACAAACCGCAATTAGGGTTTTTCGCGCTAATTTCTCCCTTGCCTTTAAAGGGTAAAATCTTATTTTGACTGCTCATATACACGCTTTGGTATTGGTTAGAAAAGCCAAAATCCCTGCTCATGTCATGCGTGAAATAAGTGAATTTAAAATCGCCCCCCACTTTCCTATCCGGATCGCCAAAATAATTTTGATACACGATCCCAAAACGTTTGGCTCGCCCTCCATCTTGATTGTCAGGGCGCTCATTAATGAATCGGTTATAAGCATAATCTTGCGCACTCAAAGTGCCTGGATGGTAAGAATTGTATTGATAATACTGGTAATAAGCTTTAAAAGTATTGGTCGCATTGATCTTATAAATCGCATCAAGCAAGTAGTTTTGCACCTTTGTGGGGCTGTTTTGCCTGAAACCTTGCCCATTAATCCAATTGCCTTGGGCGCTAATGCCTATATACTTACCCAACATTCCAGCCGTTCGCCCATAAGTGTTAAACAGCATCTGATTGCCTAAGGTTTGGGCTAAAGGCTTGCCTTTTTCTTTGGGATCTACAAAATTCCCATTAGAGGATCGCCCCCAAAAAGTGATCCTTTCAGCTGCTTGATTTTCCCACTCTTTTGGGATTTCTTTAGTGATGATATTCACCACGCCTCCAAAAGTGTTAGGGCCGTATTGCACGCTCGTACCCCCTTTAATCACATCAATCCTATCCACTGACTGGAAAGTAACAGGGAAAATCGCCAGTTCAATATTAGAATACGGCGCGCCATAAATGGGGATACCATTGACTAAAATCATGCCCGTATTGCTATGCCCGTTACCGCCCCCACCAAAACCGCGTACCGAAATTTTAGGCAGCACGCCCGTGCCTGTAGCGTCTCTGATCTGAATCCCTGGCACATTTTGCAAAGCGTTTTCAATATTCAAATTACCCGTTTTTTTGAGTTCTTTGTTGGAAATCACCGTGCGAGAGCTTGTGGAATTACGCACCTCTTCGCTTTGCCATGAAAGCGGGGCGCTGGAATTGAATTTTTGCTCGGTGGTTGTAACTTTTTTTAAAAAATGGTGCTTATCTTTTGCGATCATAAAAGAACTAAAAGTCCAAAAAGTCAAAGTGTATAACGCTAAAAAATACGGGGTTTTTACCCTCAAATAACCATTCATTATGATAACCTTTCTCATTTAATTCAAACCGATGCATACTATAAAAATAATTATTATAATTAACTTAAATTTTGAAGTTTGATTCTATTGATTTACAATTTGTTATCAAAACGATTTGAAAAAGGTTTTTAGTGTTTTTTAAACAGCCACTAAGCGTTTTTTAAAACAGAATGTTAGGGGGTTTTAGAGCGCGTTATTTATCTATTTGACGAAGAAACCATCACAACCGCTATCGCAAAACCAGCGTCATGGCTGATGCTCGCGCTCAAGCTTTGGATATTAAAATAATCCATTTTTTCTTTGGAAAGGGTGATTAAGGGGGCGTTTTTAGGGCTTTTAGAAATATGCATGTCTAAAAAGCTCAATTCCTTACCAATGCCTACTTGAAGGGCTTTAGAGCAAGCCTCTTTAAGCGCGAAAAACCCGGCGATACTGCTTGATTTATCCTTGCATAAAAGAATCTCGCTTGGCGATAAAAAACGCTCTAAAAACCTCATTTTGAAGCGTTTCACGCACTTTTCTATCCTAGCAATAGAAACAATATCTACGCCAATCATTTAAAATTATTGGATGATAAAATCAGTGAAAAAGACATTTTTAATAAAGCCATCAATCAAAAACGAATTCAAATGGCTCTTAATTTCATCTTTAAGCTTGTTTTTGCCTTTGTTAGTAACCACTTCTTCCACGCTTTTAGACGATAGGATTTCTATAATCGTGTCTTTAATTGCTGTGTCCTTAACCTTAACTTCATTCAAAAGTTTTTCATTACTCAATTCCAACGAAATGGAAGCTTTAAGGTAGCGTCTGCCATTTTGAGAGACTAAATTCACCGCAAAAGGCGCATCAATCGCATACAAAGGCCCAAGCACCAGATATTGCTGGATATTAGAGCCTTCTTTGGCTTCTTGATTCTTATTTGCCATAGGATTAGCCTGAACTTCTTGGGTGTTTTTAGAAGCGTTTTCTTTGGATTCTTCCTTATTCCCCATAAGCAGCATGATAATCACCCCCACCAACAAAAGCATCACTAGCACGCTTCCAATGATGACAAATAAAAGGGCTTTGCTTTTTTTTTGGGGTTGTTGCGCGGTATTTTCTTGTTCTTCTGCCATGCCTATTCCTATTGAAAATAAGTTAAAGTGGTTTTCCCGAATTTTTTCTGTTTGATTATAGCTAAAGTTGCGAGACTTTTAGGCATCTCATGCACGCTTTCATGCTCAAAAACCACTAAAAGATTTTTTGAATGAGAACGGTTTAATAACCTTTCTAAAGCTTGAAAACATTTTTCATAAATCCCTAAAAACCCGCTTGTTTCAAAAGGAGGATCCAAATAAATAATATTCAAAACGCCATTTTTTAAACCCAGCGTGGGCAAAAGCTTGAAAGCGTCATCTAAAAAGGTTTGAATTTCCATTTCCTTTTTCAAGCGGTTTTGAAAGAGGGAAATATTTTCTAAAAGCGTGGCATGAGCGCTTTTATTTTGCTCAAAAAACACCGCGCTTTTAGCCCCCCTACTCAAAGCCTCTAAACCCATAGAAGCGCTGCCTGAAAACACTTCTATAAAATGCGCTCCTATAATTTCTGCTTGCAAGGTGTTAAAAAACGACTCTCTTACGATCGCTTTGGTGGGGCGCGTGCTAGAAGTGTTAGGCAAATTCAAGCCCAATCCCTTACAAGCCCCCCCAATGATCTTAAATTTTTTTACTGGCTGATGATTTGGCATAATTTTTGGGTGTATTCTTCTAATAATTGCTGAATCTTTTGATCTTTAGAAATTTTGATTTCTTCGCATTCTTCGCAAGGTTTTTCGCTCTCTTTTAAAGCGCGATAAAAATTTTTTACATCTTCTTTCACGCTCTGTTTAGTGAAAGGCTTTCTTAAGCGTTCTTCTATAAAGCATAGGGGCTTATTAATCTCTAGCGTTTCATCATCGCTTAAAACAAAGTCGCAAACTTCTATAGGAGAGAGGCAACCGCTCAAGTAAAATTCCAAACTCTTTTGGATCAACAAAGACTTACAAGAAAGAAAAATTTTCAAAAAACCCCTTTTACCTCATCAATAGACTTAAATTGTTTCAAATTATAGCAATTCTTTCTTTTAAATACCAATATTAAATAAACTCAAAAAATGTTTCATTTTGTAAAAAAGAAAAATAGAATGTTAAAAATAAAGCTCAAGTAACATCTTTTTTTTTTTGGTATAATGGCCGGCGAAGGTAAGAGCGAAGGGCATTATATTCCTTCCTTCTTTACTATAACTTAGCATTTTAATAAACTTTTTCATTAAAATGTCCTGACGCTCTTACCTTTCCCCCTTTAAAAAAACGCAAACTCTTTATTTTATTAATTATTATTAGATTGTCAAAATGCTTTTAATTTACATTTTATTTTTTTTCACAAATTCTAACGCTTTGAAACGCTCCCCCAAACCCCCAGGGCTAATTAGGGGCTTGATTTTAGCCGCTTCTTTTAAATACCTTTCATAACCCACGCTCTTTGAAAACGTTTCCAACAATCCCATAAGCCCCATATCCAGCAAAGCGTTAGCCTGCGATTTAAAGAATGAAAATCGCGCATGGTGTTTTTCAAACAAAAAGCGCACCAAAGAAAAATTGACATCATAGGTCAAATCGCTCTTTTGATACAAAGAAGCCAGGTTGTTTAAAATATCCTTAAAATCCAGCGCTTGGTGGTTTTTAAAAGCCCTTAAATGCATGTCTTTTCTCTCTGTTTCATCGCCATAATCAAAGCTCAAAAACACCCAAGAAGAAGCCTCATTCAATTTTTCTAACAAATTCTTAATAAAAGCCTCTAAAAACAACGGCGCGCACCCTTCTTTTAAATTTAAGTTTTTAAGAAGTTCTTTAGTGGGTTCATCAATACCGCCCCAAACGCCCTGATGATCATGGGTGATAAAAAGCATTTGGTTATCTTTAATGATCTCGCAAGCGAACGCGTCAAACAATTCATTAGAAACAACAAACGCGCTTTCATGCCCCTTGAAATCTAGATCTTTCAGATCGCAGATCATCAGATCCAATTGCGTGGCTTGTTTGAAAATAGTTCGTTGGAGTTTTTGCAATTCCTTTAAAGGCTCACAGCTGATAAACGTGCATTTTTCCATTACGCCCACGCTCAAAGCGTTTAAAAAACTGGCTATATCGCTCAAAAAATGCCCATGATGAGAGCCAATTTCTACAATTTTTAAAGGCAAAAACAATTTTTCTTCTTCTAAAAGCCTAATGATATAAAACGCAATAGCACCCCCAAAAAACTTACTCAAAGACACCGAAGTGTAAAAATCCCCTTTTGGACCGATTAGCGCCTTTCTGTAATACCCTTTTTCGCCATAAAGCCACTCTTGCATGTAATTCCCAAACGATCGCACGATTTTCCTTCCATTAAACTCATCTCAACCAACAATAAGAGACTGCTATTCTAGTCAAAATCGCCTTATTTTTGCGCTATGATATTCAATAATAATGACTTTTGAAGCTAAGTTTGAAGGGAGTTTGAAGTTTGGAAATTTTAAGGCGAGAATGTGGGGCGGTGGAAGAAAACGCTTATATTGTAAAGCTTTCTAGTGGGGATTTTATCATTGATCCCGGATTTTCTAGTAGCGAATGGGTGTTAAAAAACGCCAAAAACCCTAAGGCGATTTTAATCACGCATGGGCATTATGATCATGTATGGGATAGCGCTCAATTGTCAAAAGCCCTTAAAGACACCCCCATTTACGCCCCCAAAGACGATGTTTTTATGCTAGAAAATGATATTTTCCATTTGGGCATGCCGGTTTTTAGCCCCACATTTAGCGTGCCTTGCAATAAGGGTTGCACCACTTTAGAGATAGCAAACACCACCATTAAATACTGGCATTTTCCCGGGCACACGCCCGGTTGTTCTATCATAGAAATTGGAGGGGTGATTTTTAGCGGGGATTTTATCTTTTATCGCAGCATTGGCCGTTATGATTTCCCTTATTCTAATGAAAAAGACATGAAAGAGTCCCTGTTAAGGTTTCAAAATTTAGATTTCCCTAAAGACATAGAGATTTATCCAGGGCATGGGGATAAAACAAGTTTTTTTGCCGAAAGAGAGCATTCTAAAATTTGGGTTTCAAGGATGGCTTAATTGTTAAGCCGGCTAGACAAAGAGCGTTATTTGCGCCATATCATGCTAGAAGATGTGGGCGAAGAAGGCCAATTGAAGCTTTTAAAATCTAGCGTTTTAGTCATTGGAGCCGGTGGGCTTGGATCAGCGGTTTTGATGTATCTGTGCGCTGCTGGGATAGGAAAAATAGGCATTGTGGATTTTGATGTGGTGGATATGAGTAATTTGCAACGACAAATCATCCATTCACAGGATTTTTTAAACCATTCTAAAGCCTCTAGCGCGAAAGCACGCTTAAAACAACTCAATGCGGGTATTGAAATAGAAACCTTTGAAGAACGCTTTAAGGCTCATAACGCTCTTCCTCTCATAGAGCCTTATGATTTTATCATAGACGCCACGGACAATTTTAACGCTAAATTTTTGATCAATGACGCTTGCGTGTTAGCCCAAAAACCCTATTCGCATGCCGGGGTTTTAAAATACAGGGGGCAAAGCATGAGCGTTTTACCCCATAGCGCATGCTTAGCGTGTGTTTTTGATAAGCCCCCTAAAAAGGGATTGAATCCTACTTCAGGGCTTTTTGGGGTCTTGCCTGGGGTTTTAGGGTGTATCCAAGCGAGCGAATGCCTTAAATATTTTTTAGGGTTTGAAACTTTACTTATAAATACTTTACTTATAGCCGATATTAAAACGATGGATTTTAAAAAAATTCAAGCACCCAAAAACCCTGAATGTAGGGTTTGTGGCACGCATAAAATCACGCATTTACAAGATTATGAAATTTAGATTAAGGGGTAAGTTTTGGATTTATCAACCATACTAGGCTTGGTATTGGCGGTCGCTTCTATTTCGTTAGGCGATATTTTAGAAGATGGCAACCCGTTGCACATTATCCATTTGAGTTCAGTCATTATCATCGTGCCTACTTCGCTTTTTGCCGCTATGACAGGCACGCATGCACGCTATGTGAAAGCCGCTTACAAAGAAATAAAAATTGTTTTTTTAAACCCTAAAATCAATTTGAATGAAACCATTAAAAATTTAGTGGAATTGGCCACTTTAGCTAGAAAAGATGGGGTGTTGAGTTTAGAGGGGCGAGTGGCGCAAATTGAAGATGATTTCACCCGTAATGGCTTGTCTATGATCATAGATGGTAAGGATCTCAAATCCGTTAAAGAAAGCTTAGAAATCAGCATTGAAGAAATGGAAGAATACTACCACGGCGCCGCTCATTATTGGGAGACTGCCGGCGAAACCGCGCCTACGATGGGGTTAGTGGGGGCGGTTATGGGGCTTATGTTAGCCTTGCAAAAACTAGACAACCCGGCTGAAATGGCAGCAGGGATCGCTGGGGCATTCACGGCTACTGTTACAGGGATTATGTGCGCTTATGCACTTTTTGGCCCTTTTGGGCATAAGCTCAAGGCTAAATCTAAAGACATTATTAAAGAAAAAACCGTTCTTTTAGAGGGGATTTTAGGCATCGCTAATGGGGAAAATCCAAGGGATTTAGAAAACAAACTCTTAAATTACATCGCTCCCGGTGAGCCTAAAAAGTCTCAATTTGAAGGCTAAACATGGCTAAGAAAAACAAACCCACCGAATGCCCTGCTGGTGAAAAATGGGCGGTTCCTTATGCGGACTTTTTGTCGTTGTTGCTTGCGCTTTTTATCGCTCTTTATGCGATTTCAGCGGTCAATAAATCCAAAGTGGAAGCCTTAAAAACCGAATTTATTAAAATTTTCAATTACGCTCCCAAGCCAGAAGCGATGCAGCCGGTTTTAGTGATCCCCCCTGATTCAGGGAAAGAAGAAGAGCAAATGGCGAGTGAAAGCTCCAAACCGGCTTCGCAAAACACCGAAACAAAAGCCACTATCGCTCGCAAAGGCGAAGGCAGTGTTTTAGAGCAAATTGATCAAGGCTCTATCTTAAAGCTCCCCTCTAGTTTGCTGTTTGAAAACGCTACTTCAGACACGATCAATCAAGACATGATGCTTTATATTGAACGGATCGCTAAAATCATTCAAAAACTCCCTAAAAGGGTGCATATTAATGTAAGAGGTTTTACAGATAATACGCCTTTAACTAAAACCCGTTTTAAAAGCCATTACGAATTAGCCGCCAATCGCGCTTATAGGGTGATGAAAGTCCTTATGCAATACGGCGTAGACCCTAACCAATTGTCTTTTTCTTCTTATGGCTCTACAAACCCTATTGCGCCTAACGACTCCCTAGAAAACAGAATGAAAAACAATCGTGTGGAAATCTTTTTTTCAACCGATGCGAACGATTTGAGTAAGATCCACTCTATTTTAGATGAAAAATTCAATCCCCACAAACAGCAAGAATGAATCGCATGAAACGAATTTTTTTGTCAATCTTTTTGTTGTTAGCGAGTCTTATCGCTAGAGAAAAGGACGCTTCTTCAAACCTTTTTGATTTGATTGATAAGGGGATCAACAGAGAACAAGAACTAAAAGAGCAGGAGCAAAAAACGCGCTTAAAACTGGCTCAAAGCCCTTTAGTAGCGTTAGAGATTGTCCCCCAAGAAACGCCCTATTTAGAATGGCAAGGGGCTAGGGAGTCGTATTATTTAAAGGTGAGTGCTGTGGTGGAGAGCGTGGTTATCTTAAAGATTGACATCAATCAAGGGCGTTCTTGCTCGCTCTACCCCACGCCTAAAAGCGTTTCTTTAGTGAGGAATCAAAGCGTAGCCTATGAAATTTTATGCGAAAACCAACCGCTATGGATAGAAGTGAGCACCAATTTAGGCAAACGCACCTTTCAGTTTTAATTTTACTCGTTTTTGGCTTTGTTTTAAAAAAGTTTGCGCTTATTGTTGATGGTAAAAATTTGATTTAAACCCAATTAAGAAAAACCTTTTTATATCAAATAAGTTTAGTTATAATGCTAGGCATGGGCGTTTTTAAACAATTGATCAAAGAATTGTATGAATGGTTGCTCCATTCTATAGATGTGGCTACACAGCATTTAGTTGCTATGGCGTTAAAAATAAGCGTGGTAAAATATTTGATAAAAGAATTTCATGATCGCTTCATTTATTTTATAGACTTGATCGCGCAACATTTTATCATCGTTGCACTTTCTGGTTTTCTCGTGCTGGTGTTTGGGGTTTTGATTGGGGTTTTTGTGTTTTATAACTCAAAGGCTAGGGCGTTCTTGCTCCCTGTGGTGAATTTCCTCTACACCATTCCGTCGCTGGCGTTATTTGCGTTATTCATTCCTGTGATTGGGGTGGGGTTAAAAAATGCGCTTTTAGTGTTGGTCTTATACGGCTTATTGCCCATTGTCCATAGCACTTATAACGCTTTAAAAGAGGTGAGAGAAGAGGTGATTAAGGCCGCTATCGGGCTAGGGTGTAACCCCAAAGAGTTGTTTTTTAGGGTGTACTTCTTGCTCGCTATCCCCCAAATTTTAGTGGGTTTAAGGATTGCGGTGGTGATGTTAGTGGCGATGGCTGGGATCGGGGCTCTCATTGGGGCTGGGGGCTTAGGGCAAGCGATTTTTAGAGGGCTAAACACGCAAAACACCACGCTTTTAGTAGCGGGCAGTTTGATCATAGCTCTTTTTAGTGTTTTAGCGGATCAATTTGTGAGCGTCTTTCAGCATGAAAACGCTTTGCAACGCCTATTTTCTCAAAACGCCACCAAAAAACAAAAAAGAAGAGTTTATCTTAATTTAGCGGTGTTTCTTTTTTTATTGCTAGCGAGCGCTTTATGGCTCATTCCTAGAAACGCCATAGAAGAAAAGCCCTTAGTCGTGGCCACAAAACCTAGTAGCGAGCAGTATATTTTGGGCGAGATTTTAAGCCTTTTGTTAGAAAAACACCATATCCCTATCAAGCGAGCGTTTGGCATTGGTGGGGGGACGATGAATATCCATCCGGCATTAATTAGGGGCGATTTTGATTTGTATGTGGAATATACCGGCACTGCTTGGGTGAATACGCTCAAAAACCCTTTGACGCAAAAAGTGGATTTTGAAACGATTAAAAAGCGTTATGAGAAGGAATTTAATCTTTTGTGGGTGGGGCTTTTGGGCTTTAATAACACCTATTCTCTAGCAATTTCTAAAGAAGACGCTCAAAAATACGCTATTGAAACTTTCAGCGATTTAGCCCTTCATAGCCCAAATTTTGATTTTGGAGCGGAGTTTGACTTTTTTGAAAGAGAGGACGCTTTTAAGGGCTTAATGAAAACTTATCGCTTTCATTTTAGAAGTTTGCATGAAATGGATATTAATTTGCGTTATAAAAGTTTTGAATCCCATAAAATCAACGCTTTAGACGTTTTCACCACAGACGCTCAAATCAAAGAGCTGGATTTAAAGGTGCTTAAGGACGATAAAGGGTTTTTCCCTAATTATCAGGCTGGCATCATCATAAGAAAAGAAGTTGTCAAAAAGTATCCGGAAGCGTTAAAAATCTTAGAAAAACTGGATTCAAAATTTAGCGATGAAATGATGCAAGATTTAAACTATCAGGTGGAAGTGTTGAAAAAAAGCCCTAAAATCGTAGCTAAAGAGTTTTTAGAAAGATTAGGGTTATAGCATGAAAGAAATCGTCAAAATAGAGAATGTGTCTTTTAACTACCGCAATTGTGCTATTTTTAAGGATTTTAATTTAAGCATTCAAGAAGGGGATTTTTTATGCGTTTTAGGGGAGAGCGGGAGCGGCAAAAGCACGCTTTTAGGCTTGATTTTAGGGCTTTTAAAACCCAGTTTTGGGAGCGTTAAAATCTTTAATGAGACCCTTTCAAACAACGCTTTTTTACGCCAAAAAATAGGCTATATTGCTCAAGGCAATTCCTTATTTTCTCATTTAAACGCCATGCAAAACATGACTTTTTGCCTTAATTTACAAGGCATAAACAAACAAGCCGCTCAAAAAGAAGCCAAAGCCTTAGCGTTAAAAATGGGGTTAGATGAGAGTCTTATGGATAAATTCCCTAATGAATTGAGCGGGGGGCAAGCCCAAAGAGTGGGCATTATTAGGGGGATTATCCACAGGCCAGAACTCATTTTATTAGATGAGCCTTTTAGCGCTTTAGATAGTTTAAATCGTAAGAATTTACAGGATCTCATCAAAGAAATCCACCAAAATTCTTGTGCTACTTTCATTATGGTAACGCATGATGAGAGCGAGGCACAAAAGTTGGCCACAAAAACCCTAGAAATCAAAGCCCTTAAACAAGAGCAGTGATTTTTAAGGCTCGTTTAAAAATTCTGGCGTGGTGTTGTTAGCGGGCGTTTGCATAGAAGAATTAGAACTGTTTGAAGTTTTTTTAGCGGGTTTTTCATTGAATGGGGGGGCTTTATAGCCGCAAGCTTGAATCGTTATCGCTACAAGTATTAAAAAGCATGTTAAGATCGGTTTATGGAACAAAATATTTTCTCCTTACTCATTCAAAAAAAGTCTTATAAAAAGCTTGAAACTCTTTTGAAACTCAAAAAGCTTAAGGTTTTTATGCCTTTAAGTTTACAAGAAAATTTGCTTTTTATCTTCATCAAAGACTCTAAATTGCTTTTTGCGTTTAAAGATCTTTGGGCTTCTAAAGAATTTAACCAACGATTCGCTAAAGAAATCAGCCATTTTTTAAACACGCAAGGGCATGCTTATGGGTTTGACGGGTTGAATGGGTTAGAAATTTTAGGTTATGTGCCTAAAGATTCCTTAGAAAAAGCCAATTTTTATGCCCCCATTAAAAAACAAGCCCGTTTTTTTCGCCCTAGCGCTTTAGGGTTGTTCCATAACCCCATTAAAGACGCTCGTTTGCATGAATGTTTTGAAAAAGCGCGCGCTTTGATCCACTACCAACGCAGTTTTTTTGAGGAATGAATGGCTGATTTATTGTCCAGTTTGAAAAACCTTCCTAATAGCAGTGGCGTGTATCAATATTTTGATAAAAACCGCCAATTGCTCTATATCGGTAAAGCGAAAAACTTAAAAAAGCGCATCAAAAGCTATTTTTCTATCCATAACAATGAAATCACGCCCAACCATCGTGCAAGCTTACGAATCCAAATGATGGTCAAACAAATCGCTTTTTTAGAAACCATTTTAGTGGAAAACGAGCAAGACGCTTTGATTTTAGAAAATTCTTTGATCAAGCAGCTCAAGCCTAAATATAATATTCTTTTAAGAGATGATAAAACCTACCCTTATATTTACATGGATTTTTCCACTGATTTCCCTATCCCTTTAATCACACGAAAAATTTTAAAACAGCCTGGCGTTAAATATTTTGGCCCTTTTACGAGCGGGGCTAAGGATATTTTGGACAGCTTGTATGAATTGTTCCATTTAGTTCAAAAGAAAAATTGCATCAAGGATAAAAAGGCATGCATGTTTTATCAAATAGAGCGTTGTAAAGCCCCATGCGAGGGTAAAATCACCAAAGAAGAGTATTTAAAAATCGCTAAAGAATGTTTAGAAATGATTGAAAATAAAGACAGGCTCATCAAAGAGCTTGAATTGAAAATGGAGCGCCTTTCTAGTAACTTGCGTTTTGAAGAAGCCCTAATTTACAGGGACAGGATTGCAAAAATCCAAAAAATCGCCCCTTTCACTTGCATGGATTTAGCCAAACTCTACGATTTGGATATTTTTGCTTTTTATAGTGGGAACAACAAGGCGGTGTTAGTGAAAATGTTCATGCGTGGGGGTAAAATCATTTCTTCAGCGTTTGAAAAAATCCACTCCCTTAATGGGTTTGACACTGATGAAGCGATGAAACAAGCCATTATCAATCATTACCAATCGCATTTGCCTTTGATGCCTGAACAGATCTTATTGAGTGCTTGCTCTAATGAAACGCTTAAAGAATTGCAAGAATTTATCTCTCATCAATACTCTAAAAAAATCGCTCTTAGCATTCCTAAAAAAGGCGATAAGCTCGCTTTAATAGAAATCGCTATGAAAAACGCTCAAGAGATTTTTAGCCAAGAAAAAACCTCTAATGAAGATCTGATTTTAGAAGAAGCGCGATCGCTTTTCAATTTAGAATGCGTGCCTTATAGGGTGGAAATCTTTGACACAAGCCACCATTCAAACAGCCAATGCGTGGGGGGAATGGTCGTGTATGAAAACAATGCATTTCAAAAAGACTCTTATCGGCGCTACCATTTAAAAGGCTCTAACGAATACGATCAAATGAGCGAATTGCTCACCAGAAGAGCCTTAGACTTTGCTAAAGAGCCACCGCCTAATTTGTGGGTGATTGATGGAGGGAGGGTGCAATTAAACATCGCTTTAGAAATTTTAAAAAGCAGCGGGAGTTTTGTAGAAGTGATCGCTATTTCTAAAGAAAAAAGGGATTCTAAGGCTTATCGTTCTAAAGGGGGTGCTAAAGACATTATCCATACGCCTAGCAATACTTTTAAATTGCTCCCTAGCGACAAACGCTTGCAATGGGTGCAAAAATTGCGCGATGAAAGCCACCGGTATGCGATAAACTTCCATAGATCCACTAAACTTAAAAACATGAAACAAATCGCTCTTTTAAAAGAAAAGGGCATAGGAGAAGCCAGCGTGAAAAAATTATTGGATTATTTTGGGAGTTTTGAAGCGATAGAAAAAGCGAGCGAGCAGGAAAAAAACGCCGTTTTAAAAAAACGAATCTAAAGGAAAAAACATGAAAAAAAGATTGAATATAGGGCTTGTGGGTTTAGGGTGTGTGGGGAGCGCGGTCGCTAAAATCTTACAAGAAAATCAAGAAATCATTAAAGACAGAGCCGGCGTGGAAATTAAAATTAAAAAAGCGGTGGTGCGAGATGTGAAAAAGCACAAAGGCTATGCTTTTGAAATCAGCAATGATTTAGAAAGCTTGATAGAAGATGAAGAAATTGATATTATCGTGGAGCTTATGGGTGGGGTGGAAGTGCCTTATCTTCTAGCTAAAAAAACTTTAGCCAAACAAAAAGCCTTCGTTACAGCCAATAAAGCCATGTTAGCGTACCACCGCTATGAATTAGAGCAAACCGCTAAAAACACCCCCATAGGCTTTGAAGCGAGCGTGTGTGGGGGTATCCCTATTATCAAGGCTTTAAAAGACGGCTTGAGCGCTAATCACATCCTTTCTTTTAAAGGGATTTTAAACGGCACCAGCAATTACATTTTAAGCCAGATGTTTAAAAATCAAGCGAGCTTTAAGGACGCTTTGAAAGACGCCCAACGTTTAGGCTATGCGGAATTAAACCCTGAATTTGACATTAAGGGCATTGATGCGGCGCACAAGTTATTGATTTTAGCGTCTTTAGCCTATGGCATTGATGCGAAATTAGAAGAAATTTTAATTGAAGGCATTGAAAAAATAGAGCCAGACGACATGGAATTTGCTAAAGAATTTGGTTATAGCATTAAACTTTTAGGCATCGCTAAAAAACACCCAGATTGCATTGAATTAAGGGTGCATCCAAGCATGATTAAAAATGAATGCATGCTCTCTAAAGTGGATGGGGTGATGAATGCAATCAGCGTTATAGGGGATAAGGTGGGCGAGACTTTGTATTATGGGGCTGGGGCTGGGGGAGAGCCTACCGCAAGCGCGGTCATTAGCGATATTATAGAAATCGCAAGGAAAAAAAGCTCTTTAATGCTAGGCTTTGAAACCCCTCAAAAACTCCCCCTAAAACCCAAAAAAGAAATCCAATGCGCTTATTATGCGCGTTTGTTGGTGAGCGATGAAAAAGGGGTTTTTTCTCAAATCAGTGCGATTTTAGCCCAAAATGATATTTCGCTCAACAATGTCTTACAAAAAGAAATCCCGCATTCCAACAAGGCTAAAATCTTATTTTCCACGCACACCACCAACGAAAAGTCTATGCTGAACGCCCTTAAAGAGCTTGAAAATCTACAAAGCGTGTTGGACGCCCCTAAAATGATCCGTTTGGAAAATTGAATGCGCTTTTTGAATAACAAACATAGGGCAAAGGGCTTGAAGGCTGAAGAAGAAGCTTGCAAATTTTTAAAAACGCTGGGTTTTGAAATGGTAGAGAGGAACTTTTTTTCAAAATTTGGCGAAATTGATATTATCGCTTTGAAAAAAGGGGTTTTGCATTTCATTGAAGTCAAAAGCGGGGAAAATTTTGATCCCATTTATGCGATCACGCCGAGCAAATTAAAAAAGATGATCAAAACAATCCGCTGTTATTTGTCCCAAAAAGATCCCAATAGCGATTTTTGCATAGACGCTATTATTGTGAAAAATGGTAAATTTGAGCTTTTAGAAAATATCACTTTTTAGATTTTTATCCAAAACCCATGCGTTTTCATTAACATTCTTAAGCTAATATAATTCTCGTTAATCAAAATCATATATTTAGGAGTAACTAATGAGTCACTATATTGAATTAACTGAAGAAAATTTTGAAAGCACCATTAAAAAAGGGGTTGCGTTAGTGGATTTTTGGGCACCATGGTGTGGTCCTTGTAAGATGCTATCCCCTGTGATTGATGAATTAGCTAGCGAATATGAAGGTAAGGCTAAGATTTGTAAAGTCAATACCGATGAGCAAGAAGAATTGAGTGCGAAATTTGGTATCAGAAGCATTCCTACGCTTTTATTCACAAAAGATGGCGAAGTGGTCCATCAGTTGGTAGGCGTGCAAACTAAAGTTGCTTTAAAAGAGCAATTGAACAAACTTCTAGGCTAGTAGCCATGATAGATTGCGCGATTATTGGAGGTGGTCCTGCGGGTTTGAGTGCAGGGCTTTATGCCACTAGAGGCGGTGTTAAAAACGCCGTTTTGTTTGAGAAAGGAATGCCTGGAGGGCAAATCACTGGCAGTAGTGAGATTGAAAACTATCCGGGCGTTAAGGAAGTGGTGAGCGGGTTGGATTTCATGCAGCCATGGCAGGAGCAGTGCTTTCGCTTTGGCTTAAAGCATGAGATGACTGCTGTTCAAAGGGTTTCTAAAAAAGACTCTCATTTTGTTATTTTGGCAGAAGATGGCAAGACTTTTGAAGCTAAGAGCGTGATCATCGCTACCGGTGGTAGCCCTAAACGCACAGGCATCAAGGGCGAGTCAGAATATTGGGGTAAAGGCGTTAGCACTTGCGCGACATGCGATGGCTTCTTTTACAAAAATAAGGAAGTAGCGGTGCTTGGTGGGGGCGATACCGCCGTAGAAGAGGCGATTTATCTAGCCAATATCTGCAAAAAAGTCTATCTCATCCACAGAAGAGATGGTTTTAGGTGTGCACCTATCACTTTAGAGCATGCTAAAAACAATGATAAGATTGAGTTTTTAACCCCTTATGTGGTGGAAGAAATCAAGGGCGATACTTCTGGCGTGTCTTCTTTAAGCATTAAAAACACAGCCACTAACGAAAAAAGAGAATTAGTCGTGCCGGGGTTTTTTATTTTTGTGGGTTATGATGTGAATAACGCTGTGTTGAAACAAGAAGACGGCTCTATGCTGTGCAAATGCGATGAATACGGCTCTATAGTCGTGGATTTTTCCATGAAAACGGATGTTGAAGGCTTGTTTGCGGCAGGAGATATTCGCATTTTTGCCCCTAAGCAAGTGGTTTGCGCTGCAAGCGATGGCGCTACGGCGGCTTTAAGCGTGATTTCTTATTTAGAACACCATTAAATCAAGCTCATAGCCCTAGATTTTAGGGTTATGAGTTCTCGCTTCAAACATTCATTGGATTTTCAAAGCTTGTAAGGTATTTTAGTTTTTTGTTTAATTGCAATGTCATTTCGTTCTCTTGCTTTGTTTTAATTAAATACTGATCACAAAATTTAAAAACGCTCAAAACATTTTTTACAATCAATATAATAAAAGAACTTGTTTAATCAAAAAAGCACTCCTTAGGGGGTTGTGGGGATTTAGTTGGGGGTTGTAGGGGGGAGAACTATTTTAATACCCCCTATTCTCTTAAGAGTTTTATTGTAAAACAGAGCCTAAAAACGATATACTCTATTAAAAATTATGGGAGTCTAAGCTTTGCGTGTTTTTATCATTTCTTTAAATCAAAAAGTGTGCGATACATTTGGTTTGGTTTTTAGAGACACCACGACTTTACTCAATAGCATCAATGCCACCCACCACCAAGCGCAAATTTTTGATGCGATTTATTCTAAAACTTTTGAAGGCGGGTTGCACCCCTTAGTGAAAAAGCATTTACACCCTTATTTCATCACGCAAAACATCAAAGACATGGGGATTACAACCAATCTC
This sequence comes from Helicobacter pylori SA37A, assembly GCF_000476015.1. Classification (GTDB taxonomy): domain Bacteria; phylum Campylobacterota; class Campylobacteria; order Campylobacterales; family Helicobacteraceae; genus Helicobacter; species Helicobacter pylori_DB. Next base: position 62,583 of record NZ_CBOO010000001.1, on the reverse strand, counting down.
ATCAGTGAGGTTTCTAAGTTTTATTACGCTTTAAAATACCATGCGAAGTTTATGAGCTTGGGGGAGCTTGGGTGCTATGCGAGTCATTATTCCTTGTGGCAAAAATGCATAGAGCTCAATGAAGCGATCTGTATTTTAGAAGACGATATAACCTTGAAAGAGGATTTTAAAGAGGGCTTGGATTTTTTAGAAAAACACATCCAAGAGTTAGGCTATATCCGCTTGATGTATTTATTGTATGAAGCCAGTGTGAAAAGTGAGCCATTGAGCCATAAAAACCACGAGATACAAGAGCGTGTGGGGATCATTAAAGCTTATAGTCATGGGGTGGGGACTCAAGGCTATGTGATCACGCCCAAGATTGCCAAAGTTTTTTTGAAACACAGCCGAAAATGGGTTGTTCCTGTGGATACGATAATGGACGCTACTTTTATCCATGGCGTGAAAAATCTGGTGTTACAACCTTTTGTGATCGCTGATGATGAGCAGATCTCTACGATAGTGCGAAAAGAAGAACCTTATAGCCCTAAAATCGCCTTAATGAGAGAACTCCATTTTAAATATTTGAAATATTGGCAGTTTGTATAGTCAATAATAAAAATACTAAAGAGCGTTTTAAAATTTTAGTTGTCCTTGTTTGATTAGAACAAAACCAGTTTTTAATCGCTTTTAAGAATGGATTAAAATTTTAAATGGATTTTAAAAGGGTTTTTAACCCCCTTTAGCTTCTATAAGCAATCTAAATAAGACGCATTAAAAGAACGAAGCACATTAGAAAATTATTTTCTAATTTTCTAACGCTTTAAGATTAAGACTTTTTAGGATTGGCTTCGGTTACCCTAATCGTTCTGCCCATAAAATCCGTATTATCCAATTTAGCAATCGCTTCGCTAACGCCCTCTTCTTGCATTTCTACAAAGCCAAAACCTTTAGGTTTCTTCGTTTCTCTGTCATAAATCAGTTTGACATTAAAAACTTTACCAAATTGACTGAAAAGCTCCTTGACTTGCTCACTGGTAGCACTATAAACCAAATTCCCTACATAAATGTTTTTCAAGATAAAATTCTCCGGTAAAAAAATGACAACATACCCATAAGAATATGAAAAAGTTATAAAAAAGTAACACTTCTAAAACCCAAACACATCCAAAACAGAAGTATGGTGGATTTTATCTAATGATTGCTTAAAAAATTATAAAAGCTATTAAAATTGGGTATTGATAATAAAATAGAACTTACACAAGCAAGCGGTAATTTTAAAAAGCGTTATCAAAGGATAAGGGGAACATGGTTTCAAAACCACCCCCCCTATCCTTTTAAGCTTTACCATAAAATAAAGTTTTAAAAAATAATATCAAAGCCAAACAAGGACGCTTTGTTTAATGCCCTTCATCGGTTAAAACAGCCCCTGCCAAATACACATAAGTGAGAATCATAAAAACAAAAGCTTGTAAAATCCCCATAAAAAACAACACCATAAAAGGCGCTACAGGAACCGCCCAAGGCACTAATAAAAGCATGATGAGCAAGAACATGTCATCGCCCTTGATATTCCCAAACAAACGAAACGATAAAGACACGATCCTAGAAAAATGCGAGATGATCTCAATAGGGAACATGAAAGGGGCGAGCCACTTCACAGGGCCTGCAAAATGGGCGAAATACTTAAAAAAACCCTGCACTCTAATGCCTTCAAAATGGTAATAAAAAAACACAATCAGCGCCAAAACCAGCGTAAAGCTCCAGCTAGCCGTAGGGGATTCAAAACCAGGAATGATGCCTATCATGTTAGAAAAAAAGACATACAAAGCGATCGTGCCAGCTAGGGGGAAGTATTTGCGGGCCAATTCTTCGCCTATAATATCCTTAGCCACGCTTAAAATCGCGCTAATAATGCTTTCATACACATTTTGCAACCCCATAGGCACCATCTGCATTTTGCGCGACGCACCAAGAGAAATTAAAAACATTAAAACCGCTGTCAAAACAACGAAAAAACCGGTGATAAAATCATGATTGGAGCTAAAAAAATTAGCAATAGTAAATACTCTGTGTTCCATGAAAAAGTTTCTCTAAGCCTTATTGAAAATTTTCTTAATTGTAGCAATTAAGTTTTAAAAACTCATTAAACCAAGCTTTTTAACGAGTTTTTTAACGATTTGTCTTGCTTTCTTTTAAAATTCACCCATAATAATTAGGGGCTTCTTTAGTAATATCCACGCCATGCACATGGCTTTCTTTCAACCCTGCGCTAGTGATTTCTACAAATTCAGCGTTTTGATACAATTCCAAAATATTTTTCGCCCCCTGATACCCCATAGAAGAGCGCACGCCCCCTACTAATTGGAAAATCATATCTGAAACCTTACCACGATAAGGCACACGCCCTTCAATGCCTTCAGGGACTAATTTTTCACTCGCTACGCCCTCTTGAAAATACCTATCAGAGCTCCCTTTAGTCATAGCCCCAATACTGCCCATGCCCCTATAGCTTTTATATTGCCTCCCTTGATAGATCATAAAATCCCCAGGAGATTCTTCTGTGCCAGCGAGTAAAGAGCCTATCATCACGCTTGATGCCCCTAAAGCCAAAGCCTTAGCCACATCGCCTGAATAACGGATCCCTCCATCTGCAATCACAGGAATATCAAATTTAGACGCCACTTCTACGCAATTATCAATCGCGCTCACTTGAGGCATTCCCACTCCAGCCACAATCCTAGTGGTGCAAATGCTTCCTGGCCCAATACCCACTTTAATAGCGTCCGCTCCCGCGCTAATCAAATCGCTTGTGGCCTCTTTAGTTACCACATTCCCCACAATCACATCCACTACTAAACTTTTTTTAATCTCTTCTAAAGTGTGTAAAATGTTCGCCGAATGCCCATGCGCGCTGTCTAACACCAACGCATCCACCCCCGCTTTAACTAACATTTCAGCCCTATCTAGTTGCCCCACTCCAATAGCCGCCCCTACTCTTAACCTCCCAAAATCATCTTTATTGGCCTCAGGGTATTCAATGCGTTTTTGAATGTCTTTGATTGTGATCAAGCCTTTTAAAACATTATCTTTATCCACAATGGGCAATTTTTCAATCTTATGCTTGTGCATCAAATCGCTCGCTTCATCCAAACTAATGCCCACATGAGCGGTAACTAAAGGCATTTTAGTCATCACATCGCCCACTTTTTTACTCAAATCGGTTTCAAAACGCACGTCTCTGTTGGTTAAAATCCCAATCAACAACCCCTTATCATCTACCACAGGCACGCCTGAAATCTTGTAATTATCCGCTATGGCCTTAGCGTCCGCTAGCGTCCTGTGCGCTTGGATAAAAATAGGATCATTAATCACCCCACTCTCACTTTTTTTAACCTTAGCGATCTCTTTGACTTGCGTTTGAATATCCATGTTTTTATGCACGATGCCAATACCCCCAAGGCGCGCCATAGCGATAGCGGTTTTATGCTCTGTAACCGTATCCATAGCCGCGCTAATAAAAGGGATATTCAAACCAATATTTTTGGTTAGGCGAGACTTTAAGCTCACGTCTTTAGGTAAAACGCTGGATTTTCTAGGCACCATCAACACATCTTCAAAAGTCAAAGCCCTTTGTACAATTCTCATTTTCTATCCTTAATCTAATTTTAAATCTAATTCTTGCTCTAAAGCGTAAGAAACGTCTAAAAGGCTTTGCTCATCAAAAGCCTTAGCAATGAATTGCATCCCTATGGGCAAGCCTAAAGGATCTTTAGCGACCGGCAAGGAAAGAGCCGGCAAACCGCTCAAATTCGCCCCAATCGTGTAAATATCGCTCAAATACATTTCTAAAGGGCTTGCATGGTAATTGAATAAGTGGGCGCTCGTAGGAGCAACAGGGGTGAAAATCAAATCCACTTCTTCAAAAATCTTGTTGTATTGCTCTTTGATTATCAATCGCATTTGCTGGGCTTTCAAATAATAAGCGTCATAATACCCGCTGCTTAAGACAAAATTCCCTAACATGATGCGCCGTTTCACCTCATCGCCAAAACCTTCACTGCGGCTTTTGAGATACAATTCTTTCAAATCTTTAATATTTTGAGCCCTTCTCCCATAACGCACCCCATCAAATCTGGCCAGATTCGAACTCGCTTCAGCCATGCTGATAATATAATAGATAGAGATTTGATAATGCGAATCCAACATCTTTTTTTCCACAATCTCATGCCCCATTTCTTTCAAGGCTTTAAGGGTGTTTTCATAAGCGAGTTGCACTTCATTGCTCGCGTCTTTAATGTGATCTCTTAAGATAGCGATTTTAAAGCGTTTGTCTCTGTTAAGGTTTTTAAAGGTTTGCGTGGGTTTGAGATTAGCGCTCGTGGAGTCCTTGCTATCATACCCACTAATTGCGTCAAATAAAATAGAAGCGTCTTCTACATTTTGCGTGATAGGCCCGATTTGATCAAAACTAGAGCAATACGCGATCAAACCATAACGGCTCACCCTCCCATAAGTGGGCTTTAACCCCACGCACCCACAATAGCTCGCCGGCTGCCTGATAGACCCGCCTGTATCGCTCCCTAAAGCCGCCACGGCTAATCCACCCGCCACGGCTGCCGCACTTCCCCCGCTGCTCCCTCCAGGCACTCTGTTTTTGTCTCGTGGGTTTTTAGTGATCCCATAGCAACTAGATTCTGTGGTGCTTCCCATCGCAAACTCGTCCATGTTAGAAAGCCCAAACCCTGCCATGCTGTTTTGGTGCAAATTTTCTACCACGCTCGCATGATAAGGAGCGATATAGCCTTCTAAAATCTTACTGGAGCAAGTGATTTCCCACCCCTTAACGCTGATATTGTCTTTAATAAGGATTGGCACCCCTTTAGCGCTAGCGCCATTAAGGCTAGGAGCTTTAATGTAAGCGTTCAAATCTGAAGCTCTAACCTTAGCGTCAATTTCGTTTTTAAGGGTTTCTAATTCATCTTGGGATAAAGAAAGGGCTTGTTTTAAAGTGATCATGTTTTTAGCCTTATTAAAAAATTTAATGGTAGTTTAACATGCTTAGAGACAAAACGAGCTTATAAGAGCGTTTTTAAAAAGCGTTCAACTCGCTTATTTAAATCTTTTAAACTGGAGCTGTTGTCTATAATATAATCGCTCATGGCGCGTTTTTGCTCTATATCCATTTGACAAGCTAAGCGCTGCAAGATTTCAGCCTCTTTGAGTTTGTCTCGCTCTAAAAGGCGCTCAATTTGTAAAGCCCTAGGCGCATAGATTAAAACCACTTTACTCACAGGGTAGCGCTCTTTTCCCCCCACTTCAAAAAACAAAGGGATGTCTAAAAAATACGCTTGATGATTCTTTTCTAATTCATAGGCTTTTTTAAGCATGCACTCACGGATTAAGGGGTGTAAAAAATCCTCTAGCCATTTTAACTCATGAGCATCTTGAAACACGATCGCGCCAAGTTTTTTTCTGTTTAAAATATCTTTTTCTAAAATATCTGATCCAAAATGTTGGGCGATTTTTAACCGATGCTCTTGCAATAATTGGTGGGCGATCTTATCCGCATCTAGGATCTTATAGCCTTGCGATTCTAATATTTTAATGGTGGTGCTTTTGCCGGTGCCTATCCCCCCTGTGAGAGCGATAGCGTTTTTTAAGATCATTTTAAGATTTGATATTGTCTTTAAAGACTTCTTGTAAATTTTTAGGCAAAGCGAATGCAGCCCTATGAATGTCTTCGTTATAGTATCTCACGCTTTTTAGCGCTTCTATTTTTGGCGTCATTAGATCTTTTAAGGGGTGGGTTTTAAAAGAAGCGTAAATATAACCCTTATTGCTCAAAATCCTTAAGGGCGCTACAAAAGGCATGGCAATAGGAAAAAACCCACCCATGTTTTTAAGGGCGTTTTGCATGCTCACATGCTCTAATAAGGGGTGTTTGGCTACCGAAATAAGCACCCCGTCTTCTTTAAGCATTCTTTTTAAACCATCCATTTTATGAATATCTGGCTCTTGCAAGCAAAGAATCAAATCGTATTTTTTAATGTCTAAATCTAAAAGTTGTTTAGCGTGCGTGAAATTCTTGTTGTTTTTCACTTCATGGAAATGGGGGAAAAAACTAATAAAGCTGTCTAAAATCTTTTCATCCGCTTGCACAAAATCTATATGCGTGCCGTATTTAAAAAGCTGGTGGGCTAATTCCAAATCAAACCCATCCACAATCAAAACTTCTTTAAGCTCTTTCTTGGTACAACCCCCCATATGAGCGAGTAACTCGCTTTCAATATGCAAAAAATTCTTGAACAATAACTGGCGGTTGAGCATCGCAATTTCACCAAAATCCTTAGATTTAAAAATCTCTAAGATATTATGCTCGCTTCTCACATCTAATAATTTCGCTTCTATGGTGTATTCTTTACGCAAATACGGCGTGATTTCTTGGGTGATCCACATATAACATTCCTTAGCTTACTTTTTAACAATATCCATGCCTTTGAAACGCTAACATGCTACCCAAAAAAATCTAAATTGTCGTAATAAACGCCCTAACTTTGACATTCTAAAAAAAGTTCCGTATCGCTCTTAAAGCGCTCTTTTTTAAAATCCAAATCAATGCTAATGGCTTTATGCTGGCTGTCTAGTTTATCGGTTGAATGCTTTTTTAACACCATTTGACACTTTGAAACCTCAATGGCGTCTAAAGCCTTATCCCCTATCGTATAAACATTATCGCTCTTTTTTTCTAACAAAAAGGATTCATAAAAAGGCCTTAAACTCAAATCGCTGTCATTGGTGGTATAAACATACGAAGAAATTTTGCCCTTAAATTGCGCGATTTGCGTTTTAGTGTCATTAAAAGTGAAAGTTTGGATCTGGCGATCTTTATCGTTTTGATCTTTTAAAAAACGCTTCAAGGCTTTGGATTTGATTTCTATCAACCATTGATCCCCTTCTTTACTCATAATAATATCCCCGTTTTTTAGGGGGTAGAAATCTTGTTGGGAATATTCAATGAGTTTTGGATTTTTGGCTTTTCTTTTTTTGTAAAGGAACGGATTTTTTATATCATTATTGGCATTATTAGTGTTGTTGTGAGACTCATTTGGGTATAAAGGCGGGTTTTTTGTATCGTTATCGCTTGGCTCATTCAATAAAATCACAGAAGTTTCGGGGTTAAAAGAATCGTTTTCATCTTTAGTCAGTTGGGCGAAAGAATCTTTTTCCTCTATAGGCTGATACACCATGTTTTGTAAAAAAATCGTTTCGCTAAAGACTTCATAATCCGAATCCACATAGCTAGGGCGTTTAGAGCCGTCATTTTCTTGCTCTTGGGCTTTTTTTTGCAACTTAATAAACCTCTCTTGTGAGCAAGCTAGAAAGCATATTAAAATCATTATTACCACGCCTATTTTTTTGACTAAAAACAATACTAGACCCTTATTTAAGCTTTAAATAACTATAATATTGTAATCTAATTTTGATTAAATTGAAGCGATAAAAAAGATGAATACAAGCCATAAAACTTTAAAAACCATTGCGATTTTAGGCCAACCTAATGTGGGGAAAAGCTCGCTATTTAACCGCTTAGCTAGAGAAAGGATCGCTATCACTTCAGATTTTGCAGGCACTACACGAGACATTAATAAACGAAAAATCGCATTGAATGGCCATGAAGTGGAATTGTTAGATACAGGGGGCATGGCTAAAGACGCTCTTTTGTCTAAAGAAATCAAAGCCCTTAATTTAAAAGCCGCTCAAATGAGCGATTTGATTTTATATGTTGTGGATGGCAAGTCTATCCCTAGCGATGAAGACATCAAGCTTTTTAGAGAGGTTTTTAAAACCAACCCTAACTGCTTTTTAGTGATCAATAAGATTGATAACGACAAAGAAAAAGAGCGAGCTTATGCGTTTTCTTCTTTTGGCATGCCAAAGAGTTTTAATATCTCCGTTTCGCACAATAGGGGCATTAGCGCATTAATTGATGCGGTATTGAACGCATTGAATTTAAACCAAATCATAGAGCAAGATTTGGATGCGGATATTTTAGAAAGCCTAGAAACCCCTAATAACGCTTTAGAAGAAACTAAAGAAGAAGAAATCATTCAAGTAGGCATCATTGGGAGGGTGAATGTGGGCAAAAGCTCGCTCTTAAACGCGCTCACAAAAAAAGAAAGGAGCCTTGTTTCTAGCGTGGCTGGCACTACCATTGACCCCATAGATGAAACCATTCTCATAGGCGATCAAAAAATCTGCTTTGTGGATACCGCTGGCATCAGGCATAGGGGTAAGATTTTAGGCATTGAAAAATACGCCCTAGAACGCACGCAAAAAGCCTTAGAAAAATCCCACATTGCGCTTTTAGTTTTAGACGTGAGCGCTCCTTTTGTGGAATTGGACGAAAAGATCAGCTCCTTAGCGGATAAACACTCTTTAGGCATCATTCTTATTTTAAACAAATGGGATATCCGCTACGCCCCTTATGAAGAGATCATGGCAACTTTAAAAAGGAAATTCCGCTTTTTAGAATACGCCCCTGTGATCACAACCAGCTGCTTAAAAGCGCGCCATATAGATGAAATCAAGCATAAAATTATAGAAGTCTATGAGTGTTTTTCCAAACGCATTCCCACAAGCTTGCTCAATAGCGTGATTTCTCAAGCCACTCAAAAACACCCCTTACCAAGCGATGGTGGGAAATTAGTGAAAGTGTATTACGCCACGCAATTTGCCACCAAACCCCCTCAAATCTCTCTTATAATGAATCGCCCTAAAGCCTTGCATTTCAGTTACAAACGCTATTTGATCAACACCTTAAGGAAAGAATTTAATTTTTTAGGCACGCCTTTAATCCTTAACGCTAAAGATAAAAAAAGCACCCAACAAAATTAAATTTTTTATGTGTTAAACCCCCTTAAAAAAGCGTTTTTGCTTGATTTATCTTTAGGATTTGATTATAATTACCGCTCAATCAGTCAAGCTAAGCGGTTAAATCGCTTGGTTTTAGCATCTATTAGAAAAGGGGTTATCCACATGAACAAAGCGGAATTTATTGATTTGGTTAAAGAAGCGGGTAAATACAACAGCAAAAGAGAAGCCGAAGAAGCGATCAGTGCCTTTACTTTGGCGGTAGAAACAGCTTTAAGCAAGGGTGAAAGCGTGGAGTTGATCGGTTTTGGCAAATTTGAAACCGCAGAGCAAAAAGGCAAAGAGGGTAAAGTTCCAGGAAGCGATAAAACTTATAAAACCGAAGACAAACGAGTACCTAAATTCAAACCCGGCAAAATCCTTAAACAAAAAGTTGAAGAAGGCAAGTAAATTTGATCCACTCAGCAAGGGGCTTATCAATAAAGTTTCTTGCTTTCTTATGTCCTTGTAGCTCAGCTGGATAGAGCGTATGATTCCTAATCGTAAGGTCGTGGGTTCGAATCCCGCCAAGGACACCACTCGCATTATTTTTACTATCATAGGAATTTAAAAAAATTTATTTTATTTCTTATCTTATTTAAAAAATATTCAAAGCATTTTTTACAATTAAAAAGATCTTTCAAAAAACAAGCGATAACCTCTTAAAAAGCGCTCTTTAAGGGGTTTTTAGTTGTGGGTTGTAGGGGAGAATTTTTCAAAATGCCTCCTACCCCTTTAAGAAAATGAATTTAAAAATCAAACTTAAAAAATGGGTTTTATCATAAGAATAAAACCTTAAAACGATAAAATCAAGCCATTAAAATCCCTTTTTTTAAAAAATTGAGTGATCCCTATTATAAAATTTTAGGAAAGCCAAAAAATAAATCATAACCCCCTAGACTTTAAACTTAAAGCTCACTAGCCTTATAAGCTTAATAAGAATATCCGCATGACAAATCCCTTCAAAAATGATATAATAGACTTGATGAACTCATTTTAAGGAAAATGCCCATGCGTTTGCACACTGCCTTTTTTGGTATTAATTCGTTGCTTGTTGCCTCTCTTTTGATAAGCGGTTGCAGTCTTTTTAAAAAGCGTAACACTAACGCCCAGCTAATCCCCCCTTCAGCTAACGGCTTGCAAGCTCCCATTTATCCCCCAACCAATTTCACCCCTAGAAAGAGCATTCAGCCTCTCCCTAGCCCTCGCATTGAGAATAACGATCAGCCCATCATTAGCTCTAATCCCACTAACGCTATCCCTAACACCCCCATTCTCACGCCTAATAATGTCATTGAATTGAACGCAGTGGGCATGGGCGTGGCTCCAGAATCCACCATTTCGCCCTCTCAAGCCCTAGCTCTAGCCAAGCGAGCCGCTATTGTTGATGGCTACCGCCAATTGGGTGAAAAAATGTATGGTATTAGGGTGAACGCTCAAGACACCGTCAAAGACATGGTTTTACAAAATTCCGTGATTAAAACGAGGGTCAATGCCCTCATTCGTAACGCTGAAATCACTGAGACCATCTATAAAGACGGCTTGTGTCAAGTGAGCATGGAGCTTAAATTAGACGGCAGGATTTGGTATCGTATTTTGAGCGGAGCGAGAGGATAAACTCTCTCACTCTATAATCATGCGGTATTTTAAAAACGCTTTTTTATTATTTTTCATGACGCTTTTTTTTGTCTCTTGCTCTAGGCACCCTTTTTCTAAGCAAACCCCCAAAACTAGGGAGCAAATCAGACAAGAAGAAGCCAATAAAAAAAGAGAAGAGACTTTGAATGCCTTGCGCCAATTCAGGCTCATTTATATCAACACGCCGGTTTTTCGCTTTTATGATTACGGCACGATTAAAACCGATAAAGACCATAATATTGAAGTAACCCTTTATAAGCTCAGCCAAAGAGTGGGCGACATTTATATGACTAAACGAAACATTTGTTTTAGCCAAAAATGTTCGGCTAAATGGATTGCTGCAAGGGATTTGTTTGGTAAGGTGAGCTATGGGGATTTGTTTGATGACATTGTTTTAGGGAGGGATATTTTTAAAGGCTTAGGGAAACGCCACCTAACCCCTGAATATGTGATCCAAAGGTTTCAAAAAAGCGGGGAAATTATCCTTTATGAAAGAAAAAATGGCCTGATTTCTTTCCAGAATTTGACGCAAAAAATTGCTATTAGGATCGAACCCTATGAGCCTTCTTTACAGGATTTAGAAGATAATGAAAACGCTGACAGCGAGCTCCAATGAAAAACTTTTCCCCACTCTATTATTTTAAAAAGCTCAAAAAACGCCATTTAATCGCTTTGAGCCTGCCCTTGCTTTCTTATGCCAATGGCTTTAAAATCCAAGAGCAAAGCCTGAATGGCACGGCTTTAGGCTCGGCGTATGTCGCTGGGGCTAGGGGGGCTGATGCTTCCTTTTATAATCCGGCGAATATGGGCTTTACTAACGATTGGGGTGAAAACAGAAGCGAATTTGAAATGACCACCACCGTGATCAATATCCCGGCCTTTAGCTTTAAAGTCCCTACGACTAATCAAGGCTTGTATTCGGTTACGAGTTTAGAAATTGATAAAAGCCAACAAAATATTTTAGGCATCATCAACACTATAGGGCTTGGCAATATCCTTAAAGCACTTGGCAATACGGCCGCTACCAATGGCTTATCACAAGCAATCAATCGTGTTCAAGGGCTTATGAATCTAACCAATCAAAAAGTCGTAACCCTCGCTTCAAATCCTGATACTCAAATCGTGAATGGCTGGACGGGCACGACTAATTTTGTTTTACCCAAATTCTTTTATAAAACCCGCACGCATAACGGCTTCACTTTTGGGGGGAGTTTCACCGCTCCTAGCGGGTTAGGCATGAAATGGAATGGTAAAGGGGGGGAATTTTTGCATGATGTGTTTATCATGATGGTAGAGCTTGCCCCTAGCATGAGCTATACTGTTAATAAGCGCTTTTCTGTGGGGGTGGGTTTAAGGGGACTTTATGCGACTGGGAGCTTTAATAACACCGTTTATGTGCCTTTAGAGGGCGCTTCGGTTTTGAGCGCGCAACAGATTTTAAATCTACCCAACAATGTTTTTGCCGATCAAGTGCCAAGCAACATGATGACTTTATTAGGCAATATTGGCTATCAACCAGCGCTTAATTGCCAAAAAGCCGGTGGGGATATGAGCGATCAGAGCTGTCAAGAGTTTTATAACGGCTTGAAAAAAATCATGGGCTATAGCGGCTTAATCAAAGCGAGCGCGAATCTTTATGGCACCACTCAAGTCGTGCAAAAATCCAACGGGCAAGGCGTATCAGGGGGGTATAGAGTGGGTTCGAGTTTGCGTGTGTTTGATCATGGCATGTTTTCTGTGGTGTATAATTCTTCAGTTACCTTTAACATGAAAGGCGGTTTAGTGGCTATCACAGAGCTTGGTCCTTCTTTAGGGAGCGTTTTGACTAAAGGCAGCTTGAATATCAATGTTTCACTCCCCCAAACCCTAAGCCTAGCCTACGCCCACCAATTTTTTAAAGACCATTTAAGAATAGAGGGGGTGTTTGAGCGCACCTTTTGGAGTCAAGGGAATAAATTTTTAGTCACCCCTGATTTTGCGAACGCCACTTACAAGGGCTTGAGCGGAACGGTGGCTTCACTAGACTCTGAAACGCTTAAAAAAATGGTAGGCCTAGCGAATTTTAAAAGCGTGATGAACATGGGGGCTGGTTGGAGGGACACCAACACCTTTAGATTAGGGGTAACTTACATGGGCAAAAGCTTGCGTCTAATGGGTGCTATTGATTATGACCAAGCCCCAAGCCCCCAAGACGCGATAGGTATCCCGGATTCTAATGGCTATACCGTGGCTTTTGGGACTAAATATAATTTTAGGGGCTTTGATTTAGGCGTAGCGGGGAGTTTCACTTTTAAGAGCAACCGCTCTAGTTTGTATCAATCCCCAACCATTGGGCAATTGAGAATTTTTAGCGCTTCCTTAGGCTATCGCTGGTAAAACATGCCAAACCATCAAAACATGTTGGATAACCAAACGATTTTAATCACCGGAGGCACTGGGAGTTTTGGCAAACGCTTTGTTCGTAAGGTTTTAGACACCACCAACGCTAAAAAAATCATCGTTTATAGCCGAGATGAATTGAAGCAAAGCGAAATGGCCATGGAATTTAATGACCCCAGAATGCGTTTTTTTATTGGCGATGTCAGGGATTTAGAACGCTTGAATTATGCTTTAGAGGGCGTGGATATTTGTATCCATGCGGCCGCGCTCAAGCATGTACCCATCGCTGAATACAACCCCCTAGAATGCATTAAAACCAATATCATGGGGGCGAGCAATGTGATTAACGCATGCTTAAAAAATGAAATCAGCCAAGTCATCGCCCTAAGCACCGATAAAGCCGCTAACCCCATTAATCTCTACGGCGCGACGAAATTGTGCAGCGACAAGCTCTTTGTGAGCGCGAACAACTTTAAAGGCTCTTCTCAAACGCAATTTAGCGTGGTGCGTTATGGTAATGTGGTGGGTAGTCGTGGGAGCGTGGTGCCGTTTTTTAAGAAATTAGTCCAAAACAAGGCGCATGAAATCCCCATTACCGATATTCGCATGACACGATTTTGGATCACCTTAGATGATGGGGTTTCTTTTGTGCTTAAAAGCTTGAAAAGAATGCATGGGGGTGAAATTTTTGTGCCTAAAATCCCTAGCATGAAAATGACTGATCTCGCCAAAGCCCTAGCTCCTAATACTCCTACTAAAATCATAGGCATTCGCCCGGGCGAGAAACTCCATGAAGTGATGATCCCTAAAGATGAGAGCCATTTAGCCCTAGAATTTGAAGACTTTTTTATCATTCAGCCCACCATAAGCTTCCAAACGCCTAAAGATTACACGCTCACCAGACTCCACGAAAAAGGCCAAAAAGTCGCCCCTGATTTTGAATACAGCAGCCACACTAACAACCAATGGCTAGAGCCTGATGATTTGTTAAAATTACTATGAATTTTTTAGAAGATTTGTTTTACCCCTTAAGATTGTTAGAAAACAAGCGCGTTTTATTGCTCGTGAGCGGATCTATTGCGGCGTATAAATCCCTAGAATTAGTGCGCTTATTGTTTAAAAGCGGGGCTAGTATCCAAGTGGTGATGAGTGAGGGCGCGAAAAAATTCATCAAGCCCTTAAGCTTTGAAGCCTTGAGCCATCATAAAGTCTTGCATGATCGTAATGAAAAATGGTATTACAACCACCAAAACAAATTGCACCACAACCACATCGCATGCGCTGCTAGTGCTGATTTACTCATCTTTGCCCCTTTAAGCGCTAACAGCTTGTCTAAAATCGCTCACGCTTTAGCGGATAATACCATCAGCGCGACTTTTTTAGCTTGCGCTTCCCCTAAAATCCTAGCCCCCAGCATGAACACTAACATGCTCAATTCCCCTATCATTCAAAGTAATTTAAAACGCTTGAAAGATTCCAATCACATTATTTTAGACACCCAAAACGTGCTTTTAGCATGCGACACTAAAGGCGATGGGGCGATGGCTGAGCCTTTAGAAATCCTTTTTAAAGCCGCTCAAACGCTCTTAAAAGACGCTTATTTTGAAAACAGAGAAGTTATAGTCATGGGCGGCGCGAGTATAGAAAAGATTGACAGCGTTAGAGTCATCAGCAATCTTTCTAGCGGGATTCAAGCGAGCGCGTTGGCTTTAGCGTTGTATTTTAAGGGAGCGAAAGTTACTTTGATTGCGTCCAACTTCCCCACTCCTTTGCCTAAAGAAATCGCAAGCGTTTTAGTTAGCGACACCGCTTCTTATGAAAACGCCTTAAATAACGCCGCTAAAAACTTGCAAAAACATGCCTTAAAACCCCTGCTCTTCAATTTAGCCGCCATTAGCGATTATTTGCCTAAAACTTCTTTCAACCATAAGCTTAAAAAAAGCGAACTGGGCGAAACCCTAAACATTGAATGCGTTCAAAATAAGGATTTACTGGCTTCTGTCAATCCCAATCAATTCGTTAAAATCGGCTTTAAAGCTGAAGACGATCAACAAAACGCTATCAAAAACGCTCAAAATCTTTTAAAACCTTCTCAAAATAACGGCAAGGATTGCTCTGTGGCCGCTTTGAATCTCATTAAAGATTCACGCCCCTTTGGCTCGTTAGAGAATGAATTGTGGCTCTTTAGCCATAAAAAAACCCAAAAAATCCCTTCTATGAACAAATTAGAAGCGAGTTTTAAAATCCTTGATTTTATCAAAGACAACGCCCTTTAATGCTAGAAGCCCTAAACGCCCTAAACCAGCTTAACGCTCTTCATTCCAAAAACGCCGCGCACCATTTTAACGCTGCCTTACCCATTCTTTTAAAAGTGCTAGAAAAACAAGATAAAGATCTTTTTCTTTTGCAAGTGGGCAATAAAATTATCCCCACCAAAAGCGAACAGGAATTAAAAATCAATCAGCCTTATTTTGCGACTATGCAAAGAAATCAGCTGGGCGATATTGTGCTTAAAAATTTAGTGCCTGCCCCAAAAATCTTAGACGCATTAGACGATTTGCCCGCTATTGAAATGAATAAAATCAAAGAAATATTGAGCGCCAAAGACAATACCCCTTTAAAAGAATACAAAGAGTTTTTGAGCGAAAAATTAGTCCATGCTAAAAATTCGCAAGAGTTTTTGAATACGGCCAACATGCTTTTGAGCTTGCAATCGCAGGTTTTAAGCTTCGTGGTTGAAAACGAACGCAAAAAAGCCTTTTTACAGATGAAAGCCAAAAAACAAAGCGTTGATTTTTACGCTCTGTATCCTAACTTGGGCGAAATTGGCGGCGTTATTTACTTGAAAGAAAAAGAGAAACAACTTTTTTTAAAAACCACCCTCCAAAGGACTAAAGAGGTTTTAAAAGAGGCTCAAAACACCCTTTTAGGCTTTTCTTTTGTGGAAATCGTGTGCGAAAAAACCCCCATGCTTTTTGCCTTTGAAGAGCGCTTATTGGACACACTAGGGTAGAAAAATTTTCATTTTTTTAAAAGTGTTTCAATTGCTAAGGCTTTATCTTTGGCTTGCGTGATCGCACTAATGACTGCGATACCACTGAATTTTTGTAATTTTGAAGCGTTATCTGTCGTGATACCTCCAATCGCTATGAGGGGTTTTTTCACCCCGCTATCGTGTATTTTTTTTAAAAGATTGACGCCCACAACTTCTTTAGCGTCTTTTTTAGATGGTGTGGGGAAAATAGGGCCTACCCCTAAATAGGCTATGCGATCTAAATGGCGCGCTTTTAGGGCTTGCTCCAAAGTATTGACGCTCAAACCGATAAAAAGGCGCTTTTGGCATAAAGTTACTACCTCTTCTATGGCCATGTCTTCTTGCCCCACATGCACGCCATCAGCCTTTAATTCTAGCGCGAGTCGCGCCTCATCATTAATAATAAAAGGCGTGCCGTATTTTTGGCATAATTTTTGACACTCTAGGGCTAATCGTTTGATTTCAACAGGATCTTGTAAGGCTAAATCGCCTTTTTGGCGGAATTGAAACGCTGTGATTTGAGATTTTAAGGCTAATTCTAAAGTCTCTAAAAGTGCGTTTATCCTATCGTTTTTACCGCCCTTTATGTGGTAGAAATCTTGCGAACCAGCCACAAACATGAGTTTCAAACAATTCGCATCAAACATGCTTTTTGATGCTCCACAAATTCAAAGGCCCATGCCCATGCCCAATATTTAAGGGGTTTTGAATGATGATAGTTAAAAGCTCTTTAGCCTTTGTGATAGCGTTTTTTAAATCCAACCCTTGAGCGAGTAAGCCCACAATCAAGCTAGACAAAGTACAACCCGTGCCATGCGTGTTTTTGGTGTTGAATCGCTTGGCGTTTAAGATAAATTCAATATCTTCTAAAAACACCCAATCGTTGCTAAATTCCCCTTGAAAATGCTCCGTATGCCCCCCTTTAATCACAGCGTTTTTAACGCCTAAATCCCTTAAAATACCCATCGCTTTTGAAGCGCTTTTATCGTCTCGCACTTGAACGCCTGTGAGCGCATAAACTTCAGGGAGGTTAGGGGTTAGTAAATTGGTTTTGGGTAAAAGGCGTTTTTTTAAGCTTAAAATCGCCTCTTCTTCTAAAAGCAAAGCCCCATTTTTTGCCACCATGACCGGATCTAAAACGCACAACCCAAAATCGCAAGTTTCTAAAGCGTCCGCTACGCATTCAATGATTTGATTATTGCATAACGCCCCCATTTTGAACGCCTTGATAGAAAAATCATCTCTAATGGCTAGGATTTGCGCTTTCACGCTCTCTACGCTCAATGGATACACCCCATGCACGCCCTGTGTGTTTTGCGCGGTGATGCAAGTGATCACGCTTGTCCCAAACACGCCCAAAGTTTGGAACGCTTTCAAATCGGCCTGTATCCCAGCGCCCCCACCGCTATCGCTACCAGCGATGCTTAAAACTTGCGGATAAACTTTCACAACTCTTCCTTAATAAGGCTATTTTCTAACTTTATGGGCAAGCTTAAAGCGTCTAAAAAATAAAACAAGAACGAACCATTAGAGCCGTTATTTTCTAACGCTTTTTTTTGCGCATTAAAAGCGGCTTGTTTATAGAAAGCGCAAAGTTGCGCCATAGAATCTAAGGGGTCTTTTTTCAAACTCAAAAAGCTCGCGCACGCCGCTGCATGCAAACACCCAGCCCCTGTAATTGCAGTCAAATATTCGCTCCCCCCACTGATGCTCAAAACTTTTTTCCCATCGCTCACGTAATCTATTTTACCCGTCATCACCGCTATCACAGAATATTTTTGAGCCGCTCGTTTGACAATTTCTATAGGCGTGTTGGCATCATGAGAGTCTAACCCCTTACTTTCGCAAGAAATACCCACTAAAGAGCCTAATTCTGCAGCATTGCCCCTAAGCGCACTAATCCCTTCGCTTTCTAAAAACTCTAAACTTGTGTTATAGCGCAAAGCGCTCGCTGAACACCCCACAGGATCTAACACAATGGGTTTATTCAAAGCCTTGTAATGTTTGATAGCCTCTTTAGCGCATAAAATGGTGCGATCATTAAGGGTGCCAATATTAATAGCGAGCGCGTCAGAAATTTTCGCTAAATCTTGCATCTCATCAATCGCATCGCTCATTAAAGGCGATGCCCCTAAAGCTAACAAACCATTAGCCACAAATTGCGCCACCACATAATTGGTGATATTATGCACTAAAGGGCGTTTTTGGCGTAATTCTTTTAACATCACAAGCCTCCTTAAATTTTTTTTATTTTATACAAAAAATCCATTGATTGGCGCTGTTTTTGAAATTTAATGCAAAAGCGTTCATGAACTATTTTTCATTAACCTCATCTTTTTTGACCTCATTTTTCTTAAATATAGCGCTAGTGAGATCACAAAAGCGGTGGAAAAAGCGAGAAAGGTTTCATTATATCAAAGAATATTATTTTTTTATTCCTTGCGTTTTCTGTGCGTTTGTGGGATAAATAAGCTATAATCCCATTTTTTAAAAGTCATTTTTTAAAAGGGATTTGAATGGTATTTGACAGAACAATCAGCGTAAGAGAAAAAAAAGCGGCTAAAACGCTTGGGATTGTGGGGATCGTCTTTTTTATTTTGTTTGGCATCGTGATAAGCGGGGTGGCTTTTCAAAAAGAGTGGGTGCAACAATTGGATTTGTTTTTTATAGACTTGATCCGCAACCCTGCCCCCATTCAAAAAAGCGCGTGGCTTTCTTTCGTGTTTTTTAGCACATGGTTTGCGCAAAGCAAGCTCACCACCCCTATAGCCTTACTCATTGGCTTGTGGTTTGGGTTTCAAAAACGCATCGCTTTGGGGGTGTGGTTTTTCTTTAGCATCTTATTAGGTGAATTCACCTTAAAATCCCTTAAGCTTTTAGTGGCGCGCCCACGGCCTGTAACCAATGGCGAATTGGTTTTCGCGCATGGCTTTAGTTTCCCCAGCGGGCATGCTTTAGCTTCAGCGCTTTTTTACGGCTCCTTGGCGTTGTTGTTATGCTATTCTAACGCAAACAATCGCACTAAAACTATTGGCGCTATCATTTTACTTTTTTGGATTGTTTTAATGTCGTATGATAGGGTTTATTTGGGCGTGCATTACCCTAGCGATGTTTTAGGAGGGTTTTTATTAGGGATTGCTTGGTCGTGTTGCTCTTTAGCGCTTTATTTAGGGTTTTTGAAACGCCCTTATAAAGCCGCTTGAAGCGTTTTTTAAAACCTCATTTTTTAAAAAGAAAGTGATGGGTTAGGGTATAACTCCTCTTTCTTTTTAACCTCATCAAATTCATCTTTATAGCGGTTTGGGAAATCCGGATCATAATCCACAACGCTTTTTAAAAAACCGCTGAATGTTGGATTTTTCTCGCTAAGCTCTAAAGCCACGGTGTAATCAATTTTTTCTTTGTATTTAGCGTTCAATAAAATAGCGCTTTTATCCTCATCAGTTCTTAAATCAATCACGCCAATCCCAAAACTCGCATGCAAACGCTTCAACAAATCCATGAGTTGGGGATTATGCGTATCAATATGACGGCCCACCAAATACCCCTCATTAGCCCACGAGCTGTTAGAAATCGCTTGAAAATAACACTCCCTGCAATTATGCACGCTGATTTCTTTTTTCAATTCAAAGCTCACCAGTTTAATGGGTAAAGTGTCAAATTTCTTAGAAAAAGCGATTAAATTTTCATTAGACAATTCAGCATGCAAAAACCTAACCCCCACCATGTCCGGATAAAGCCACCTGTCCATGCCTTTTGGCGATTTTGAACTCTCTTCATGCAAAATGGTTTTCGTGTAGCATTTCAAATTTTCATTATAAAAAGCCATGTAAGTTAAAAAGGGGTGCAAATCCCTTTCATGCATGATTTTATTATGCACGATTTTAACGCTTGAAGCGCCGGGCTTTTCTATGTTTAAAACCGGCTCTTTAGCCGCATCTTTTAAAGCGATTAAAACCGGCTTTTCTTGCGCTTTCAAAAAAGGCACTTCTTCGCCATTTTTTAAGGCGGTATAAATAAAGGCACTAACGCTTTGGTGTGGAGTGTTGCCCCAATAATCAAACATTTTTGTAATCTCGCCTTTTTCAAAAAGCTCTTTGGCTTTATTATAAATCTCAGTAACTTTGATAGGCTCTTTAATCGCTTCTAAAACGCTTTGAACGATTTCAATGTCTTGCGGTTTCATTTTTTGCTCGCTAAATACTCTTCATAACTGCCTTTAAAATCAATGATTGAAGCGCCTTTAGGGCTTGGGACTAATTCAATGATCCTATTAGCATACGCATCAATGAGCTCTCTGTCGTGGCTTATGCAAATCACTGCCCCATCAAATTTAAAGAGCGCTTCACCTAGTGCGATAATCGCTTCTAAATCCAAGTGGTTGGTTGGCTCATCTAAGACTAAGAAATTCCCCCCCTCTAGCATGAGCTTGGATAAAACCATTCTATGCTTTTCGCCTCCGCTTAAAGCGTTCACGCACTTTTCTTGCTCTTCGCCATTAAACAGCATCCTCCCTAAAGCGTTCCTAACCTCAGCGCTTTCAATCTTTTTATTGAAATTAAAAAGCCATTGATACAAGGTCTCTTCGCCGCTAATTTCTTCGCTCACGTTTTGAGGGAAATAGCCTTTTGAAACGGTCGCTCCCCATTTCACCACGCCCGTATCCGGCTTTAACTCTTCTACTAGAATTTTACAAAGCGTGGATTTACCCACGCCGTTTGGCCCTATGAGGGCGATTTTATCTTTAGGCATCACTTTCAGGCTCACTTGATTTAAAACCATTTGCCCGTCATAACTTTTAGAGACGTTTTCGCATTCTAAGGCTTCATTACCAATGGTGCGTTTGGGTTTAAAAATAATGCTAGGATCCCTCCTACTAGATACCGCTAAGCTTTGAATGTCTAATTTATCCAGTTGTTTTTGGCGGCTGGTGGCTTGCTTGGCTTTAGAAGCGTTAGCGCTAAAGCGCGCGATGAATTTTTCTAGCTCTTCTTTTTCTTTGAGTTTTTTATTGCGTTCGGCCTCTTGCTGTTTAGCGATCAGAGTGGAAGCGATATACCAATCGTCATAATTCCCGCTAAATTCGCGCACGCTGTGAAAATCCAAATCCAAAATATGCGTGCATACCGCGTTTAAAAAATGCCTGTCATGGCTAATGACGACCATCGTGCCTTCATGGCGTTTGAGGTTGTTTTCTAGCCATTCAATGGCGTTTAAATCCAGGTTGTTGGTCGGCTCATCTAAAAGCAAAATATCCGGTTTAGGGAATAAGACTTGAGCGAGAAGGATTTTAAATTTATCGCTGCTTGGCAAGGTTTTCATCAAATCGTTATGCCTAGAGCTAGGAATGCCTAAATCTTCTAAAATCTTTTCAATCACCACTTCGCATTCATACATGGGATCTTCTTCTACGCAAATGGTTTCTAACTCCCCTAGTCTCGCATTCACTTTATCATCGCTCAAATCCCCTTCAGTGTATAAGCGCTCTTTTTCTTTGATAGCGTCATACAAACGCTTGTTGCCTATTAAAACCGCATCTTTAAGGCTCAAATCTTCAAAAGCGTATTGATCCTGCCCTAAAACCCCCATTCTCATCCCGCTTGTGATGATGACTTCCCCACTGCTACAATCAATGCTCTTGCTCAAAATCTTTAAAAAAGTGGACTTTCCTGCCCCATTAGCCCCAATCAGCCCGTAGCGCTTGTTTTTATCCAGCTTGATATTCACGTTTTCAAACAATTTTTTAGTCGCATAGCGTTGCGTTAAGTTGATGGTTTGTAGCATCTTATGATTTCCTTATTTTTTGTGATTAGAGAAAGTTTATTGTAGCGTTTTCTTTGCAATATTGTAACCCTTGCTTATTATGGTTATTCATAAGGTCTTTGACGCCCAAAATTTGATCGAGCCTATATCATTTCCTCTTGATTTTTTATTCAATTTAAGGTAAAAATAATGTTTTAAAGCAAAAAAGGATCGTGTCAATGAAAGTATTTGATTACGAAGATGTCCAACTCATTCCTAATAAATGCATTGTGAATAGCCGTTCAGAATGCGATACGACCGTTATTCTAGGCAAACACGCGTTTAAAATGCCCATAGTCCCAGCCAACATGCAAACAATCATCAACGAATCGATCGCAGAATTTCTAGCAGAAAATGGCTATTTCTATATCATGCACCGCTTTAATGGATCGACAAGAATCCCGTTTGTCAAAAAAATGAAAGAACGCCAATGGATCAGTTCCATCAGCGTTGGGGTGAAAAAGGAAGAATATCTTTTGATAGAAGAGTTAGCCAAACAAGGATTAACGCCAGACTATATCACAATCGATATTGCGCATGGCCATTCAAATTCTGTCATTGAAATGATCCAACGCATCAAAACGCGTTTTCCCGAAACTTTTGTGATTGCCGGGAATGTGGGCACGCCAGAAGCGGTCCGTGAATTAGAGAACGCCGGTGCTGACGCTACGAAAGTTGGCATTGGACCTGGGAAGGTGTGTATCACTAAAATCAAAACAGGCTTTGGCACGGGTGGTTGGCAACTAGCGGCTCTTAGGTGGTGCGCTAAAGCAGCAAGAAAGCCCATTATTGCAGATGGCGGCATTCGCACGCATGGGGATATTGCAAAATCAATACGCTTTGGCGCGACAATGGTAATGATTGGCTCGCTCTTTGCAGGGCATGAAGAATCATCTGGAGAAACAAAAATAGAAAATGGTGTCGCCTATAAAGAATATTTCGGTTCGGCATCAGAGTTCCAAAAAGGTGAAAAGAAAAATATTGAAGGCAAGAAAATTTGGATCCAACATAAAGGCTCGTTAAAAGATACGCTGGTTGAAATGCATCAAGATTTGCAATCTTCAATCTCCTATGCGGGCGGGAGAGACCTTGAAGCGATTCGAAAAGTGGATTACGTGATTGTGAAAAATTCAATTTTCAATGGGGACACAATCTAAAAAAGATCAATGAAAAACAATTTGCTTTGACTTGGATTTTTGTTGTTTTTTGATCCTTTCTTTATTTTCATCGCGTCTTGTTGGATCATTTTTTTTTTTTTATATAATGTTAGCTTCCATCATCTCAATCTTAAGGGTTTTTGTTTTGTTATTCAACACGCCGTTATTCATCTTTGCTTTTTTGCCTGTTGTCTTTTTAGGGTATTTTATCTTGCAAGCTTATGTTAAAAATCCCCTATTCCCTAAACTATGGCTCGTATTGGCTAGTTTGTTTTTTTATGCTTTTTGGAATGTGAAGTATTTGCCCTTATTGGTTGGCTCTATTATTTTTAATTATTTTGTGGCTTTGAAAATCACCCAGCAAAATGCCTATAAAAGATTATGGCTTATTTTGGGCTTGATCGCTAATGTTTCGCTTTTAGGATTTTTCAAATATACTGATTTTTTCTTAACCAACTTCAATCTAATATGGAAGAGCCATTTTGAAACCTTGCATTTAATCTTGCCTTTAGCGATCAGCTTTTTTACTTTGCAACAAATCGCTTACTTGATGGACACTTACAAGCAAAATCAAATACATGCAGCCCAAAACGAGAGAGAGAGTGAAAACGCTCCTATTTTATTAAATCCCCCTCCTTCATTTTTTTCATTTTCGCATTTTTTAGATTACGCTTTATTTGTGAGTTTCTTCCCTCAACTCATTGCAGGACCCATTGTGCATCATAGTGAGATGATGCCTCAATTTAAAGATAAAAACAATCAATTTTTGAATTACAGAAATATCGCTTTAGGATTGTTTATCTTTTCTATCGGTTTGTTTAAAAAGGTCGTGATTGCGGATAATATCGCTCATTTTGCCGATTTTGGATTTGATAAGGCGGCTAGCTTAAGTTTTATTCAAGCATGGATGGCGTCTTTATCTTATTCGTTCCAGCTGTATTTTGATTTTAGCGGTTATTGCGATATGGCTATAGGCATTGCCCTCTTTTTCAATATCAAACTCCCTATCAATTTTAATAGCCCCTATAAGGCCTTGAATATCCAAGATTTTTGGAGGAGGTGGCATATCACTTTGAGCCACTTCTTAAAAGAGTATTTATATATCCCTTTAGGGGGTAATAGAGTGAAAGAATTAATCGTGTATAGGAATTTAATTTTAGTGTTTTTGATTGGGGGGTTTTGGCATGGGGCTGGTTGGACTTTTATCATTTGGGGATTATTGCATGGGATTGCTTTGAGCGTTCATAGAGCGTATTCTTATAGCGCTAGAAAATTTCATTTCACTATGCCAAAGATTTTAGCGTGGTTCATCACTTTTAATTTTATCAATCTTGCATGGGTGTTTTTTAGGGCGAAGGATTTGAATAGCGCTTTGAAGGTTTTAAAGGGGATGGTTGGTTTGAATGGTGTTTCGCTTTGTCATCTTTCAAAAGAGGCATCAGACTTTTTAAATCGTGTCAATGATAACATGATCATGCACACCATGATGTATGCATCCCCCACATTTAAAATGTGTGTTTTGATGGTAATCATCTCTTTTTGTTTAAAAAATAGTTCCTATTTATACCAATCTAATCAAATGGATTGGATTAAAACGACAAGCGCTTGTTTGTTGCTCTCTGTAGGTTTTTTATCTATTTTTGCCAGTTCTCAATCCGTCTTTTTGTATTTTAATTTTTAGGACACTAGCATGGAGTTTTATAAAAAACAAACTTTAATCATTGTTTCTTTTTGCCTCTCTCTTCTTATAGGCGTTGGATTGTTTAATTATCTAATCGATCCTTTTGAGTATTTCAGGAAAGCAAAATACCCCATTGATTGGCATGAAAGAATTGGGGGAACTTTATTGCCTTTTGAAGGGGTTGTTAAACATTACTCTTATAACAGCTTGTTAATAGGCTCAAGCATAAGCTTGAATTTTAGCCTTAAAGATATTCATAACTTATTAGGGTTGGAAAAACCCATCAAACTCACCGTCTCTGGCATCAGTATTAAAGAAGCGTTATCGCTCCTTTCTTTTGCTTTTAAACACCAACCAGTAGATACCATCGCTATGGATTTAGCCTTACTTGGTGGGGGTTTGAACAAGCGCTCCAAATACTTTTTTGAATACCCCTATTTTACTGGAGGTTTTGTGTATTTATACAACTTTAGAGTCTTTAAAAACGCGTTGTTCTACTTTTCTAAAGATTACCTCAAAATTAAAGAAAAATCTTTTTGCAAATTCAATTCTTGGTTCCAATTATATGATTTTTGCAATAGCGTTTTAAATCGTTATGATTATAATTTCATGTTTGGTCATAATAACCCCTATGACTATACGCTGGATAATGTGAAAAGATCCTATTTATCAGCGTTAAAAAATCCTAATCAATTAGCCATAGATGAAGAAAATGCTTATAAAATCACCAAACAGCTAGGGGATTTTATTCAAAAACACAGCGATAAACATTTTATTTTATGGACAAGAACGGACTCGCTTTTAAAATATAAGGTTTATAACCATACCATTTTAACACGCAATCTAAACACCATCCACAACGCCTTAAAAACGCTTTTAAAATACCCTAATGCAGAAATCCATGACCTACGCACCATGCCATTAGCTAAAGAGATAAAACACTATAAGGATATAGGGCATTATGACCCCATAGGTTCCAAAGAAGTCTTGCAAGCCATAGCGAGCAAGAGATATCTACTCACTCCCAATAACATTGATTCCTTCAAGCAACAACTCATCCAAACGATAGAAAACTATCAAATCCCTAAAGAAATTCAAAATTAGGGCTAATTTTTACGAGCGAAATGCCTTTCAATGCAATCGCATAAGATGTGGATCATAAGAATGTGCATTTCTTGGATTCGTGGGGTATCATCGCTAGGGACAATCAAAGCCATATCGCTTAAAGGCTTCATTTTCCCCCCATCACGCCCCGCTAAGCTAAGCGTTTTCATCCCTAAATCTTTGGCTTTTTCATAAGCTTTTAAGACATTTTTGGAATTACCGCTTGTAGAAATCCCTATTAGAATATCTCCTTTATTCCCTAGCGCTTCCACTTGTCTGGCAAACACTTCTTCATAACCATAATCGTTCGCAATGGCGGTAAGGGCTGAGGTATCGGTATTAAGGCTTATCGCGCTCAAGCCTTTCCTTTCTAATTTATAGCGCCCGGTCAATTCAGCGGCAAAATGCTGCGCATCGCTAGCGCTCCCCCCGTTACCGCAAATAAGGATTTTCCCTTGATTTTCTAAAGTTTCTATCAAAAGATGAACGCTTTGCTTTAACGCTTCTTGCAAACTCTCTAAGCTTTTTTCTAACGCTTCCTTATGGGCTAAAAATTCTTTTTGAATCAAATCATCAATCATTATGTGTCCTTTTAATTTTTTCTATGATAGCGCTTGTGGAATAACCTTCTTCAAACTCTATCAAACGGGTTTCTTTAGCAAACTCGCTCCCTATGATTTCTTTATTGAGATAGTCCGCTCCCTTGACTAAAATATCAGGCTTTAGGGCTTGAATTAATTTTATGGGTGCATCTTCTTCAAACACCACGACATAATCCACGCAAGACAGGCTCGCTAAAAGGAACGCTCTGTCTTTTTCGCTCACTATGGGGCGTTTATCCCCTTTAAGCCTTTTAATGGAATTATCGCTATTTAACCCCACAATGAGAATATCCCCTAAAGCTTTAGCCTTTTGCAAATAGCTCGCATGCCCTTTATGGAGGAGATCAAAACAGCCATTGGTGAAAACGATTTTTTGCTGATCTAAAGTTTCTAACAGCTTTTCTAAAGGGAGGATTTTGGGGTGCGTTTGGTTTAAAATCAAAGCGATTTCTTCTAAACTCGCTAATGCGCTCCCCATTTTACCCACCACCACCGCCGCAGCCGCATTGGCAAACTCGCAAGCATCTTTTAGGCTCTTTGATTCCAATAAAGAAAGCGTTAAAGATGCGATCACCGTATCGCCAGCTCCCGTGACATCATAAACTTCTTTAGCGATAGTGGGGCAATTGACTAGCTCGCCTTGTTCTAAAAAAGCGATGCCTTGTTCGCTCAAGGTTACTAAAGGCATAGCGATATGATAAGTTTCTTTTAAGATTTGGAGCGCTTTTAATAAATTCGCATGGCTGTCTAATTTCAAATGGAGCGCTTGTTCTAATTCCGCGCGATTAGGCGTGATCAAACTCGCATGAGAATATTTGCTATAATCTTTCCCTTTAGGGTCGCATAAAATGAGCTTGTGGTGTTGGTTGGCTAGAGCGATCATTGTTTGAGTGAGTTCAAAATCCAACACGCCCTTATTGTAATCTGAAAGGATCACGCCATCTATTTCTTGGATTTTTTCTGTGAAAAAATCTAAAAGTTTTTTTCTTAAATCAGCGTTTAAGGGGTCTTTGATTTCCTTATCCACGCGCGCGATTTGCTGGTTTTGTGCGATGATACGCGTTTTAAGCGTGGTGCAACGGGTTTTATCTATTAAGACGCCTGAAGTGTCAATCCCTCTTGCTTTTAAAGCGCTAATGAAATGCTTGCCTTCTAAATCATCGCCCACTACCCCACATAAAAAGACTTTAGCTTTTAAAGAGATAAGGTTATTAGCCACATTAGCCGCTCCGCCTAAATTCTTGCTCTCTTTTTTGACTTCTAAAACAGGCACAGGGGCTTCAGGAGAAAGGCGTTCGCTCTTCCCCCACAAATAATAATCAGCGATCAGATCGCCTATGACTAAGATTTTTTTCATGCGTGTTGTCCTTTAAAAATCGCATGGATATGGGGCAAATAATCTTTAATACCGCTTTCTAAATCGTATAAGGGGGTGTAGTCTAAATCCAAAATAGTGGGTTCAATATGCGCTTGGGTGTGCTTTTGGAAGAAAGCATAAGGGTTTTTAATATAGCTCACTTTAAAATCCCCTAAATGCTCTTTTAAAATGCTAACGATTTCATTATAACTTCTAGCTTGCGAATAGCCCACATTATAAACCCCGCTTTTTTGAGCCTTCATCGCTTTCACATTCGCTTGGATCACATCTTCAATATAGACAAAATCCCTTAATTGCTCGCCAAATTCAAAAAGCTTGACTTCCTTAAACGCCATCGCTTGCAAAGCGAGTTGCAAAACCATGGAAGCGGTTTTTTCTTTATAAAATTCCCTAGGCCCATAGACATTAAAATACCTTAAGCCCACTTGAATGTTATCGCTTGAATGCGAAAGAATAAATTCGTCCATGCAAAGCTTGGAAAAGCCATAAACATTTTCAGGGATTTCGTTTTTGCCTACCACATTGGGGGCTTTGGTGTTGCCATAAACGCCCGCTGAAGAAGCGTAAATCACTTTAGCTTTTTTGGAGCGAGCGATTTCTAAAAGGTTTAAAAAAGCCTGATAATTGGTTTTCATCACTAATTTTTGATCCAGCATGGTCGTATCAGAGACAGCCGCTTGGTGGAACAAATAATCAAAATGCAATTTTTCTAAACGCCTTAAATCTAAAGGGTTGTTAATATCAGCTACAATCACCTCACCCTTAAAACCGATTAAATTCTTAAAATGTCCTAAAGAACTGGGGCGGTTATTACTAGAGAGCGTGTTACTGCGGAATTTATCCAAAACCACTACTTTAGCTTTAGGGTGGTTCTCTTGAAAATAAAAGGCCAGATTACTGCCTACAAAGCCAGCCCCACCGGTGATTAAAATCGTTTGATTTTCTAATCCATCATCAATATAACGCATTACTATCCTTATTTGATTAGTTCCATCATCTCTTTAAGATCTTTACATTGTATCCAAGAATGAGGAGTTTTTAAAAAATTTGAGCTCAATAAAAGGTTATTTTTAACTTTAGCGTTCAAGCCGGCTAACATGTCGCTCTCCTTATCGCCTATCATAAAAGATCGCTCCAAGCAAATTTGATGCTCTTTAGCGGCTTGCAAAATCAAAGAGGGTTTTGGCTTTCTGCAAGTGCAATTTTCTTCTGGGGCGTGCCTGCAAAAATAGACGCCATCCAGATTAAAACCTAATTCTTTAAGCAAGCTTTCTTGGAGGTATTCGGTGAGGTTTTCAAAATCTTTAAGGGTGTAATAGCCTCGGTTGATCCCGGATTGGTTGGTGATTAAAAGCAGTTTGTAGCCTAAAGATTTCGCATGCTTTAGCAATTCAAAAATCCCTTTTTGAAACTCAAAATCTTCTTTTTGACTCACATAACCTTTGTCAATATTGATAATGCCGTCTCTGTCCAAAAAAAGGGCTTTGTTAGTGTTCATGCGAATGCACTCCTTTATGATCATGCTGAGTGGTGCTGTTTTGATGATGCATCATATCGCTTTGGTAATGCATTGCATGGGGTGTTTGGTGGCTAATGAGCATGATCCCCATATAAAGGACATAAAGCCCAAAAACCCCCATTAAGCCTTTAGACAAAAGATTGAAAAATTTCCTGTAAGAAACGGAAATTTTGCTCAAAAAAATCCCCATTAAAAACAACGGCACGCTGGTGCCAAGCCCAAAAGAAAGGCCTAGCATCGCTCCCATAAACGCGCTATGACTGAGAATCACGCTCGCTAAAAACGAATACACCATCATGCAAGGTAAAAACCCATTCAGCACGCCTAAAAAATACAGCCCTAGAATGTTTTGAGATTGCAAGGTTTTTTTCATCAAAAAAGAGATGAAAGGGATTTGAAAGCTTAATTTTTCCGCTTTAGATCCCAAGAGTGCTAAAAGGATTAAAATAATCCCCATGCTCATCAATAAAACACCTCTAAAACCCATGCCCACGCTAAGACTATGCCCTAAACCTGCCGTTATAGCCCCTAAGAGCATGTAAGTGCTGATCCTCCCCACATTATAGAGGGCATGGCAAGTGAGCTGGTAAGAAAAGCTTGTAATTTTAGAAAATCTTATTTGACTGAACGCGCTCACAATCCCCCCACACATGCCCACACAATGCCCTAAAGACATGCTCAAAGCGGCTAAAAACATGCCCAAAAAACTCAAATGATGCATCATTTGCATTCTAGTATCCCTGCTTTTTTAAGAGCGATTTCCATCCCGTCAAAAACCAAACGCTCCTTGCAAACAGAATGGGGTAAAAACGCGCTCAAATACTTCGCATCGCCCCCACAAAGATAGATTTTTTGATCTTTGGCTAAATGCTGGATGCAAGAAATGACGCTCAAAATCATGCCGTAATTCACAGCGTCTCTAGTGTTTTTAGGTAAAACTTCTAAAGAATCTAATGCTTTGAAAGGTTGCTCTAAAATTTTAGCGCTTTTTTTATACGCATGAATATATTGGGCTAAACCGGGTAAAATACACCCTCCTAAATGCTTGCCCTCTTTGACTAAATCTATCGTAATCGCGCTCCCCGCATCCACTATAACCCCATTAGCCACCGCTAAACACGCCATTTGCCGGTCTATCCCAAGCCCTATATAGTCGGTTTCTAAATGAAAAAACCCTGCAATATTTTTAGCGTTAGGGTAACAATTCAAAAGGGCTTTTTCATTTTCTTCATTCACGCTAACATAAAAGATTTCCTTTTGAATACCCAAACGCTTTAAATCTTCTTTAGCGCTTGAAAAGAGCTGGTAGTTTTGCACGAAATGGATGCGTGTGTTGCCTATATCGCATAAAATCAAGTCTTTTAAATCCTTGAAAGATTGCCTAGCTGGCATAGGCCTACTTCTTATTCATTTCTAAAGCTTTTCTTCTTTCTTCAAGCTCTTTTTCATCTCTTTCTTGATGCTCTCTCGCTCTTTGTTCAAATTCCCTCGCTCTTTGTTCGGCTTTGGCTTTTTTCTTTTCTTCTTTCAAGCGGCGTTTTTCTTCTTTAGAGCTTGGTTTTGGCGCTTCTTTTTTAACGGCGTTTTCTTTTAAGATAGGAGCGTTTTTGTTTTCATTGTTTTTTGTTTCGCCTTGTTGGGTAGCGTTATTCTGATCCTTAGTAGGCTCAGGTCTTCTGGTTTTAACTTCCTCTTCTTCAAACCCGCTATTTTTTGGCTTAACTTTATTTTCTTCTAAAGGCTGTTTGTTTTCTTTAGCTTTATGCCTTTCTTGCAAATAAATAGGAGCGTTCCCTTTTTCGCCTTTTTGAGACGACTTAAAATCAGCCGCATGGGGGTAAAGTTTTGGCTTAAAATCATTATAATCTAAATAATAGCGATCGTAATACACCCGATTTTTGTCATAAAACACCCCTTTATCCAAACGATTAGATGAAAAAAACTTGAAACTACCTATCGTTGGTGTCTTATAGACATTATACGAATCAAAATTATTCAAATCCACCTCTATCACATACCCGCGCTTTTCTAAAGAATACAATTTATTATTATTCAATACAATGGTATTGAGCGAAGCAAAGGGCAATTTCACGCTGTTTAATTCCCTCAAACTCTTATCCATTTGCAAGATCTGCCCGTCTAAAGTCAGCACATACAAAGTCCCCTTATCATAGAGCAAATCCACAATATCCCCATCATAGTTGAACTCTTGACCGCTCACCACTGAAAGGATACGCTTTCCTGTAGAAGCGATCATGTTATTGCCATCTACGATAAGGTAGGTGATATTGTTAAAAAACTTATCGCTGCTAATAACAATATTTCTAATAGGCGTAGGGTTTCCATGCACATAATCCACGACTAACAAACGCCCATCTAGCATGGGGAACACCACGACCGTATCCATAAAAATAGGCATCGCCATTAAAGAATTGATTGTGGTGCTCGGGGAACCCTTCTCGCTAAAAAGCAACTTTTGAGAAGTGATGTCGTATAAATTCGCTGAATTGTCCGCTAACACCACCGCTAAAAGATTCTCTTTAACGCTCGCGCTCAAGGCAAAAGTCTCCAAAGGGATAATGATAGATTGTTGACTGGCGTTAGGGTTATTGCTAATCAATTCCACCTGGTGGCAGGCCTTATCTTGAACTTCTGCTTCAACGCCCTTTAATTTCAATTCCGTTTCTTTAGTTTTAGCCACCTTGCTTTTTCTTGTTTTTTCATCAACTTTATTCAAGCAATCTTGCGCAAGGATAAAAAACCCTTGACTCTCATTTAAAAAACTGCTTTCATAATTGAAATTCTTACCGATTCTTAGCTGCGTTAAACCTTTATCGCCTATCACCGCCCCATTTTTCAAAATGGCTCCATAACGATTGGACGAAACGATACTTTCTTGCAAATGGTTAGGGAAATACGCTTCGCCTTTAACTTGGGATTTAGAGGGTTTGAAGTATTTTCTCATGTTACAGCCACTGAAGACCATCAGGGCTATCAGTAAGATTAAAAATTGTTTGTTCATCAAATCAATGCGTTCCTTGAATAGTTTCTTTTTTTAGATGGGTTGGTTTGGAAGGGTTTTGTTGGGTATCTTCTAAGATTCCATAATGTTTTAAAACAGAGATTATAGCATATAATGAAGAACTTAGAGGGATAGTTGATAAATTTTTATGCGCGTTTGTGATCGCATCTTTAGAATTTTCCTCATACAATAAATCCACCGCTTGCAAAGCGCTCATCTCTTTAAGAATGGGGCTTTTTTCAAGCAAGTTTTTATCTCTAGAGAGCGATGCGTAAGAATATTGTGCAAAAGTTTTGACGATTTCATTAGACGATTGCAAAAGTTTTTTAAACGCATTCACATCGTTATGCTCGCTCGCTCTGGCGAATTGATACAAATCATACAATTGTGGGGCGACTTCTTTGAGTTTGTTTTGTAAGGCTATATTATTAGGACTCTCTAGCGCTTCATTATAAATTTGAGTGATCCGCTCTTTAGTTTGCTCATGCTTGTAATCTTGCAACTTTGTATCCCCCAAATAAGCGATAAAAGCCACCACGATAAACAATAAAACCCACTTATAGCGCTTGAAAAATTTTTCTAATCTAAACGCCCCCTCTAAAAGCTTTTCATCGCTTTTAAACTCGCTCTTAACCTGCTCTAAATTTTCCTTAATGCTCATGCCTTGCTCACTCCTGTGCTGCCAAACCCCCCGCTCCCCCTTGAAGTTTCATCTAATTGTTCGCATTCTATAAATTCGGCTTTATAAGTTTTTTGAACCACCCCTTGAGCGATCCTATCCCCTACTTGGATTGCAAAATCTTTATCGCTCAAATTCGCTAAAATGACCTTAATTTCGCCCCTATAATCATTATCCACCGTGCCAGGAGAATTTAACACCATCACTTGATGGTTCAGCGCCAATCCGCTACGGGTGCGCACCTGCAATTCATACCCCACTTCTAAAGACAAACAAATCCCTATTCTCACTAACCCCACGCTATGAGGTTTGATGATTGCATTTTCTACCGCATGCAAATCAAAGCCTGAAGAACCTTCGGTTTGGTATTCAGGGATAAGGGCGTTTGGGTGGATTTTTTGGATTTTAATTTTCATCAAAACGAATCTCTTTATAATAAATGTCTAAAATTTCAAAATCGCTTTCCCCATTAGGCAATTGGATACTGACTGCATCGCCCTTGCTCTTGCCGATCAAGCTTTTTGCAATCGGCGAACCAAAAGAAATCAACCCTTTAGCCGGATCGCTCTCCACGCTCCCTACTATCGTATAAGAAAACTCTTTATCGTTATCCAAATTAAGGATTTTAATCGTGCTCCCAAAACTCACCTTATGGTGTGTCAAAACGCTTGGGTCAATCACTTGAGCGTTAGAAATGATCTCGCTCAAATCCACGATCCTCGCTTCAATGAAGCGTTGTTTTTCTTTAGCGGCATGGTATTCAGCGTTTTCTTTCAAATCCCCATGCCCTCTAGCAATATCAATTTCTTTCACAATATTAGGCCGTTCCACCTCTTTTAATTGCTTCAATTCCGCACAGATTTTATTGTATCCATGCATACTCATAGGTTCTTTATTCATTTAATCTCCTAAGCTTATTCAGTAGAGATTATAGTAAAAATTAAGTTAAATTCAGCAAAAAAGCCATCTCTTTGGCGACTTTTCTGCTACTCCCACTGGCTAAATATTCCCTTAATCTCAAGCTTTCTTTAAAATAGCGCTCCCTATCCATGTCTTTATAAGCCTTAAGCAAACTCTCCACGCTCAAAAAATGCTGGATCAGTTCGGGGTGTAACTGGCTCTCCCCAAGCCCTGGAGTTTCATCATTTAAGGCGTTATAAAAGATATTCGCTAACCCTATGTAATGCAAATTGACAAACATTCTAGCGATCAAAAAATCCATCGTTTTAGCCCTATACGCTAACACAAAAGGCGTGCCAATCAGAGCGGCTTCTAAAGTCGCCGTGCCGCTGCAAATGAATGCAAACTCCGCTTCAAATAAACTCTTGTGTGCATCATAAGAAATTTCAAAACATTTAATGTCTTCTCCATAAAGGGCTTTCAAATCCAACCCCTTAAAGAAACTTGGCACGACCAACACACGCCTTTTAAACCCTTCGTTTTGCTCCAAAATGCGAGCCACTTCAACAAACAAAGGGAACATTTTAGCGATTTCACTTTTTCGGCTCCCTGGCATAAAAACTAAAGTTTCGCCCTTAATATCTTTTTTATAATATTTAATTTCATCTAGTAAGGGGTGTCCTACATATTGGGCTTTTTGTTGGTAATAGCCCACTTCAAAAGGCAAAATCGCCCCCAAAAAATCGCAGTATTTTTCAAGGCTTTTAGCGCGCCATTTTTTCCATGCCCAAACTTGCGGTAAAATATAATACATGATTTTTTTATGCGGGTCTTGTTTTTTGATTTTTTTGGCTAGGGGGATATTGAAAGAAGAAGAATCCATTAAAAGCACCATATCCGCTTGTTTGGCTAATTGGACCATTTCTTTATGGGCTTTGAGTAAAAACCCCAAACGGCCTATCACATCTCTAAAACCCATGACAGAAAATTCCCTAGGGCTATAGAGCGCGTCTTCCCCTTCAAACACCCCAATGAAACGATAATCTTTGGGCAAATTGTGCCGTAACTCCTCTAAATGAACATTAGAGCTCGCTTCTAAAGCGCTCACTAAAATCGTGGGCATTATTTGTCTTTCAAAAGGTTTTGGACTTGATAGAGCTTGATTTCTTTATGCAAATCCCTCAATTCAATTTTGAGCAACGAATTTTCAAAATCTTTTTTAGAAAGATGGTTTTTTAAAAGCCTGTTTTCGCGCAAAACGCTGCGGTATTGCAAGTAAAGCCCTTCATTGAATAAACGCTTACATGGTTTTGCCATGATAACCTGATTATCACTAGTGAAAACCTCCACTTCTTCAAGGGCTTTAGGGAAAATCACATCCTCTTCTGTATTTTGCGTTTCTTTGTTTGAGCGGGAGTTTTCTTTTTCTGATTTTTTTTGATAGATTTCTTGCTTCAAACCTTTTAAAACGCTCTTTTTCTTACGCAAGATTTCTTGGACTTGCTTCAATTCCAAACGGATTTTTTTTAAAACTCCTCTAGTGTATTCAATTTCTTGCTGGTAAGCGTTCAATTCTTCTTGCATCGGTTATTTCGCTAACATTTCTAAAGACAACAAACGCATTTCATTGCCTTGAGTGATAATGACATTCTTGCTGTGGCATTTCTCACACACCCCATAATCTAATGCGTTAGGTTTAAAAACATGCGAACAATCCTTGCATTCCAATTCAACCTTTTCATCTACAATGTCTAAAATAGCGTCTTTACACACCAAAGATTCTTCTCTAAAAGTCTCAAACGCGCTCACGAACAAGCTCTTATCCATAGCGCTTCTTTCACCAATACCGACCACGACTCTTTCAATCTTATGGGCTTGATTTTTCTTTGCATGCTCTTCGCAAAGAGCGATTAAAGAAGAAACGACCGAGTATTCATGCATACTAAACCTTAATCTTTAAATTAGCCCCTATTATATTGTATTAGAGTAATCCTTTAGTTTATTGCTTAAGATTCAATAGGGTATTAAGGATTTGATCGGATGTGGTTACCGCTTTAGAGTTCGCTTGAAACCCCCTTTGAACCACAATCAAATTCGTTAAACTCCGGCTCAAATCCACATTACTAGACTCCAGTTTAGATCCTGAAATCGAACCCCTACGCCCCGTATTAGCCGCACCGATTAAGGCTTGCCCTGAGTTTCCGGTTTGAGAAAAGACATTCCCGCCTAAAGCCTGTAAGCCCGCATCGTTAGCGAAATTCGCTAAAGCCACTTGAGCGAGCGCTAAAGTCCTGCCATTACTGAACGCTCCTAAAAGCACCCCATCTGAATCAAAGCGAACATCCATCAAATCGCCCGCTTGATAGCCGTTTTGCTCAATCGCATAAGTTTCAGAAATCTTATCCACGCTCGTTAGCCCATCAAAACTCCCTGAGGAACCAAAGGCTAAATTGATGCGTTGGGGGGCATCAGCGCCATTTTTAGGATCAAATTGCAAAAGAGGCGGGTTCATGCCTGCAAGCGATCCGTCATTATTGAAGCGCAAACGGCCTCCTTCAAACACATTAGGCCTAGCCGCTGACCCCCCTACTAATTCCCCAGGCTCAGGCACGATCACTCTAAAATTCCATTCCGCTCCCCCACTCCTATAAAACTCAATGCGCATGGCGTGTTTGGTGCCTAAGCTGTCTATCACATCAATGCTTGTCGCATGCGTAGCGTGGGTGAATTTAGAACTGCTCGCTGACGCTCCCCCTTCAATTAAAGAAGCGGTATTAAGCCCTTTCATCGCGTTTTTAAACAAAACATTGTTCGTTACGCTGTCTGAAGAATACCCGCTCAC
This sequence comes from Helicobacter pylori SA37A, assembly GCF_000476015.1. Classification (GTDB taxonomy): domain Bacteria; phylum Campylobacterota; class Campylobacteria; order Campylobacterales; family Helicobacteraceae; genus Helicobacter; species Helicobacter pylori_DB. The sequence goes on along the minus strand of NZ_CBOO010000001.1, from coordinate 25,954 downwards.
AAAGATATTGAGATTTTCTTTAATGACATTTTTATTGTCTTTATTGTTGATTTCAAACATGCCGTATTGATTGACAGTAACCCCTATAGAAGCGGCTGAGTCTTGGTAATTGTCCGCTAAACTAGGATCTTTAACGATATTAGCGTCATGCTGGATTAAGGCGCGCAAGTCTTCAGTGGTCCTAAACTGCCCAATATCCGCATTAGGGCTAATAGAATGCGTGTAGCTGTATTTGAAAGCCGTTACATCTTTATCGCCGTCTAAAAAGTTAGCGAACGCTCCGGTTCCGGCTTGAGTAACTACAATGTTTTTAAGCTTCTCATCGCCGTCTAATTCATTGGTGTTTTCCAAACGCAATTGCTTGCCGTCTAAATAAGCTTCAATGCCCGTTTGGCTTTTGACTGCATTGATCGCATTTTTAGCCGCCACTAAGCTTGAAGTCCTGCTCACCGCTGAATCGTTCGTGAAAGAAATCTTAACCCCATTCAACTCAAGCGTGCTGTTTTCTGCAGAAGGGAGGATGTCTTTGACCATTTTCGCGCTTTTATAGCTCACCCAAATCCCTTGGTTTTCATTCAATAAAAGAGCGTCGCCATCTTCATTGTATAGAGATCCCATGTCTTCGGCGACTTGAGCTAGATTCGTGCCTGAATCATACACCGGATTAATGCCATCTGAAGGGGTTTTGGCTGAAGAATCCAAAGCGAATATCGCCGCTGTTTGATCCGCATGCCTTCCAGCGTTTAAATTCGCCCTCATAGAAATGCGGTTGCTCGCTCTAGCAGGCATCACCATTCCAGGATCAATTCTAATGTTTTCTAAGGGGCCGGTGTTATCCACTTTTAAAGCGTCCGTATCGCTCCCTTTATTGCCGGTATCGCTCCCGTTTCTCACCCACCCTTGCACCACAAGCCCGCCGGTGGTAACCAAACTCCCTTGCGAGTCAAAAAGAAACTCCCCATCTCTGGTGAAATTGCGCGTGATCCCCCTATCAGGGCTAATGATAAAAAAGCCATCGCCTTGAATCGCTAGATCGGTTTTGACATCCGTGTTTTGGATATTGCCTTGTGAAAAGATTTTAGTCGTCGCATCCACGCCTACCCCAAGCCCCACAGAAAAGTCATTCTGCCCTGCCAACCCGTTTTTATAGGGTGCGGTAGCGATGAGTTTGACTTGAGAAAGCATATCCACAAAAGAAGCCCTAGAATATTTAAAACCAGTGGTATTCACATTAGCAATATTGTTACTCTCAATATCCAAAGCGATTTGGTGGGCTTGCATCCCATTGACACCAGACCATAAAGACCTAAGCATGGTTATCCTTTAATGTAAAGAAATTCAATCTATGTAAAATAAAGCAAAAGTTGTTCCTAAATGGCTTTTTAAAACGATTGATTGCAGATTTAAGGTTTTGTTGGAAGTGTTATGGATAAAAGTTAGTCAAACTCATAAGGGATAGTGGGTTTTGCAACACCACCCCCTAATAACGCTGTTTAAAATTATCACTCAAACTTAAGAGCCTAACTCGCTTCAATTTAAAATTTCGCATTCATGATCTTGAATTTCTTCGGCTGAAGCGCGATTGGAAGTCAATAGGTTGAATTGCGTCGCTAACAAGACAAATGAGTTGTCATTTTGTTGCACCACCGCTAACCCATAATCCCCCATGCGCTTATGCGCTCCTGGCACTTCTTTAGCAAGCATGACAAACGGGCTTTTTTGCGCTAACTCGCTCTCTGTTACCCGACGCGCCAAGTATTTATGCCCGTTCAAGCCTCCCGGTAATGGCGACCAGCGGCTGTTGATGTTTTTTAGATTGTTATCCAGGTGTTCGCGCGCTTCAGGACTAATGCAAGAAATGTGGATATGCAAATGGTTTTGCGAACGACCTTTGCGAGAGTTGATCGTCAAAGAAATCGCGCTATCGGGAATGGGTTTGCCGTATTTTTGACTCATAAATTCGCGCGCCTGCCAAGATAAGTAAAAAAAGTTAGGCGTAGAAGAATCAAGCAACAAAGGGCTTTCAATACCGCTAATGTGAGTTGTTGGCATCAACAAATATTGCAACGGGCCATTAATATCTTTTAAAACCACATAGCCGGCATTGGGTTTGACTTCTATGCATGGCGAAGGATTTTGATTTTTCTCATAATTGGGCAAACATTTCTCAAAAACAATCTTACGCAACACATTTGGATCTTTAGCGTTTAAACTCATAACAGCGATAGCTACCACCGCTAAAAAAAGAAAGCCCGCTTTTTTCATCTTTTTTGCTCCTTGTTTTTAATGAGAGTTTTTACAAACTCTCTTGTTATTTTTCTACAACAGTGGTTAAAATCTTTAATCATTATGATTATTTTAACAAATTTTAACTTATTGGTAACATTTAGTAACCTATTTTTAGAAAGAGATTTTTGAACATTCACTAGCTAAAGAGAACTTAAAAAATAATCAAAGGCATTTTTTAAAATAAACATAACAAAATAGTTTGCGAAAAGCAGGCGATAATTTTTCACCATGCGATCTTAGGGGGTTGATACTTATCAAAATAAAGCGTTTTATAACCTTGATTTAGGTAATATCATCACACTAATACCACAATAAGGACGATTATCATGCAAGATTTACCCCCATGCCCTAAATGCAACGATGCCTACACCTACCATGATGGCACGCAATTGGTTTGCCCTAGCTGTTTGTATGAATGGAATGAAAATGAAGTTAATGATGAAGAATTGATTGTTAAAGATTGCCACAATAATCTTTTACAAAATGGGGACTCGGTCATTCTCATTAAGGATTTAAAGGTTAAAGGTTCATCTTTAGTGCTTAAAAAAGGCACCAAAATCAAAAACATCAAGCTTGTCAATAGCGATCACAATGTGGATTGTAAAATAGAAGGGCAGAGCCTGTCTTTAAAATCTGAATTCCTCAAAAAAGCTTAGGAAAATACAAAAGCTTAAGAGTAAGAAAAACTTAGTGACTTTTTAAGCTTGTAAAAATCATTTTTTAGAAAAAATCAACTTATCCAGCTTGAAAAAAATCACCGCTCCAATGGTTTGCCCCAAGAAAAGATTGAGCCACAACGGAAAATTAAAATAATAAAAAATCTCCATAAAAGGCAGCATCACCAACGCGCTCAACATCCATCTAAGCCAATAAACCAAAAACAGCTTAGAAGCGTATTCTGTGCCAAGTTTCTTAAAAAATTCTCGCATAAGACAACCCTTTCAAATCCTTTTTGCAAACTCTCCTAAAAAGGAAAGCTCACCATTAAGGAAGATTCCTAAATCCCATGCCTTTAGACAGCGCTATAGGTTACTCTTTTTTCAAATAACTTGCTCTCGTAGTTATTCAAATCCCTACCATCCACAAGGGCAAAGGCATCGCCAAAAGTCGCCAATAAGGCAGAATCTAACTGCATGTCTTTATGGCGATTCAATGGGATAAAGACTTCCTTGTGATTATTTTGAAAATCAAACGCTAACAAGGAATCTTTCAAATACACTTCTACCCTAGAAGCGTTTTTCACTACGCTGTTTTGAGCCAATTTCAAGCCTTGCACTTCAGCGCTTTTAATCCCACACGCATGGCATAAGGACACAAACATGCTCTCTTTTGAAATGGTTGCAAACCAAGGCAAACTCTCACGCTTAGGCAAATTTTCTTTACCCTCTAAAGCCTTCTGTCTCTTAGGCATCTCATGCTTGATGAACGCATAAAAATTGCGAACGCTTTCTTTAGGGGTTGTTCCCTTGAGCTGGTTGGCAATGTTAGCCACGCTCGCATCGTCTCTTTCATAACGCCCCATTGCTACAAAATCGCTCGTTTCAAACAAACGCTCATTCAATTGATAGCTAGCGATCTCATAAGACAAATGGACTTGCTTTTTTTGAGCGCTTTTTAAAAAATCCACTTGCAAATAAGGCACTCCAAAATTGAGCATGCTTTTATAGCTGGCATGATTGCCTTGTAAATGCACATTGCTCGCTACAACACTTGGCATGGGAATGAAAAGCGAAGTGTGTTCTGCAGAATCAAAATCAATGCTGTATTGAGCTTCTATTTTATATTTTGCAACACTCCCTTTGCTTTCTTCTGCCTGCAAAATCTGTGCTCCTAAAACAGCACCTGTAGCGCCTAAAGCAGTCGTTTTAATAAAATCCCTTCGTTTCATAACTATAACTCTTTATTGTAATTTTTAAATTCGTTGAATGAATGAAAAAATAGGACACACCACCAAAGGACTGATGAGTATCCAAAAACCTAAATTTTGAAAGACAAAGCGTCCCTAAAAATAAGAACGCTCAAAGAAAAGGGTTACTTTTTCTTTTTTGTGTGGTGCATGTCTTTTCCATGCATGTCTTTCATCATTTTTTGGTGTTTTTCAAGAGCTTTTTTAACTCCCTCAGCGTATTTGGGGTCAGCTTTCTTGAAATGCTCCAATTGTTTATCCACAATTTCCTTATGGGTAACATGAGCCAAAGACTCTCCAATAGTGTCATGCAACCTTTCTTTTTCATCAGCTGGCAATGAGCGGTAGTAATCACCTGGTTGGGTGTAGTAATCGCTATCCTCAGCTCTGTAATCCCAATTCCACACTTCAAACTCTTTTTCAATATGAGCTAAGTTGAACTTAGGATCTCTCGCACTCTTATCTTCTTTATAGCCAGGCAATGAGCTAGGCGTATAGTTTTGTAAAGAGCCGTAATATCCGTTTTGCATGTAACCATCTCTGCTAGAAGAGTGGAATGGGCATCTTGGTTTATTAACCGGTATTTGAGGATAATTAACCCCTAAGCGGTAGCGGTGTGTGTCTCCATAAGAGAACAAGCGCCCTTGTAACATCCTATCGGGGCTATAGCCAATTCCAGGAACGACATTAGCCGGAGTGAATGCCGCTTGCTCCACTTCTGCGAAATAGTTTTCAGGATTTTTATTCAACTCCACAATGCCCACTTCCATCAATGGATAATCTTGGAGATACCAAATTTTAGTAACATCAAACGGATGGAATCGATACTTCTTAGCGTCCTCTTCTGGCATCACTTGAATGCTTAATTTCCATTTTGGGAAATCCCCTCTAGCGATCGCATTGAATAAATCCCTTTGATTGGAATCCGGATCATGCTTTCTGATTTCTGCGGCTTCTTCATTAGTCAAGTGTTTAACGCCTTGCATGGTGTGAAAGTGGAATTTCACCCAAAAGCGTTCGCCTTTTGCGTTGATAAGGCTGAAAGTGTGGCTGCCAAAACCATCCATGTGGCGGAAAGATTTAGGGATCCCTCTATCGCTCATAACCCATGTTACTTGATACAAACTTTCAGGAACATTGCTCCAAAAATCCCATACCATGTCGTGGTTAGGTAAATTGGTTTGAGGATCTCGTTTTTGAGTGTGGATGAAATCAGGGAATTTAATCGCATCACGGATAAAGAAAACAGGCGTGTTGTTCCCCACTAAATCCCAGTTACCTTCTTCAGTGTAATACTTCATCGCAAAACCTCTTGGGTCTCTCACCGCATCCGCACTGCCTCTTTCACCAGCCACAGTAGAAAATCTGAAAAAGCATTCTGTTTTTTTGCCCACTTTAGAGAAAATTTTCGCTTTAGTGTATTTGGTGATGTCTTTAGTCACGGTGAAAGTGCCATAAGCCCCGCTTCCTTTAGCATGCACGACCCTTTCAGGGATCCTTTCTCTGTCAAACGCCGCTAACTTTTCCAAAAACCAAGTGCTTTGTAATAAAACAGGACCTCTAGGACCAGCCGTAATCACATTGTTGTCATCCCAAACGGGAGCGCCAAAAGCAGTGGTTTGTTTCACATCTTTATTAACCATCTTTTTTCCTTTATTTGATCTTAAATCTTCGTAATCCGACACTAGGCCAATTACTTGTGGTGATTATTACATAATTTGTTATACAAAGACTAACAAGATTCAATTTCCTTAAAAAATCTTTTTTTTAAGAATAAAAAACCCCCTTAAGTATTTCTATTTGTAACAATTAATGAAAATAAGAAAGATTAAAAACAAAATTTTATTTTTAATCTGGTTTTAATAATAATTATCATACTATTCTATCTCAATGTTTTAGCGGTATTTTGTTTTTTTTTTTTGTATTTTTATTTTTGAATTTTTAGATTAAGGAGAATTGTTGGATGTTTTTAAGATCATACCCAAAGCTTAGATACGCTTTATGTTTACCCCTACTCACTGAGACTTGCTATAGCGAGGAGCGCACTTTAAATAAGGTTACCACCCAAGCCAAAAGGATTTTCACTTACAACAATGAGTTTAAGGTTACTTCTAAAGAATTGGATCAACGCCAAAGCAATGAAGTCAAAGACCTGTTTAGGACTAACCCTGATGTGAATGTGGGCGGAGGGAGCGTGATGGGGCAGAAAATCTATGTGAGGGGCGTTGAAGACAGGCTTTTAAGGGTTACGGTGGATGGGGCTGCGCAAAATGGCAATATCTACCACCACCAAGGCAACACCGTGATTGACCCTGGCATGCTCAAAAGCGTGGAAGTTACCAAAGGCGCGGCGAATGCGAGCGCGGGGCCAGGAGCGATTGCAGGAGTGATTAAAATGGAGACTAAAGGAGCGGCTGATTTTATCCCTAGGGGGAAAAGTTATGCGGCTAGTGGGGCGGTGAGTTTTTATACCAATTTTGGGGACAGAGAGACTTTTAGATCGGCTTATCAAAACGCGCGTTTTGATATTATCGCTTACTACACGCACCAAAACATCTTCTATTATAGAAGCGGCGCCACAGCGATGAAAAACCTTTTTCATCCCACACAAGCCGATAAAGAGCCAGGAACCCCTAGCGAGCAAAACAACGCTTTGATTAAAATGAATGGCTATTTGAGCGACAGAGATATTCTCACTTTCAGCTGGAACATGACACGAGATAACGCCACACGCCCTTTAAGGAGTAACGCTATTGGGTTAGCCTATCCTTGTGAAGCCCCCTTTAGCCCTGATGGCGCTCAAGGGTGTCCTAATGTGCTGGATAGTTTCACAAGGTATTTGTATCACTCTATTAATAGCGCTAACAATCTTTCATTACAATACAAAAGGGAAGCGGGAAATTCTTTTGGCGACCCACGATTAGATTTTACCCTTTATACAAGCATCAGGAACGCTCAGTTTGATCCTTTATTTGATCCTAATGGCGTTTATGCCAAATTCCCCACTTCTTTAGCGAGCGCATGGGAAAGAGAAAATTACCCATGCGTTGAAGGCGGGTATTGCACCCCAAGCTTTTCTGATGTGGATAAACCAAGCTCACAACCTAGAAATCTGTTTTTAAACAACACCGGCTTAAACCTTAAAGTCGCGCATGTGATTGATGAAGCCACAGACAGCCTTTTTGAATACGGATTCAACTACCAAAATTTAAGCGTTTTTGACGCTCGTATCCCCAAATCAGAATTATACAGGCCTAATCAAGTCTATACTGACGATAAAGGGCAAAAACAAATCGCTTGCAGTCTTGTGGACAATAACCCCAATGACCCTACGCTATGCCAAAGAGGGAAAGCCAATGGGAATATTTATGGAGGCTATGTGCAAGCGAATTACTCGCCTCATAAAATCATCACTTTTGGAGCCGGGGTAAGGTGGGACGCCTACACGCTTTATGATAAAGATTGGAACCACCGCTACACTCAAGGCTTTAGCCCTAGCGCGGCTCTTGTGCTAAGCCCCATTGAGCCTTTATCTTTAAAAATCACTTATTCTCAAGTTACAAGGGGGGTGATGCCAGGAGATGGCGTGTACATGCGTCAAAACGATTTGCGATACGCTAAAAATATCAAGCCTGAAGTGGGCTCTAACGCTGAATTTAATATTGACTATTCAAGCCAGTATTTTAGCGGGAGGGTTGCGGCGTTCTATCAAGCCTTAGATAATTTCATCTCACAATACGCGCAACGCTTGATTGTAACCAATTTGAGTCAAGCGATTCGCATTTATGGCTATGAAGTGGGTGGGACTTTCAGATACAAGGGCGTGAGTTTGAACGTGGGGATCTCGCGCACTTGGCCCACCACTAGGGGGTATTTAATGGCGGACAGCTATGAGCTTGCCGCAAGCACCGGTAATGTTTTTATCATTAAATTGGATTACACCATCCCCAAAACAGGGATCAATCTTGCTTGGCTTAGCCGCTTTGTTACTGGTTTAGATTATTGCGGGTTTGATATTTACTTGCCTGATTACGGGACGGCTGAGAAACCCAAAACCCCTACCGATTTAGCCAAATGCGGATCCCAATTGGGGTTAGTGCATATGCACAAACCGGGCTATGGCGTGAGTAATTTTTATATCAATTGGAGTCCCAAAACCAAAAGCCGCTGGAAAGGTTTGTTGCTTTCAGCCGTGTTCAATAACGTTTTCAACAAATTCTATGTGGATCAAACAAGCCCCTATGTCATGAGCCCGGATATGCCAGGCACTGACGCTGTTAAAAGAGCGATCGCAGAGCCTGGGTTTAATGCGCGTTTTGAAGTGGCTTACAAATGGTGATTAGTGGAGCTTTAAGCGTTGCGCATGCGTGATAGCAACGGCTATCGCATCGCTAATATCCAAAGGCTTGATTTCGCTTGTGATGTTAAGCAAGCGTTTGACCATAAAGGCCACTTGCTCTTTAGCGGCTTTCCCGTTACCGGTTAGGGCTTTTTTGACTTGCAAGGGCGTGTATTCGCTGAAATTACCGATCCTTTCTAAAATCTTTAAGGACAACGCCCCCCTGAATTGCGCGAGCTTGATCACGCTTTTAGGGTTATACGCAAAAAAAATATCTTCAATCGCTACTTCATTGACTTCGTAACGATCCAATAAGCAATCTAAGGCTTCTATCAAGTCTAAAATCTGTTCTTGCAAGCGTGTCGTGGTGATATTAATGAACCCGGCCGTGATTAAAGAAAGCTTGTTAGAAGCGTGAGAAATGATAGCATACCCGCATTTCCTACTGCCCGGATCTATTCCTAAAATACGCATCAATCATTCCTGTTTATTTATCGCAAGGTTTAAAAAACGCTATTATTATATCCATGTTTCTTGTTGGCACAAAATACAAGATTGCATTAAGAACTTTTAAAAAATTTAGCGTATAAATAAGGGAGCAATAAATGAAAGCAAACACAATCATACTAGTGGATTGGGAGAATTTCAGACGCGATATTAAACAAACAAAATGCGTTAATTACAATATCGCTTTAGATGTGATCGTTACTATCAGAGCTTTTTTACTAGATGATGAATGGATCAGTCGTATTTACTTTTATACCACTCCACCCTTTGATTTTGAACATGCGTTATGGGATAAAAGGAACGACACCCTCCAAAATGAAAAAAATCCGGGAACAGAAATGAAAATCTTCACCAGCAGCGATATTGAAGAAATCTTACAAAGCAGTGAAGCGACTAAATGGGAGAAGATTTATAGCGATGTGGAAAATTTCCAACACGATCTGGCTTCATTGGATCAAGTGGAATTGAGGTTAGGGAGGACTAAGTTAAACGCAATAAGAGTGGAGTTTGATGGGAGTTATAGGGCGTTATTGGAACAAAAGCAGGTGGATATGCTCATGGGTCTTGACATTCAAAGAATAGCCTTTAAAAAAATAGCTGATAGGATTTTGATATTTTCAAAAGATACGGATCTAATCCCCGCACTCAAATTAGCCAGAGATGAGGGGTTAAGGGTGGATATTGCCGATCTGTCTAACCGATTGTCTCTTCTTAGCCAGGATTTGAAATACAATTCGGATAAAGTGAGGAAATTGAGCAGCAACGAAGTCAAAGACAAGCTTTTTTCAATCAGAGAAAATCTCACTAAAACCAATTGGGCTTAAACTAAACCATAAAAAGGGTTATTTCATTTTTATAGAGTTTAAAAAATCATTTTTTAAAAGCTCAATTATTGGCATTTGATTTAGAACAAAGCCAGAATTTTTAAAGGGGTTTTTAGGCTTATTTCTCTCATACTGACTGGGTAAGTTTGGGTAGTTTATTGCCTTGCTTATTCTTTTGTGGTAGGATTAGGGTTATCAAGGTTTAGGGGATTAGTATCTTTCCCCTTGTAATTTGGTGCTAAGGCGACTCAATTAGCCCATTCCTTGATTTATCCACTTCATAGCTTAATAACCCGCTTGCTCTTTAATGATTCGCTTTATCCATTATCCTTCTCGCTTCTTCTATAGATTTGATTGTAGCTATACTCTTCGTTAGTTTTCATTTCCTGACTTCCTTGACTTTTTCAAGTTTTTGTTTTATAGTTTCAATGGTAGCCCACTCATTGCTTTTTAGCATTTTCAGCTATCCTGCGGAATGAAAGAGTGGATAATGTCCGCCTTGTCAATCTCTGCTTTAATGTCGTTTTTTGTTTTCATTTATTCTCCTTGCGTTCTCCTTGAAAAGATTTAGGTCGTTATTTGACTTTGTTGGGGTTTTTATGGTAGCATCCTTACAGACATCGCTATAGGAACTCGACCTATGGTTGCCCCTTAGAGGGTTTGGTGTCTTGTATTAAAGCTTTGATTGATACATCATTTTTAAGATTAATTCATTTTTCACCCATTGACTCATTAAAGTTTTTTAAGTATTGTTCTTTTTAGCACCACCATGGGAACTCGACCTATGGCTGAACCTTTACTTTAGCATTGAGTCCGGTGCTTGAAAACTTCTTATAAGCCTTGTTATTCTTATAATCTCCGTTACTCTTGAACATTGTTTTTAAAACTAATTCACTCTTTCTATTGTTTAATGTTTTTGTGCTATTACTGTCAAGACATGGGTTGGAGAATAATTTTCTAACCCATACTAAAAACACTTTGAGTGTGCCAATAGACCCTGACACGCAAGACGAAAGGGCTTGTGTATGGTCAAGGTGAGGCTTTTTAATGCTTTTCATTCCTTACTCCTTGTTTTAATTTTTTATGTTAAAGTTTCAAAACACATTAGCTTTATCAAATATGTCTAGCACTCAGCTCATAACTGATGTTCAATCGCTATTCTGAGATTTTGCTAATGTTTTTCTATGGGCTACACTATCCTTATAATTTCGTTTTATGCTTCGTTTTATGCATTTTTTGCATTGTTTTTAGCGTTAACTCATGTTTTTCGGCGTTAGCTTGTTCTAAAGGGCTTAAATTTTTAACTTCTTGTGTGGTTTCGTTAAAATTTTCGCTTGTTTTTAATAAATCCTCTTGATCTGTTAGCGGTTTTGGTGTAGGATTATTTTCATTAAGGGTAATGGGTTGTGTCCCGTTATCCTTTGCTTTGCTAGGTTGTGTCCTGGCATCTCTAAAATCTTTAAAATTCCTATGAAAATCAAAAATCTTATTCCCATTATTTAAATCATCTACTACTAACCTAAGCTGAACGCCGTTATTCTCCCATTCATAGCCGTATCTAAATCCGTTTTTAAGCCTTTCAAAACTCTCTAATAACACGCTCCCGTTTTTAATCACTTCGCTCATGTTAATGAGTTCGTCATTAGTTAGTCCGCCTGTGCTTTCTTCTCCATAATGTTTAACTAAAATCTTTTTAGCTCCCGCATGCCTTGTGCCTTGATCTAAAATGTAGAGGTCGTTTAAGTCTATGCCTTTAATTTCTGCTTGATCTAGCTCGCCCTTAAAAACCTTTAAAACCTGTTGCTGTTCTTTAGTAAGCTTGCTTTCATCAATCTTTTGTAATTCTTGTAAGGCTTTTTCGTATTTAGTGGCTTTCTCTTTGATTTCTTCGCTGGCTTGTTTAACGCCGTTATTAAGCTCTTCAATGATTTTAAGCGTGTTGTTGGAAAATTTAGCGTTTTTGGCGCTTAGTTCTAAATTCTTACTAAACTCGCTTATTGAGTGGCTTCTTTCTAACGCTCTTTTTAGATGATACTTTAAGGCTGCGCCTGCGGTGGCTTCGTTTAAAAGCGTAGCCGCTAAACTAAAAACTTTTTTAAGAGCGCAGTTGTTGCAAGGCTTCTTTAATCGCTGCTTCTATGCTGAGATTGGGTTTTAGGGTTTTTAAGACTTGGTTGATTTCAGCGCTTTTAAAGCCCAAACTCTCTAGGGCTAAAAAAACTTCATTGCGCACAGGTCTGTTTTCATCTTGAATGAAAAAGCCAATCAAATCCACCATGATCTTATCAGCGAGCTTTTTCCCTATACCTGGGACTTGCTGGAGTCTTTTGACTTCTTTAGTAGCGATAATGTTTTCAAATTCATTCGGCGAAAAGCTTGAAAGAATGGCTAAAGCGATACGCCCCCCTACCCCATTGATTTTCAAAAGCCTTTCAAAAAGGATTTTTTCATTCTCTTCTAAAAACCCGTATAAAAGATGCGCATCTTCTTTAATCACTTGTAAGATCTTCAAACGCGCTTTTTGGCCCGCTTGAAGCAAAGCGGCCGTTCGCATAGAAACTTGCACCCCATAAACAACCCCTTGCACTTCTATATGCGCTTCTAAAGCAGAGATTTTTTCCACAACCCCTATCAAACCCACTATCATTTTTATCCCTTTTTTATTTCTTGCTTTAGCCTTTTATCGCGCTTTTAGGGATTTTTTTGATTTTATGATCTTCATAGATCACATTCACGCTTTCATTATGGCTTAACATGGCGCTCAAGTTGCTCACTTTAGGGTAATTGCGATGATAAATCACGATATTTTCTTGCTTGAAAGGGTTTTTAGTCGTAATGCTTGCATGCTGGAAGCTGTTTTCTATACTAATAAGTTTAGCGTAACATTCGTTATTGATTTTTTGCAATTCTAACATTTGAGCTTTTAAGATTTTCAAACGCTTTAAAGCAAACACAAACTCGCTATAAGCGTCTTTCACGCTTTCTTGCTGCATTAAAGAGCGTTTGATTTCTTCAGTGGCGTTTTTAAGCTTTTCCATGATGGCTTGATGGTTTTTGACTAAATGGTTTAAGGACTGGTGCTGAGCGATGATTTTTTTGGATTTTAACCCTAACGCATTGAGTTTTTGTTTAGCAATCTTCAATTCTTCTTGGTTTTCTCGCCCCCCAAAAGCGTAAAAAATAAAGCGGTTTCCATTGCCATCCACCTCATCAATCCAACATTGCTTGGAAAAATACAGCTTGTTATCGCTTTTGAGCTTTTCTAAAACGATTTCTTTCGCATAGACCACGCTCCCCGCACTCGCTTCCACTTTAACGCTATTGGCATACACCTTAGCGCGCTCTAAATACTTGCACTCAAACTCTTTAGCGTAGCACACGCCCTTATGGTTAGTGATACGCGCTTTATTGGCATAGACATAGCTTTCAGGGTGGATTTGCCCCTCTATAGTAATTTCTTTGGTCACTAAGATCACATTCTTGCCCACATTGCCCTTAATGTTAATTACGCTCGCTTCTAAAATGAGGTTAGAATCAATCGCATCGCTCAATTCGTCTTTAGCTTGAATCTCTAAAGCTAACCCGCTCTCCACTCCCCCTAAAAGATTAGGCACTTCAATGGACTTGATCCCGTTTTTAAAAATAAAATTTTGCTTAGAAACCAAACGCCCTTTTTCCATTTTAACCCCTTGTAAGGCTTTGGAGTAATACACTAAAGCGTTATTTTCTTCTCTTTCTTCAAAAGCGTTTTTGTCATGCCCTATAGGGGTGGGCGAATGGGCAACTTTAGGCAATTCAATATAAAGGCCTTTAAGGTTACGGCCGTCTCTGCCTTGTTTGGGGTAATTCACGCAAGCGACTTTTTGATTTTCTTTAGCGATATAGTAATTTTCTTTAACAAGCGATTCTTCTTGATCGCTTAAAAAAATGGTATGCGTTGGAAGGTATTCTTCTTCTAATAAAAAATGGGATTGTTCTTCTACATTAGGGATAAAGGTTAAAGAAGCGTATAAAATAAAGCGCTTGTTTTGGGCTTCTTTTTGATATTTTCTTAATTCTGTTTTTAAATTTTCATACATTTGTGAAAGGTGGCGAAACACCACGCCTTGAAAGGCTAAACACTCTTTAATATACGCAAACATTTCTTGGTAATGCTCTTCAGTGTCTAGGACAATAAAACACTCGTCTAAAATAATTTCTATTTTGCTTAAATCTTCATCCACTTCCACTTCAAAAAAGCGTTTATAAGCGTTTGATTTGATTTTAATATCATGGGTTTGATAAAGGGTTAGCTCTTTTTTTTCATAGTATTCATCTTCTTCTAATTGCTGCAATTCCCCACTAAAAGCCTCGCTAAAATCGTCTTTAGCGCTGTTTTTGATAAAAATAGAAGTTTTTAAAATCTCAAACCATAGATCTTCTGTTTGTAATTTATTTTCAGCGGCCGCTTTTTTTAATTCTTTTTGAATGTCTTTGCACCGCTCAACTTTTATAGGGGCAAAACGCTCCAAGCTCATTTTTAATCCTTAAATGGTATAATATAAGAATTTGAAAAAAGAAATATGCTAACAAAAAAACACTGAAAATTAGGTAATAAATACAACTAGTATGCTAAAAAAAATATTTTTAACGAATAGCTTAGGGATTTTATGCTCTAGGATTTTTGGCTTTTTGCGGGATTTGATGATGGCTAATATTCTAGGGGCCGGAGTGTATAGCGATATTTTCTTTGTGGCTTTCAAATTGCCTAATTTATTCAGGCGTATTTTTGCGGAGGGCTCTTTTTCTCAAAGCTTTTTACCAAGCTTCATACGAAGTTCCATTAAAGGGAGCTTTGCGAGTTTGGTGGGGCTTATTTTTTGCGGCGTTTTATTCATGTGGTGCTTATTAGTAGCGCTCAATCCCTTATGGCTAACCAAACTCCTAGCTTACGGCTTTGATGAAGAGACGCTCAAATTATGCGCCCCTATTGTAGCAATCAATTTTTGGTATCTTTTATTGGTGTTTATCACCACTTTTTTAGGCGCGCTTTTACAATACAAACACAGCTTTTTTGCCAGCGCTTATAGCACAAGCTTACTCAATTTATGCATGATTTTAGCCCTTTTCATTTCCAAAGAAAAAACGCATTTAGAAGCGTTGTATTATTTGAGCTACGGCGTGCTTTTAGGGGGCGTGGCTCAAATTTTATTACACTTTTATCCTTTAATAAAATTAGGCTTATGGGATTTATTATCTAAAGGGTTGTTAGGTTTTAAGACTAAAAACGCAAACAAAAAAGAATATCGTTTGAATAGGGTTAAAAGGGATCTGAAAGGGTTTTTCAAGCAGTTTTTCCCCAGCGTTTTAGGCAATTCTAGCGCTCAGATCGCTTCTTTTTTAGACACCACAATCGCCTCTTTTTTAGCGAGCGGGAGCGTGTCTTATTTGTATTATGCTAACAGAGTCTTCCAGCTCCCTTTAGCGTTATTCGCTATCGCTATCTCCACAGCTCTTTTCCCCAGCATTGCGATCGCGCTTAAAAACAATCAGCAGGATTTAATCTTACAACGCTTGCAAAAGGCGTGGTTTTTTTTGGTGGGGGTTTTGCTCTTTTGCAGCATTGGGGGGATCATGCTAAGTAAAGAAATCACCGAGCTTTTATTTGAAAGGGGGCAGTTTAGCCCTAAAGACACCTTAATCACTTCGCAAGTCTTTTCGCTCTATCTTTTAGGCTTGCTCCCTTTTGGGCTAACTAAACTCTTTTCTTTGTGGCTTTATGCGAAGTTAGAGCAAAAAAAAGCGGCTAAAATCTCTTTAATTTCGCTTTTTTTAGGTTTAGCGGCTTCTTTGAGTTTAATGCCTTTGTTAGGGGTTTTGGGTTTAGCGTTAGCGAATAGTTTGAGCGGGTTATTTCTATTTGTTTTAACGATAAAAGCGTTTGGCTTTCAATTATTCTTGGGTATAATCAAGAATTTAAAATCATGGCTTGTAATCCTTTTCCTCGCTTGCGTGGAAATCTTATTACTCTTAGCGTTCAAATCGTGGGTTACACATTTATATTTATTTTATTATTTTCAAGGTTTTTAAATGTTTATTTATGATACCAAATCAAAACAAAAAGTCCCTTTTGAGCCTTTAGTCCAAAATAAGGCGAATATTTATGTGTGCGGGCCTACGGTGTATGATGACGCTCATTTAGGGCATGCCAGGAGCGCGATTGCTTTTGATTTGTTGAGGCGCACGCTTGAATTGAGCGGCTATGAAGTGGTGCTAGTAAGGAATTTCACGGATATTGACGATAAGATCATCAACAAAGCCTTCAAAGAAAGCAAAAGCATTCAAGAACTAAGCAGCATTTACATTGAATCTTACACGAGGGATTTGAACGCTTTGAACGTGAAAAAACCCAGCCTAGAGCCTAAAGCGAGCGAGTATCTAGACGCTATGGTGCGCATGATTGAAACGCTTTTAGAAAAAAATTTCGCTTATAGAGTCTCTAATGGGGATATTTATTTAGACACGAGCAAGGATAAAGATTACGGCTCTTTGAGCGTGCATAATAGCAGTGTGGAATTTAGCCGTATCGGTTTAGTGCAAGAAAAACGGCTTGAGCAGGATTTTGTGTTGTGGAAAAGCTATAAGGGGGATAATGATGTGGGCTTTGATAGCCCTTTAGGCAAAGGGCGCCCTGGCTGGCATATAGAATGCTCTAGCATGGTTTTTGAAACTTTAGCGCTCGCTAACACCCCTTATCAAATTGACATCCATGCTGGCGGAACGGATTTGTTATTCCCCCACCATGAAAATGAAGCGTGCCAAACCCGTTGCGCCTTTGGCGTGGAGATCGCTAAATACTGGATGCACAATGGCTTTGTGAATATCAATAACGAAAAAATGTCTAAAAGTTTAGGGAATAGCTTTTTCATTAAAGACGCCTTGAAAAACTATGATGGCGAAATTTTGCGCAATTACTTACTAGGGGTGCATTATCGCTCTGTTTTGAATTTCAATGAAGAAGACTTGTTAGTGAGTAAAAAACGCTTGGATAAAATCTATCGTTTGAAACAGCGCGTTTTAGGGACTTTGGGAGGAATAAACCCAAATTTTAAAAAAGAAATTTTAGAATGCATGCAAGATGATTTAAACGTTTCCAAAGCGTTGAGCGTTTTAGAAAACATGCTCTCTTCTACGAATGAAAAACTGGATCAAAACCCCAAAAACAAGGCTTTGAAAGGCGAAATTTTAGCGAATTTGAAATTCATAGAAGAACTGCTTGGCATCGGGTTTAAAGACCCTAGCGCGTATTTCCAATTAGGCGTGAGCGAGAGCGAAAAACAAGAAATTGAAAAAAAGATAGAAGAAAGAAAACGTGCCAAAGAGCAAAAAGATTTTTTAAAAGCCGATAGCATCAGAGAAGAGCTTTTAAACCACAAAATCGCTTTGATGGACACCCCACAAGGCACGATTTGGGAGAAGCTTTTTTAAACGCCTCCCATTTTACCTTTTTACACATTCTAACCAAAATTTTCAGTAAGAGAGGCTTTTTAAGCTTTTCAAATTTTACATTTTTACACATTCTAGCCCAAAATTTCAGCAATTTTACTTTTTAATCCTATGGGTTTTATATTCATTTATCTTAACTTAATAAAGATTGAACATTGGTTGTAGATACTGCATATTTATAACCTTAATCGTAAATGCAACAGAAATTTTCTAGTCTAAAGTCGCACCCTTTGTGCAAAAATCGTTTTACAAAAAGAAAGGAAGAAAATGGAAATACAACAAACACACCGCAAAATCAATCGCCCTATTATCTCTCTCGCTTTAGTGGGGGTGTTAATGGGCACCGAACTAGGGGCTAACACGCCAAACGATCCCATACACAGCGAAAGTCGCGCCTTTTTTACAACCGTGATCATTCCAGCCATTGTTGGGGGTATCGCTACAGGCGCTGCTGTAGGAACGGTTTCAGGGCTTCTTAGCTGGGGGCTCAAACAAGCCGAACAAGCCAATAAAGCCCCGGACAAACCCGATAAAGTTTGGCGCATTCAAGCAGGAAGAGGTTTTGATCATTTCCCCCACAAGCAATACGACTTATACAAATCCCTTTTATCCAGTAAGATTGATGGAGGTTGGGACTGGGGGAATGCCGCTAGGCATTATTGGGTCAAAGACGGGCAGTGGAACAAGCTTGAAGTGGATATGCAAAACGCTGTAGGGACTTATAACCTTTCAGGCCTTATCAACTTTACCGGTGGGGATTTAGACGTGAATATGCAAAAAGCCACTTTGCGTTTGGGCCAATTCAATGGCAATTCTTTCACAAGCTTTAAGGATAGTGCTGATCGCACCACGAGAGTGAATTTTGACGCTAAAAATATCTTAATTGATAATTTTGTAGAAATCAACAATCGTGTGGGTTCTGGAGCCGGCAGGAAAGCCAGCTCTACGGTTTTGACTTTGAAAAGTTCAGAAAAAATTACAAGCCGTGAAAACGCTGAAATCTCTCTTTATGATGGCGCCACGCTCAATTTGGTTTCAAGCTCAAACCAGAGCGTTGATCTCTATGGTAAGGTGTGGATGGGCCGTTTGCAATATGTGGGAGCGTATTTGGCCCCTTCATACAGCACGATAGACACTTCAAAAGTTCAAGGGGAAATGAATTTTCGCCATCTCGCTGTGGGGGATCAAAACGCCGCTCAAGCGGGCATTATCGCTAGTAAAAAGACTAATATTGGCACACTGGATTTGTGGCAAAGCGCCGGCTTAAGCATCATCACCCCTCCCGAAGGCGGTTATGAGAGTAAAACTAAAGATAACCCTTCTCAAAATAATCCTAAAAACGATACGCAAAAAACAGAAAATGAACCCACACAAGTTATTGATGGGCCTTTTGCCGGTGGTAAAGACACGGTTGTGAATATTTTCCACTTAAACACTAACGCTGATGGCACGATTAAAGCGGGAGGGTTTAAAGCTTCCTTAAGCACGAATGCGGCTAATTTGAATATCGGCGAAGGCGGTGTCAATCTATCCAATTCAACGAGCGGGCGTTCTCTTTTAGTGGAAAATCTAACCGGGAATATCACCGTTGAGGGGACTTTAAGAGTGAATAACCAAGTGGGTGGTTCTGCTTTGGCAGGCTCAAGCGCGAATTTTGAATTTAAGGCTGGTGAAGATACCAACAACGGCACCGCCACTTTTAATAACAATATCCATCTAGGAAAAGCGGTGAATTTAAGAGTGGATGCCCATACCGCTAAGTTTAATGGCAATGTTTATTTGGGAAAATCTACAAATTTAAAAGTGAATGCCAACACCGCTCATTTTAAGGATATTGATGCCAGCAAAAGCGATAATGGGCTAAACACTAGCACTTTGGATCTTAGTGGCGTTACCGATAAGGTCAATATCAACAAACTCACCACAGCTGCCACTAATGTGAACATTAAAAACTTTGATATTAAGGAATTGGTGGTTACAACCCGTGTTCAGAGTTTTGGCCAATACAGTATTTTTGGCGAAGATATAGGCGATAAATCGCGCATCAGTGTCGTGAGCTTGCAAACGGGATATAGCCCGGCCTATTCTGGAGGTGTTACTTTTAAAAGCGGTAAAAAACTCGTTATAGATGAGCTTTACCATGCCCCTTGGAATTATTTTGACGCCAGGAATGTTACCGATGTTGAAATCACTAAAAGGGTTCTTTTTGGAGCTCCAGGAAATATTCCGGGCAAAACGGGGCTTATGTTTAATAACCTAGCCCTAACCAATAACGCTAGCATGGATTATGGTAAAGATTTGGATTTAACCATTCAAGGGAATTTCACTAACAACCAGTCGCTTATGAATCTTTTTGTCCAAAACGGGCGTGTAGCAACCTTGAATGTAGGCAAAACAGCGACCATGAAGTTTAATAACAATGTGGATAGCGCGACCGGATTTTACCAACCGCTCATTAAAATTAATGACGCTCAAAACCTCACTAAAAATAAAGAGCATGTTTTAGTGAAAGCGCAAAACATTAATTATGATAATGTTTCCACAAACGCTACCAACCAACAAGAACAATTCAAAGAACGCCTAGCCCTTTATAACAACAACAACCGCATGGATATTTGTGTGGTGCGAAAAGACAATCTCAATGACATTAAAGCATGCGGGATGGCTATCGGCAATCAAAGCATGGTGAATAACCCTGAAAATTACAAGTATCTTGAAGGTAAGGCATGGAAAAATACAGGGATCAATAAAACGGCTAACAACACCACAATCGCTGTTAATTTAGGTAACAATTCCACGCCTACTAGTTCTGAGAGCAACACCACCAACTTACCCACAAACACCACTAACAAGGTGCGTTTCGCTAGCTACGCTCTCATAAAGAACGCTCCTTTCGCTCATTATAACGCTACCCCTAATTTAGTCGCTATCAATCAGCATGATTTTGGCACCATTGAAAGCGTGTTTGAATTGGCTGATCGCTCTAAGGATATTGACACGCTTTATGCTAACTCAGGCGCGCAAGGCAGGGATCTCTTACAAACCTTATTGATTGATAGCCATGATGCGGGTTATGCTAGAACAATGATTGATGCTACAAGCGCTAATGAAATCACCAAACAATTGAATGCAGCCACTACCACTTTAAACAACATAGCCAGTTTAGAGCATAAAACCAGCGGCTTACAAACTTTGAGCTTGAGTAATGCGATGATTTTAAATTCTCGTTTAGTCAATCTCTCTAGAAGGCACACCAACCATATTGACTCGTTCGCCAAACGCTTACAAGCTTTAAAAGACCAAAGATTCGCTTCTTTAGAAAGCGCAGCGGAAGTGTTGTATCAATTTGCCCCTAAATATGAAAAACCCACCAATGTTTGGGCTAACGCTATTGGGGGAACGAGCTTGAATAGCGGCGGTAACGCTTCATTGTATGGCACAAGCGCCGGCGTAGACGCTTACCTTAATGGGGAAGTGGAAGCCATTGTGGGCGGTTTTGGAAGCTATGGTTATAGCTCTTTTAGTAATCAAGCGAACTCTCTTAACTCTGGGGCTAATAACACTAATTTTGGCGTGTATAGCCGTCTCTTTGCTAACCAGCATGAATTTGATTTTGAAGCTCAAGGGGCGCTAGGGAGTGATCAATCAAGCTTGAATTTCAAAAGCGCTCTATTGCAAGATTTGAATCAAAGCTATAATTACTTAGCCTATAGCGCTGCAACAAGAGCGAGCTATGGTTATGACTTTGCGTTTTTTAGGAACGCTTTAGTGTTAAAACCAAGCGTGGGCGTGAGCTATAACCATTTAGGTTCAACCAACTTTAAAAGCAATAGCAATCAAGTGGCTTTGAAAAATGGCTCTAGCAGTCAGCATTTATTCAACGCTAGCGCTAATGTGGAAACGCGCTATTATTATGGGGACACTTCATACTTCTATATGAACGCTGGAGTTTTACAAGAATTCGCTCATGTTGGCTCTAATAACGCCGCGTCTTTAAACACCTTTAAAGTGAATACCGCTCGCAACCCTTTAAATACCCATGCGAGAGTGATGATGGGTGGGGAATTGCAATTGGCTAAAGAAGTGTTTTTGAATTTGGGCGTTGTTTATTTGCACAATTTGATTTCCAACGCAAGCCATTTCGCTTCCAATTTAGGAATGAGATATAGTTTCTAAATACCGCTCTAAATAGTGTTCTTAAACCCATGCTCAAAGCATGGGTTTGAAATCTTACAAAACCCCTACAACGCATACACGACAAGCTTGTTATCATGCCAGATCGCTTCTAAGGGCGTGTCATAAAGCGCGCTTAAATTGTGCGAAGTCATAGCGATTGGCGTGGAAGCTTGCAAAAAAAGTTTTTTATCTTTGAGCATGACCACATGCGTGGAGTGCCTGGCAACCAAATTGGGATCATGGATATTGACTAAAACGCTCAATTCTCGTTTTTTCATCTCATCTTTAATCGCATCAAAAAAAAGGGCTTGGTTTTTTAAATCTAACGCGCTCGTAGGCTCATCTAGTAATAATAAAGGCGTTCTTTGCAACAAACTTCTGGCTAAAAGCACCATTTGCCTTTGACCGCCGGACAAATCGTTAATGCCTTGATCTTTTAAGGATTCTAAATCCAAGCGCTCTAAAACGCTAGTAGCTTCTTTAATGTGCTTAGCTTTAGGCATGGCGAATAGATTTAAATGCGTCGCTTTCCCCATTAAAACAAAATCCAACACGCTGAAATTAAACGCATAATATTCCACTTGGGGGATATAAGCGATCAATTTGGCTTTTTCATAAGGCTTTAAGGGTAAAATATCTTTGTTACACGCCTTGATTTCGGTTTCTTCTAAAGGCTTCAAAAGCCCTAAAAGGCATTTTAAAAGCGTGGTTTTACCCGAGCCATTAGGCGCTAAAATGCTTGTAATGCTGTTTTTTGGCACGCTAAAACTCAACTTGTCTAAAATGAGTTTTTGAGAATATTTAAAGGACAGGTTTTTAACTTCTAAGACCATCACACCCCCCTAGTCCTGAATAAAAGCCACAAGAAAAAAGGCGCTCCTAAAACGCTTGTCGCAATGCCTACCGGTAAATCATAGGGGGTAATGGTTTTAGCCACCACATCCGCCAAAAGCAAGAAAAACGCCCCCATTAATAAAGAGCTTAAAAGTAGTTTTTGTAAATTCGCCCCAAAAAACAACCTAGCCACATGCGGGATCACTAACCCAATCCAGCCGATCGTGCCGGACACGCTCACCGCTAAAGCGCTCGCAACGCTCACGCACACCAAACAAAGCGATCGCAATAACACCGGATTAATCCCCAAACTCAAACTTTGCGCATCGCTCAAGCTCAATAAATTAATGCGCCACCTTAACAAAAAAAGCGGGATAAAGCCCAAAGATAGCCCTATGAAAGCGATCAAGCAATCCTTATAACTGCTTAAAGACAAGCTCCCTAAAAGCCACACGACAATCGCTTGCGCTTTTTGGGGGATCACAAAGAATTTGATCGCCCCAGCTAGTGCGCTTAAAAACGCGCTCAACACCACCCCTGAAAGCACCAACGAAAGGACGGAATTGCCTAAAACCCTATTCATCGCCAAAACAGCAAGGCTAGCTAAAATCGCCCCAAAGAACGCTAAAATCGCAATGTTAGACTCCACTACCGCTATCGCCATCGCCACGCCTAGCATCGCTCCGCTAGAAATCCCTAATAAAAAGGGATCGACTAAGGGGTTTCTAAAGATCGTTTGCATCACCACCCCACTCCCGGACAAACTCGCCCCCACTAAGAGCGCTAAAATCACTCGTGGTAATCGTATTTCTAAAATAATAACACTTAAAGAGCTCAGTTCTTCATTGTGTAAAAAGTGGTTTTTCACGTTAAGGTACACTTCTTGCCATTCTTCCAAACTCAAGGACTCCCCTCCAAACAACAACACCACCACCGCTAAAATCACGCAAGCTAAGGCAATATGATAGGTTTTAAGCATCGCGCTTCCTCCCAAGAACAATTAATCTGAACAAAGAATCATACCAGCTACTCGGGAGGATTTGATACAACGCTAGTAACAATTGGGTTTTTAAGCCGATCAAATAACGAGCCTTGATTTTTTGACTCATGCTAAGAGAAACGATTTTTTGCGCCACTTCTTTGGCGTTTAAGGCTTTTTCATACACGCTCGCATAAAAAGTTTTAGCTGCATTCACTTCTGATGCATAAACGCTGTCTTCGCTCTCAAAATTTTCAACTGAAAAAGCGGTTTTTTCCCAATTGCTTTTCACCGGGCCTGGCTCAATCAAACACACTTGAATGTTAAAGGGTTTAAGCTCTAAACGCAAGGCATCGCTATAAGCCTCTAATGCATGCTTACTCGCGCTATAATGACCTAAAAAGAGCATGCTCATGCGCCCTGCGATAGAAGAAAGGTTAAAAATCTTAGAATAGGGCTTGTTTTTCAATAAAGGCAAACAAAGCTGCACCACTTCGCAAAGGGCGAAAAAATTCACGCCAAATTGTTTTTTAACTTCATTAATAGGCGTGTCTTCTACGCTCCCAAACACCCCATAACCGGCGGAATTGATCAAAACATCGCAATATTTTTCTTTAGTGCTGATGTTTAAAAACACTTCTTTTAAAGCGTTAGAATCGCTCACATCAATATCAATGCTCTCGCACAACGCATGGTTTAAGGCTACGCACAAAGTCGCACGCCTAGAGAGTGCATAGACTTTATACCCTTGATCTAACAACATTAATGCGCATTCTAATCCGATCCCAGAACTCGCCCCTGTGATAACTGCCACCTTTTGGCTTTCTTTTTTCTCTTGCACACCCATTATCTAACGCTAACCCTCTTATTATTTTTCTAATGCCTCTAATATTCACTTAATATTACTTAATTTTTACTAATATATAGTTCTTGGAATGTTTTTTACAAAAAACATTTTTAACACCAATCTTAATTAAGGAGAAACAATGCCTCACATACAATCATCGCATTCTAGCCATTTTGATTTTACTATAGACACAGCCGATTGCACTAAATTATTGATGAGCTATTTAGTCGTGCCTACAACCGCTAATTTCAACAATGTCATGCATGGAGGGGAATTATTGAATCTATTGGATAAAGTGGCTTACGTGTGTTCAGCTCGCTATTGCGGTAAAGGAACGGTCACTTTAAGCGTGGATGGGGTTACTTTTAAATACCCCATTCCTGTAGGGAATTTGCTCACTTTTTTAGCCAGCATCAATTATGTGGGCAACACCTCGTGCGAGGTGGGGATTAAGGTTTTGAGCGAAGATATTAAAACTCGTGAAATCACGCACACTAATTCATGCTATTTCACCATGGTGGCTGTAGAAAATGGCAAGCCCACCCCCATGCCTAAATACGAGCCTAAAACAGAAGTGGAAATCCGCCGTTATGAAGGGGCTTTGAAGCGTAAAGAAATGCGCATGCGAGGGTATTTAAAAAGCGGGAAACACGAGGGTGTTTAAAAAATAAAAAAGCGTGAGCGGTGTTTTAACCCTGAATTTTATCCCTAAAAAAGGGGGGGTAATTGGTGGGCGATTCATTTAAGCGTTATGAGTGGTGTGGGTGATTTACAAAGTAGCGTGCTATGACTACATGAATCATAAAAAAGCGTTGCTTTCCACTCTATAAGTGCCAAAAATTTTAAAAATTTGGCTAAACACTAGGATTTCACAATCTCAGTAAAATCGCTAAAGTCCTCTACCTTAAACACTCTAATATCCCTAACAGACTTTTTAAACCACTCAATTTGAGAGAGTTTATTGATCGCTTTATAGACTTGCGCTAGGGTGTTTTCTTTTTTTAATTTGATAGACAAGCAATAAATCCGGTTGTAGGTGCATTCCCTAAAATCTTTTAAAGTGCCTTTGAGTGGGTGGTCTTTGTATTTGGGAGCTAGGGGTTGCTCTTTGGCTAAATTTTCAACCACTTTATACAAAAGCTTTAAATCAAACCCGTTTTTAATAAGAATTTTAAGATCCTTATCAAATTTTTCACTGGTTTCAATCGTCAGCATTTTTAAATCTCATTTACAAGTTTTCACAATGCTTCTTAAAATCCTCTATGCTTTTAAAACAAAGGCGGTTCTTAGTGTCCTTAGCCCTTGCTAAGATTTCTCGCTCTTCTTCTATGGTGTATCCGTTTTCGGTTAAATGGAACGCTTTAAATTGGAGTGCTTTTTTAATCCTTTGTTTTTGAATTTGGATTTCTTTCAATTTTTCTAACGCTCTTTTTTGTTTGGTCTTGATAGAATTTAAAAAGTTAAAAAGCTGTCTTTGGCTGTATTTTGTGTAATCTTTGTTGGTGGTGTTAGGCATGCTTATCCCTTTTTTTAAAAATACCAATTCATTATAGCGCAAGCGATAGAGCAGTATTAAAAAGGCTAGAAAAATCAAAACTTAAAGATTAAAAAGCGGATTGAAAAATCAGTGAAAAGATTAAAAGATCTTTTAGTAAAAAATTTTAAAAAAGATTAAAA
Organism: Helicobacter pylori SA37A; assembly: GCF_000476015.1. Lineage (GTDB taxonomy): Bacteria > Campylobacterota > Campylobacteria > Campylobacterales > Helicobacteraceae > Helicobacter > Helicobacter pylori_DB. The sequence goes on along the minus strand of NZ_CBOO010000001.1, from coordinate 91 downwards.
ATTTAAAAGTTTTGTGAGTGAAAAATAATCATTTTGGCTCTCATTTTATTATAAAACTCATTTTCTTAAAGTTTTATTTTATTAAAGGGAG